>NZ_JAQRFI010000062.1 GCF_028598805.1 Xenorhabdus yunnanensis | reverse complement strand
TTATAGGCCGCCCCGATGGTTTTGGTGCGCAGTAAGGCGCGGGCGATTTCCTCGCGGTCGCCGCCTTCCACACAAACATAGACGCTATGGGGCAGCAGCTTAATGCCATCAACCGTGATAATCTGCGGTGCATAGTTTTCACGGAACGACAGCGAATTCACCCCCTCCAGTTCGTACAGGGAAGACGTGATCGCTTCACCCACACTGACGGTATTTTTTGCCAGCGTCTGCTTGCGTCTTCGCCGGGTGCTGATATCCGATTCGGCGTCACGCCCGACAACTGCATGGCTGGGATTATTCACCGTTTCCCAGCCCAGCACGGAACTGGCGACCCGTTCGAGGTGGCTGGCCTTGCATTCCACCGTACCGAACAGCACCGCCCGCATATCCCCGGTGGTTTTACCGTTCTTGCCGATAATCAGGGTGCTGATAGTTTCAAACAACGCCCCGGTGACTGATTCCGCCTGTGCGCCTTTGGGGATAATCGTCTCCGGTACGCCGCCGAATTCGACATTGGACAGGTAAGAACGGGTAGCCGCAAAACGGCTACCGCCCATCAGCGCCCAAATCGCATCCAGAAATACCCCGCCCGCGATATCGGGGTTAATCTGATTCGCCAGTTCCGCGTTGTTTCTGACCATCGCGTCGCGGTTTTCGGTCTCCATCGTCACCAGTACGCCCTGCGGGGTCTCCGGTGACAGGTCGATATCCTGACCAAATGCGGCGTAAAAGTCATTTTCCACCCCGCTGCGTAACTCTGCCGTATCCGGCACAATCATGCCCTGCCGGGTAATGTAGTGATAATCAGCCATTGAAGGAAAAACTCCCGTAAATAGAGCGGATAGTTGCGATATAACGCAATGTGTTATCAGCAATCGTAGCTTCAAACGAAACCACCTCTTCCACACCAGCCACTTCGTGCATGCGTTCACGGAATGCCGCTTCAAACATTGGAATATCAGCTTGCCGACCAAACACGGTTTTCCAGTACGGCAATCCTTTATCGACTTTATGCAACATTTCCCCGCGCAGGGCACGGGCATAGTGAGTGCAGAGGTTCCTGACCGCTTGTGCGTTTTTACACAGTGACAGGTTGCCATCATCACCCAGCACCAAATCGTTATTGGCATCCACCGTAAAAGTGATCATAGTGGTTCCCCCGTGTGGCCATCACCCGTGTGAACACCGCTGTGTTGATGGGTATCACCAATATTGCGCCCGTTATGGCGCATCGTGCCGCCATAAGAATCGCTGTTACCGTTGACTGCATGGTTGCCATTAATCATGACATTGCCGGTGAATATCGTTTCAGGCGCGTTAACTTCAAATTTAGGCGTGTCCAGTACAGCCTTATCCTTATGCAGCGACAAACAAACGCTGCCATCCATTGACTGAATAACCAGCGCATCCAGATTTTTACCGTCAATCGCCCAGCCCTTAATCGTGTCGGGAAAGAACATCGCATCACTGAACGAATGCAGCCGGGCGGTGTTGGGCTGATCTTCCTGTCCGCCGCGCTGGAATATCAGGCTGATATCGCGATCATTGGCTTTCAGCCAGCCAAAATCACCGGGCTTGAGGGGCACACGCAGAAAGAAGCCCCCGCCGCCAAAACGAAACACCGGAATATTCGCCAGTGGTGCACGGGACACGGTTTGCCCCTCGGTGGTGCCCATCATCACCAGCGGCTTGATGACCGCGCGGTTGGTCTGGTCGTCATAACTCACTACAGTAGCGGGTAACATGTCTTCGACGTTTAACATCAGGTTTCGAAAGGCCGCCATAAATTGCCCCGCGAGGCTGCCCTCGCTGGCAATATCACTATTGGGTTGATTCATGGTTATGCTCGCTTGCAGGTTGCGGTATAGAAAAAAGCGTCGTCGTGGGAGGCGATATCAAACTTGAGTTGTTCAATCAGGTAATCGCCGTTGAGGGATTTATTCAGTTTGCTGTCCAGCCGCAGCAGGCCACCCAGAAAAGATTCGCCGTCAATCAGGAAACTGACATCCAACCCCTTCTCGGTCGCTTTGGGAATGCCGACCATACCCGACTTCATAGTCAGGATACGCAGGCGGTTTTTCAGTGATTTATTGCTGTCTTTAACATAGAGCACCTCATCATCAATAAAGGCCTTCACGCCGCCGGACTCCTGTAAGCGGGTAACCTGAGACAGCGCCGCCCCGCAGTAGTACCAGTTGGCAATGTTTTTATCCGTGGCCTGAAAATCCAGTTTAACCTTGCAGTCATTGGCAATGCCCTGTGCAATTTCTGACAGCTTTTTGATAGCCTCACCCGACGATGAAACTATTTCACCGCTGCTGCTGTTTCCCGTCTTGGCTTTCAGGGTTAGAGTCACATCGGGCGGTGAGGTAATTTCGGCACTGACGATATCGCCGACAAACACCCGGAACAGGCCCGTATTCACCCTGCCCGCTTCCAGTATCAGGCGGCGGGGCTGTTTGTTTTTGGTGTACGGGCTGGTTTGGGTCAGCAGAAACTCGCGGGTGTCACTGCTCAGGCCGTCGATATTGACCGAGCATTCATTTTGCAGGGGATTGGCGTATTTGGTGCCGGAGGCCGTAATACGCATGCCTTCGTACCAGTTCAGCCGCCCGCTGACTTCAATCCCCAGCCGGATGCGTCGCAGATCGATCATCATGATTCCAGTAAATTAACGTTTGGGTCGATTCGAATTTTTCCCACCAAGGCAAGGCGTGGTTTTCCGTCAGCAGGGCAAAATTACCCGCTGAACTCAGATAGGCATAAGGGATAAGACGGGTATCCGGCACTAACCGGCTGCCCTGAATCAGCATCACCTCATCGCGCTGGATATCACACACCATCATACTTCGCGCCGCCTTGATCGTCAGTACCCAGTTGACGCCGTCAAGGGTCACCGCCAGCCGCTGATTGGGGATGGCCCGTAAGGGAATTTCACGCATGATGAACCTCCATTATGATTTAGAACCGAATATGCTTTCGCCATCCATGATTTTGGTGGCTACGGATTTTTTCTGCCCCGGCACGGTCTTGGTCTGCACATTGCCCCGGTTGACCGTGCCACTTTGCGTTTTCTTCGCTACTTTCCGTGGTGGCAGTTCGCCGTATTCCGGCTCGACCGTGCGCCACTCGCTGAACCGTAAAGATAGCTTGATCGCATCGGCCATTTCCGACACTTCATCATGATAAAAATTAACGAGTATCATCGGCTGGTAGGTTTTGACCCGCGTCTGAATGCCGACTAACTGGTGGGTGTCATAGGCCTGCTGCATCGTGGCAAAGTGGTTTTTCAGTTCGCCCGTGAGCAACAGTTCCATGCCAATTTCGACCGCCTCCACCACAATGTGGTCACTGCGGGTTTCGCCGTTCTCCACCTGAAACTTCGTCACCTTATGCTCATCCCGCACACTGATTTGTATCGGGCTGGCACTTTCAAACACGGTGGCGAAGCTGTCCACGTTAAAGATTTTCACCTCGGTGATCATTTCGCTACCCCTGTGGCCGTTTGCTGGCCCAAGTCTTTCAGTTGGTTATTGAGTTCGCCTTTCATATCTTTAGATATGCCTTGCGCATCCGTGGCCTGTGTCGTGATATTAATTTCGCCGATTTGCGTATTGGTTTCATGGGTCTGGTGCGACTGGTTGCTGATCGCCTGACTGGTGACCGGATTTAACGGGTTTTGCGCGGACGCCGTCAGTTGCTTATTTGCCGCCTCGACGCCCGCGACTATGTCAGCGGCATTTTTTCCGTCCGCCAGTTGTTGACGCAGTAACCGGATTTCCTTATCCAGCTCACCCGTATCAATGCCCGCTTCTTGTGCGCCTTTACGTTTGGACGCCAGCACATCAAGGTATTGTTCAGCGTCTTTTGTCGTGACAGTATGTTCCACACTCTGATTCACCGCCACGTCACTGTTGCCAAAACCGAACCAGCCTTTGACGGTGCTGATACCTTTGGACACGGCATCCAACCCGTCACCTATCCAACCGATGACTTTCTTCACCTGCTCCCACATCCATTTAAACGCGCCCACCACCGCATCCGAGACCATATCAAAGACGCCGCTGAACTGACTGCCCCATTCGGTCAGGGAAGCCACCGAACCCAGCAGCCAGTGGATAAATTCCGTGATCTTCTGGTCCATGTAACTGAACGCCCCTACCACCACATCAGCGACAAATTTCACCGCCACTTTGAGGTAGCCAAACAGCACCTTCCATGCTTCCCACAACATCATGATCACTTTCTTCACCATCGGGTACGTGTCCATGATGCGCCCGATCATCGAATCATTCCCCTCAATAAAATTCATGATGTCGTCATAGACAAGGGCAAAGGCCGCTGCCAGCAACGCAATGATGGCGATAATGGCTAAGATGGGCCATGTGGCCGCTAAGGTGGATGCTGCGGCGGCCAGCATGGGCGGCACATAATAGGCTGCCACCGCAATCCCGACCGCAATAAAGAAGCCGGTGATAAGCGTTTTGTTGTCCTTACAGAAGTCGATAAATTTGGACAGCCAATCCATGCCTTTGGCGAGTATCGGGATCACCATTTCCAAGAAGCTGTTTTTCAGCAGCCCCGAAGACTGGTTGAATTTGTTCATGGCGGCATTGAACTGGATAGACTTTTCGATGCTCTCCTTGGTGATACCGGAGTATTCTTTCTGAATCCCCATCACCCGTTCCAGCTCTTTACGGCCTTTCATCATCAGTTCCACGGTTTTCTCATCCGCGACGCCCATGCCCGCTAAGGTCGCTTTGGCCTTGTCAAATTTCATGCCCCTGACTTTATCGGCGGTAGCCAGAATTTTTTCCATTGATGCCGTGGTATTGCCAAAGGCTTTCGCCATGGCAGTGAGATCAGCTTGTGCAGCTTCACGACTGCCGCCAAGCCCTGCCATTGCGCCGCTGAATGCATCCATATCGGCGGTGGCAATGCCGGTTCGTTGACTCAGTTTATCCAGTGCCTCAATTTCCTGTGAGCGCGACATTGCATCAGAAAAAATACTGCCAATGCTCATGACAATACCCACCGCACCGAGCGCCTTGGTGGCAAATCCGGCCACCGATTCCCCCGCCGCGTTGTATTTGCCCTCCGTGTCGGTCAGCATGCGCTGTAAATGGCTTTGCGCCTTAGCCTCATCAATCGCGGTCTGAATGCCCTTGGTGCGCATGGTTTCAATAAACTGCGCATAGTCGGCATGCAGGGATCCCACAATGGCCTCAACTGACTCTTTCGCCTTGAGGTTCTTTTTCTCAGCTTCCGTGAGGTTATTGAGTTCACCATTCAGTGCGGTTAACTCCCCCTGCAACTGCGCATACTGCGCATTCAGTTGTGTCACCGTATCGCCGGTGTCTGCCATGCCCTGACTGGCTTGTTCACGCTGGCTGTCGAGGGTGGCAATGGCGCTTTCCAGCTCACTGATTTGGGTACGGACCGACGTGAGTTTTTCATGGGTGTCATGGATATTGACATCAATGTCAACCGACTCGCCGCCGGATACGTCCTGCAACGCGGCTGCCAGCTCCTGAACAAAATCCCCAAGTCCCCCCGCCCCGGCTTCCGCCGCTTGTTGCGCCCGCCGCATATCCGCAATGATGTCATCGGTTGAGCGGCGGAACTGGTTAAACGCCTCATCCGCCTGACGGGTATCAAATTCAAATACCTGCACAAAGGTATCCAGCAGTGACATAAAATTTACCTCGATGCTGACGCTGCAAGCCGCTCGTTATACCGGTTAGTGATGGCGATTTCCCACAGGTCGAACGCCTCTTCCAAGTCTACCGACGTTTTGAGTTCGGTGAGGCTGGCGAATCCGGCGCTGACGATAGCGGCAATGAACCCATCAGCGTTTTGATAATCGACGGGAGTGAACCGCTGATTTTGTCCAGCAGGAATTGGAGGAAACCGCGGCTCCCGTCGGCCCCGAAAAAACTGGTGTTGTACCGCAGCATTTCCAGCTCCAGACGAATAAGCGCTTCCCCGTCCGGCACGTGGTTATCAATCAGAGTTTGTGTTTTCAGCAGAATTTCTTCGCCGTCACTCACCACAGCGACATAACGCATCATTTTCAGCATCGCCTCATGGCTGATGGCGTAATCGCCAATTTTCGGCGCGTTGGACAGGGGATATTTCGCCAGAATTTCACGCCCTACCGTGGCAGGCAGGCGGCTGATAATGAACGTGTGTTCGTCACGATCCGCATCGGTGATAGTGATTTCTTTCGGTTTAATTAACATGGCGACCTCAGTCAAAAGGCGGGTAACCCCGCCAGATAAATACGTTAACGCGCACGGGTGCGGTCGAAGTCCTGAAAGACAAAGGTGTATTGCTTCGATTTCAATCGTCCGGCACTGGCGGCTGAGTTCCCCCGGCTGCCATTGGTGATTTTGCCGTTACGCGCCGTGGTGGTAGAGCCATCGCCATAGGAGGCCACCAGCGTGATCACATCACCGGCATGACGACGCCCACGTTTGGCGGTATTGGCTTCCAGCAGGATAGATAAGTTTTCATCTTCCTCACTGCCCGCCAGTACGTTAATCGTGACCGTTTGCGCCGTGGGCGTTGACCAGCTCACCAGATTGCCGTTGATATCCATCCCGGTCTGGGCAATGTCGACGGCGGGCAGATCCAGCGGGTCGGCATCATCGGCGAACTGGGTAATCTGAATACCGGACGGAAAGGTTTTGGTGGCCTGAATCACCAGACTCAGGCCCGTTGCGGATACATCATTCATTGCGTGTTCCTCAGACTAAATTGTGGGAGCCTTCGACCTTGCGAACCCAGTCACCCTTGCCGTAAATCAGCACGTATTTCATGACGTGTTCAGGCAGGCCGGATTTGCCGGTGTTTTCGACGATGTGGGCGTTATACCAGTAGCCTTTATCCTGCACGTCATGCCACACCAAATCATCACCGGAGGCATCCGCAATGGCGATTTTCTGCACGTCGGTCAGGGTCTTGCCGGGTAAAATGGTGCCGTTGTTCAGTGCCCGGGTGACCGCGCCCGCAATGACCGCCATCGCCCGGGCTTCCCCGTCTTTGTTGGCAGGTACGCCACGCGTCGCCATCAGCAGGGAAAACCACTGTTGGGTGATATGCGCCTTAAGCCACTGCTCATTCGCGTGGACACTCATGTCCAGCGGATGAGAGGCACCACCACACAGGAAGCCGCGCTGGTAGAAGCGAATCTGCGACCCGGCAACGGCGGTTTCACCATAATAGTTAACGCGTAATTTATCGAACCGGTCAGCCTCCAGATCGGCGCTGATTTGGGACGGAAAGGTCACCCCAAACTGACGAAACATATAGTTGGTGGTCGCGTTGGTCCGGTCGTAATCGGTCGCAGCCATGATTGCCATCGGCAACGCCTGCACAAAGGCGTTATCGTCAGTCTTGAGGTTCAGCCCGGTTGAGGCGGTACCCATCAGCGCCGCGCTGTAGTCCTCAGCGTTATCCGCCGTGACATTCAGGTGAAGCTGATATTTGACGTTTTCCCCGGCTACGTACTGTGCCAGCTCTATCGCGGGTTGCAGGGACATATCCGTTAAAAATGTCGCACTGCCGAACGAATCCGACACTTTTTCAGCCGTAATAAAGGCCTCCAGTGGCGACTGCGCCGCATTCCCCGCAGACCGTGCGCCGGCAGACAGCCCCATCGCATCCGTCAGCACAGAATAAATCACATTGATATCGGCTTTTTCCTGTACCCCACCCGTTAATACAAAGGCGCTGTCCATCGCATTAAAGATCAGGTAAGCGTTGGCGAACGGGGGCGTTTTGTCGGCGTTCAGTTTGGCTTGCACGACGGAGGCAATATCAGCATAGGAAGTCGCTTTCGATAAATCGATATCAGGAAAAGTTTTCGTTATCCCGCCGATGGTCACCGTGATGGTGCCATCCACCAGCGCTTTCAGTTCCTCCAGTGGCGCGGCTTTGGTGCCATAGATTGCGGGGGCACGGCCTATCGGCTCATACGCGGCAATCTGTAATTCTTTGGGTTTACTGACGGGTGCCGGACTGACATAGCTGAAATACTGGCGGGCAAATTTGGCCTCCAGTGAATCGCTGCCTAGCAGGTCATCGACCTGACCGGACGCAAATTCCAATACCTTGCCTGCCGGGATTTTCGGGTTGGTGGAAAAAATGCGTCCCGTGAGCTTGCGCATGGGGACGCTGGATGCGCCGATCACCGCACTGGCGATATCGACGTATCGGGTTTGTTTGATTGGCATAAAATACCTTTTTAGATTCGGTAAATATCGGGATACAGCGCGTTAACGGCGGCTGTGTTGGGCGTGATAACACGCGGGTGAGTGATTTTGACGTCAAAGGAGGGTGACATCTCATAGTCGCCCCAGTCATTAATAAAAAACGGGGTACGCAGGTTGCCGGCACGCTGGACGCCGATCCGATGTTTGCGCAGCGATTCCACAAAAGGCAGGGAATTCACGATCATTCGCACGGTGGCGGTAATGTCGTTGGCCGTGAATTTGTCGTGCGTTCCCACACCCTGTACCTGTAGTGTTTTCTCCACCAACTGGATCTCTGTGTGGTTGGCATCGCGCCCGACGACATGGTAATTGCGCCCCTGCCAGCCATGTGCAGCTTCCTCAATGGGAAAGAACATAACAAAGCGGTCTTCCCGCCCCTGCTTGGTCGATTGAAAACCCGCCACCACCGGAACCGCAATCCCCGCTTCGGATAACTGTTTCAGCAATTGATGGCGAATGGCACTATAGACTTCATTATCCGTCATAGTCACCTGCCTCAATGCAGATCACTGATTTCCAGCCGTCTTGCGCGTACCAGTCTGCATCCCCGGTGACCTCATAGCGACGGCCGGCAAAGACCAGATAATCCGGTGACGTGCCACGCTGAACGTTGCGGATATCGTGCGCGGTATAGAGCTTGCGATAAATCTTCGCCGTGTCCAGCCCCATTTCCTGTACATCCTGTGTATCGACCGCCTGCCAGCTTCCATAAATAGTCATGGGGTCGTGATAGGTGTTCTGCCACTGCCCCAAATCATCAACGTCACGCGCCTTAAAGCGATACCACTCTGCGGTCTGTTGCGGGATATAGCGCGACGCAATACGGTGTAAATTGCCAAACATTATTTGTCCTCCACACTGAACGCCACCGCCTGCAACATCTGTCCGGTATCCACCAGCGGTTTATTGGTCGCCGTGCCTTTGCTGTGACGTCCTGCCCGTGCTTTCACCGTACTGTCTTTCAGCGGCGGTGTGGTCACGGCGCGGATTGCCAGCTTGATATCCCCGGCGGCTACACTGCCGACCTGTGTTAATCCATCCACTACGGATAAATTGCCGTTGATAGCAGCCTGAGCCGCCCGTGCCAGCAATTCACGGTATTTGGCCTGATTCTCATTGATGGCAGGCCGCATAAAGGGACGCGGGGGTATTCCCCCGGCGGGATAGCCCAGCTCCTGAATGGCGGCGACATAGGCTATCGGCGTGCCATCGGGGTATTTGGATTGCGAGAAAAAACCCACTTTAACCCGTTTCTTTCCCAGCTCGTCATAGACCCGTTTCAGGTGTGCCAGCTTCTGACTCATCGCCAGACCCTCCCGCGATGAGGAAAGCGACCGCCCACACTGCGAAAGGCTGACCGTTCACCGCCCCCGCCCACATAGAACGGTGCCCGGCCGCAGCGATTGAGCAAGGCCAGATACTGCTGACCAAACGGCGTCAGATTAAACCAGTGGGACGTATTTGACCCGACAGGCGGTGCGGTAAACGAGACGTTGACGCTACCGATGGTTGCAGCGGTCACCACGCCTGTGGGGGATTCACCCTGTGCCATCAGCTGGCGCAGTTGCAGCATGTGCGCCACTACCAGCAACCACAACTCATCAGTACACACGCCCCGGCAGGACGAGAAATAGTGACGGGCAGAATCGGCAATAATAAAAACCTCATCATCGGGTACAGTTTCAAACTGCGGATACAACACCCGAAATGATTTTAAGGGGAATGTATCCGTCGTCATTATTTCTCCTTGCCTTTATTGCTTTTCGGCGTGTCTTTGCCTTCCGCTTCCAGTGATTCCGGCGTATCGGGGGCGGACTGGTCGCTGGCTTCCATATTAGTGGCGACTTTTTCCGGGTCAGCCTGACGGGTTTCCACCGTGATAAAACCGTTTTCTTTATGCAGCGTGAAAACGTGGTTGTCTTTCAGTTGCGCATACTGTTCTGCGCTGACTTCGGTTACCCGACCGCGGGGGGTATGCATGGCCTTGGTCATGATATTGGCCTGTCCGTGAATAAACACCGCCCCGTCACGCACGGCGTAATTCTGGTCGTTGGACAGAGTGCAATAAATATAGAGGAATTGGGACATAAAATAAGACTCCTGACAGCCCCCTTGCGAGGGCATAAATTAGATGCCCGTCAAACGGGTGATAGCCCACGGGCGGGTCACGAAAATACCGGCGGTGGCATTGGTGGCATCTTCCAGATACCCTTTGATGCCATTTTCCGAACCCAGCAATTGATATTTGACGGGCACCACCTGCAAGAGCGTGGCATTGGTGGCGGTTGAACCGTCATCCACGCTGTCGGCGAACAGGTAAGTAATGTCCGACCCGCCGTTCGCACCGACAAATTCCGGCGAGAAAATAAACCGCAGGTTCGGGTAGTTTTCCTTCGCCCACTGCCTGACGGTTTCCCCCTGCGCCACCGGGTTAGCCCTGCTCAGTACCGAACGAAAGCCCAGCGGCAAAACCATTGTCATCGGATCGCTGTCCTTGATGCGCCCACCGGACGATTTTTCGAGACGGTCAAACAGGGTGTTCATATCCCCCGTAACCTCAGCAAAGGTTGATTTCAGCCACGGTTTCTTCGCCGTCTCATACGTGGGCAGGTTAGGGTCATTCAGCAGGCCGAAGACACGGGTCTGCGGGCTGTTAAAGCCGTAGTAGCCCACCCGTTCACGGGATTGTTCCAGTGATTCCGTTGCCGAATTACGTTTTTCCGCGGCGGCCTCAAAGCCTGCCGCAGACTGGCGTGCCTCTTCCAGCTTACCGACCTGAAAGCCTTGCTCAAAACGCACCATGCCCCGGTGCTCCAAATCCTGCACATACGAGGCCAGCGGGATATTGGTGTGGTCGCCGTACAGCTCCGCCTTGCCCGTGGGCGTGGCGACATTCAGGACAATTTCTTCATCGTGCCACTCACCTGCGGTCATCACGCCGGTGATTTCATCCAGAATACGAATGCGGGTTGCGGTACGGATCAGCCCCGGCAACACATGCTGTAACATATGGCGCTGGATAAAGCCGCCGCTCATGGCAGGGCCGGTTAACGCCGAGTCCATCGCAGCCAGCCCACCAAAGCCGATTTGTGCCAGCTCGCTATATCGCCATTGCTGGTCAGCCGTGATAGTCAACGGGCCACGCTGACTGATTTCGCGCCCGGACAAATGAAACTTCTCTTTACTGACAGCCATTATTTACTTTCCTTTGTTACGATGGGATAAGGGATCTCAGTCAGGCGAACCACGCACAAATCCGGCGTTTCCGCTGACTCCACATGGCGGGACACAAAGCCGATCACCCGGTCACTGGCGGTTATCGGTTCCTTGGCGGACAGTTTGCCGTCAGCGTCAAACACCACCGGGGCATTGATGCGGGCAACCCCCGTTTCAAGCTGGGTATACACCTCGCCCATTGTCAGGAATTCACCGGTTGTGCCGTTCAGGGCATAGTCCGCCCCGATACGATAAGCTTTCGGGTTGATCATGATCCCCGCAAAGGCCCCCTCACCCCCCACGCGCACGGTTTCCGCGTGGTTATCCTGATAGGTGTAAGCCAGCCCGAACCCATTCTTGGTTTCATCCGCCGAGGACAGCACCGCACTGGTGACCCGAACTGGCCCCTCGTGCGATATTTCACCGACAACGCCCGATATCAGGCCATTGGCGACACTTTTTGGTATGGCCATTATGCTTTACTCCATTTGTCTTTGATGGATTGCTGGCTGATTGCCGCATCCGTTGTTGAGGTGTTTTTTTGCGAATCAGGCACACGCCCGTGCATCCACGCATCCAGCGCAATAGTTTCTTGTCCCTTCTGGCAGGGAATACCGAGCTGTTTGACGCCATATTCCGCCACGCCCTGTCTGGTCATGCTGCTATGGTCAAATACCCCGACAAACGGCGTGAGCTTATGCGCCAGCGTGTCCCGCCCGGAAATTTGTTTAATCAGATCGCCCGTGTCCAACGTGGGTTTGGCTTTCTCCAGCCGGTTAACCTTGCGTTTCAGGCGGGAAATGTCATCCATCGCCTGTATGCCCCGACGAATGCGTTTGATGCGACGGTTAAGACCATCGGTCGTCGCCTGGTCAAGATGTTCTTTGGCTTCTTCAATCGCCTGCTCTGCCGCTTCAATCGCAATTTCGGCATTTTCCATCGCTTCGGGTTCACCCGCTTCCGCAGCTTCAGCAGCGGCTTCCGCTTCTTCTACCGCGTCTTCGGCTTTCTTTTCTTCTTCCGAATCCGGCTGTTTTTGCTCCGTATCTTCGTCGCCGGTTTTTTTCTTTTCCGGGTCTTCATCAGCGGCAGGTGCTTGACCCGCTATCGCAGCGGCAATCATCGCCTGCAATGCCTCGGTCTGTTCTGGCGTAAAACCGCTATCATCGGTTGTCGATTGATCTTTTTTGTCTTTGTCTTGCTCTTCGGTAGCCATACTGACTAACTCCTTGGTATCGATGGTAATAATGCGTTGATCTTGCACGGCGACATCCGGGCCGGTTCGCCCTTCTTCCACCAGTGCAAGGTGATTAGCCCGGATATCGCGCTGAATAGCGTCATAGTGCTCGCCGTCAAACGTGCCCGGCGTGAAGTCATAGCGGCAGCTATAACCCGGTGAGAGTTCAATCTTGCCGCTGTTGATTTGGTTTAATGCTGAGTTGGATAAGATCTTGATATTGCCTTTGAGGTAGGGATAGTCGAAATAGACGCTCTCACCAATGACACCCTCAATGCCTTTTTTCTCGGCAGGGGTGGCATTCCTGCCCATCATTTCGTGTTCATCCACAAACGGCATCAGTTTGAATGAGTTGATCGTGGCGATATTTTCCAACTCTTCCCGTGGGCGCAGTACCTTGTAAATCTGATCTGCCACCGGTGCGCCAATTTCTGACCCCAGATAATCAAAAACCCCCACTTTAGTGATGGGGTTATCTTTGACTTCCAGCCAGCCGTTGAGGTCGTAAGTGCGTTTACTCATGTCATGGGTTCTCTCCAAAATCGACGACGGGCGTCCAGAAACATTTGCAGTTCGGCAATTCACCCGGCAATCCGCGCTGGCCTGTCCGGTCATCAATAATCGGCGGGTTATCCAGCTCAAACACCTGACCGTCGAGTTTTTGATGCAACTTACGGGGTTCAGCACTGCCACCGGAATGATGCCAGACCGCCTTGCGAATGCCTGCCGACTTCATGCGCTCATAGTTGGCGGCGGTGGTAATTTTTCGCGTCTGGTCAACGGCGATAAACTGCGCCCGTTTTTCCGTCACGCTGCCAATAGATCGGATTTCATCCAGTAACGTCTTCGCGCCCTCGCCAGCCTGACTGATAGAACGCAGTGCCGCACTTTCAATGCGAAAATGAAACTGTTGCGGAATGGATTTAATCAGAGCGACATTTTCCGCGGTGGCGGCAGTCAGACGCTCTTGCATTTCTGCCGGGCGATCTGGGGTTTTAATGGTTAAGCCACCAGAAAGCTGTTTGAGTGAATCATCAAGATTACGTTTAGCATTTAAATCGGTCTGGCTGACAAACTTATCCGCCAGCTCACTGGATTTTTTATTAAAGATACTGTCCCAGCGCCGCTTTAATTTGTTCAGCCAGATACGGGTCTGGCTGGCAAAGCTGGCATCCATCGCCATCGGTTCGAAATCAGTCGCCAATCGGGTTAGCGCCTGCTGATATTCCTTTATCATTCGGCGTATCAATCGTGACAGGTCACGCTGATAACGGTCAGTTGCTGCCGCCGAATAGTGGAGCGGCTTGCCCTTCATGACCGCCTGCCGAGCCGTTGCCCACTGTTCCCGCTTCGCTCGCAAGCGGATCTTCTTCATAGTCATCCTCGTTAATGTCCAAGCCGAAATAACTGGATTCTTTATCCGCTGCCAGTTTCTGGCGGATATCGTGACCATCTACCGCGCCGATATTGGCGTAGTTAACCGCTGTCTGAGAGTTTTTCAGCTCAATATCGGCATATTCGGCGGCGGTCGGACTGTCCAGTGGCCGCCATGAGATACTGATATCCACAATCGGCAGCTCCTCACTGCGCAACAAAATCTCATAATGACGCTGTAGCAGGTCTTCCAAATCATTGGCCTGAATACTCTCCAGTTCTTCGCGGTAGGCCGCTTCTTCATACTCACCACTGGAATTGAATCCCTTTGGGGTCGTACCCAATAGCTTAGTCGCGGGGACATTGGCCGCGGCCGCGACCAGCTGATATTGTGTCATGATGGTGGCGTCTAAATCGGCCAGCGAGGTATCAAACTGCTGAACACTGTCTTGGTTGCTGGTGATCTGTACGCCGTAGTTATCCCGCATCAGGGCGAAATATTCGATATTCTCCGCAATTACGCCTTTATCCGCGTTTTCCGCATCTGCCATGCCGAGCGTTAATAATCGCTTAGTCATGGCTAGCTGTGGGGCTTCATTGGCGGTACGTTCGGAGGCATACACGCGCTCGTATACGCGCTCTGGTACGGAGACGCCAAAATAGTTGTACATCGGCTTCAACACATTCGGCACCGGGAACGGCACAAACTTCACCAAATGGGATTTGTGATAACGCCGCCCGCCGATGCGATAGTAAGTCGGTTCATAGAAATGGAGTGAAGCCGGATCTTGCACGTTATCGGCTGTCAGTTCCGGCGTTACCCATTGCGGATCAATTTGTTTAATGCCTTTGTATGAACCCGGTACAATGCCATCGGGGTTAAAGGGATTTTCATAGAATTCCTTCGGATTAGGCGTTTCCACCACAAACAGCGCAATGCGTCCGCCGTATACGCGCCCGAAATGCACCAGCTCTTTCATCACCTGATGAATACGGTATTTCTTATCGCGCTTTTTGAGGCGCTCAATAATGGTGCTGTCGTCACAATCAATGTCGTAGCCTTGCCGGATCGCATCACGCGCGGGCATATTGCAGGCTTTATCCACCAGCCAGTGCTTGGCGATCACCGCACATAGATTGTTGCCGATAAACATCTGATTGGCATACCACGCGGCTTGGGCCTCGGGAACACCGTAGACACTGCCCGCCTTAAATGGAGGGACTGAGCCATCAATCGAATCCATCGCCACACCGGAAATGACAGGTTGTGGCAAATCCAGCCCTTTAAATCCGCTCTCTTTTGCCAGTGCCGGATATAAATCAGTCGAGAACGCCGAGCGTTTAACGGGGGATATCGTGGGCTTTCGTTTTGAGAATGGCCACATGAAAAATTACCTCTTGGTTGTAAAGAAACTGCCTTTTTTCTGATACAGGTCGCGCAGTGCCTGTGTCATGGCATCCACCACGTCATCATGGGCACCGACAGGGAACGTAGTAATTTCATTCACGGTATCCGTGACCCACGGGGCGGTGTCTTTATGGGGTAGCCAAATGTTACCTGCCTCCCATTCTGCTGTGACTGCGTGAGCACGAGCGACCTTGCTTCCATCAGGCTTGATTGGAATTAATCCCGATACGGTGTTTTTCAGGGTGTCAAGCACCGCGGGGCCATTCGCGGTATCTTCCACCAGCTTACGGCGGCCA
>NZ_JAQRFI010000061.1 GCF_028598805.1 Xenorhabdus yunnanensis | reverse complement strand
TATTTTCGCTTTTCTTCGCTGCCCGCCGCGGCGTGTCTCAGCTCAGCGTCGGTCAGTGGTGGCGCATTATAGGGAGTTTTCCGCGGCTGGCAAGAGTTTTTTTGAAAAAAAATACCAACCGATGATTATTTCAGCAAATTGCGCTTAATCTGCTAGTTTTTCCAGCGATAGGAAGCCTAATTCACGTAAAACAGGGCGCAGAACTTCGCTTGCCGGCTCTATTTTAGTGCAATATGCCAAGTTATCCGCTGTTGTTAAAAACAAATCTTCCCGATTTTTAATCAACCATGCAGTTCTACGGGCAATTGCAGCCCCCGAATCAATTAATCTTGTTCCATTTGGTAAAATTTGTGAAAGTTCTTCTGCTATCAGGGGAAAGTGAGTACAACCCAAAATGACAGTATCCGGTGGCTCTTTCATTTTCAGCCACGGTTTCAGTATCTTCTCTAATTCTTCTAGTGGAACATCCTTGCCATGTAATTTTCGCTCAGCTAACTCGACCAATTCAGCAGAGCCGATTGAATACATCTGACAATTCGTAGCGAACCTTGCTATTAACTCTCTGGTATAGTCACGATTCACTGTAGCGCGTGTCGCCAATAATCCTACAACACGATTACAAGTTAGCTTCGCAGCAGGTTTGATCGCCGGCACAGCACCAACAACAAGGAAAGAAAAACGTTCACGCAAGGCGGGCAAGCTGACTGTACTGGCAGTATTGCAAGCAATAACGACAACCGACAACGGGTGTTTTTTCTGAATCGCATCAATAACCTGAACGACCCTTTCTATAATCACTTCCGCTGTTTTCTCGCCATAAGGGAATGCTTCATTATCGAAAGCATATATATAGTGGAGATCCGGTAAGAGTTTCCGAATCTCTTGATAGACAGATAAACCACCCACTCCGGAATCAAAAACCAGAATCGTTGGGCGGGCGGTTTTGTTTAAATCAGAGGTCTTGTACAAATCAGAAATTGTAGCTGCCAGTGAGGTAGTATTCTCTTCCAGAGGTGCGATAGCCATAGGCTGTCTCATAATTCTTATCAAACACATTAGCTATTCTAGCACGAATTGTGAGATGGTCAGTGATTGAGTATGAGGCGTTGATATCCCATAAATTCACGCCGCCTAGTTTCACTGCCTTCGGAGGATATGTACTATGGTCTTGGTCATAACGCCGACCAATGTACTGATAGGTTACTCCCCAATCGACATTAAAGGCTTCCCAATCTAATTGGTATTTAACTTGCTGCTTAGCTCTGCGAGCTAACTGTTTATTATCGCCATCACGTGGGTCAACGTACTGCAATGTAAGCTGATGCTGAAATATGCCGGTGTCCATTGTTCCCGTCCATTCGGCACCGTTTATTTTTGCCTTACCAATGTTTTCATAACGGTCATTGGCAAAATTTATCAATTGCTCAATATCGTTACGATAAGCAGATAAACGCCAATTAAGTGGCCCACTCAACCCTTCAATTCCGATTTCCCATTGCTTGCTTTTTTCTGATGCCAGATTTTCATTTCCCCACTTGCTATAAAGCTGACTTAGAGTAGGGGCCTTGAATGCTGTTCCATACGAAGAGATAAAGCGATAACCATCAATAAACTCCCAGCCGACACCAATTTGCCCCGTAGTATTCCATTCATATTCAGAATGATGATCTGAACGCACAGCGCCTTCTAAAATGACATCCTGAACCTTTTGCTGTGCAGTTAAATATAGCCCCGTGTTATCAACTTCTTTTTGTACGGGAATGTCATTGGAACCTGCGGCAACCGATTCTCTTTTCCAATCAATCCCACTGCTGATTGCACCATAACCAACCTGCCACGTATTTCCCCATTGGACATTGTATTGTTTCGAATCGCTCAGACTGGAACTCTTGCCATAACGTCCATACTCAGGAGTATAATTGTGATCTTTCACATGGCTGTAGCTAGCAATGAATTGAGAAGAATAAATGCCTTGATTAAATTGAATACCAGCATCATAGGTACGACTGAATAGTTCGCGAGTATCCGCTTCGCCGATACTCCATGAATCATAAGCTGTCCGATTATTAAAGCCATAGGCTCGAGCAAACCCACTAATTTGCTCATTTATTTTATGATCTATTTCCAACCACAGCATTTTACTCATAAAACCATCACGATCTGGCTGACGATATCCCCCTGTTTTGCCATCAACTATCACATCAAACCCTTTGGTATAGTTATAACCTGCGGCTGTAGTTAATAAAGTATTCTCACCGAGTTTTTGCTGTGTCGAACCATTATAGTTTTGGTATCCGTTCGAGCCGAATCCTGCATTCAGTGTTGTTCCCTGTTGTGCTCGCTTTGTGATGATATTGATTACTCCACCAATCGCATCAGAACCATATACGGCAGAACGTGCTCCACGTATATATTCTATTCTTTGCATCATTGAAATCGGGATTTGGCTAAAATCGGCAGCTCCGGTAATACCTGCCTGATTCAAACGAATTCCATCCACCAGCACCAACGTATGGCTTGAATTTGTACCACGAACAAATAAAGAAGAGTTCTGTCCAATTCCACCATTCTGCGCAATATCAACACTAGGTAAGCGTCGCAAGACGTCAACCAGATTATTGGATTGCCAGCGATCTATATCCTCACGTGTCACTACTGTCATTGGAGCCAAAACTGAAGAAATCGGCTGTTTAAAACGATTGGCGGTAACCACCAGCGGCTCTTGATTATCAGCAACTACAAAATGGCTCCAGCCAGAAAATACCGCCACAGATAAAATAATATGTTTTTTATTTTTCATAAGATTTTTGATGAGAATGTGTGTGGTGCCTAGCTATATAAAAATCATGCTACGATGGAAGACCTTAGCGTGTCCAGAATACCGCTCCCTCAAAAAAGAAGCTGATAAACCAGAAAACTGGACATCCTTTGCACTTCACCTACAATGCCGCTCGGAAATTTTTCTTAACGCGACCATACGAGAACCAGATAATGCAGAATGTCTTGCCAACGGAAGATTATGAAAATCAATTGATGGAGAAGGCCCATCGTCTAAAAGGAATGATGACCCCCTTTAGCGCACCTGAGCCTGAAGTTTTCCGTTCCCCTGCATCACATTACAGAATGCGAGCAGAATTCCGTATCTGGCATGAGGAAGATGACCTCTACCACATTATGTTTGATCAGCAGACCAAACAGCGTATCCGTATTGATCAATTTCCAGTTGCCAATCAGCTAATCAATAAAATGATGCAAGCCATCATTGCTGGCGTAAAAGAAAACTCAGTATTACGTCACAAACTGTTTCAGGTGGATTACCTTTCCACCCGCAGCAACAAAATCATTGTTTCCCTGCTTTATCACAAAAAACTGGGTGATGAATGGCGTGAACATGCAACCACTCTGCGTGCTCAACTAATAGCAGCAGGCTTTGATATTCAGCTTATTGGTCGTGCTTCAAAGACCAAGATCATGCTTGACCATGACTATATAGATGAAGAGTTGCCTGTTGCAGGTAAGACCATGATTTACCGTCAAGTTGAAAACAGCTTCACACAGCCGAATGCCAGTATCAATATTCATATGTTGGAATGGGCGATTGATTGTACCCAAAATTCCAAGGGTGACCTGCTTGAACTATATTGTGGTAATGGCAATTTCTCTCTGGCACTGGCTCGAAACTTTGATCGGGTACTGGCGACAGAAATTGCTAAACCTTCGGTTGCAGCCGCACAATTTAATATCACAGCGAACCAGATTGATAATGTGCAGATTATCCGCATGTCAGCGGAAGAATTTACACAAGCGATGAATGGAGAGCGCGAGTTCAATCGCCTGCAAGGAATCGATTTAAGCAGTTATCAGTGCGAAACCATTTTTGTTGACCCGCCACGCAGTGGGCTAGATGAAGAAACGGTCAAAATGGTTCAAGCGTATCCCCGCATTCTTTATATTTCCTGCAATCCAGAAACGCTCTGCCAAAATCTGGAAACACTGACACAAACCCATAAAGTCAGCAAACTGGCTCTCTTTGATCAATTCCCTTATACCCATCATATGGAATGCGGTGTACTACTGGAAAAAAGAACATAATCATCAGTAAACGGGCTTAAAAACAAAAACGCCACAGAGCTAAGGTTTGTGGCGTTGTTACTAAGCTGTTCTCGATATAAATCGTTCTTGATAAAAGTCGTTTGATAAAAACGATCAGCTTTGACTTTCTGACATCAGCTTTGCTTGCTGCTTGCGCCCTTTCATCTTTAGATAGATCCAAAACACCAAGGCAGTACTAATAACGACAGGCAGGAAATTAGAACCAATTTCTGGATATTCCATCCGAATAAATGCGCTGTACATGAACATACCTAAGAAGAAGCATCCCATGGCCAGTTTTGGCAATCCTTCTGCCATTGGATAATTCAAATAACGTTGATGGAGACAATACAGAGAAAGAGCCAATGCAATAATAGGGAAAATAGAAAAAGGTACAAATGAATTAAAAAATGCTGAGAAAGTTCCGTGTGTTGCCATTCCAACGATAAGAGCCAGCAACATAGTGCTTTTATCTTGGCGGTATTGTTCCATCGTATTATTCTCCTTTCATTATTATTCAAAGGTTTTAGGGATCGCTTTAGGGACAGTGTTTTTTTCTTGCTCGCGACGATACCAATAGTAAGCGCCTTTGGAAATCATACGAAGTTGTAAAACCAAACGCTCTTCGAGACGATGCCTTTTTTCTTCATCAATATCCAATGCTTCTGCACCTGCACTGAATACGATTGTCACCATCGCCTCGGCTTGTATTTCAGTAAAATGACGCGGCATATGACTGGCTTGCTCAAGATAGTCTGCCAATTCGGCGATAAAATGTTGGATTTCTCGTGCTACAGCCGCACGAAATTCAGCTGATGTGCCGGAGCGTTCGCGCAGCAACAGCCGGAACGCGTTGGGATTGTTGCCGATGAACTCCATAAACGTTGAAACAGAAGTACGGATGACACTGCCACCTTTTGCAATACGCTGACGTGCCTGACGCATTAACTGACGCAGCATCAGACCACTTTCATCCACCATCGTCAGCCCCAATTCATCCACGTCCCTAAAATGTCGATAAAAAGAAGTCGGTGCAATACCAGCTTCCCGAGCCACTTCTCGTAGACTCAGGCTTGTAAAACTGCGTTCAGCACTGAGTTGGCTGAATGCCGCTTCAATCAGGGAGCGACGGGTTTTTTCTTTCTGTTTTGCTCTTACTCCGGTTACGTTACTCACAACAATCCTGATCTATCTCGACTCTGTAATCAGGCAAATATAACAGATTCTGTTAGGTTTGCTGTGATTGTTCTCTTAAAGATATTATTCGATATTTTCCTGTTTTATTTCTAAACAGTGAGATAAAAACCGTATGGTCATTGGGTTATTACATTAAGTAATGTTAAGATAGAGTTGTTATTTTGTGTAAAAACAGGTCTTTCCTCTATGCAACATACTCATTTTGATGCCATTGTGATTGGCTCTGGTCCCGGAGGGGAAGGAGCAGCAATGGGGTTGGTGAAACAAGGCAAAAACGTTGCTGTTATAGAACGTTACAATAATGTCGGCGGTGGCTGTACTCATTGGGGTACAATACCGTCGAAAGCTCTCCGCCATGCCGTCAGCCGTATTATTGAATTTAATCAAAATCCCCTCTACAGTGATAACTCTCGCATTCTTCGCTCCTCGTTTTCAGAAATTCTGCGCCATGCTGAAGTCGTTATTAACCAGCAAACCAAAATGCGCCAAGGGTTTTATGAACGCAACCGTTGCCGAATGTTTGCAGGAGAAGCCACTTTCATCGATGAACATCAGGTAAGTGTTCGCTATGCCGATGATAGTGTTGATACCTTAAGTGCAGATAAAATAATCATTGCCACGGGTTCCCGTCCTTACTGCCCGCCTGATGTCGACTTCACCCATTCCCGTATTTATAACAGCGATACCATTCTGCAACTGGATCACGAACCACGCCACGTGATTATTTATGGCGCCGGAGTGATTGGTTGTGAGTATGCCTCTATTTTCCGGGGATTGGGTGTTAAGGTGGATTTAATCAATACCCGTGATCATCTTCTGTCCTTTCTTGATCAAGAAATGTCTGATGCCCTCTCCTACCATTTCTGGAATAGTGGCACAGTCATCCGCCACAACGAAGAATATGAAAAGATTGAAGGTTTTGATGATGGTGTCATTGTTCACCTTAAATCCGGCAAGAAAGTCAAAGCGGATTGCTTGCTGTATGCCAATGGCAGAACAGGTAATACAGACACGCTAGGTTTAGAAAATGTCGGACTGGAAACAGATAGCCGAGGCTTACTGAAAGTCAATCGCGTCTACCAGACCAGCAATGAAAACATCTACGCAGTGGGTGATGTTATTGGCTATCCAAGCTTGGCTTCTGCAGCCTATGATCAAGGGCGGATTGCTGCAAAAGCAATTACGACAGGCGATGCTAGTCTGTATCTGGTGGAAGATATCCCAACAGGAATTTATACCATTCCTGAAATCAGCTCAGTTGGCAAAACCGAGCAGCAATTAACCGCAATGAAAATCCCTTATGAGGTAGGACGCGCTCAATTCAAACATCTGGCAAGAGCGCAAATTGCCGGCATGAACGTTGGCAGTATTAAGATCTTATTCCATCGTGAAACAAAACAGATTTTAGGTATCCACTGTTTTGGCGAGCGTGCCGCAGAGATCATTCATATTGGCCAAGCCATCATGGAGCAAAAAGGTGAAGGTAATACTATCGAATATTTCGTTAATACTACCTTCAATTATCCAACAATGGCAGAAGCCTACCGTGTTGCAGCACTCAATGGGCTAAACCGATTATTTTGATATTTTTCCGAGTACTTCAAAATAATTGCTCATTTTAATCCGAATCGCCTCTGCCAATTGCTCATAGCGACCACGCAGAGGTGAGCCGGGACGATAAACCAATATGACGGATCGCTCGGGTTCCGGTTCATAACATTCCAGATAACAAACCCCATCACGGCGTCTCTCATTCGGAACCGACAAATCTGGTAATAATGTAATTCCACTGCCCGCTGCCACCATATTACGCAGCGTTTCTAGGCTAGTCGCCCTAAAATGAGTATCTTCTTTGGCTCCCGCTTGAAAACAGAACCCCATCGCCTGATCACGCAAACAGTGTCCATCTTCCAGCATCAATAATTTCTC
The DNA here is from genome assembly GCF_028598805.1 of Xenorhabdus yunnanensis. Lineage (GTDB taxonomy): Bacteria > Pseudomonadota > Gammaproteobacteria > Enterobacterales > Enterobacteriaceae > Xenorhabdus > Xenorhabdus yunnanensis. The sequence goes on along the minus strand of NZ_JAQRFI010000061.1, from coordinate 9,073 downwards.
ACCGGATAGCTCACTCATCTTAACTTTATCTCGCCCTGCCCATTTATGCTCTTCATACACCGCCAGTTTCATGGGTTCTTCAAACAGCGGCACTTCGATAAATGCTTCAGTTTCTTTCACCAACGCCAAGATGACGCAATCAAGCTTTCCACTATCGAGTTGTGCCAACAAGTTTTGAGTTTGTGCCTCATGCAGGTACATTTCCAATTTGGGGAATAATTTATGCAGCTCAGGGATGATAATAGGTAGAAGATAGGGGCCGATTGTTGGGATAAGACCAATATGCAACGGCCCGGACATACTTTCACCTTGAAGGGAGGCCATTTCCTGCAAAATTTTTACTTCTCTCAATACAGTTTTGGCCTGTTCAACTAGCAACATACCCTGTTGGGTAAATAATACCTTGCGGCTAGTGCGTTCCAGCAGCATCACGCCAAGCTCATCTTCCAGCTTGCGGATTTGTCCGCTCAGTGTCGGTTGGCTGACATGACAAGAATCAGCTGCCCGGCGAAAATGCCGGTATTCAGCAAGTGCTACAAGGTATTCCAGATCGCGGATATTCATTCCCAACCTCAGCATTTGATATCAATGAAAGTATTGATCAATAAATCATTATATCCATGAGGTGAAAAAACTATCAACTGCTTGTGATTATTGGTGTTTTTACCTAAATCGCTGCTTTGCCTGAGCAATCGCTTGCTTTACTTGTTTTTGCGCTACACCACCTTTTGCCAGACGTTTGTCCAGACAGGATTGCAGCGATAAAACATCATAAACATCCACAGAAATAACGTGACTGAATTTTTGCAATTCAAGCAGGGAAAGCTCTTCCAACGCCTTGCCTTTGTCGATTGCCACAACAACGACTTCACCAACAATGTGATGTGCCTCACGGAACGGAACACCTTTTGCCACCAGATAATCAGCCAATTCAGTCGCATTGGCATATCCTTGTTTTGCTGCTTCCTCACAACGGGAACGTTTTACTTCAATGCCATCCAACACCAGTATCGCCATATGCAGGCAATCCAACCAAGTATCCAGTGCATCAAACAAGCCTTCCTTATCTTCCTGCATATCTTTATTGTAAGCGAGAGGCAGCCCTTTCAAAGTCATCATAATCCCTGTTAATGCCCCCTGAACTCGCCCACATTTGCCACGGATAAGTTCCAATGCATCAGGGTTTTTCTTTTGTGGCATCAAGGAAGAGCCAGAAGTTACCCGATCCGACAACTCAACAAATCCGGCTTCTCCGCTATTAAAGAAAATCAGATCTTCAGCAAAACGCGAAAGATGGATCATACTAATGCTCGCATCTGACAGCAGCTCCAAGACATGATCACGATCAGAAACGCTATCCAGACTATTGCATGTCGCGGAAGAAAAACCCAGCCATGAAGCCAGCTGCTCACGATCAATATCATAAGCTGTTCCTGCCAGCGCCCCACATCCCAACGGACTGACATCCAACCGTTTTAGCGCATCTTGCAAACGGCTTTTATCACGACTGAGCATTTCCACATAGGCCAGACACCAATGGGCAAAAGTGACTGGTTGCGCCCGCTGCAAATGGGTATAACCCGGCATTACCGCATCTTGATTATTTTCAGCAGTGAACACCAACGCTTGTTGCAACTCGACCAATGCTTGCAGAATGTGGGAGATCTGGTCTTTGCACCATAATTTCAGGTCAGTCGCAACCTGATCGTTACGGCTGCGTCCCGTATGGAGTTTCTTACCCAAATCCCCCACTTTCGTGATCAGTTGCCCTTCTACCCAACTGTGAATATCTTCCGCATCACTTTGCAGGATAGCTTTGGGGTTAGTACGCACTTCATCCAGTAGCTCATTTAAGGCCAGCTCCAGCTTTTGCTGCTCTTCGGAAGTTAATACTCCCACCGTAACCAATGCTTTTGACCACGCAACCGAGCCAACAATATCCTGCTCCGCCAAACGGTAATCAAAATGCAGTGAATCATTAAATTGCTTGAACCGCTGATCGGCTTCCTGACTGAAACGCCCGCCCCAAAGTGCCATAATATCGTTCCTGTTTTCTATCTATTTATTGGCAATATATTTATTGCCAATAGTTGAATTAACTGCCGAGAGTTGATTGCCAAAAAATTATTTTTTGTCGTTCAGTGCCCGAATGCGTGAAGAAAGCGAATAGAGACGAATAAACCCTTCTGCATGGCTATGATCGTAAACTTCATCCTCGCCAAAAGTGGCAAACTCTTCAGAATAGAGGCTATTGACCGATTTTTTCTGCACCACCGTGACTTGACCTTTATAAAGTTTCAGGACAACTTCACCGCTGACGCCAGCCGCTAAAACTTCTACAGCCGCTTGAATTGATTGACGTAATGGCGTAAACCAGCGACCATCATAAACAACATAGGACATTTCCAGCCCCAATTGTTGGCGCCACTTGAAGCTATCGCGATCCAAAACCAATTGCTCAATGCCACGCAACGCTTCCATCATGATGGTTCCCCCCGGCGTTTCATAACAACCACGGGATTTCATGCCTACCAGACGGTTTTCCACGATATCGATCCGACCAATGCCATGCTTGGCTCCCAAACCGTTTAACTCATTAAGGCATTGATACGGTGAAAGCGCCTGACCATTCACACCAACCACCTCGCCACTTTCAACCGTCACCGTGATAAATTCCGCTTCATTAGGTGCTTCTTCTGGATCAACAGTCCATGCCCAACAATCTTTATTGGCAGCATTCCATGTGCTTTCCAAAACCCCACCTTCGGTTGAAATGTGCCATGCGTTTTCATCACGGCTATAGATTTTTTCCAGCGTTGCGGTTGTCGGAATATCACGAACTTTCAAATAATCCAGCAGCGCTTCACGAGAGCGCAGATCCCATTCCCGCCATGGAGCAACAACCTTCAGATGCGGTGCCAACGCGGTATAAGTACTTTCGAACCTAACCTGATCATTACCTTTACCTGTTGCGCCGTGAGCGACGGCATCCGCCCCCACTTTTAGTGCCAGTTCAACCTGTGCCTTGGCAATAATTGGACGAGCCATTGACGTACCAAGCAGATAACTTCCTTCATATAGAGCGCCAGTTTTCAGTACGGGATAAACATATTCTTTGATAAATTCTTCACGCAGATCGACGACATGGCATTCGGAAGCACCAGAACTCAATGCTTTCTGTTCCACGCCTTCCAAATCCTCACGACTTTGACCGACGTCAGCGACAAACGCAATCACATCACAGTTACCGTAATGTTCTTTCAACCACGGAATAATAGCGGATGTATCCAAACCACCTGAATATGCCAAAACGATTTTTTTAATGTTTGTAGTTATAGAAGTATTTGTAGTTATGGAACTAATAGTCATAGGGATAACCTTTTTAATTGTATTTATCTCAGCCAAGAGGCCGTGCTCTCAATCAACCCAAAATCAATCAACCCAAAATTCGTGTACCAATGGGTATACCATTAAATAACGCGATCAACTGATCCGCATGCCGCCAACACGCGATATCCACTGGTTGGCCAAGTGTTTTTGCCGCCGCCAGCGCTGCTTTCACTTTCACGATCATGCCATCGGTGATAATGCCTTGATCGATAAGCTGCTCAATCTTCTCTGCCGTGACCTCTGGGATTTTTTGTCCTTTCCCATCCAGAATACCGCTGACATCGGACAACAAGATCAAGTCCGCATTCAGCACTTGTGCAATGGCAGTAGCGGCTTGATCTGCATTCACATTCATCAGTTCACCCTGCTCAGTGATACCAATTGAACTGATAATCGGCATATAGCCCACATCCAGCAAAATTTTCAGGAGATCGGATTTTCCTGACTGAGCCTTCCCTGTATGACCAAATTCTTCATCAAGTTGGGAAACCTTAACCATCTCCCCATCCCCCAAACATAATCCGATGGCAGGCAAACGATACTTTATTGCCCATGCCAGCAATTTTTTATTGGCCGTTCCGGCTAACGTTCCCGTAATGATGTCGATTTGATCTTCTGGCGTGACCCGCAAGCCTTGTTTTTTCACAATCGGCATCTGCAATTGCTGCATCAACCCATCAACCAGACAGCCACCACCGTGTACAATAACCAGCGGACGTTTATGTGTTTTTCGGTATAACTGTAATGTGGTAAATAACCGTTCCAGTGCTTCTTCACTGTCTAACAACACACCACCCAACTTGATAACTAACGGCTCCATCGGATTTATCCTCTGTCGATATTAAAATCTGTGGGAATCTTAATTTTCAGAATTCAGTTATTGGAAATTCAATCATTAAAAAATTCAGTCATTAAAAATTAAAGCAATGCCTCAATTTCTTCATAGCCAAAACGAATGTTCATGCACTGTACTGCTTGGGCCGCTGCACCTTTCAACAAATTATCCTCAGCACCAACGATGATCAGGTGCTGCCCCTGAACAGCAAAGCCAATATCGCAGAAGGGCGAACCAACAACCGCTTTCAACGCTGGAACCCCGTCACTGTATAAACGTACCAACGGCTTGTCATGATATGCCTGCTGATAAGCTTCTCTAATTTGAACTTCTGTCACACCTGATTTCAATTTACAGGTAATTGTGGCAAGAATACCGCGTGAGAAATTGCCCAAATGAGGGGTAAAAATCACCTCAGTCCCTAAATATGTGGCAATTTCAGGTTGATGACGATGGTTAAAAATCCCATAAGGCTGCAAACTGACTTCACAAAAACTATTTGTGAGCGATGCTTTCCGTCCAGCGCCACTGACACCACTAACAGCATTAATAACAGGCCAATGTTCTGTATCTAATAAATTTTGTTCAAGCAACGGCTTCAAGGAAAGTTGGGAAACGGTAGGGTAACAGCCGGGCACTGCTATCAATTGTGCTTGCTTGATTTTCTCTGCTTGCCATTCTGCCAGTCCATACACTGCTTGCTCCAGCCACTCAGAATTTTTATGTTGAAAACCATAGTATTTTTCATAAAACTGTGTATTTTGTACGCGATAGGCACCAGATAAATCAAACACAATACAGCCCGCTTCCAGAAATACTGGCGCAATGTCATGGCTGACTTCATGAGCAGTGGCGAGGAAGACCACATCAATCCCCTTCGCTGCCTCAGTCACATCAGTCAGCGGCTGTAAGGGCAAATCAAGAATACCCTTATATTGTGGATGAAGTTCTGAAAAACATTTCCCCGCATCTAAACTTTGAGAAGAAACCATCAAGCCGGAGAGATAGACATGGGGATGACGTTGCAGATATGCTGCTAACTCAGCTCCGGTATAACCACTGGCACCAACTATCAGCGTATTCAACATGGGATTTATTCACCTTATAGTATTAACCCAATAGTATTAATCCAATAGTATTAATTTAATCAGCTTATTGAATTTATATGCAATTAATTTGCATGAATATTGATACTATTATGAGTAAGGGCTGTCAACAGTGAATATTAAATTACCGTCTTTTATTAAATTATATCATCAGCTCATTGCGGCTCCTTCTATCAGCGCAATCGATGCTGAGCTAGATCAAAGCAATGAAGTTGTTATCAATCTGCTGGCTGAATGGCTAAAAGAGGTTGGATTTTCCATTGAAATTCAACCCGTCCCCGAAACCCGGGGCAAATTCAATCTGCTGGCAACATTGGGCAGTGGTTCGGGCGGTTTATTGCTATGCGGTCATACAGATACCGTTCCTTTTGATGCGGGGCGCTGGACACAAGATCCATTCACACTGACTGAACGCGATGGCAAGTTATATGGGCTTGGGACCGCTGACATGAAAGGCTTTTTTGCCTTTATTGTTGATGCGCTGCGGGATATTGATGTCAGTAAACTCTCTCATCCCCTTTATATTCTGGCTACCGCTGACGAAGAAACATCAATGGCTGGTGCACGTTACTTTGCTGCTAATACCAATATTCAGCCTGATTTTGCGATCATTGGCGAACCCACATCATTACAGCCAATCCGCGCCCATAAAGGGCATATGGCTCAAGCGATCCGCATTGAAGGAAAGTCAGGGCATTCCAGCGATCCGGCTCGAGGCGTCAATGCCATTGATCTGATGCACGAATCCATAACCCAGCTGATAGCGCTGCGCAACACCTTACAAGAGCGCTATCACAATCCGGCTTTCGTCATTCCTTACCCAACCATGAATTTCGGTCATATTCACGGCGGCGATGCCGCAAACCGCATTTGCGCCTGCTGCGAATTGCATATGGATATCCGCCCGCTTCCCGGATTGACCTTACAGGATTTGAATGGATTGCTGAATGACGCACTGGAACCCGTAAAACAGCGCTGGCCTGGGCGACTGAACGTGACTGAACTTCATCCCCCGATTCCGGGTTATGAATGCCCAACAGATCACAAACTGGTTGGCGTAATTGAAAAACTCTTGGGAACGAAAGCGGATACCGTCAATTACTGTACGGAAGCACCTTTTATTCAGGAATTGTGCCCAACATTGGTCTTGGGGCCGGGCTCGATTGAACAAGCGCATCAACCCGATGAATTTTTGGATATGGCGTTTATTGAACCCACAAGGAAACTGCTTTCACAGCTGGTGGAGCATTTTTGTTTGAATGCGGACTGACGTTCAATACATATAACCTCGGTGGATGCATCGGGGTTTTTTACTATCTTAAGGTATTCAAGTTTTGTACCGAATTTAGATGGTATAGCTACAATCAATTATTCAAATAATGAATAATTTTACACTAAAAAAATGATTTCAATTCTTTTCATTAATGCTTCAGAATTACCACCTATCAGAACATTGTTACACATCCAATGGATGCATCTTTCATTCAAGCAACACAAAACATATCAAGTATCATAAAATTTTAGAAAGCAATACTTGACTAAGGAAAATAGTTAAACACCAAAAACATGAATTAAAATTAACTTGAGGTAATATCGATGATATCCCCTATTTCAATATCAACCGCTATTTTGGCATGCGGAGCAATTTTTGCTGGAGCTGTAGTACCACTTCAAGCTGGTGCTAACGCTGCATTAGGACGCAGTTTAGGGCATCCATTATGGGGAACAGTAGTATCACTTTTAGTAAGTTTATTAGCAGTTATTCCTGTTTTGCTAACAATAAGAGTACCAATGCCACAAATTGCTCAAGCCGTAAATTTGCCTATATGGTCTTGGTTTGGTGGTATTGCTGGAGTAATATACATTACTGCAGCCCTAATTCTAACTCCACAACTAGGAGCAACTAACTTCATTATATGTGTGATAGCTGGCCAAATTATTACATCTGTATTGGTTGATCATTTTGGATTAATGGGATTGCCTATTAAAGGAGCTAATTTAGGGAAAATTTTAGGAGTAGTGTTAATTTTTACTGGTGTTCTAGTAGTTCAATATTTCACTATATCCTCCAATAACAATTAAAAATAATTCATCATCATAAAATTGATATTATTGATTTTTAATTTATATAGTTACCATTATAGATTTAATTACTAAAATAGTAACATCATCATATTATTATATAAGGTACTTGAAAAATGGGTAAGGCACTTATTATAAAATCTAGCATTCTAGAACAATATTCTCATAGTAATAAAATGGTAGATTATTTCATCAAAAAATGGTTGAATAACACCCCGGAAAATGAAGTTACCATTCGAGATTTAACTAAAAATCCAGTTCCTGTTCTTGATAATGAATTAGTAAATGCATTAGGCACAGCTGATATTAAGTTAACGGAACGACAAAGAGAAGCACTAAATCTATCTAACAGTCTAATTTTAGAAATTAAAAATCATGATACGATTGTTATAGCAGCGCCTATGTACAATTTTAATATTCCAACTCAATTAAAAAATTATTTTGACTTAATTATTCGTGCAGGTATTACATTTCAATATACTGAATCTGGTTCGCAAGGGTTAATAAAGGGTAAAAAAGCCATTATATTAACTACTCGTGGTGGTATCTATAAAGACAGTCCGTCTGATTTATTGACTCCATACATGAATCTAATTTTGAATTTTATTGGCATTAGTAATATTGAATTTATTTTTTCGGAAGGATTATCTCTAGGAGCTGAATCAGCTATTCAATCTCAAAATAATGCTCGTAACATAATGGATGAAATGTTTTCTTAATTTCTATTTAGAAAATAACTATAAATAGATTTATTCCATTGAAAAATATTTCAAATTTTTAAATTAAAAACAAAAATAATTTTTATTGGGTAAACTAAAGTTACCGTTACCACAATCTCCGTATTTCCCGCTATCGAGTATTTAAAGGAAAATCGGAATAGATTGGTTTTAAACTTCATCTGATTCTCAATGATTACAGTGAACTTTTGAACATTAATCTGACATCAGAATACATATGGGCGCACACCAAGCGATTAAAAAAACAAAAAGTTTAGTAGAGAAATTTACATGGAGATAAAGGTTATATCTCACAGAGCATTATGTGATGAACTTGCAGTTGAAAGGGAGGCATTCAGTATAATCCGTATCCGTAACAACATAAAAAAACAAGTGCCCTATCACTCTAGGATAATTTAGTGTTAAAAGATGTTTTTTTAATAGAAACGGTTGTTGACTAGCTCAAAACATTTCTCAGATAGAACACTTGAAGCGCTGTAACCTACTCGGATTTTTACTGGTAGTGAAATCAGGATTAATTGATTATACGTTTCGATCTAAAAAGCCGAATTTGAATATACGGGATTCTGAAATCACTGCCCTTCAATAAAATTGAGATTAAATGCGATTATTGCTATATCGAAGATACTGATATTACTATCAACTTCATGATAACTAATATAAAAATTGTGTAATAGCATTAAAGATCTTTCACAATCACCTGAGTATCATTTGTTACACTTAACGCTACTTTTTACTGTAGCGTTTTTTTTAACCTATGAATCTGGTTATGTATTAAATAGTTAGATCTCTTATTAAAAATAGTTCTCACCCTCAATGAAAGTACCAATCACTTTATCGTGCATTTCCTCTGATTTAGAATACCCTATCGTTTTTCGATTCAGTCTTTTTATCCGGGTTCGATGCGTTAAATTGTTTCTTTC
>NZ_JAQRFI010000060.1 GCF_028598805.1 Xenorhabdus yunnanensis | reverse complement strand
TCATGGACGTGAGCCAGTAGATACCAGCAAAACTACAACAGAGCCAGCGAAGGAGACTGCCTGATGGCTATCGTCACATTTGACAGTGGCGAGTTCCTGAAATTGTACCCCCGGTTTGCTGGCATCCTGACCGAAGGGCAGCTTCAACAGGCCTTTGATGTGGCCTGTTTGCTGCTCGATAACTCTGATAATTCGATTATCCCCTATGAGCCTGATGGTACACAGGAACGCAAGACATTGCTGTACTTGTTGGTTTGCCATATCGCCACCGTGACGCTATGGGGGAATAGTGGTCAGGCGGGGCCAGCTTCCAGCGCCACAGAAGGTTCAGTCAGTGTCTCGTTTGCCGTGCCTGATGCCGCTAATGCGTCGTGGTTTAAGTTTACCCCGTGTGGGCAGATGTACTGGCAGGCGACCCGTAAGTATGTGGTCGGTGGACGTTATTCAGCGGTGAAACATTATCATCCGTGGGGGTAAATCATGGTTATTAAAGGTGGGGATAAGCTCAGAGCTGCACTGGAACGCATCGCCAATACACCGACGATTCAGATACAAGCTGGAGTACTGGCGGGTGCAACCAATGAAGACACTGGGGAAAAAATAGCCCCTTATGCTGCTGCCAATGAATTTGGTACCCGCAATATTCCGCCTCGTCCCTTTATGCGAAGCACCATCGCCAATAAATCGGACGAATGGGCGCAACTTATCGCGTCACAGATCCGAGGCAGATTACAGGATGCAGGCGGTGTAGAAGCAGCATTCAATACATTGGGAATGGTGATGGCAGCAGATATTAAAGACAGCATCGAGCAATCATTACCACCCCCTAACGCCCCGGCAACCGTTGCCAAGAAAACCAAGAAAGGACGCGCATCACCCGGTCAAACGCTGGTGGATTCCGGGAGCTTGCAAAGGGCAATTGATTACGAAGTTATTAAAGGCGGGGAATAGCAAATGCAATCCGAATATATTGTTTACGCAGAGCTTTATGATGAGTCAGGATGTTCCATTGCACACGCAAATACGGCTTATACAATAGATAGGCGAGAGGGTTCCACAGCAACTGATCTTCTAGTGAGTATGCGGAAACAGTTACTAGAAGAAGGCAAGGTGGTGTTTCCAAACGCAACCAGCGTATCCATCAAAGGTCTTTTCAAACTTTAGTCCGGAACCAAATTCAAATTAATGATCTCCTCCGGGAGGTTTTTTACATCCTGAAAGGTGAGAAATGGTTAATGTCAGAGGAATCGCCAATAGCCTCATTACCACTGTTAACCCGAATATCAGTGCCGTTCTGGTGGTGAATGACGGTTATACAGTCACCGATTCCGGCAAGCAGATCCCCAAATATACCGAGCATGAAATTTCGGTGCAGCTACAGAGCCTCAGCACGCAGGATTTAGAGCATCTGGGGGTGATTAACCAACAGGGTCAGTTCATCTATGCCTATGCCAGAGGTCAAATTTCGGCAATCCGGCGCACGAAGCAGAAAGGCTCTGACCGGATGAAATTCGCGGCTTATGGTGAAGATGAGGTGTCCGAATGGAATGTGACGCAGGTCATCGAGTCCTACCCGACATGGGTTAAGGTGCTGCTATGGCGACAATAACAGTCACTCATGAGAATTTGTTTGCCGAGGTCAGAAAATACCTCATCGAGCTATTCCAGTGTGATGTGGTTCAGGGCTATCAAAATGATGTCCCTGTTCCCGAAAATGGTATTGTGATGCATGTCCTGTTTGAGCGGGATATTGATTACATCGCCAATTATTACCATCACGAATCGTCAGAAATCACGGCCCAACGCTCTGTGGAACTGACGATGCAGCTCGATTTTTATGGTGATGATGCCGATTCACGGGCGCGGGTGGTGGCGAATCTGTGGCAATCCGGTTACACCACAGCGCGGTTAAAAAAATGCCAGCCACTCTACAGTGAGTCACCGCGAAAAATGGTGCTGGTGAATGAGGCGAACCAGTACGAAAATCGCGTGATACTCGAAATTAAGCTGCAATATAACCCTGAAACATCCTATTCAGTCGACAGCACTGACGCATTCTCTATCAATACCAACTCTATTTGAGGAATATTCATGAACACTATTCCGGCGAGCGATATCGTCAGTATATTGCCCGGTGTCGTTGGCACTGGCGGTAATCCACTGGCATTGAACGCTGTATTTATTACCAAACAAACCCCACAGGCCATGCTGGGTGTGAAAGCATTCGGTGATGATGAGCAGGTCGCTCAGATCTTTGGTACAAAATCCAAAGAGCACGAGGCCGCTCAAGTTTATTTCGCGGGATTTGTTAATTCAACGACCCGACCCGAAACGCTGTATATCGCATCAATGGTGACAACCAATCAGGCGGCGAAACTGGTTGGCGGGAAAGTACCGACGCGGGATTTTAATCATATCCCTCAGGGGCTGGAGCTGGATATTGACGGCAAGAGGCAATCTGTCGTTATCACTCCCGCTGACATCAAATCCTATTCCGCATTAGCGGAGGCGGTATCGGCATCATTAGCTAAGGCTGGTACATGCAAATATGACTCTACCAGCCACACCTTTGCCATTGAAGGCGCAACGAAAGGCACTGCCGGTACTATCGGTTTCGGCTCTGGTGATTTGGCTGAGTACATGGGGCTGACAGAAGAGAAAGGCGCACAGAAAAACGACGGTATCAATACTGACACTATCGATGAGTTAATGCCGCGCATTACCAAATCAGTGAGCAATTTCGTTTCTATCCTGGCTATTGGTAATTTCAGCACCGATGAGAAATTGGCGATTTCCAAATGGGTGACACTGCAAAATGACCGTTATGTGCATGTGTTGTGTGAGAAATCCGCACTGGAATTGATTTCCAACACAATCACTGAGGCTGAAATCGGCGGTACGTGCCTGATGTATGGCGATCACACTCATGGCGCATTCGCCTGTACCTATGCCGCATCGCTGAATTTTAACGAGCGGAACGGTCGCGCAACATTTGCATTCCGTCGGCAGGAGGGATTAAAGCCCACGGTGACCGATAAGGCGCTGGCGGATGAACTATTGCGGCTCAGGTTCAACTTCTACGGCGCTTACGGTACGGCAAATGACCGATTTGTATTTGTTAACAACGGCTCTGTTTCTGGCAAATTCAAATGGATGGACAGCTACATCATTCAGGTGTTCCTGAATAGCCAGCTCCAACTGGCATTAATGACGATGCTGACCAGTTTCAAATCCATTTCGTATAACGAAACGGGTAAAGCCATCCATCGCGCCGCCATCAAAGACCCGATTGATCAGATGCTGAATTTTGGCGGCATTCAGCGCGGTATCATTTTGTCTGAACAGCAGAAAAAACAGATTAACGTTGAGGCGGGATTTGATGCTGCGGCGCAGATTCAAACCGAGGGGTGGTGTGTCCTCATTGGTGATACACCTGCACAGACTCGCGGATTGCGTAAATCCATGCCGTTGAAATTCTGGTATGCCGATGGCGGCAGCGTCCAGAAAGTTGAACTCCCATCAATTAACGTCCAGTAAGGGGAAGCATTATGCCAATGGGACATAACCCACGCACGATTACCTCAGCCAATGCGGTATTGATGCTGAGATGCAAAGGGATTTACGACGATTACGTCCAAATTCAGGGTTTTCAGGCCGACAACGCTTGGGAGTTTGGCGAGGTCAATATCGGGGAGACTCGAATTGGGGTGGATGGTAAACAGAGTATCGGCTACCTTCCCCACGAAACACCATGGACATTGTATCTGGAGGCAAATAGTTCATCAATTCAGGTTATGGAAAATATCCGCAAAGATTTTAACTCCAACATGGAATCACGGTTTATCGACATCGTGATTGAAATCCCCTCCATCAAAAAGCGCTATTCCGGTACGGGTGGCCTAATCAGTATGACGGGTGGTGCGAGCGGCAAAAAATTATTGGACGGAACCAGCTACAAATTCAACATGATCACTAACGGCGCTGAGGAAATTGCATAATGTCTATCCTACTTAACTCCAAAACTATCACCATCGAATCAGGCCGCGATGCGGGAAAAATATTTGTTATCACTGAGATGCCGATTATTAAGGCGGATAACTGGGCGATGAGGGCGTTATTCACTATCGCCAATGGCGGTATCGATATTGGTGATATCCGCCCTGAAATGGGCATGATGGGGATGGCTCAGATTGCTGTTAAAGCACTGTCGAGCATTCGGTCGGAAGAGGGTATTCCGCTGCTTGATGAGCTGCTCGACTGCGTGCAAATCGTTCCATCTGGCGGCAATGCCCGTGCTATTGAGTTCAATTCCGATATCAGGGATGTGAAAACCATGTTCTTATTGCGGAAAGAGGCGCTCGCTATCCATATCGATTTTTTAACTCAAGGCGGTGGCTCCGCCTCGAAAAATTAAGAGCCGGCCTGCCGCTGAAAGAGGGGGTGATGGCAGAGCCGGGAAATGTCTCCGGTGTTGTCTATCAGGTCATCACCTCTGGGTATGCAACCTACTATGAACTCTCCACGATATATGGCCTCGAAAGTGCGCTGAACCTGATTGAAATAAATCAGGTCAGCGAATACAACAAGCGCTTGATAGAGGAACTGAGCAAGTCTGATTGATTTTCTTTTCCTCTGGCCTTTTTAAACGTGGATTTAGTCAAATTTAATTAATTAAACAGGTGATAGATATGAAATTTGAAGAATTATCAGATGCATCACAACAGGCAGCACGAGAAGCCTTAGTGAATGCGCTCAATATAGAAATGGAATCTCGCCGCTATATTGATGATAACAGGGCGAAATATATCGCCCGAAATATTAGAGATAGCTTTATCGCTCTTGAAACAGAAGATCCCAAGCTAGGCTACGGAAGTAATGAAGATGAAGAAGGTGAAAAATCACCAGTACCAGCAAGTGATTCAGATGAAAGATGCTCAAACGGGGCTTAATAGCCATGCTCTGCCATCTGATTTTGTGACTAATACATAAGGATTTTTTTTCACACTAGAAGCTATTTTGTCAACCTCATCGCGAACTTCAGAGGAGGTTTTGTTTTTGGTAGTCACATATTCAGCGGAGGGTAGTTTGTATTTTTTGCCTAATGAGTCTTTAATTTCTTTTGAATAACCTTTCGCCTCCATTTTTTCATGGAGCAACTCGTAATCACTAGCATCGGCCTTATGTAATTCTACTCGGACAGTAAAATCTGCCATTTTTCTTATTCCTTGTTTTGACTATGGAACGAACAAACTATCAGTTTTACTTGATTGCGGTAAGTGAGGAACCACCTCGCCTGATGTGGTGAAAAGCAAGCTAATTCATGCCGCCTAACTGCGGCTTTTTTACGTCCAAAGGAGAACTAATGGCGACCCTAGTTGATACATTGCTTGTCGCACTCAAGCTGGATATGAGCGGCTTTGCCAGTGATGCGAACAAAGCAATCAAAGCACTGGATGATCTGGATAAGAAGGCTGGCGGTGCATCTACTGCGGTAGTGAAATTGTCCGGGGGCACTGACAAGGCCGCGGACAGCACAAAAGAGTTAACTGACTCAAATCAGGAGCTGACTAAAACAATCGAAACCGTCGGGAAAACCACCAAAAACACCTCCAGTGTGGTGTTGGGCTTTTCTGATAGGTTGGGTGATACGTCCGATAAAACTCAGGACTGGAGCAAATCCATTAATGGTGCAGTCAAGGCATTAACTGGATTGTTCGCCACTATCTTCGTCTCAACTGGCCTTACCAAACTGATCAGCGAAGTGTCACAGTCAAACGATCAGCTCCACTTCCTGAGTAAAAACCTCGGCATGAACGCGGAGACCATCAAAAAATGGCAGAACGTCGCGGAAATGTCCGGTGGCAGTGCTGACGGCATGGCAGCAACAATGACCAATCTCAATAAATCGCTGTGGGATTTGGTCACAATGGGCGATGCGTCCATATTGCCCTTCTTCAATGCACTCGGTATCGGGGTGGTAGATTCCTACGGCAAGATCCGTAATCTGGACGATATACTACTGGATATGGCAGACAGTATGTCCCAGATGGAGCGACCACAGGCATACAATATTGCTAAAAACATGGGGCTGGATGAGGGCACTATTAACCTGTTGCTTGAAGGTAAGGATGCAATAAAGAAAAAGCTGGACGCGCAGAAAAACGTAGTCATATCCACCAAAGAGGAATTGGAACTTAACCGCC
The DNA here is from genome assembly GCF_028598805.1 of Xenorhabdus yunnanensis. Lineage (GTDB taxonomy): Bacteria > Pseudomonadota > Gammaproteobacteria > Enterobacterales > Enterobacteriaceae > Xenorhabdus > Xenorhabdus yunnanensis. Next base: position 10,976 of record NZ_JAQRFI010000060.1, on the reverse strand, counting down.
AACTCAGGGAGCAAAACTCAGTACTCGGTCAGCAATGGGAGGGGCTGAAAACCATTGTTGCTAACTACTTGATACCTCGTTTGCTAAAATTATCCACAATGGTGACAGGCTTTCTGGAGTACCTGAATAAGAACCGAGAGACAGTAATAACCATATTTCAGGGAATGGCTGTTGTTCTGACCGCTACCCTAATCCCTGTTGTGGGTCGAGCAGCCTTAGCTATGCTAGCTCTATTTGCACCATTGATAACTGGAACCGGATTGATTCTCGCTCTAGTTGCTGCTTTATGGCTGCTACATGACGATTATCAGGGGTGGAAGGAAGGCAAGGATTCGTTCTTTGACTGGGATACAATGAATAAGTCCCTCATATGGGTTTTGGATAAGTTGGAAGAGTTGGGGAAATGGTTCAAGGATACTACTATCGGGAAATGGTTCACTGATGCCAATGGTGAGCTGGATACATTCAAACTTACCCTAGGCGGCCTAGCCTTATTTCTTGGTGGGCCATGGTTGGCTGGAATTCTGACTTCGTTAGGTTTAGCTGGACTAGGCTTACTAAGGTTCTTCGGGTTGCCCGGTGCATTGATTGCGGGTTCACTCTGGGCGTTCAGTGAACTTAAATCCAAGATTGATGAGTTTGATTGGGATTCGTTAGCTGAAAAGACAGCCAAAGGAGGAGTTAAGGCGGCAGGAGCTATAATAACAGCGAATAAATTAGCAAACGCTGAAACAGTATCAGAACAAGGCCAAATACTATTGGATGCGGCAAAAACTATGCCCGAAGTGAAACTCATCACTGAGGCAGTAGAATTTGGCTCAAACACCATATCAAGCAATACAGATGAACAAGGAAGAATTAACTGGTCTGGTGTAACGAAAAGCACTGTTGATTCATTCAAGAAAGCTGGAAAGGCTGTCGTTGCTGGTGCAAAAAATAAACCGAAACCTAAGTCATTATCTGAAACTCAAAAAGGTGATACCAGAGGAGAACGTAATAATAACCCTCTGAATATGGAGTTCGCCAAGCAAAAAGGTGCAACAGTAGAAGATCATCCTGAGAAGCGCTTTGCTAAATTTGACACGCCTTATGAAGGGGTGGAACGTACCGCATGGCAATTGCGCCGCTACTCCAGTGGTCAAACTACAGGGAAAAAGATGCAAACGGTTGAAGATATAATATCTACTTGGGCACCTCCTGGTGGAAAAGACAATAACCACACAGAGGATTATATTCAAAGGGTTGCTCAGAGGTTAGGAGTGGATCGGAGCGACCGCTTAGATTTGAACAACCATGATCTCATGTATTCACTAATGAACGCTATGAGTCAGGAAGAAATAGGCAAACCGTTACCTTACTCCAAGCAGCTCGTCATGGCAGCAATCAAAGGGCAAGGTGACTCTACCGCCAACCTAGCTAAAAACATTAATGCATTTTCTGAATACATATCAAAACCTTTGGTCAGCAACATGCCAAACGCAGGCACTGAATTTTTGGCTCAGACTCCTCGAATACAAAATATGACTAGAGCTGGTACGACTAACGTCAGGGTAGATATGAATGGCAATGTTAATGTTTACTCAAACTCAGATACCATCAAAGGCACTGTATCAGATGGCGGTGAAGCAATCAGGACAAGTTTGTCTCAGATAGTATCATCTATGGGATAGATTGATTTTTCTGTATTTTGTTTGAGCGGTGGTTATACTTGAAGCAAATGAATCATTGTGTGAGGTTCAAGGATGTTAAAGAAAATTGCTGTCACTCTGTTTCTGGTATCTGCCACCGCCAACGCCGCTAGCTTTGATTGCTCTAAGGCGACAAGTAAAGCTGAAAAGCTGATTTGCTCTACTCCAGCTTTATCTCAAGCTGATGATGCTCTGTATGTTGATTATCTGCAAGCAAAAGTAGTTACTGGTAATAGTAATGATTTCAAGGCATTGGTTAAACAGAACTGGAAACTGCGCGAAAAGAACTGTGATACGGAAGAGTGTTTGCTTGGTTGGTATAAGCGATCTACGGCACTGTATAGACAGATTGCTGGAAATTCCCGTGCCGATAATTCCCCTGCTATTAATTTGCAATATTCCAAGCTGGTTACTGTAAGTGGGCTTCTTACAACAGTAGATGGTGATGATGAAGGATTGCCGTATAGTTTAAAAGACATGCCAGCTATAAAGCTTGATTCCCCTGTAAATGTAATTGCACCACCAGATGAGGAGGAAGGTAGCGAAAAAATAACAGAAATGGGGGTGGATATAATGCAGTTAGCTATGAATAACAATGGAATGATAGAAAAATTCAGGCAGATGAAAGGACAAAAAGCCAGAGTTATGTGTAGCTTATATCATTCCCACACTGCACACCATGTAACACCTGTTGTTTGTGATGTGGATAGGATAACTTCAACTAAGAACCAGCCAAAACAAACTAATGATCCAGTAACACAATCAGTAAGCAGCAAAAAAAGCTTGGACGATTTCTTTAGAGATAATCCGTCACTTAGTGGTTTTTATGTGAAACGAGCTATTAAAAACCAATCTGCCGGAGTATCCATAATGGATGCTATGACTTCCACAGACTCATCAAAAAGCAAGCTAAAAATTACCAGCGACCAACTAAATACCAATGGCTATGAGTATGCGAAACTTGCTGTTCGGCAACTTCAAGAGTTATGCTCGATGGGGATGGTAACAATGCACAGTCTCAAAAATGCTGATTGTGCAGCAATAATGTCATATGTGGAAAAATAACTTATAGCAGTAAAAATACTAATCATTTCTAATGGAGTATTAGAATGCGTATATTATGGCTTGCAGTAATTTTTTGTTCTATCTTTGGGGTTGCAGCGGGATTATTACCAGCGCTAACTATGGCTGAAAGCGCACCACAAGAAGCAGCGGGGGCAGCTATTGCAGTGGCGTGTGCCGTTGTACCTTACTGTATTGCTCGCGCAGTAAGTATGTTAAGTGGAAATTCAAAAAAGGACGATTGAAGCGATGATGGGTGGTCTTGATTTGCCTGAATTTTGGATTGCTGCTGCTTTGATTGGTCTGATCCCAGCGGCGTTAGCCAATTCCAAAGGCCGGAATTTTTTCGCATGGTGGGTATATGGAACTCTTCTCTTTATTGTTGCTTTAATTCATGCTTTTGTATTGGACAAGGCAGATAAAAAGAAGTGACAGGATTGTTGCACTGTAGCCATCATGCAATAGCCCCATTGGGGCTTTTTGTTGGATTATTTTTTATCTTCTTTATTTCTTTCAAGCTTCACTGCATTTTCTGCGGCGAGCTTTGCAATTTCTTCTAATATCTCTCGCTCAATCTTAGGATCTATTGTCGTTGATTGATGTTTCATTGATAACTGAGATTGTTCTCTTGATTTATGTCTTCTGACCGCATCAAGCAAAACAGCAACAATCTCAGCATTTACAGACCGCTTATTGTCTGATGCCATATTTTGCACGGCTTCTTTAAGGTCTTGCGGTAGACGAATGTTTATTTGTGGCTCACGGCTCATAAGTAAATCCGGTGCAATAATAATGTTGACATGGTAGCCACCTGCTACTAATCTATCAATGGTAGCCAATGGATATCATTAGTGAGGAACTATGAACAAAACAGAAAGATTGCCACAGGTAAATATTAGGATGCCAAGTGAAGTAAGGGAAAACTTGAAATGCATTGCAGGTACACAAGATAGATCCATGAACTATGTAATCGTTAAGGCACTTGAAGAATACATAGCTAGAAACAGTGAAGCCCCAACTATTACGAGTAGTCAGGGCTTCTAATTTGTCAGAAACTTATCGAGGTAACCGACATGACTAGTATAGCAACTAATGAAACGTATAACACCAATCAAATTATTATCTCTGATATCTCTATCCATCAAGATACTCAGGGTCGTTACTCACTGAACGATCTACATAAAGCATCTGGTGGAGAGCAGCGTCACCGTCCGAAGTATTGGCTGGAACTGCAACAAACAAATGATTTGATTGATGAAATTCTAAAAGGCGGAATTCCGCCCTTTAAAAATGAAATCCTAAATGCTCAGATTCTAGCATTTAAACCTGTCGATTCACGTAAGGGCCGCCATGGTGGGACTTATGTTTGCAAAGAGTTAGTTTACTCCTATGCAATGTGGATCAGTGCCGCATATGCCCTAAAAGTTATCAGGGCATATGATGACTTGGTTAATGGTCGTATCAGTGCGGTAAAAATTAAAACCACTTCTGACGATAGAACACCATTACGCAAGGCAGTTAGCTATTTAGTTGGGCGAAAGAAGATGATTTATAAAGAAGCATATGAGCTTGTTCATCATCGCTTTAATGTTGAACACATTGACGAATTGCCAATGGAGCAAATCCCTCTCGCCGTCGAGTACATTCATAAACTGGCATTAGAGGGTGAGTATCTTGGCAAAGAAGAGTTACCATCACCTCAATCTGCAAAAATGGACTTGTCGCTTGAACTAAATAACATCGGAGTGATTTACAAGCAACTCAAAAAAATGACTGATATATGGAAAGAGTCGATATATCCAGCATTAGAGTTAGTGAACTCACCGATAGCTTCTAAGTTTCATACTTATTTATGGGATGTTTCTGGAGCCGCCCATTCGACGAAGTGTGCAATTGAGCGAAAGGCTAAGAAGTCACTGAACTAACCCCAAGCCACGGATGGCTTGAAGCTCGAAAAAGGTTATTTTTTACCCATTAAAGTTGATAATAGGCATTCATTGAATTACAATTGAATTACAACGTCATTCAATGAGATATATTATTATGGCTACAAACCAGCTAGTACAAACCCGTATTGACGGTGAGATTAAAGCAGAAGCGGCTGCTGTTTTGGCTGCGATGGGACTGACTGTGTCCGATGCCGTCCGCATGATGTTAACGCGAGTGGCAAGAGATAAGGTATTGCCGTTTGAGCCTCTGATACCGAATGAGACAACAATAGCCGCAATGAAAGAAGCTCGCAAAGGTGGCGGCAAATCATTTTCCTCAGTTAAAGATTTAATGGCTGATCTCAATGCGGACGACTGATTATACAAGCCAGTTTAAGCGAGATTACAAGAGAGAAAAGAAAGGTCGTCATCGTGAAACTCTGGATGACGCACTTATGACGGTGACTGAATTATTGGCCTCTGATAGCTTGCTAGAACCGAAATATTGTGATCATGCCCTTTCTGGTGATTGGAAGGATTTTCGAGACTGCCACATTAAACCTGACTTGATATTGATTTATCAGAAGCCAGACGCTGACATATTACGCCTTGTCCGCCTTGGTTCTCACTCAGAGCTTGGCTTATAGCATCTCTTTGACAGAACGGAGTCAACTTGAATATAGCCCGCCCTGAGCGGGTTTTTTCATACCCAAATCCTAGCCGCCTCGTGCGGTTTTTTTACATCCAAAAAACGAGGTGCTCTATGTTTGGAATGCCAGAATTACCCAAAATGCCGGATATACCCAACTGGAAGGGAGTTCCTAACGCCGCAATGGATGCGGGAATTAGTCTTGGCGGTGCTGCATTGATAAATACACTGTTCGGCAATTATTGGGGCATATTCAATCAGTATGGCATTCCCCTTTTGCTTGCTGATAACGTGATATCACTGCAATACCAGAACCAATACCGGGTGGTGAGTGCGCCGATAGAAAATGGCTCATTTGCCACTTACAACAAAGTGAGCGATCCGTACAAAGTTACTGTTCAGTTAACTAAGGGCAGCGGAGGAACTTTAGAGCGCGGTGCTTTCTTAGCACAACTTGAGATTTTGGCAAAAAGCACACTCAAATTTCATGTTGTCACGCCTGAATTTGTCTACACCAATGCGGCTATCGTTGGCTACGACTTGGCTCGTGAGTCTAAAGATGGTGCAACGCTGATTAAGGTTAACGTACATCTGGAGGAAATACGCGAGGTGAAGGTTAAGTACGGTAAAGAGGAAGTCAAAAATCCTGATGATGCCAAGAAAAAGGACACAGGCGACCAGACGCAGAAAATAGAGTCTCAGGTAAATAATATTCTGGATGAAATTATAGATGAGCGTAAAACAAAATTAAAAAAGATAGGGGATTTTACAGGAAAGCTCGGTGGTGCCCTTGAAAAAATTTGGAATGATAATAAGCAATTATTAGATATGGCAAAGCAGCAAATTAGCGGGGGAGGGTTTTAATGCTTATCGAAATAACAATATCCCCTACCCCAAACCAGACGACCTCATTTTCTATTGGTACAGATTTAATTGAATTAACGCTGGAGACTCGGTTAGGAAATATATTCGCCACAGTAAAACAGAATGGTGAATATCTGGTGTGTAACCGCATTTGCCGGAATCTCACGTATATCTGTAGATGGCTGGTATTTTTGGATATCGAGGGTAACTCTGACCCTGAATATTCCGGCCTCGGTTCCCGTTACAAATTGGTATGGAATGATGAAATTTAATCGCAAGGTAATCAAAATAACGCTCACCCTTTCAGGCAAAGACGAATCATTCACCTCCAGCAACCAAAATAAACTCTCTGCAACCGGATTACGGATCAGCGCCGAAATCAATTATGGCAATGGTGCTATTACGCCGCATTCTCGCATTAAAGCCTACGGGCTACCTATGGACGTGATGGAGAAATTGTTACGTATCAAATGGAATGATATCAAGGCATTGCGCAATAACGTGACGATAGAGGCAAGTGAGGAAGGCGAAGAGTTATCACAAGTTTTTCGGGGCGGTATCACCTTTGCTTATCCCGACTTTGGCGATACGCCTAATGTTGCACTGGTGATTGAATCTCAAACTGCTGTTCTGGATAAAATGGCTGGCGTTGATGCAGAGAGCTACGAAGGTGAGCATGATGTCGTCAATATCATGGGTAACATCTGCAAGCGCATTGGGTACTCATTTGAATCTAACGGCGTCAGCAAGAAATTATCTAACGTTTATCTGTGTAATACCGATATCGAGAAAATCCGGCAACTGGCAGAGGCTGCGAATCTGGATTTATATATCGAAGATAAAAACGTCACTGTCACCCACAAAGATCACCCACGGCGAATGCTGAAAATCCCCATCATTTCCCCCGAAACCGGATTAATTAGCTATCCGGTTCCGACAATGATTGGCGTTCAATTCAAATGTTTCTATGACCCGCTGGTGAGATTTGGCGGCATTGTTCGCATTGCTGGCAGTCAGATAAAGATATGCAACGGAGACTGGCTGATCTACGGTATCAGGACGATTTTAGAAACCGAGCAGGATTCCGCGCAATGGTTCATGGAAGTTTCAGCGAGCCGGAGAGGTGATAACAATGTCGCAATCAAAAAATGAGCGGGTGTCATTATACGACCCCCGGACTACGGCTGGTGGCGCTCTCAGTCAGGAGGCTATCATCTGGTCACTCATTGGCAAAATGGGTACGGTGACAATATGCAGGGTGGAGAAAGTCAGAGGTGGTGGTGTAGCGCCTGTGGGCTATGTCGATATCCTGCCACTGGTACAGCAAGTTGATGGTGCGGGGAATATCTATAATACAGCCACTATCTACAATGTGCCATACTTCCGCTATCAGGGCGGTGCAAATGCAGTGATTCTCGACCCGAAAGCGGGCGACCTAGGCTTCTGCTTCACTGCCAGTCGGGATATTTCGAAGGTGAAGCGAGTCAAAGGCTCAGCCCCACCAGAGAGCAAACGCAAATATGATATGTCGGACAGCCTCTATATCGGTGGATTACTCAATGGAACGCCTAGCCAGTTTATTCATTTTCTGGAAAATGGTATTAACGTTGTCTCCACGGGCGAAATTAACATGAAAGGCACGAAAATTATCTTGGATGCCCCAGTAGAGACCACGAGTACCATTCAAGCCAAGAGCAACATTACCGACAACGCAGTCACCAATTCCCAATCGATGGCGGGAATGCGCGAGCTATATAACAGTCATACCCACCACGAGAACGGACAGGGTTCAAATACCAACCCTCCTAATCAAAAGGCGTAAATAATGCGGACATTATTTCTAATGCCTGCCACATGGGATTTAACTCTCGATGCGGCGGGGAATATTGCTATTGCCTCAGACCAGTACGCCAGAGCGCAATCTGTGGCCAATGCCTGTCGGGTATTTGTGAAAGATATGTACTACTCACAAGAGGCGGGGATTCCGTATCTGGAAGAGATTCTGGGGAAAAACAGGTACTCACTGGCGATGTACCGGAAGCATCTGGAAGACGCTGCAATGTCTGTTAATGGCGTAGTTTCAGCCACGGTAGAACTGAGCACAGCAAATGACCGGATAGTGAGGGGCCGGATTACTTTTACCGATATTGACGGGCGGGAGGGGGTAATAGAACTATGATACCGAAATTACAAATCACACCTGACGGGATATTAGCGCCCCCAACTCAGGAGGTGATAGATGGCTGGTGGCGGGTACTAAAATCGTGCTTAGGTGATAATCTCAATACCGATATGAAGACCCCGCAGGGGCAATTAGTTACCTCTCTAACCGCCATTATTACCGACGAACGCAACTTCTTTGTTAACCTCCTGAACAGTTTCGATCCCCGATACGCTGATGGAGTTATGCAGGATGCACTGGCCTATATCTATTTCCTGCAACGCAAACGGGCGACAAAATCAGTGGCTGAGGTCACGATTAACGGACTGGCAAACACGGTTATTCCGGTTGGATTTCAGGTTACTGATGACTCTGGAAAAACATGGGGCACACAGGCAGAGGCCAGAATTGGTGATAACGGATTGGTAACGGTCAATGTTTACTGTGATGTTGCTGGCAGAGTGATAGCCTCAACAGGGGCCATTAATCGCATGGTCAAAAATATCAACGGCGTTGATTCGGTCATCAATAAAACGGCGGCTATTGTCGGCAGGGGCGAGGAATCACGGCAGGAGTTTGAACTGAGGCGGCAAGAATCAGTGGCAATCAATGCCAAAAATACCAATGCTGCTACCTATGGCGCGGTATCCAATATCAAAAATGTCATTGATTGTTATGTTATCGACAATCCTTCTGATGCAACCATCACGGTTGGAGTCACTGATTACCCGCTAATCAGAAACTCTATTGCGGTCTCTGTGGTGGGTGGCGATGATAATGAAATTGCCAAGATGATATGGATTAAGGCGGGTTCGGGATGCTCGTTCGTGGGAAACACCTCTGTCAAATATCAGGACACAATTAATTTCCCCTATTTACCGCCAACCTATGACATTAAATTTATCAGGCCGACGCATGTTCCCATTGAGTTTGCTATCACGTTTGAGGATAAGTTGAGGTTAACGCACCAAGATAAAGAGGCTATTAAAAAATCCATTCTGGATGAGTTCGGGACAGGGCGAGGAAAAGGCCGGATAGCCAAGAAATTAATCGCCAGTGATTATATTTGTGCAGTTGCACAATCAACGAGGGAGCGATTGATTGCAATCCAAATAGCCAAAAAAAAGGGGGTTGCAGCTAACTATCTGGATTTCGGTATTGATGAATTCCCGACGCTATCCATAGATGACATAAGGATAGAGTGATGGAAAGTTTCCAAGAAACACTACTCAGCCAGTACGCCAACAGCCCTGCCATCTGCACCATCCTCACCTCATTTAATGAAACTATCGACCCCAGAGCTAATGCTAATGAGTTTTATCATCTGGCAGTTAATGTGCTCACGGCGAGAGGTTTTGGGCTGGATATATGGGGGCGGATTGTTGGCATTAATCGGGGGTTATCTATTCCCGACCCGAATGTTAACTATTTTGGATTTAATGAAACACAAAAATACTCACCGTTCGATCAGTCGCCGTTTTATAGCGGACTGCATACCGAATCGTCATACATGATGGATGATGCAACATTCAGGGAGGTCATTCTGATGAAGGCGTACGCGAATATTTTGAACGCGACGGCATATAACATCAATGCATTTCTGCAAGCATCATTCAAGGGCGGTCGGGCATATTTTCTCTTAACGGGCCACATGACCGCGAGATATGTTTTTGAGTACCGGTTATCTGAGCTAGAAAAAAACCTCATATATAACCAACACATATTACCACAACCATCAGGCGTCAAAATCAGCATAGCTGAACTGCCATTAGGTGAGTTTTTCGGTTTTTATGGCACTGGATTTCAACCATTTGGACAGGCAGCATTCGCATAATAGGTGAATAATGGAAAACCCAAACTTAATACCAAAACCGTTTGCTCAGAACGGGCAACGAGACGAAATACCCGCTGGCTACAAATCAGATTTACCCAGCCAAAAAGCGACGTGGGATACAGGATTCCCGCAGATTACAATGATGCCCGTTGCGGCAGGTGGATTACCTCCGAGCGGCAGGGATTTTAACGGTATATTGAACCAGATATCCGATAATATCGTGCACTTATCCAAGGGGGGTAAATACAAGTTCTCTCAGGAGTATGCTGACTCTATCGGCGGGTATCCCAAAGGCGCGATACTGCAATCGGATGATGAGACTAGGGAATTTCAGAGTTTAATCGACAATAACAAAACAGATTTTAATACAGCCCCAGTCGATAAAATTAACTCAGCGTGGAAATTAGTTAATACAACCCAATTATTGGATGAGTTAAATAAAAAATTCAATAAATCGGATGTGGTTCAATCTGTAGGTAATAGTCAATCACAGGTCATGAGCCAAAAAGCGGTTACTGATGCACTGGCTAACATTCCCCGCGCCTCACTCACCCAACCCGGCCTCGTCCAGCTCAGCAATGCCACGGATAGTAACAGTGAAATAGAGGCGGCAACCCCTCGTGCGGTGCGGGATGCATATAAATTAGCGAACGAAGCCTACGCTACCGCTTTTCACTGCTTGTCCCGAAATGAGAACGGGGCAGACATTGAGGACAAATCGGCGTTTTTGAAAAACCTGGGGTTAGGGGTCACGATAGAAAAAGCGCGTCGCGCCGTGCCTGATAGCCGG
>NZ_JAQRFI010000059.1 GCF_028598805.1 Xenorhabdus yunnanensis | reverse complement strand
TGTAAATCATATAGGCAAGGTTATTGGCACCCACCGTCGCAACCGGATTGCTCCTGGCCGCATCGTGCCAGGCCGGTTCGTCGGCATCTAACCGTAAACGTCTCACCTCAGGTAGGGCCTCTGCCTGGCTTAACGCCTGGTGACCATAGCTGTCTTCAATCAGAAGACGGGGGGCGGCATCCGCCAGAATATAGCCCAGGCGCTCTACCGGATAATCGGCATCCAGCGGAACATAAGCCCCTCCGGCTTTGAATATCGCCAGCAGCGCGACAACCATCGGCAGGCCTCGCGCCACACAAATCGCCACCCGGCTGTTGGCCTCCACGCCGAGGGTTTGCAGGTGGTGTGCTAGCTGGTTGGCTTGCTCATTCAGGTCGCGATAATTTAGGGTGCCCTGCGGGGAGTGCAGGGCAATGGCATCTGGCGTACTGGCGGCCCGTGACTCGAACTGCGCCACGATGGAAGGCGTAGTAGGATCTATAGCGATGGCATCCGTTTTGAAGGATTGTTGCCACGCCTGAGCTTGCTGTTCCGTATACAGGCTAATACGGTTAACAATGGCATCACGCTCTGCAACCATCCCTGTTAATAGCTGCGTATAGTATTGCGACCAACGCGCGAGCGTTGCTGGGTCGAACAAAGCCGTTGCATAGTTGAAACTCCCACGGATCTGTCCTCCGTCCTCGAAAAGGTTCAGTTCAAGGTCAACCTTAATCCGGTTGCTACTACTTTGATAATGCTGAACATTCACTCCAGGTAGCGTCAGTTGTTGCCCTGCACCTTGCTGCCAGTTGAAGATAACCTGGAAAATTGGTGTGTAGGCAATATTACGCTCAGGATTCACGACCTCTACCAGCTTATCGAACGGCAATTCCTGATGTTCCTGAGCCTCCAGTAGCAATTGATGATTACGCCTCAGCAACTCATGCACTGAAAGAGGTTCTGTAATATCAAAACGTAACACTAGCGTGTTGATAAAAAGACCGATGATGCATTCTAATTCTGCCTGATTACGACCGGCCGTAGGCGTCCCGATCAAAATGTCGCCATGTCCGGACAAGCGCGACAGCAAAACGGCCCACGCACTGATCAGGAAAGTAAAAGCCGTTACACCGTGGCGTTTACTGCACTGCATGACCTGTTGGCTAAGTTCTTTATCTAACGCAAAGTGATAGACATTACCGCTAAAATCCTGCTGCTTAGGGCGAGGACGATCGGTGGGTAATAACAGCAGTTCAGGTATGCCGGCAAGTTTCCGCTGCCAATAGCTAAGTTGTGTATTGAGCTTATCTCCGACCAGAGATGCACGCTGCCAATGAGCAAAATCAGGGTATTGAATTTCTAATGGTGGAAGTTGCTGCACATCATTTTGTATTTGCGCTTGATACGCCGCACTCAACTCACGGGCGATAATATCCAACGACCAACCATCAGAAATCGTGTGATGTTGATTTAAGGCAAACAACCAACGCTCATCCGACAATCGGGCCAACAGAGCACGGATCAATGGCCCATTGGAGAGAGAGAAGGGTTGCGAGAGTTCGGTCTGTAAATAGTCGCTTGCCAGCGCATCGGGATCCGCTTCTTGCCGCAGATCATATTGTTGCAACGGCATACCTTGCTCCGCAGGTAACAACCGAATAAGAAGTTGCCCTTCCTCTTCACGGAAGTACGTGCGTAGACTCTCATGGCGAGCAAAAAGCAAATTTAGACTGGCCGCCAATGCTTCACTGTTTAAAGCGCCCGTTAAGGTCATGACCACCGGCATGTTATAGGCCAAATTGCCCTGCTCGGTTTGTGACAAAAACCAGAGTCGCTGTTGAGCAAGCGAAGGCAGTAGTTTTCCCTGACGGGAAACAGGCAATAATGCGAGTTCATCAGAGGCGTTTATAGACGAAGAAAGGCACTGGGCAGCCTGATCAGCCAGTGTGCTATGGAGCAAGAGCGTCGTCAGTGCCAGCTTTAGCCCCAGTTTTTCTTGTATTTGCGTCCGTAAACGAACCATCAGCAGTGAATGACCGCCCAACGCAAAAAAATCATCGTGCCGCCCAATCTCGTCAACAGCCAGCAGTTGCTGCCAAATCTGCGCCAACTCTTGCTCTATACCGTCACGTGGCGGTTTCTGCTCCGCACGCAGGTAGGCTGTCTCATTGGGTACAGGCAACGCCTTACGCTCAAGCTTGCCATTATTGCTCAGTGGGAAGGCAGGAAGTACGACAAATGCCGATGGCAGCATATATTCTGGCAAGCTAAGTGCCAGTGCCTCACGGAGATGGGCAATATTCAACTCTGCCTCCGCTTCTTCTGTTACCAGATAAGCCGCCAGGCGAATATCACCGGGAATATCTTCACGAGCGATCACTGCAGCCTCTTTGATCTCAGGCAAGCGGTTCAAGCTGGCTTCAATTTCGCCCAGCTCAATGCGTAAACCGCGTAGCTTCACCTGATTGTCATTACGGCCGAGGTAATGCAAGGTTCCATCTGATTGAAAACGCCCAAAATCCCCCGTCCGGTAAAGCCGTGCTTCTGGGTTTTCGCTGAAAGGATCGGGAATAAAACGCTGCTGATTCAACTCTGCTCGGTTGAGATAACCGCGCGCCACCCCCACACCACCGATATAGATCTCCCCAGCGGTTCCGAGCGGTACGGGTTGCAAATGAGGATCTAATAGATAAATTTGCGTATTCGCGATAGGTTTCCCTATCGGGACCTGGCTTTCCTGCCAGGCTGGCGGAGCAGTCCAGAAAGTGACATCAATGGCGGCCTCAGTAGGCCCATACAGATTGTGAACTTGAGTATGAGGTAACAAGGTTTGGCACTTTTTGAGTAAGGCAGCCGGTAAGGCTTCTCCGCTACAAAAGATTTGCTTCAAACTGGTGCAGTGACTGACCTGAGGGTGCTCTAACAATAAGCTCAGCATGGAAGGCACAAAATGCAATGTCGTCAGCTGCTGTGCCGTGATTTGCGCCACCAGATAGTCAGGATCTTTATGCCCCTCTGGCTCTGCAATCGATAGACAGGCACCCGTTAATAACGGCCAGAAGAACTCCCACACGGAAACATCAAAACTAAACGGTGTTTTCTGCAAGACAATATCGTCAGATGAGAGCTGTAATGCCTGCTGCATCCAGTGAATGCGGTTCACCAGAGCTCCATGCTGATTTAACACGCCTTTAGGTTTGCCGGTCGATCCCGATGTATAGATGATATAAGCCAGGTTTGACGGCGTTAATCCATTAATTTGGGGGCGACAATCGTCTTCATCTTGCCAGACAGCAGGAGTCTCTAAATCGACCAGCATCACCCCATTCGTAGCGAGTGAACGTAACACCTCACTTCCCGCTCTATCCATCAACACTACAGAGGGCGCAGCATCCTCAAGCATCCAACCCAGACGTTCCTGCGGGTAGTCAGGATCAAAGGGAACATAAGCCCCCCCAGCTTTATTAATCGCGAGGATCGCGACCACCATCATCAGGCTACGATCGGCACAAAGCGCAACCGGGGTATCAGGTTTAACCCCGTGCCGGATAAGATAATGTGCCAGTTGATTGGATTGTCTCTCTAGCTCTTGATAGCTCAGGCTGAGGTCATGATAACGGAGCGCAATGGCCTCGGGCGTCTTACTAACCTGCTGCTCAAAAAGCTGATGGATACAGACATTTTCAGGGTAAGGCTGTCTGGTATCATTGAAATCGTAAAGCTGTTGCCGGGTTTCCTCGGCCGTCAATAGCGCGCAGGTCGAAAGTGGTTGCTTCGGCGCGGTCAATGCAGTTTCCAGCAAGCGCAGAAAATACCCCATATAACGCTCGATGGTGGCACGTTCAAATAGCGCCGTTGAATATCTCACACCTCCGGTGATACCTGTCTCGCTCTCGCTAAGCTGTAGCTCTAGATCAAATTTACTGTAGGCATTGTCGAGCGGATAGTGCTGTAACCTGACATCAGGCCACTGCAGTTGCTGCTCATTATTTTTCGCCTGCCAGCTAAACATCACCTGAAACAGCGGTGTATGGCGAGTACTGCGCTCAGGATTAATCAGCTCTACGACTTTCTCAAAAGGTAACTGCTGATGTTGTTGCGCTTCTAAAGACACTCTGCGAGTGCGTTTTAGCAATGTCTCTAAGTCAGGATCGTCGGAGAGATCAAAACGCAAGGCCAATGTGTTAACAAAAAAGCCAATCAAGCGCTCTAATTCAGGGTAAGGACGGTTCGCGCTGGGAATACCGATAACCAGATCATCTTGACCAGAAAGCCGTGATAATAGCGCAGTCCAAACCGCCAATAATAATGTGAAAACGGTCGTTTCCTGTTGTAAAGCAAACTGTTTCAAGTGTTGTTGTAGCGCCGGCGGCATTTGCAGTGTGAAGAAGTCTCCGTGCTGCGTGAGGATCGCTTGCCGTGGATGATCGGTCGGTAAGGATAAAAGCGCAGGTGCACCAGTCAGCTGCTTGTTCCAATAATCAATATGCTCCTGCTGTGCTTGCTCATTGAGCTCTTGCTGCTGCCAAATAGCATAGTCTGGGTATTGCAAAGGCAACTTCGGCAATGCACTAGCGCTTCCCAGCAGATAGCTTTGGTATAAATCAGTCAACTCTTCGGTCATTACTCCCATTGACCAGCCATCCGAAATGATATGATGCTGTATCAACAAGAATAACCACTCCTGCTCTGCTAGGCGGATCAAGGTCACGCGCAGTAATGGCCCTTTGCTCAGATCGAATGACGTATTTAGTTCGTCATCGATTTTGTCTTGGCACTGTTGCTGAATATTAGGCAAGCCGCGTAAATCATATTGCTGTAGCGGCAGTCCTGTATCAGAAGGCAGCAGCTGTAACCGCGGTTCACCTTGTTCGTCCGGGAAAATACTCCTCAGGCTTTCATGGCGCGCAAACAGTTCATTGAGACTCTTTTGCAATGCCTCAGCATCTAATGCGCCTTCAATACGTAAGGCACTGCGAATATGGTAAGAAGTATTGTCCTCACTCAACTGTTCAAGAAACCATAAGCGTTGCTGTGAGAATGACAACTGCAATGGTTCATCAACCTGCCGAGGTGTCGGTAAAGGCACCTCTTTACTCACCGGAACGGAAGGGCGGTCAACGCTGGCAGCCTGCAAACGTGTAATCTCTTCAGAACTTAGGTTATCTAGAATTGATTTAAGTAGATCCATAATCTATGTCCTTAAAAAACTTAATTGGCGTTGCTCGTGGCCATTTTTTTGGCGACAGCTTCGAGTAAAAGCTGTTCCGAAAAACCGGCTAACGTGCTGTTATCAAATAAGGTGCTCAAGCTGATCGTGAGGCCAAATGTTTTCTTGAGGCGGCCAAGTAGGCGGATAGCGAGTAGCGAATGCCCTCCTAAGGAGAAGAAACTGTCGTGACGTCCGACTTGTTTCACCGACAGCAGCTCTATCCATAGCGCGGCTATCGCCTCTTCCATTCCGGAGTGCGGAGCTTCATAGGCGGTACTAATAAAATCAGCCGAGGTAGGCACCGGTAAGTCACGCCGATTTATCTTGCCGTTGAGTGTGATAGTGAAGCCAGGCACGTTGATGTAGGCAGCAGGCAGCATATAATCAGGCAGATGTTCAACCAGTGCTTCGCGTACTTCTCTAGGTTGGTAGTCATGCCCGTCAGCACAGGTGTAATACGCTACGAGTTGCGCTTCACGATCATCTTTGGTCAGAGGCAGCACCACGGCTTGCTGTATAGAGGCAACTTTCATGAGTTGCGCTTCTATTTCGCCCAGTTCAACGCGGAAGCCGCGGATTTTCAGCATATGATCTTTACGACCGAGGAATAGCAATTCTCCCTCGTCATTCCAACGGCCATAATCGCCAGTCCGATAGATACGTCCTCCAGAGCGGAAAGGGTCAGGAATAAAGCGCTCTGCCGTTGCCTCAGGTAAGTTCAGATAGCCGAGTGAAACACCGTCACCGCCAATACAGATTTCACCCACCGCCCCCAACGGCACCGGCTGTTGGCTGGTATCAAGGAGATAAATTTGCGTATTATTAATCGGTTTACCTATAGGCAGTGGTTTCTCTGTTATGCGCTCGGTTGGCACGCGATAAAAGGTAGCGAAGGTGGTGCATTCCGTCGGGCCATAGCCATTAAGGATGTACTTCGGTGCTCCTCCTTTTATCACCTGTTGAATGGCGCTTGGATCAACAACATCCCCTCCCACCATAAGCGCTTTCAGCGAGTGATAATGATCAGCCATCAATGAGACCATCGAGGTGAACAGACCGGATGTTTGCCACAAAATAGTGATGTGATGCTGTGCTATCGCCTGCGCCAGTTTCTGCGGATCTAACTTAGTTTCGTTATCGATCACCACCATCGCGGCGCCATTAATCAGTGCACCCCAAAGTTCAAATAAGACCGTATCGAATGCCGGATTCACCTCATAGGCCAGACGATCATCCGATTCAATGTCGATATAAGTGCAGTGGGTTATCAGATTGTTTATCGCCCGATGAGGGATTAGAACGCCTTTTGGCTCTCCCGTTGAACCTGAGGTATATAGCACGTACAACGGGGCTTCCACATCCGTGCTAACAGGTAAGTTATTGATAGAAAATTCCGCTAACGAGAGTTGATCAAGTAACGCATACGGTAATGTGCCAAATCCTTCGCCCAGATATGGTTCCTGCGTAAGGAGCAAGCGAACCTGGCTATCCTGCAGCATATAACGTTGCCGTGCGGGTAATGCTTGTGGGTCAAGCGGTACAATACACGCCCCGACCTTACTGATAGCCAGCTGTGCTACTACCTGAATGATCGAGCGTTCGCACAACACAGCGATAGCATCACCGGTTCCCCAACCATTCACCCGTAGATAGTGCGCCAGACGGTTAGCCTGTTCATTTAGGTCTTTATAGCTAAGCTGCTGTTCCCCTTCAATGATGGCAATCGCATTCGGGGAAAGCGTCACTTGCTGTTCAAAATGCTGTTGCACACCAAGGTGTCGCGGATAGTCAATATCGGTTTGGTTATAATCATAAAGACACTGTTGCCACTCTTGTGCTGGTAGCACATTGAGATTAGCAATCGCCCGTTGCGAATTAGACTCTAATGCATCAGCAATGCTGCTCAGCGCCTCTTGAATCATTAAACAGATACGCTGTGGCGCAATAGGTTCAATCACCTGCACACTCAGGCCTAATTCGTCACCATAATCTTCAACAGACAGGGTGAGTGGATAGTTGGATCGTTCCTCTCCCTTCACCCATTTAACCATCTCCAATGGGCCTGTGCGGGTTTCCGTTTTTTCATGCTGATTATGGCGATAGTTAAGCAATGAACTAAAAAGCGGGATATTGCCCGGTAGGCCACTGCACTGCTGAGCCAAAGCAAGGGAAGCATGTTCGTGCTGTAAAAGCTGCGCGAGACTTTGTTGGGTTTTAAGTAACGCGGTTAACGTATTATCATCATGGATATCAACACGTATAGGTAGCGTATTGATGAACATTCCCAA
This sequence comes from Xenorhabdus yunnanensis, assembly GCF_028598805.1. Lineage (GTDB taxonomy): Bacteria > Pseudomonadota > Gammaproteobacteria > Enterobacterales > Enterobacteriaceae > Xenorhabdus > Xenorhabdus yunnanensis. The sequence goes on along the minus strand of NZ_JAQRFI010000059.1, from coordinate 11,084 downwards.
GCCGTCTGTCGCCGCCGCGTTAATGCTCATTTTCCCAAGCAGAACCGTGCCGAATACCACCGTTTGCTGACCACTGGTTGCCGCAATAACCCTAGCCCAAGCCAAATGGAATAGACTGGCAAGACTTGCTCCGGCCTGTCGAGATAAGTGACGTAAGCGCGCGTTTAACTCCGCCGAAAGCCGTAAATGAAACTCCTGTATTTGGCCACCATCGAGATAGACATTATCTAGACCAAAAGGCAACGTGGGTTCGCTAATATCCGCCAACTGTTCACGGAAAAAAGCTTCATGTGCGTGCTTATTTTCCTGCTGATAGGTCTGTGCGATCAGATCTCGGAATGCACCGGCTGGCGTAAGACGAGCCTCTTGCCCCTGCATAATGAAATCAACTTCTTGCGCTACTTGCATCATTGTGCCGTGATCACAGATCAAATGGTGTACACGTTGCAGCAAGAGCCAGCGCTGGTTAACGCTATCCTCACAGCACACAAATTGCATTAATGGGGCGGATTCCAGTGACATTCGATCGCGACGAGGGTCGGCAAGCTCGAACAGCTGTTCGGCAATATCACCATCTTGAGCTGATAGGCTAACCTCTCGAATATCCAGCGTAATTTCCCTCCAAACAACTTGTGCCGGTTGACTCAACCCCTGCCAGACGATAGCCGTACGCAGAATGTCATGGCGTTTAACCACTTTTTTAAAGGCGGACAAGTAGCTTTGTAGCTCATGCAGGCTGGCAAATCCGAGCACACTGCGCTGCAGATAGGGGTCACCCTCTTTAGCCAGAAGATGGTGGAATAAAATGCCGTCTTGAAGGGGGGATAAGGCATAGATATCCTGAATATTGCTTACCCCACCCTCAACACGCGCCACAATGGTGTCAATATCTTCGGCCGTGAGATCAATGAGCGGTAGCATATCCGGCGTAATGTGCTGGCTTTGCAAAGTAATTGGGTTAGCAGGCACAGACAACTTCTCGCTTCGGCATAGCGTTTTCGCTAATTTTTCCAAAGTCGGCGTCGTAAACAGCGTTTGTATCGCCAATTGCCATCCTTGTTTGCGCAGATTCTCGATCATTTGAACGGCTAATAATGAATGCCCCCCTAACCGGAAGAAATCATCTTTGCGACCAATCGCCTCAATGTTAAATAACGATTGCCAAATAGCGGCGAGAATATGTTCTTCTCGTGTTTGCAAGGCTTCAAAATCATCCGTGACCAGTGCACTAGCATCGGGTTCTGGTAATGCTCGGTAGTCCAATTTACCGTTAACTGTTTGTTTAAATTCAGGCAGATAAACAAAAGCAGCCGGTACCATATAAGCAGGTAAAACCGTTTGTAGCGTTTGAAAAATCTCTCGACGCAGCGCAGGAAGATCATCGACGGTATGCAGACTGGTAAAATAAGCCACCAGTCTTTGATCTGCCGCGGTTTCTCCTCGCACCAGCACCACGGCCTCACGTATCTGAGGTAACTCAACGATCTTGGCTTCGATTTCGCCAGGTTCAATACGGAAACCACGCAACTTGATCTGTGAGTCATTACGCCCCAGGTATTCAAGCTTGCCATCCGCCAGGAACCGCCCCAGATCGCCGGTACGGTACATCACAGCGTTTTCATCATCACTAAAAGGATCAGCGATAAAGCGCTCACTGGTGAGCTGCGGCTGATTTAGGTAGCCGTTAGCGACACCGGCCCCCGCCAAATAGAGTTCACCTTCACTTCCTTGTGGCACACAGCGACGATATTTATCCAGAATATAAACACGGGCATTGCGAATAGGCACCCCGATATGGGCCTGCCTGTTTTCTCTGGTAATGGGCCCTATGGTGACATCAACGGTGGCTTCAGTCGGACCATACATATTTATGCACTCAAGATGTGAGCAGCTATAGAGCTGTTGCCACAACTTAGGTGAGATAGCTTCACCGCCGATCAGTAAGCGCAAGGTTCGAGGCAACGGCTGCTCCAGTAGCCCTGCGTCGATCAACAACGACAACTGTGATGGTGTGGTATCGAGTCCATCAATCTTCTGCTCATGCAGGAACTTGAGGAGGGCCTTACCCGATGTTCGAGTCGTCTGCTGAATAAGCACCAGGGTGTGTCCACTCAGCAGTTGTGTGAGGCCTTTAAGCGACATGTCGAAAGAAAACGAAGCATTAAGCGCAATCCGTGACCCGGCAGGGAGGGGCTGATATATCCCTCCACGTAACGCTTGCCAGAAGTTGACCGCACTGCGGTGCTTAACCATGACGCCTTTTGGCCGGCCTGTGGAGCCGGAGGTATAAAGAATATAAGCCAAGCTAAGCGAGGAGAACGGTTTCCCACTCAGGCTGAGTGCTGTCGTTGGGCTTGCCAGCCACTCACGGTCAGAAGCCAGTAATACCTGAGCATTAGCCGGGAAATGACCAATGGTTTGTAGGCCTTCGCTATCCCCAAGTACCAGCTTAGGTTGTGCGTCGTCAATAATGCCCTGTAGTCGCTCACTGGCATAGACAGGATCCAGTGGCACATAAGCCGCCCCTGCCTTAAGCACCGCTAATATGGCAATCGGCATCCAACTATTTCGTCCAACGCAAATCGCCACTGCATCACCCGCAGTGACACCAAGGCTGGCCAGATGGTGAGCCAGCTGGTTGGCACGTTCGTTAAGTTGGCGATAACTCAGGGTTTGATCTTCTGCGACAACAGCTAACGTCTCTGGCGTTAATTTAGCTTGTGCCTCAAATAGCTGATGTAACCCACATTCATCTATTGGCTCGATCGGGCCTGTTCCCTGTCGTAACAGGGCCTGTTGCTCACTCACTGACAGCAGGTTCAGCTGTGAAACGGGGTGCTGTGCATCCGTATGCATCTGTTCCAGCAATAACAACAAGTAGCCACGATAACGCTCTATGGTTTCCGTCGTGAACAGGTCAGCATTAAAATCAAGCGAGCCTTCAATTTGGGCGCCATGATCCTGGAGTTGTAGCGTTAAGTCATATTTAGTCGTCGGCAGCGTTAGCGTTATATTTTGAACTTCAACACCTGCAAATGCAGGCGTCGCTGTTCCCTGTGCATGCCAATTAAATGCAACCTGGAATAACGGCGTATGGTTCATGCTGCGCGTGGGGTTCACCACTTCAACCACCCGTTCAAAAGGCAGTTCCTGGTGCATCTGTGCATTGAGCAGAATCCTGCGAGTCTCATCTAACCATTGACTCACATTGAGCTCATCAGAAAGGGAAAAACGTAGTGCAAGGCTATTAATCAGAGGACCGACTAACGCTTCAGTTTGCGGATGCGTTCGGTTAGCACTGTGGATGCCCACGATCAGATCCTGCTGATTGGATAAACGCGATAGCAGCAATGCCCAAGTCCCCAACAGAGTCATAAAAAGCGTGCCCCCCTGGCGTTGACTCAAGGCGCGCAATGCTTTCGTTAACTCAGGAAGCAATGTCACAGGTACGCTACCCGCCCGCCCACTGAGCCGCTCGGGCCGAGGAAGAGATTCTGCTAATGCCATCACCGGCGGTAAATCAGCCAATTGCTCCAACCAATATTTTTCAAGTTTTTGGCTGGTTTCTTCCTCCTCTAATTGGCTGCGTTGCCATGCGGCATAATCACCATATTGCACCGTTAGCGCTGCCAGTTCCGGCGTCCTATGATTCAGTTCGGCGTTATAGAAAGCCTCTAATTCTTGCAACAAGATTTGCGTCGACCAAGCATCACTAATGCTGTGATGTAACACCAACAACAACTGCCAATGCTGTTCTGCCACACAGATCAGATGTGCACGCCAAAGCAGCCCTTGTGTGAGATCGAAAGGTTGTCTAAGCACCTGTTGCGTTAAATTCGCAACGGCCTGCTCCACATCCTCTGACCGACGTAAATCGGTTTGGACTAGCGTAATACCTGCGTCGACAGGCAGTAACGAAGTCACAGGCTGCCCATCTTGCAGTACAAAAGCGGTACGCAAGACACTGTGGCGGGCAAAGAGTCGATTCAGGCTCTGCTGCAAGGCTTCAACATTGAGATCGCCACGTAAACGTAATACGCCAGGAATATTCAACGCTGGATTGTCCGGTTCCAGCTGCTGGATAAACCACATCCGCTGTTGAAAATAAGATAATGGCGCAGCATGGTTTGTCGGTAGCAACGGTATTGGCGTATAGCTGGAGGCCTGCGTCGGGGTGCTATCGATTAACCTGGCCATATCAGCCAGCAACGGATTTTGGAAAAAATCATTTAGAGCGGGGGCCGGATAACCTTGCTCAACAATCCTGTTGAGTAAACGCACCAGCAACAGAGAATGGCCGCCTAAGGCAAAGAAATCATCCTGGCGCCCGACCTCAGAGAGATTCAGTAAAGAGCACCAGATGCCCGCTAACGCGACTTCTGATGGATTTTGCGGCGCCTCGTAACGTGATGAAAGTAAAGCATCTTGCGGTTTTGGCAGTGCTGCGCGGTTCAGTTTGCCATTAGGCAAACGTGGCCACTCGGGAACGGTCACAAATAACGAAGGAATCATGTGGCGCGGTAAACGCTGGTGCAACTCGGCTCGTAACTCCCCTCCCTCCAGGGTTTGGTTTGCTATCGGTCTTATATAAGCAACAAGCTGCGATTGCCCTGCCGTGTCTTCGTACAGAGTCACGACGGCCTCATGTACGCCTGGCAAATCAGCTAAATGATGTTCAATTTCTCCCGGTTCAATACGATACCCACGTACTTTTACCTGCTGATCAACACGACCAATGAACTGTAAATTGCCATCTGCCTGCCGACGAGCCAGGTCGCCGGAACGATACATCCGTTCTCCGCTGACCCGATCGGCAAATTTGTCAATAAAGAAGCGCTCGGCTGTCAGTGCGCTGTGTTGATGGTAACCCTGAGTCACACCACGCCCGGCAATATAGATTTCGCCAACAGCACCTTCAGGAACAAGCTGCTGTTGGCTATCTAACAGATAGATCCGGGTATTGGCGATCGTACAACCGATCGCCACGGTATTATTGTCGGCAACAGGCTGCCTCAGCAGGTTAAAGGTGGCATCAATGGTTGTCTCTGTTGGACCATAGAGGTTAACAACCGCCTCTTTGACCAACGGTAACAGACGATTGACTAGTGCTCCTGAAAGCGGCTCGCCACCACAGAATATATAGCGCAGCGCACCATTACTTAACGCTTCAAGGTTTTCCAGGCCACTGAGCAGAGAAGGGACGACCTGAAGTACACTGATGCGCTCATGTACGATCAGGTCAACCAACGCAGGCAGATCACGCATTATCTCACCGGGGACAATGTACAGAGGTGCCCCCAGTGCCAGCGGTGTCCAAAGTTCCCAAACCGAGGCATCAAAACTAATCGACGTTCGCTGTATGAAATAGTCATCGGCACTCAAAGCAAAAGCCTGGTGTTGCCACAAGGTATGATTGAGCAAGTTGTCATGGCTCACACAGACACCTTTAGGCTTCCCGGTAGAGCCCGAGGTATAGATCAGGTAAGCCAGATTTTGCGCTGCCAACGACACGACAGGATTGTGCCCCTCAGTCAGCGCACCAGATTGCCATACCTCATCCAGATTGATACGCCCCACCTGAGGAGCCTGCGCGCCTAGTGCGTTATCTCCCTGCCTGTCGGCGATTAACAACAACGGCTCAGCGTCATTCAGGATATAGGCCAGGCGCTCACTCGGATAATCAGCATCCAATGGCAAGTAAGCCGAACCAGATTTAAGAATCGCTAACAGCCCGATGACCATAGGTATGCCACGAGCAGTACACAACGCTACGATCTTCCCTGGCCCCGCTCCCTGAGCGATAAGATGGTGCGCAAGCTGATTAGCACGCTGATTAAGTTGCTGATAACTCAAACTCTCTGGGCCAGATTTCAGGGCTATCGCCTGTGGCGCACGTTTTTCCTGAGCTTCAAACAACTCGACAATATTGCCATGCTCCCCCAACGCCAGGGATGCCGCCTCGCTGTTCTGCAACAACTGCTGTTGTCGCTCAAGAGGTAATACAGGCAATGTATGCAAGGCTTGTTCAGGATGGTGTTCCAGGGCATCGGCAACCGCGTGCAATACGTGGCTCATATAAAGGCAAAGATCTTGCGCCACAATCGGTTTACGTGCTTGTACCGTCAGCGCCAGGCTCTCACCGGTATCCTCAACCGCCACCACGATCGGATAGTTGGTTCGTTCTTTCTCATCCAGCGGCTGGATGCCCGCCAAGAGGCCGCTATCCTGTAGGTTGTCCATACCCGAAGTGTTATGGCGATAGTTTAACAACGTATTGAATAATGGCGTCGGAGCAGCAACTCCACTGCACTGCTGGGCCAGCACCAAAGGCGTGTTTTCATACTGAAGCAGGGTCAGCAAAGACTGATGGGTGTCTTTGGCCGCTTGTTCAATACCGCGCTGATCGATGTCTACGCGCAGCGGCAAAGTATTAATGAATAGCCCTAATGCGCTGCCATTTTGCGGCTGAATAGCCATACGCCCAAATAGCACGGTGCCGAACACGGTTTTCTCAACACTGCTGGTTGCCGCCAGCACTCTGCCCCAAGCCAGATGGCATAAGCTAGCGAGGCTCACCCCCATCCGACGAGCCTGTGTTCGCAAACGCTGGTTCAATTCTGCAGGCAGCGGATAATAGCTGTCTTCTACGTCACTGCCTGAACCCATAATATCGTTCTGACCATAAGCCAGAGAAGGTTCATCAATATCCGCTAACTGCTGCTGAAAATAGCGGCGCTGCTGTTCACTGCGATCGGTTAACGTCAAGCGCTCAATCAGTTGGCGATAAGGAATGGCGGGTTTCAACTCTTGGGCACGCCCTGCCATGATTAATGCAACTTCATGCAGGATTTGTTCAAGTGTGTAGTGATCGCCGATCAGGTGATGGATCAGCTGTAGCAGGATCCAGCGATTATTCGGTTCGTCTTGCGCAATGACCAGCTTTAATAAGGGCGGCTGATCCAAGGCCATGCGCATTTTACGGGGATTAAAACGTTGACGCAGTTGTTCACTGATCAGCCCATCCTGGGCATCTAACTGTATTTCTTGTATCTGCAGTTCCGCTTTACGCCACACGACTTGCGCTGCCGGTGTCACCTGGCTGGCAATGGTCGTCCGTAAAATATCATGTCGGTTCACCACCTGTTGCAGGGCCTGGATAAAACGATTCAGTAACGATTTATCAGTAAACGCCAGCTGATTCACCTGCAGATAAGGATCGCCATCGCCTTCTAGCAGATGGTGGAACACCATGCCGTCCTGCAATGGTGATAAGGCATAAATATCCTGAATATTGGCGACTCCGCCATCCACCGATTGGCAAATTTGATCAATAGCCTGCTGATTGAGTTCAATCAACGGCAACATATCAGGGCTAATCACCATGGCATCAGGGGCAATACCGACGACAGACTCTTTTACAGGTTCCTCTACACTCTGCGTTTCAATGACATCGCTACCCAAAGTCGCGGCAAATTCACACAGACTCGGGGAATTAAACAGATGATTAATATCCGCCAGAATATGCTGCTGCCGAAGCTCCTCAATAACTTGTATCGCCAACAGTGAGTGGCCGCCCAACGCGAAGAAGTTATCGTGACGGCTAATATCGTCAATGCCTAACAATGATGACCAGATCTCAGCGATCTGTATTTCCAATTTCCCTACAGGCGCCTCTTCACCTTCATGGCTGTAAGCACTGCTTTGTGGCTCAGGGAGTGCATTGCGATCCAGTTTGCCATTGCTGGTCAAAGGGAACGCCGTTAAGGTGACAAAGGCCGAAGGAACCATGTATTCAGGCAATTTCGCGGTCAATATTTGACGCAAGGTGGCAATATCTGGTGTTGAACCTGCGTTTTCGGGTACCACATAGGCCACAATTCGCTGATCGCCAGGGCGATCTTCTCGCATTAAAACCCGTGCCGCTTTTATCTCAGGCAGGGCCTCAAGATGGGCTTCTATTTCACCTAACTCGATCCGGAAACCACGCAGCTTCACCTGATGATCATTTCGTCCGAGATAGAGCAAAGTGCCATCACGCTGGTAACGCGCCACATCACCGGTACGGTACAACCGTGCGTTTTGAGCATCGCTGAATGGAGACTGGATAAAACGTTCAGCCGTCAGCTCTGGCCGATTCAAGTAACCACGAGCCACGCCTCGTCCGCCGATGTAGAGTTCACCCGCCGCACCCAATGGAACTGGCGCCAGATAACGGTCAAGAATATACAGTTGTGTATTGGCTATCGGTTTGCCAATAGGAACTTGATCGTCAGCAAAATTCGTTGGGCAGCGCCAGGCAGTGACATCAATCGCCGCCTCGGTTGGGCCATATAAATTATAAATTTCCGCAGCAGGCAATAATTGCTGGCACAATTTGACATGGGCAGCAGATAACGCTTCACCACTGCAAATGATGCGCTTGATACTTTGGCATTCAGCTATCTGAGGATGGGTTAAAAGCAGGCCTAACATCGAGGGCACAAAGTGCAACGTACTTATCTGTGCACTTTTGATGAGCTCCACCAGATACCCGGTATCTTTATGGCCTCCAGGACGGGCAACCTGCAAACAGGCCCCGGTGATCAATGGCCAGAAAAACTCCCATACCGAGACATCAAAACTGAACGGCGTTTTTTGTAATACAACATCCTGTTCATTGAGCCCATAGGCTTGCTGCATCCAATAAATACGATTAACCAGCGCCCCATGTTGATTTAAGACCCCTTTAGGACGCCCGGTAGAACCCGATGTATAGATGAGATAAGCAAGATTATCGGGTGAAAGCCCATCGACGACAGGATTATCGACATGCTGCGCATCGAGTGGCAGGTTTGATAAATTAAGTACGCTCACCCCTGTTGGTAGTACGTCAGACAAAATATGAGAACCTATCTGATCGGCTAACAATAAGGTGGGGCGCGCATCATCCAGCATTAACGCGAGCCGTTCTACCGGATAGTCAGGATCAAGAGGAAGATACGCGCCCCCCGCTTTAGCTATTGCCAGAATCGCGACCACTAATGCAATCCCGCGTTCAGCACAAAGTGCAACCACCATCTCAGGGCCGACGCCTTTTTCGATCAAGCTCTGCGCTAACTGGTTCGCCTGTTGATTAAGCTGGCGGTAATTTAGCGTTTGCTCATCAAAGCGAACGGCTGGTAAATCAGGCGTCGACAGCACCTGACGTTCAAACAGTTGATGGATGCAGCTCTCTTGTGGATAAGGCTGCTCGGTGTCATTGAAAGCGTGCAACAATTGCTGCTGCTCGGTATCGGCAAGTAATGGCAAGCGCGCCACAGCCAGATCTGGAGCGTTAACCATCGCCTCCAGTAAGCGGCAATAATAGCCGCTATAACGTTCAATGGTTTCGCGATCAAATAAGGCATTGGCAAACCCCAGTTGAGCACTGATACCTTCCGCGGTTTCCTGCAATTGGAGTTCTAAATCAAATTTGATTTGTTGCACTGGCAGCTGGCAAGAAATGTTGCTAACAGACAACTGTTCAGAGGATAAATCCTCTGCAGTCAGGCTTTGCCAGTTAATCAGCGTTTGAAACACCGGTGTATAGCTCAGGCTGCGCACGGGGTTCAGTGCATCAATCACTTGTTCAAAAGGCAGTGCCTGATGCTTTTGCGCGTCAAGTAATCGACTTTTGACATGTGTTAACAATTGCTCAGCTGTGATGTCTTCATCAAGTTCAACGCGTAGCGCCAACGTATTAGCAAAATAGCCTACGCTGTGTTGTAACGCGTCATCTTGACGGTTGGCAGAAGGCAGCCCGATAACCAAATCTCGCTGATCGGCCAGGCGTGACAGCAACCCTCCCCAACCTGCCAGTAGGCTCATAAATAACGTTGCCTCCCGCTGCTGACTAAAGGCTTTCAACCGCCCGACGAGATCGCTGCTTAGCGAGAAATTGACATAATCCCCTTCATGGCTCTGCTGCTGAGGACGCGGACGATCATAGGGGAGAGTTAATAAAGCGGGGACACCGGTTAAAGTCTCTCGCCAATAATCCCGGTGTATTTTCCATTCGGAAGTCCGTCGCTGTTGCCGCTGCCAGGCGACGTAGTCGTTATATTGCAGCGCTGGCGCGGGAGTCAGGTGACTCTCTTTACCCAGGAAATAACGATAATCGTGAAACAACTCGCTGAGCTGCTGGCCAATCGACCAACCATCCGTGATCATATGATGTTGAACTAAGACCAACAACCACTCATGTTCATCAATTTGCAGTAAATCCGCACGTATAAGCGATTGCTGGCCCAATTCAAAGGGGCATTCGATAAGCGTCCTGATCAAGGTTTGGCATGTCTCTTCACCCTGATCGCGTAAATCGTGCTGCGTTAAGCTAATTCCATGCTCTTCCGGCAACAAAACCAACTGTACTTGCCCTTGTGGGGAAACAAACGTACTGCGTAAACTTTGGTGGCGTGCAAAAAGCTGATTAAGACTGCGCTGCAAGGCCGTAATTTGCAGCTCTCCCTGTAACTGTAACGCCGTCGAAATATGATAGGCACTGCTGTTTGGATTCAAGCGTGATAAAAACCACAGGCTTTTTTGTGCGTCGCTGACCAGTAGCTCACCAGATGACAGAGGTTCGAGTTTGGGGAGTGAAGAAGACCGTTGGCTCAAGCCACGAGCTTTAGCTTCTGCGCGTAACTTTTCTTGCTCATCTTTATTCAATGTTCGGATAAAACGGTTACGCTTTTCCATAAAAAACCTCTTAAATATTTTCGGAAAATTCACGGTATTCATCAGCGTCAGCCACGATGAGTAATAAAATATGGTTAGCCATTGAGGACAGATCGGCATAATCAAACAGGTGGGCAAGCTCGATAGAGACAGCAAAGGTCTGCTGGATGTGATTACGCAATTTCAGCGCTAACAGCGAATGCCCTCCCAGAGCAAAGAAGTTGTCATCACGACTGACTCGCTCCACCCCAAGCAGTTCCACCCACAGCTCCGCCAGCACCTCTTCCAGCTCGCCTTCCGGCGCAACATAGCGGGGCGTGCTCAAGCGCTCTGGCTCCGGCAAATCCCGACGGTTTAGTTTGCCGTTCGGCAGGCGTGGCAGCGAGGGC
>NZ_JAQRFI010000058.1 GCF_028598805.1 Xenorhabdus yunnanensis | reverse complement strand
TTTCGGTCAGTTGTTTATAGGTCATAGCGCATTTTCCTTTGGCGAGAAAGATGCCTACTATAGCAACTGACCGCCTTTCTTAGAAATTGCACTTATTAGGTGAATCCACGTCATTTATTTATTAATCTCTTTCTTAAATTATTTACTTCTTAATCACCTTAATAGCGTTCTTTTATTGAACTCTGATTTTGCTATTAACAATTAGATACTTATCTATCAAATTATTTCCAACACACATCCAATATCACTAATAAACACCTAAATAAAGTGCTTTTTATCGATAAATAAATAAGTTGCATAAAAAGCAAATTGCATTATTGGCAATGTACTCATTATCAATTTTTCGGCACGATGGCTATTGACGCAGGAGTAATATAACCACAAAAAATATTTTCAGAATGATATACCTGTCATTTTGTGGTGGTAGCTTTATCCAAATAAAACATATCACTCTGCATCTTATTTTAATTGAAATCAATCATAACCATTTTTATTTTAAAAGAGGCTATTATGTCTACAAGCACTTCTCAAATTGCGATTGAATATCCTATTCCTTCTTATCGTTTCCTTGTTTCTGTCAGCGATGAGCAAATTCCATTTAACAGTGTTTCAGGGCTGGATATTAATTATGAAACCATTGAATACCGCGATGGTGTAGGTAATTGGTTCAAAATGCCTGGTCAGCGCCAGCCGATTAATATTACCCTACGTAAAGGTGTTTTCCCCGGCAAAACTGAATTGTTTGATTGGATTAATTCTATCCAACTTAATCAGGTCGAGAAAAAAGATATTACCATCAGCTTAACCAATGACGCAGGCACTGAATTACTAATGACTTGGAATGTCGCTAATGCTTTCCCTACCTCATTAACTTCTCCTTCCTTTGATGCCACCAGTAATGACATCGCTGTTCAGGAAATTACCCTGACTGCCGATCGCGTGACCATGCAGGCTGTTTAAGGCATTGACAGTTAATCATTTTGTATAAGGGAATTTTTATGACAATCGTTACCCATTATCCTGGCGTTTATATTGAAGAATTAAACAGCCTGGCTTTATCCGTATCAAATAGTGCCACCGCTGTTCCCGTTTTTGCAGTAAATAAAGAAAATAAACATATTAGTGAAAATACTGCCCATCGAATTAATTCTTGGATGGATTATCTTAATCTGGTAAGCAATTTTGACAACAACGATAAACTGGCCGTTTCTCTGCGGGCTTATTTTACTAATGGCGGAGGCTATTGTTATCTCGTCCAAACCAATAGCTTAGAAAAAATTATTCCAACCTTAGATGATGTCACTTTACTGGTTGCTGCGGGCGAAGATATTAAAACAGCAGCCGCAACTTTATGCCAGCCAGGAAAAGGGCTGTTTACCATTTTTGATGGCCCTGACACAGCATTGACTACCAATGATGCAGAAAAGGCCAAAGCAAAGTATGACGCCACACCGTTTGCCGCAGTCTATTACCCGTGGCTGAAAGCAGATTGGGCACAAACCACCATTCCACCGAGTGCGGTTATAGCAGGAGTTTACGCCTCCGTCGATTTATCCCGCGGAGTGTGGAAAGCACCGGCCAATGTCGCATTGAAAGGTGGTCTGGAACCGGAATTCTTGGTCACGGATGAAATTCAGGCCGTATATAACTCCGGTCGTGCCATCAATATGATTCGAAATTTCAGCAATACCGGCGCTACCGTTTGGGGAGCAAGAACGCTGGAAGACAATGACAACTGGCGCTATGTCCCTGTGCGTCGCTTATTTAATACCGTTGAGCGGGATGTTAAGCGTGCCATGAGCTTTGCCATGTTTGAACCTAACAGCCAGCCGACTTGGGAACAAGTCAGAGCAGCAATCAGCAATTATCTTCATAGCCTGTGGCAGCAAGGGGGATTGGCCGGTGGCAAAGAAGAAGAAGCCTATTTCGTGCAGATTGGCAAGGGGATTACGATGACACCAGAACAGATTAATCAAGGGCAGATGATTGTAAAAATCGGCTTGGCTGCTGTTCGACCTGCGGAATTTATCATCCTCCAATTTACGCAAGACGTAGAACAGCGTTAATCACATTGATTGATAAGGAATTATCATGCCTGCTATTCTAAAAGCGCCCGGCGTTTATATTGAAGAAGATGCTTCCCTTGCATTGTCTGTCAACCACAGTGCAACTGCCGTGCCTGTTTTTATCGGTAAATTTACCCCGAAAACCGTGGATTCAACCCAAGTCTGTACTCGTATCAGCAACTGGCTTGAATTTACTTCCACTTTTTCTTTGGCACCAATGACAGAAATTGTCATCAGATCGAGTATTGAACCTTCTTTTGGTGATAAAGGAAAAAAAGAAGGAGTTGAAAAAGATAAAGCTGAAAATAAAGATGTTGTAAAAGATAAAAAAGAAGAAGTTGAAAAAAAAGAGACTAAAGCTCAAGAGACTTACCAAGCCGAAACTTTCTCTGCAACTGAAGAACCCCCAAAATGGGTTCACTATATTGAGGAAGTCAATCTGTCTAAGGCCGTAGAAACTTTGAGGCTCTATTTTCAAAATGGGGGCGGTGCTTGTTACATCTATTCATTAAACGACTTTAACAATCCATCGGCTCTGACCGCTATCCCCGAAGTGATAGAACAAAAAGGGGATGTCACTCTGTTGGTTTGCGCAGAAGACAATCAAAAGTATAAAACCAACGTCTACGAGGCGGTCAGATCATTGTTGAATGATAACAAAGTAGGCTATTTCCTGATTGCAGATAGCCCCGATGGTGAATCAGTACCCAGCGTGGGAAATCGCACCAAGGTTGCCGCCTATTATCCTCAGTTGGAAACAAACCTGAAATTCTCCACCTTGCCCGACGATCAAGACGTTCTTATCAGTGGGTATGGGTATGAGGATAAATCAGGCAAGGATAAAATGAAAACGCTGGAGAAACTTAGAGAAACAGATAACGCGCTGGCACAAAAAATTGATGCCAGATTGCAACAGCAACAACAACGTCAACTCACCTTACCACCCAGTGCTGCGATTGCAGGAATTTATTGCCAAACAGATAACCAGCGTGGCGTCTGGAAAGCACCAGCCAACGTTGCACTGACAGGCGTCAAAGACTTGACTGATAAAGTCGATGACGATCGGCAAGGAGCCATGAATAACAAGGGTATCAATGTCATCCGTTCATTTACTGACCGTGGCTTGATGGTTTGGGGAGCCCGTACTTGTACAGATGTCAACGATACTCACTGGCGCTATATTCCTGTCCGTCGTCTGTTCAATTCCGTTGAACGCGATATCCGTCAAGCATTACGTGCTGTGTTATTTGAAACCAATAATCAACCTACCTGGATGCGCGCCAAAGCCGCCGTTGATCAATATCTTTATGCCCTTTGGCAAAAAAATGCCCTGATGGGTGATCGCCCGGAAGAGGCTTACTTTGTCCATATTGGTCAGGATATCACCATGTCTGATGCTGATATCAAACAAGGCAAAATGATCATGAAAGTAGGTCTGGCCGCGGTTCGACCGGCTGAATTTATCGTTCTGCAATTTACGCAGGATGTCGCCCAGTAATCTCTGTGATTAAAACTCAGGCACTGTATTAACAGTATTAACTGTATTAACTGTATTAACAGTGCCTATCTCACCACGTTACAGGAGATGATGATGGAAAGAATTCAACCGGGCGTAACCTTAACAGAAAGTATCATCAATACGGGCCAGCAAGAGATACCCAGCGCAGTGCCGATATTTATTGGCTATACCAATGCTGTCCACCATCAGCAACAGAAAAAATTACAGCCAGTAAAAACCGCAGTTCGTATCAACAATCTGGCGGAATATATCCAGAAATTTGGTAACGATCATCTGATGGCGTTGGCGGTCAGGCTCTATTTCGATAATGGCGGGCAACAGGCTTTTGTTTTACCACTGCAAGGCAATATACCTTCAGCGAATATTACTCAGGCGGAAGCCAAGGCACTGATTGAAGCGCTCAGATCTGACGCAGTGAAAGAAGCCATTGGCGGGGAAACGCAGATTACCCTGATTTTGGCACCGGATATTGCCCGACTGAATGAAAGTGTCATTGATGATCAACAGACTTTAGTCAAGTTATGGTCTGAGGGTTGGAGTACACTGCTGAAACTGAGCCAAATCCGCGCCAATCTCTTTGTACTGCTGGATGCACCGGATGAGGTTAAACAAGCGCAGCAATGCCTGAAAGATCTCTCGTCTAAATATCGCCAATGGGGAGCCGCCTATTGGCCTCGTTTAGAAACCACTTATCAGGATACATCCAGCAAAACCAGCCAAAAAGGTATTGTGCTCTCTCCCACCGCTGCCATTGCGGCAGTTATCCAGCACACGGATAGCGAAGTCGGCGTGTGGAAGGCACCAGCCAACATTGCTCTGTCTCAGGTTATTCGGCCAGTTAAGTCTTATCTTCAAGGCAGTGTGTTGTTTAACACCAATGGCACTTCGCTCAATGTGATCCGCACTTTCCCCGGCAAAGGTATACGTGTATGGGGATGCCGCACACTGGAAAACACAGATAACTCGCCGTGGCGCTACCTGCAAACCCGTCGTTTGGTTTCTTATGTCACCGTGCATTTGGCGCAATTGGCCCATATGTACATCTTTGAACCCAATAACGAACTGACGTGGATGAAATGCAAGGGGCAAAGTTACAACTGGTTACGGCAATTATGGTTACAGGGTGGCTTGTACGGCTCACGGGAAGATGAAGCATTTACTGTGCTGTTAGGAGTAAATGAAACGATGACCGAAGAGGATATCCGTGCCGGGAAAATGATCATGAAAGTCGCATTGGCCGTCTTGTCTCCCGCCGAATTTATCGAGATCAGTTTGGTATTTGATACCCAAACGGGCGCGCTTTTGTCTTAAGAAGGAAAGAGCACAATGAACGATTATTACACCCCCGTGGTATCCCACCGCTTTATGGCAAGTTTTATTTTTAATGGCATTCCTGATCCGCTGGATATCCGTTTTCAACGCATTTCCGGCCTGAGTCGGGAACTTCAAGTCACCCAACATAGTCAAGGCGGCGAGAACGCCCGCAATAACTATCTGGCTGAGAAAATCCAACACGGCACATTAACACTGGAGCGTGGTGTGATGACAGTTTCCCCTTTGACCTGGATGTTTGACCGGGTATTACGCGGAGAAAAAATCGCCTATGCGGATGTGGTGATTATGCTGTTAAACGAAAATTCACTACCTTTGTCCAGTTGGACATTGAGCAATGCCTTACCGGTACGCTGGCAAACCAGCGACTTTGACGCAAACAGCAACGCCATCTTGGTGAATACCCTTGAACTGAGCTATCAGGATATGTGCTGGTTAGGAGTCAAAGTATGACCGTAGAAATCAGAGAACTAATCATTCAGGCAAAAGTGGTTTCATCAGCGCCAATACTACCAACACAAGCAACTGAATCGGAAAGGCAGGGCTATTCTTTGATTCAGGAGAGTCTGGATGAAGCAATTTGGGTTGAAAAAATTAAACACGAAGTGTTGGCCGCATTACGCGATGAGGAAGGGTGGCGTCCATGAGTCTGATTGAACGTGGTTTAGCGAAACTGACCATTAATGCCTATAAAGACAGGGAAGGAAAAATACGGGCAGGCACTGTGCAAGCCATGTATAACCCCGATTCCCTGCAACTGGATTACCAAACTGATTATCAGCAATCCCAAGCGATTAATAGCGAAAAACAAAGCAGCATTTATGTACAGGCCAAGCCCGCCGGGTTATCCCTTGAGCTGATTTTTGATGCCACAATGCCGGGTAACAAAATCCCCGTTGAAGCTCAGCTAACGCAGCTTAAGCAACTGTGCAGCGTGGATGCCACCAGTAATGAAACGCGATTCCTGCAAATTAAATGGGGGAAAATGCGTTGGGAAAGCCGCGGCTATTTTGCTGGCAGGGCGAAAGGCTTATCTGTGAATTACACCTTGTTTGATCGTGATGCCACTCCCTTGCGAGCGCGGGTCATCCTGACATTGGTGGCGGATGACAGTCTGGTTTTGCAGGAGACAGAGCAAAACCTGAAATCACCCGCGAAAATCGCCTTACGGGTACAGGATGGCGTTTCACTGTCCCTGATGGCAGCCAGCACCGCATCAACTCTGTCTGGTGGTGTCGATTACCTGACACTGGCCTAGCAAAACGGTCTGGATAATCTTAATGGATTCGTACCGGGTGAGATATTACAGGCCAGCAGAGGAGATGCCTGATGAGCCACCAACTGAAAATCATTGCAGATGGTAAGGCGTTGTCGCTGTTGGCTGCGGTTGATGTGGACACCCATTACCGCGTTAACAGCATTCCTTCTGCGACGCTGAAACTCAGCCTGCCAGACAGGCCACTTTCCTCTTTCAGCCAGTCGGATGTACAGACTGAATTGACCCATTGTCAGGTAGGAAAAACCCTGCGACTGGAAGTGATTGACGGCGGCAAAAAATCGGTGCTATTTAACGGGCTGATTACCCGTAATACGTTGAAAATCAAAAATAAGCAATTATTGCTGACTTTGGTCGTCAAACATCGGTTGCAATTGATGGTAGATACTCAGCATTCACAACTGTTTAAGGCCAGCAACGAAAAAACCATCTTAAATACTTTGTTGCATCAAGCGGGTATCAAGGCTCACTTTGAGCGGATAGCCGCATTGGATCAAAAGCATGAGCAGATGGTGCAATTTCGCTGTTCAGATTGGCGTTTTCTGCTGTGTCGGCTAGCGGCGACGGGCGTGTGGCTGTTACCCACGACAGAAGGCGTTCAGCTTGTCCAACCTGATGCCCTGAAATCCAATTTCACCCATACCCTTAAAATCCGGGGGGATGAGAAAAAAGACATTATCGTCAAGGATGCCAGCTGGCAGTTTGATAACCATCTTAACCCAGCTTCACTGGAAGTCAGTGGTTGGGATATCAGTAAGCAGCAGGAATTATCAGGCGGTCGCTACGGCAGTATTGCCGTAGGGAAAGCCAACCTTTCCCTTGACAAACTGGCATCTTTAAATAAAACGAGTTGGGATATTCGCTACAGCAGCCCGTTAACCACTCAAGAGAGTGGTTATCTGGCACAGGGGTTATTACTGAATCAGCGCATTTCTGGCGTAATCGGTGAATTCCTGCTTAAAGGCGATGGACGTTATCAGTTAGGGGACAACATCCAACTGACAGGATTTGGTTCACAACTGGATGGTACAGCAAGCATTACTGCGGTTCGCCATCGTTTCAATCGGCGAATTGATTGGGAAACCACCCTGAGCATTGGCTTACAGCAAGAATATCTGCCGATATTGCCCGATGCCACCGAACTGCATATTGCGACGGTAGCAAAATACCAGCAGGACAGTGCAGCCTTAAACCGCATTCCGATTATTCTGCCGGTACTGAATCGGCAGAATGAATTTCTGTGGGCAAGGCTAGGGAAACCTTACGCCAGCCACGAAAGCGGTTTCTGCTTTTACCCGGAACCCGGTGATGAAGTGATTGTCGGCTTTTTTGAAAATGACCCACGTTATCCGGTCATTCTGGGCGCAATGCACAACCCGAAAAATAAAGCACCTTTAGAACCCACCCAAGATAATCGGGAAAAAGTCTTGGTGGTGAAAAAAGGAGAAACTCAACAACAAATCATGATTAATGGCAAAGAGAAAACAATCCAAATGAGTGCGGGAGAAAATCAAATCACTCTCCAGCAGGATAAAGATATTTCTCTGTCAACGAAAAAAGAATTAACACTGAAAGCGCAGACAATGAATGCCCAAATGGATAAATCGCTCAATATGTCTGGCAAAAACAGTGTTGAAATCAAAAGTGCCAAAATTAATCTTACCCAGTGAAAGGTGAACAATGGAAAACCAAATACTGACACAACTCTATGGTCGTGGTTGGGCTTTTCCTCCCGCCTTTTCCCTTGAAAAGGGGGTGAAAATGGCTGAGGGAGCAGAAGAAGTGCGCCAAAGTTTGCACATTCTGTTCAGCACTGAGCCGGGGGAACGCCTGATGCGTGAAAATTATGGCTGCGGATTAAATGATTTTATGTTTGAAAATATCCGCAACGAATTGTTTGCTGAAATTGAATCCCATATCCATGACAGCATATTACGTTATGAATCACGGGCAGATATTACTGATATCCAAGTCCGTCAGTCGCCAAATAATAAGAGTACCTTGCAAGTGCAGGTGATATATCGCCTGCGGGGAAGCGATATCAATCAGCAAATTCAAGGAACACTGACGCTAAATGAAGGTCTGGCGATGGAGGTGGTATGAGTGAAGCCATTGTGGTGGATGGAGACACTTTATTGTTTGATCTTAGCTTTGGGAATCGACAGGTAACACCTTCCAGCCCAGCTAAAATCAGCGGCACAGGACATGCACAAGTGAGTGGAAAGAAAGTTTGCATTCTGGGGAATGAAAAACAGGTCAGGGTTTCAGCCACCTATTTCACCGCAACACACGCTACGCCGGGAACAGGAACCATTACTATCAGTGCGTTGGATACCCGCCAGCAGGCTTTTCAATGTACCAGTGGAGCGGCTTTAATCATCAAGGGGCAGAAATTCACGGCAATGTTTACGCCTGAATCTCCAGCCATGAATAATACGGTAACTCCACCCCAACCGGATGTGATGACATCTTCACCGGGAAAGGGTAGTTTTATTACCCAACAGAACTTTGCCACCGTAAATTAAGACATTGGCTGAATTAAGCGATATTAAATAGAAATTAAATGGTGTGAATGATCATTTATTCACAGAGGAATCGCTGTGCCATACAGGTGATATTATGGAATTAACTGAGTTAAATAATAAATTGTCAAACTTGGTGCCGATGAGCGATTTTAAATTAGATAATCGCACCAGTTTGCAATTACTCCAATATATTGAGGGGTACACCAAAATAATTCCCTTTAATCAGGGCAATAATCATTGGAATGATTTTTTCTTTATGGCGAATAATACGCCAGAGAAACTTGCTGAATTATATCAAGGGAAAATCGAAGCCAATGGGGAATTATTACCTCATCAAGCTTTTCTATTAGCAATATTGCGATTATTGGAAACTCCAATATCCTTATTGAATACCTTACCTGCGGCTCATCGCGATCTCTATTATCGGGCGCTTTTGGGGCTGTCTCCCCGTCCGGCACAACCTGATCAAGTTGCTTTGTCGGTGGAATTGAACTCTACCGTCACAGAGCAACTGCTCACTAAAGGCACTTTATTTGAAGCGGGACAAGATGAACAAGGTAATGCCTTGCAATATGCGCAGGATGCCAGTTTATTGGCGAATCGCGGCTATATCAGTGACTTGTGCTGGCTACGTAAAAAAGAAAACCAACAATGGGTTACCGCGACTCCTTGGGATTCTCAGGCACAGTTATCATTGCCATCTGGTGGAATACGGTTATTCAGTGAAACTGATTTAGATAAACCTGTACTGGGAGGGATGTTAATCACCTCTGCACAACTGGCAATGGAAGAAGGGACAAGAAAGATAACTGTTACCTTTGATAAAGACGTCAGTAGCCAAAATCTGATCGCCCAAATCAGTAGCGGTAATCAATGGCTAACCTTGACTCTTAAGAAGGTGAATAAAGAGGAAATCATACTAGAGCTTTCAGATAAAGAACCCGCAATCAGTGCCCCAGAGGATTTGGATAATCTGGTTTTCAGTCAGCCAGTGCTCAGGCTACAGGGAAAAGATAGCCAGGCACTGCCTGCGGTAACAGCTCTCAAGGTGCAAGAAAGAAATGTCGATAAGGCCGCGTTCGAGACGCATCACCTAACCCCTTTTGGTTATAACTCTGAAATTGAGCCATTGGAAGAAAATCCCGCTTTATATCTTGGCATTACTGACATCAAACCGGGACAAACCTTATCGCTATATTGGAAATTAAAATCGCCACAGCAACCCAAAGAAGTTTCCTGGTATTACCTGAACCAAAAGAATCAATGGGCTGCATTGGATGCGTGGGTCAATGATGAAACCCAACATCTGTATCAAGATGGCACTTGGCAGGTTGTCCTGCCCGCGGATGCTGCCAATCAAGCAACGCGGATGCCAACGGAACGCTATTGGTTAAAAGCCGTCGTGGTCATCCCCACACACGAAGGCTCATGGGGGAAAAATCCTTGGTTATGCGGCCTGATCTATAACGCCATAACAGCAACATTGGTGAATGCCGATGGCATCAGCAACAGCCATTTCTTAACGCCATTATCGGCAGGCACTATTCAGCGTCCGGTTGAACCCATCATGGTGGTGGCGTCGATCCACCAACCCTGGGCATCATGGAATGGACGTGTACCGGAACCTTACAGCACTTTTTTTGAACGGGGAGCACAGCATCTTTCCCACCGTAACCGAGCCTTAACGTGGGGCAATATGGTGACACTGTTAAAAGAGCGTTATGTCAGCATTTTTGATGTTAAATATCCCAGTAATGATGAGTTCACCAGAGTACCCGCACTGGAAAAACAACAACTGACAATTATTCCGGCTAACCGATATAACGACAGTGATGATCCATTTCGTCCGGTACTCAACCCGGCACGCCTGCAAGAAATGGCCGGGTGGTTACAGCAAAAAAGTTCTCCCTGGGCTGAGATTGAGATCAGCAATCCCCAATATGTTGATGTGAAAATCAATTACACGGTGATTTTTAAGCCAGATGTTAACGAAGATTTTGGCTATCGCCAACTACGGCAGCAACTCAGTGAAGCGTATATGCCCTGGAGCGTCCATGAACAGCGTCCCGTCAAGCTGAATAACAGCATTAATTATTACCAGTTACTGGCAACCATCCAACAGCAACCTCTGGTTGAGCGGGTCACTTGTCTGACACTGTATCGTTCAGATACTGCTAAAGGCAGTGATATCACCGCATCGGTGGAAGCCAAAGATAATGAGGTGCTGATTTTAGTCTGGGAAGCAGACGATAAACTGCAATGCCGAGGAAATAACTATGAGTAATCAAGAGGCACTGTTTCACAAAGTGAAAAACGATATTCACTTTGATACCTTGCTGGAACAGGCTCATCAGGTGGTTGAACAACAGGCCGGAAAATTGTGGAGCGACACGGCAGAACACGACCCCGGTATTACCTTTTTGGAAGGACTCAGTTACGGTGTGTCAGATTTGGCTTACCGTCATACCCTGCCCTTAACAGACTTACTAACCCCTGCTCCCCATGAGCAGGAACAGCAAGACGGAATTTTCCCAGCTGAATTTGGCCCCCACAATACGCTGACATGTGGGCCAATAACTACTGATGATTACCGAAAGGCACTACTGGATCTGCATAGCAGTGACTGGGCAGGAACAAAGTCAGAGTCAGAACAGGATAAAGGGGATTTTCTGTTCCGTAACGTGCAACTGGTACGCGAACCGGAAACGCAACGTTATACCTATTGGTATGATGCCACCAAAAGGGAATATAGCTTTGTCGAGAGTAAAGAGGCGAAAAAGTTTACCCTGCGGGGAAATTACTGGCTCTATCTGGAACCAACCCGTCGTACCCAGAAAAATCTGACTACTGCCGATCAACAACTGAAAGATTTTTTGACGAAAAACCGCAATATTGGTGAATCGGTCAGTCAGATTATCTGGTCAGAACCCGTTGATTTCCCGCTATTACTGGATATTGAACTGGATGACGATGTAAAGGTACAGGATGTTCCGGGTATTTTTGCTGCCGTCTATACTACCGCAGAACAATATCTGATGCCTGAGGCTCTGCGTTTCAGTACGGTAGAGCTGCAAGATGCCGGAATGCGCAATGATGAAATTTTTGACGGGCCACAATTGGAACATGGCTGGATCCCTGAATTGCCGACAGTCCGTGATTATACCAAACGGATCCCCCTCAATCTTAGCCGACTGGTTAACAAGTTGCTTGAGATTAAGGGTATTCAGAACGTTAATCGCCTTCAACTGGACGATAACTTTGATAAAACCCTGATTGAACGAAATAAAAAAGATGCTTGGTCATGGTCAATTAAAGAAGGCTACTACCCTCGTCTTTGGGGTAAATATCCACTCCATCAATTGGCACAACATGATGGCCCGCTGAGAGTGGTAGCCAAAGGTGGGATCAGCGTCACGGTTGATGAAAACCAAATTCGAGGCAGTTTACCCAACCCTCCCCTGATTCAGAATAAACCTGTGGTATTGGCTTATGGCCGGCATCGTGATGTGGGTCGTTATTCTCCCGTCAGCGATACGTTGCCCGCTTGCTATGAGTTACAGCATGATTTATCTGCCTTATCTGACAGTAAACATGCCCAGCGCTTATCATCACTTCATCAGTTTCTGCTGCCATTTGAACAACTGCTGGCCTGTGGCTGTCAACAGATCGCCATGCTGCCGCAATTATTGACTTTTCAACGCAAGGGATATGAAGTCTGGGGTGATCAATGGCCGTTTAAGTCGGGTTCAGTCAATGATAAAGCGCATCAAAAATATGCACCCGCGTTAAAGACGCTGTTAAAACAGATTGCGAACGATAGTGATCATGAGTTGGATATTGTTAATTACCTACTGGGCTATTTTGGTACGCAGCGGGCGCCGCGTACCCTTACAATCCCCATCGAGGATTTTCGGGCGGTACAGCAGGGTTATCTGGCACAGCAACCAACATTGACTTATCACCGTGCCAATATTCGTATCGATCAGGTCTCGTCGCTCCAAAAACGAATCGCTGCCCGTATGGGATTGGGCGGTGAGCTGTTTAAACCGGAACCTGACCTAAGCAAACTGCCTTTTTATTTGGTTGAACATCGGGCATTGTTGCCAATTAAGCCCAACAGCCAGTTTGATGAAGAGCAGAAGCCTGACTTGGTAGAGAGCCAAGCCGATCCGCATTATATAGTGATTAAGCAAGCGGGTATTAAGGGCAAACTGACACAAGGGCAAGTGATCAATTTAGTCCTCTATGAAGGCGAACAAGAGGAAAACCGCTTTACAATACGTGGTCAGATGATAGTCAAAACCGAGCGGGATCAGTTTTGGCTAGATGTGGGTAACAGTGCGCAACTGGAGTACAATCTAAAACGCGTAATGGATGCCGCCAACGCGAAAAAACTGTTCTGGCAAAATGGCGTGGTCTGGATGGAAGATATGAACTATCGTCTGGCCTACGATAGCGACCAATCCCTGAATGACAGCCCATTGCTTGAAAATCAACGGCGCCTGACCCGCACAGCACAGACTCCCTTCCCATCCCTGATTGCGGTAGGCAATGAAATTACCCTGACCAAAAATTTAGGGATAGTCGGTTTCACACAGGAATATGCAGATAAATCAGAAAAGTTGTATGCAAAAGTAGTCAGCTTTGATCGCATCAAGGGCACCTTGATTATTGAACGTCAGGGTACTTCAACATTGGCGTTTCCTGCCCCAGAAGAAGCATGGCGGTACAGTTGGCATTTTTCAGGTGAAGAATATGTAAAGACAGACCACTTCTCATTTGTTATTAGCGTAGTGGTAGACAGTGATTTAATTAAAGTTCCCGGTGTTGATCCCTATAAATTAGAAGAGTGGGTTAAAGAAACGATTCTCACCGAATTCCCTGCCCCTATTTCTATGATTATTCATTGGATGGATCGAACGCCATTTTTAAATTTCGGTACTACTTATCAGCGTTGGCAAAATAATGGTGCTCCATTAGGGGATGAAGCTTATTCGATTCTGGAAAGTTTGACATTAGGTAAATTACCTTCTGCTTTCAAAGGAATAGGGACAATGCGTATTGCCACACCGCCCCAGAGAGAAGAGGTTGTCGGTAAAAGTAACGATCAATGGAATACCGATAAGATAATTCAGAACGAATTACTCTATATTCCAAAAGAGAAATAATAGAAAAAATCTACCAGTTACAATTTTATATTAAATATAGTTTATGGAGTTAACTATGAAAGAAATCCGTTATTCTGCAAAAACACAAGAGAAACAAAGTTTATCTAATGCAAAAAATGTTGGGCCTGAAATTGATAAATTAAAGGATAAATTTAAAGAAGGCAGTATTCCTTTACAAATTGATTTCAACCAGTTAATTGATATTGCGGATGTTGGACGCAAAGCCTGTGGTCAGGCGCCAGAACAAAATGGGCCGGGAACAGGATTAACGCTGGGCGGTGACGGTACGCTTAATTTAAGAATAGGCACCATCAACAACGAGGACTTTTCCCCATTAATACTAAAGGAAGATATTTTATCTGTTCATTTGGGCAGTGGCCTGATTAATAAAAACGATGCAATATCTGTTGGTCAGGGTAATGGTATTACTGTTAGTGATGTAGGGGTTTCAGTTAAAGAGGGTAATGGTATTACTGTTAGTGATGAAGGAGTTTCAGTTAAATCAGGTAATGGTATTACTGTTGATAATAAAGGGGTTTCAGTTAAAGCGGATAATGGTATTACTGTTAGTGATGAAGGGGTTTCAGTTAAAGCGGATAATGGTATTACTGTTAGTGATGAAGGGGTTTCAGTTAAAGCGGGTAATGGTATTACTGTTGATAAGGAAGGGGTTAGTATTGATCTTCCCTCAGGGATGATTGTGATGTTTTTTGGTGATGATATTCCTATAGGGTGGGCATTGTGTGATGGTAAAAGTGGAACACCTGATCTGCGTGGAAGGTTTATTAAAGCATCAAACAACATGAAATCCTCTAAGGGAGGAAGTAATAAGATAAACTTCACCCCTGAAGGGAACGTTAATGTGTCATCGCATACATTAACACTTGATGAGATTCCAGCTCACAATCATACAACTACAGTCAGAATAGATAGTAGTGTATGGACTGTCGAGCATAACGGAAATGGCCAAAAATACCAAGGGGTAGGGATTGTTAAAGATAATTCTTGGAACGATTTTCCTATTGCCAAGTCAGGAGGGGGAAAAGGGCATACTCATAAAGCAGAATTTACTGGTGAATCCAGTGAGATTACTTTCGAACCCCCTTATTATGCTCTTGCTTTTATTATGAAATTATAATTTTTTAACAATGGGCGTTGACTCTTTTCGCCCATTAAATTTAATCATAAATGATAAAATGAATATGGTTGTGAAAAAAAATCACGAAATTACTTCCAAAAAAGTGATTGATAGATTATATATCTTACTGAATATCGATAAATGTTATAGTAAGAAGATAATTAAAAATTGCTCTGAGATATTTAAATCCAAAATACATCATTTAATTAATGAGGAAGTTGAAAAATGGTCAATTCAGGATGATGATTCTGTATTGGAAAAAATAGTTTTAGATCTTGGAGAGATAAATTTAGAAGATTTTGAACAACAATTTATTTATCGACTAGAAAAAGAGTTAAAAAATAAATCTAACGAATTCAAACAAAACATAAAAAACAATATTGATAATGACTTATCTATTTCAGAAAAGGTTAAATCTACGAGTGAAATTCCATCAATGCCTCAACATAATTTAATCACACTCAATACATTAGATTCAGAAAAATCGGTATTAGAGGGAATTGAACATTATTTAAAACATGGTATCTGGAAATCACCGGTTTTATGGCAACAGATAAAAAATATTGAATTTAGCTATTGGCTAACAGAACATGTTAATCTTCAACCACAACAATGGCTCCCTATGTTAGCCAAACACTGTTTACAACCTGCGGGGCTAAGTCGGTTAATTCAGATCTGCCAGCCAGAAGTTCTTAGTATGCTTTTCCAGTTATTTATTGAAACAACAACATCCGAATTTGTTCATTCGCAAACGCAGGCGATCATAGATAAGAAAGTGACACCAGAAAAATTGAGTTTGGCTGCCGAACATTATCTTCGTCATCAGATTAAATATATAAATACAATACAACCGGAGAGAGGAATATTACAAAATAAAGTTAATTTAAAACCAGTGAAAAATACCACGAAAAATGGCAATCACTCATTAAAGTCAGATATTCTAGAAACCAATGCCTTGCTCAATACTGTACAGCCGTTTTCACAGCAGACTACGCAAACCCATCATCAGACTGATAATACTATTCCTCCCCAATTATCACAGTCAGTTTTATCCATCAGCAATGCCGGCTGCATGATTTTATGGCCGTTACTACCAACATTTTTCCGCGCCTTTGATTTATTGGATAAGAATCAATTTATCAGCCCTGAAGCGCAAAGAGAGGCCATCTGTTTACTTGATTGGTTGATTTGGGGCGAAGAGGAAATACCGGCTTGGCGGTTGACACTGAACAAAGTCATTTGTGGTTTATCCATAAATGATAATGCCTTATGGCGAGCACCAGAACCAGCAAAACAAATTGCAATCAATCAATGGCTGGAAAAAACCATCGTACAGCTTCCGGCCTGGAAAAAAATGGGGATAAACGATGTGCGTCATTTATTTCTACAACGCTCTGGGGAATTAAGTGAGTTAAATGGAATAACAAATATCCATATTCAACCCGAAGTTTACGATGCACTGATAAGCGAATGGCCGTGGCCAATGAATATAGCGAATTTTAGCTGGTTGAAACACCCCATCACCATAACGTGGTTATAACCATTGACCCCAATAACTTAGTTTGAGCAAAAATTTATGAATACAGCGCCTGTTTTCTCTGATTTATTTAAGCAAGTTGATGATCCTAATCTCGCGTTTTTATTTAGCCAACTGGAGCGCATAGATTTAGTTCTTCAATACCATTTCCATTGTATATCAGGTCAGAGAGGTAACCTCCTTGATGAATTTCTGTTAAGCGAAGAAGATGTGATAGCCAGACTGGATAACCCGTTGGGTAAACCTCATTGGCTCAACGATGATTGTCTGGCAATACCACAAACCGTCAATCCTGTGGCATCCCGATTAACTGATCTGATTGCCCGTTTTGAACTGACGGATTTTGAAAGAGATGTGTTGCTGTTAGGTTTACTGCCTCATTTCGATAGCCGTTACCATCATCTGTTTGCGCTGATTCAGGGGGAACAACAATCCCGACTGCCCTCTTTTGCGCTGGCGTTGGAGCTGTTTTGCCACTCAGAACTCGAAAAACAGATGCAGCAGGACAGTTTTCTGCATCGCTCCCCCCTGATTGGCAGCCAGTTATTATCCATTGATAGCCGTCAAAAAACATTATCCTGGCTCCAGACACCTTTTATCACTGATAGCGGCGTGTATCATTTTTTACTTGGTCATCACTATATTACGCCTGCTTTAGAACATTGCGTTGAGTGGATAACCCCCACAGAAATTGGCAGTTATCCGGCAGGCTTAAAACAAGCCTTGGGTAATCTACTGTTATCTGATCACGATGATATTCGACCTATTATTTTGTTACGAGGCGTGGCCGACAGTGCCAGAGCCTATGCCGTTGCCAATATGATGGCATCGGAACAGCGGCAAACGCTGCTTATGGATATCGCCAAGTTAGCTGATAACGATGAAAACGCCCTGCTCTGCCACATCAAGATTATTTTGCGAGAAACCCGTATGCGCGGCGCCTGCTTGTTGTTGCGAAACTTTTGCTTATTCGCAGAACAGCATAAACAGCTACTGGATTCTCTGTCAGCCTTATTAAATCAACCTGAATTAAGGATTATTTGTCTGGTCGAACCTTATTCCCCGTTGATATGGCTAAAAAAGATATCGACACTACTGATCGAAATGCCCGTTTTCACCTCGGTGGAAAAAACCAGATTATTGACTGCTCATTTACCCAATCACTGTGCAAATGATATTGATGCAATAACCTTAAGCCAACGTTACACATTTAATCCCGAAACACTGCCATTGATTTTACAAGAAGCCCAACTTTATCAACAGCAAAGAGATCCTTCGGGTATCTTGCAACAATGTGATATTCGCAAGGCGCTCAATTTACGTGCCCAGCAAAATTTTGGTCAATTGGCACAGCGAATTATCCCCAAACGCTCATTAAAAGAGTTATTAGTCTCCGACGAAATTGCCCAGCAGATACAAGAAATACTCATAGCAATTAAATATCGGGAACAAGTCCTGGCGGGAGGGTTTAAAGATAAGATTGGCTATGGCACCGGCATCAGTGCCCTGTTTTATGGTGATTCCGGTACGGGAAAAACCATGGCGGCAGAAGTGATTGCTAATCACATTGGCGTTGACTTAATAAAAGTCGATTTATCTACCGTCGTAAATAAATACATCGGAGAAACAGAGAAAAACTTATCCCGTATTTTCGATTTAGCAGAGCAGGATGCCGGTGTTTTATTCTTCGATGAAGCTGATGCCCTGTTTGGTAAACGTAGCGAAACCAAAGATGCGCAAGACAGACATGCCAATATTGAAGTCTCTTATTTACTGCAACGGCTGGAAAACTTTCCGGGTTTGGTCATTTTATCCACCAATAACCGTAGTCATTTGGACAGTGCGTTTAATCGCCGTTTTACTTTTATTACTCGCTTTACTTATCCAGATGAAACTGTCCGCAAAAAAATGTGGCAGGCCATCTGGCCTAAAAATATAAAAATCGCCAAAAATGTGGATTTCGATAAATTAGCTCAACGCACCAGCGTAACGGGCGCGAATATTCATAACATTGCTTTATTGTCTTCACTTTTTGCCGCAGAGAATAACCATAATGAAGTCAGTAATAAAGATATCGAAATAGCATTATCACGGGAACTCGCTAAAGTGGGTCGGTTAACTTTCTAAAATTCATGGCAATAAAAATAGCTAAATATTAAAGATACCGATGACTTAATGGTTATCACAATAATAAATTAAGAGGATTTTTTATGTTAAAAACGCAAACAGTTATTGACGTCAATAAAGCAATGAAAAAGATTCTGAAAAAATATCTGGATAATAAGGTTGCGATTCGTTTTGATCTGCCTGAATTAGATACCGTGCAATCTGATGCGATGGTGAGTGTTTTTCTTTATGATCTCCATGAAGATTTGCAGCTTAGAACAACAGAATCCAGAGTGTTTAATGCCGCTTCGGGAAGGTTATTGCCAGGTTGGGTCAATATTAAATGTAATTATCTGATTACCTATTGGGAATCAACCAAACCCGCAACGGATGCCAGCAGCCCCGATAGCCAACCTGATAATCAGGCAACAAAAGTTATGTCAAAAGTCCTGAATGCTTTGATTAATAACCGCCAATTGGCAGGAATTCCCGGCGCTTATACCCAGGTTGTACCACCGAAAGAAAGTTTAAACAGCTTAGGAAATTTTTGGCAATCACTGGGGAACCGCCCCCGTCTTTCTCTAAATTACTCAGTAACAGTCCCCATTAGCCTCACTGATGAGCAGGATAAGGCGACTCCGGTAAATACCATTTCTTCTACTGTAGAACAAATCGCACCATTTAGTCAGGAAACAATTATCCATGCTTTACGAGAATTATTAATTACAAAATTACAAAAACAATCGGTTACAAACTTAGAAAGTGAAGAGAATATTAGGCTGGCACTAAGCAAAGTTGAACTGTTAATCACAAAAGAGAATATTATTCCAACCAGCCCAACAGAGATCATCATATCTCTATCTGTCTCAGGTATTACCCATCAGAAACGTGGATTCACCTAATAAGTGCAATTTCTAAGAAAGGCGGTCAGTTGCTATAGTAGGCATCTTTCTCGCCAAAGGAAAATGCGCTATGACCTATAAACAACTGACCGA
>NZ_JAQRFI010000057.1 GCF_028598805.1 Xenorhabdus yunnanensis | reverse complement strand
AGGCATAACAGCGATAACGGGGATGGCCGCCATTTCCTTTTCCATGCCCTTTGACATGTTCTGATGTGTGACAATAACGACAATAAACGTCAACTTTAGCCATACTCCACCATTAAAAAGTTAAAGCATATCACAATAACTAACTATTCAATACATGACCCGGTTTTCTACTGGAAATCGCCGCGGGCCTTATTGCTTATACATTCCAACCTAAAAAACCGAGCTTGAATCTACGGGATAATGATATCGCTATTTTTAAACGAAGCTGAGGTTAATTAAATCCGAAATATTGAAAAAATATATTTTTTAAAGAATGAAAATAAAAGGTTAATTTTCTAATGCTTTTTACAGCAAAAAATAAATTAAGACTCATTGGAAATAACAATTTATTAACACTTGGTAAACTATTATGAAATAATAGATGTAAAGCTTAACAAAACAAGGAAAAAATTGACTAAAATCAATTTATTACTCTGTTTTTAATTCACTGAACTTGATTAAATTGATCTAGTATATATAGATATTAGTCTGAGGGTTTATGTCTTTGTTGACCTATATTCAGGAATTCTAAGCTGAGTCACGTAAAATCTATTTATTGTATGTGAATATAGGCGTAATATTATTGTGGTAGCTATGAATTTTTCATTTTGTTAATAATTTATTATTATGTCTGAGGCATTTATTGCTGGTAGTTACGAGACTTTCGTTTTACGAAGTCGGGTTGCCGCAAGTCGGTGTCTTCCTGCTGGGAGCAAGGAGTCAAGATGTTTGATATTGTCGAACTGTCACGATTACAGTTTGCCTTAACTGCCATGTACCATTTTCTGTTTGTACCATTAACGCTGGGTATGGCGTTTTTGCTTGCAATCATGGAAACGGTATATGTCCTTTCTGGCAAACAAATCTATAAAGATATGACAAAATTCTGGGGTAAGTTATTTGGTATTAACTTTGCTCTGGGTGTCGCAACGGGCTTGACCATGGAGTTCCAGTTCGGAACCAACTGGTCATATTTCTCACATTATGTTGGTGATATTTTCGGTGCTCCTCTGGCCATCGAAGGTCTGATGGCATTCTTCCTCGAATCCACGTTCGTTGGTCTGTTTTTCTTCGGCTGGGATCGATTGAGTAAGAAACAACACTTGGCGGTTACTTGGCTGGTTGCATTAGGCTCTAACTTCTCTGCATTGTGGATTCTGATTGCGAATGGTTGGATGCAAAACCCGATTGCGTCTGACTTTAACTTCGAAACCATGCGAATGGAAATGGTGAGCTTCAGCGAACTGGTATTTAACCCAGTTGCTCAGGTGAAATTTGTTCACACCGTTGCTGCCGGTTATGTGACAGGTGCCATTTTTGTATTGGGCATCAGCTCTTACTATCTGCTTAAAGGGCGCGATTTAGCATTTGCCAAACGTTCTTTTGCGATTGCAGCAAGTTTTGGTATGGCTGCGATATTGTCTGTCATTGTTCTGGGTGATGAATCTGGATATGAAATGGGGGACGTGCAGAAAACTAAATTGGCAGCAATTGAAGCAGAGTGGGAAACTCAGCCGCCTCCAGCCTCATTCACGCTGATTGGTATTCCTGATCAGGACAAAATGGAAAATAAATATTCCATCCAAATTCCTTACATTTTAGGTTTGATTGCTACCCGCTCCACAGATACACCTGTCGTTGGTCTGCGTGAGCTGATGAGTCAGCATGAACAACGTATCCGTAACGGTATCAAGGCCTATGAATTACTGGAAGAACTGCGTTCAGGCAATATTGACCCAAATGTTCGCAGTGCATTCAACGAAAGTAAGAAAGATCTTGGCTATGGCATGCTCGTGCAGCGTTATACCCAAAGTGTAACTGATGCAACAGAAGAGCAAATTAAAGCCGCAGCGAAAGATTCTATTCCACGTGTAGCACCGCTCTACTTTGCATTCCGTATCATGGTGGCAGCTGGCTTTATTATGCTGCTGATTATCGGTTTGTCGTTCCTGAGCGTTCTCCGCAACCGTATCGGTCAACATAAGTGGTTATTGCGTGCTGCATTATTCAGTATTCCATTGCCATGGATTGCCATTGAAGCTGGTTGGTTTGTCGCGGAATATGGTCGTCAGCCGTGGGCGATTGGTGAAGTGTTGCCGACTGCTGTTGCGGCTTCAACGCGCAGTGTAGGCGATCTGATTTTCTCAATGGTGCTGATTTGTGGTCTGTACACTTTATTCTTGATTGCAGAGATGTTCTTGATGTTCAAATTTGCCCGTCTTGGCCCAAGTAGCCTTAAGACCGGACGTTACCATTTTGAACAAAAAATAACTTCTTCAGCGAATAATAATATTGAGTAAGCAGGGGTTCACTTATGCTTGATTATGATGTATTACGATTTATATGGTGGCTGCTGATTGGTGTGTTATTTATCGGTTTCACAGTGACTGATGGTTTCGATATGGGAGTAGGTATCCTGCTGAAAATCATTGGTAAAAATGATACCGAGCGCCGCATCATGATTAACTCAGTTGCCCCGCACTGGGATGGTAACCAAGTTTGGTTAATTACCGCTGGTGGTGCTCTGTTTGCAGCATGGCCAACGGTATATGCTGCTGCTTTCTCTGGTTTTTATGTGGCAATGATTCTAGTCTTGGCTGCATTATTTTTCCGTCCGGTTGGTTTTGATTACCGTTCAAAACTAGAAAGCAGCAAATGGCGAAATATGTGGGATTGGGGACTTGTTATCGGTAGCTTCGTACCTGCATTGGTTATCGGGGTTGCATTCGGTAATTTGCTGCAAGGTGTACCGCTGGCTATTAATTCCGACTTGCGTGTCTCCTATGAAGGTTCGTTCTTTGGGCTGCTGAATCCTTATGGATTACTGGCTGGTGTGATTAGCTTGATGATGATTGTGACGCAAGGTGCAACTTACTTGCAAATGCGTACAACCGGTGAATTGCACCTTCGCTCCCGTACCGCGACTCATGTTTGTGCAGCGATAACGGCAGTTGCATTTCTGTTGGCTGGTATATGGCTGATTTATGGTATTGATGGTTATGTTGTAACGGGAGGATTAGATGTTAATGCAGCATCGAATCCGTTGCATAAGGAAGTGGTTCAGCAGGCAGGTGCATGGCTGATCAACTTCAATAACTATCCGAGCCTGTGGGCTATACCTGCGCTGGGAGTACTTCTCCCTCTGCTGACTATGTTGGCTACTTGGCTGGATAAAGGTGGTTGGGCATTCCTGTTCTCATCATTGACAGTAACTTGCATTATTCTGACTTCAGGTATTGCTATGTTCCCGTTCGTGATGCCATCAAGCCTTGATCCGAATGTCAGTCTGACCATGTGGGATGCAACATCCAGTCAGTGGACGTTGCAAATTATGTTCGTTGTTGCGTTTATCTTCATTCCTATTGTGTTGTCTTACACCATTTGGTGTTATTACAAAACATTCGGGCGTTTGGATAAGAACTATATTGAAAACAACAAACACTCACTATACTAAGGAGCATAGGTATGTGGTATTTTGCTTGGATTCTCGGAACGCTTTTGGCTTGTAGCTTCGCTGTCATTGCTGCCTTGGCACTTGAGCATAACGAATCACGGAAAGCGTCTGAGAGTGACAAAAAATAATGTTGGCTGATAAATGTTACCAGCTTATGGATAAGAGCCTGTTGAGGGCTCTTATCCTCATCGTGGCCTTAATACTTGCTGCATGTGTGTTTTGGGATCCTGCGCGTTTTGCTGCGAATACCAGTTCCCTACAAATATGGCAAGGTATTTTATTGATTTGGGCAGTTTGTTCTGGCGTCACTTTTGGTGTCGGTTTTTATCCTAAACGTATTATCTGGCGTTTGTTTTTTCATCCATTACCTGCATTTTTCCTTCTTCTTTTTGGCTTATATTATTTCTTTAAGTAAACTAATTATAATTTTATTGGCTGTCAGCCCATAAAATTTTTTTACTAACAAGTCATTCCAAAGCGCTATTGTCTTAAGTATAGTGACAGCGTCAATTCGCCGAATTAGGATTATATGAGTAATATGTTATTCCGTTGGCCTATCCGTGTTTACTACGAAGACACAGATGCTAGTGGTGTGGTTTATCACGCGCGATATTTGGTCTTTTACGAAAGAGCTCGTACAGAGATGTTGCGTGAAAAAGGCTTCCACCAGCAGTATATGTTAGATGAACAAGTTGGCTTTGTTGTTAGTCGTATGACGGTTGACTATCGGAAACCAGCAAAATTGGACGATCAGCTGGTTGTTGAAAGCGAGGTTACGAATATCCGTGGCGCTTCCCTGACATTTATTCAACGAATAGTTGATTGCAATGGCGTAATTATCAGTAGCGCAGAATGCTTGGTTGTCTGTGTGATTTCATCTCAAATGAAGCCTATTGCGCTTCCAAAGTCTATTGTCGCGGAGTTTAAGCAGTGACTGACATGAACATCCTTGATTTATTCCTTAAGGCAGGTTTATTAGTGCAGCTGATCATGTTGATTTTGATTGGCTTCTCTATCGTCTCTTGGGCAATCATTATTCAACGAACAAAGATCCTTAATGCT
This sequence comes from Xenorhabdus yunnanensis, assembly GCF_028598805.1. Lineage (GTDB taxonomy): Bacteria > Pseudomonadota > Gammaproteobacteria > Enterobacterales > Enterobacteriaceae > Xenorhabdus > Xenorhabdus yunnanensis. The sequence goes on along the minus strand of NZ_JAQRFI010000057.1, from coordinate 17,832 downwards.
GCAAGCCGTGAGGCAGAAGCATTTGAAGATAAGTTTTGGTCTGGTATTGAATTATCTCGTCTTTATAAAGAAAGTCAGTCGCGCCGTGATTCATTAAGTGGTACTGAGCAGATATTCCATTCCGGGTTTAAAGAATTTGCTCGTTTACATCAGGCAAATAACCATGCACCAGAGGCTGTTATTACAGGCGCTTCCCGTGCAATGCGCATTTCACTCAATCGTGAACTGGAAACATTGGAAAATCACATTCCGTTTTTGGGAACGGTGGGTTCTATCAGTCCTTACATTGGTTTGTTTGGCACGGTGTGGGGGATCATGCATGCCTTTATTGCTTTGGGTGCCGTTAAACAGGCAACTCTGCAAATGGTTGCGCCCGGCATTGCCGAAGCCCTGATTGCAACAGCTATCGGTTTATTTGCAGCAATTCCTGCGGTGATGGCTTATAACCGTCTGAACCAACGTGTTAACAAACTAGAACAAATGTACGATAATTTTATGGAAGAATTCTTGGCTATTCTGCACCGTCAGGCTTTTGCTTCCAATACCAACAAGTCGTAATAAATCGTAAGGGGAAATCAGCGAATGGCGCGCACTCGTAGTCGCAGATGTGAGCTAAAATCCGAGATCAATATCGTTCCCTTGCTGGACGTGTTACTGGTATTGCTACTTATTTTCATGGCAACAGCACCGATTATCACGCAAAGCGTAGAAGTCGATTTACCTGAAGCGGTGGATTCAAAAACAGTTTCCAGCACTGATAATCCACCGGTCATTGTGGAAGTTTCTGGGGTAGGGCAATACAACATGGTTGTTAACCAGAAGCGTTTGGAATTGTTACCTGAACAGCAAATAGTTGCAGAAGCTCAAACTTTGATTAAAGCTAATCCGAAAACAATTTTCCTGATTGGTGGTTCTAAGGAAGTTCCTTATGATGAAATTATCAAAGCGTTGAATATGCTTCGTCAGGCGGGTGTAAAATCGGTGGGTTTAATGACTCAACCTATCGGAGCCTGATAGCGGCTGTCACTTAAAGTTTCTGGATGTCGAGCGTGGGAAAGACAAGCGAACAAAACAATAGGCTGAATCGCGCCATTATCATTTCTATAATATTGCACATTATCCTGATCGGTTTTCTGATTTGGGGTTCTCTGGTGCAAAAAACGGAAATGGGAGGCGGTGGAAAAGACGGCACTGTCATTGATGCTGTGATGATTGATCCGAATGCTGTAGTTCAACAATATAATCAGCAGCAACAGCAACAGGCCAATGCAAAATTAGCGGAACAACAGCGGAAGAAAAAGGCTGAACAGCAGGCTGCTGAATTGCGTGCAAAGCAGGCGGAAGAACAGGAACGTTTGAAAGTAGCTGAAGAAGAACGAATTAAAGCACAGCAGACGGCTGAAGCGCAGAAAAAACAGTCTGAAGCAGCCGCAGCTAAAGCGCTTGAAGATCAGAAGCAGGCTGATGCCGCTGCTGCCAAAGCGCTTGAAGAGCAGAAACAAGCTGATGCCGCTGCTGCTAAAGCCCGTGAAGAGCAAAAACAGGCGGAAGAAGCGGCAGCAAAAGCACTGGCAGAAAAAGAAAGGATCTTAAAAGAACAGGCTGAGGCTCGACAGAAAGCGGAAGCTCAGGCAAAGAAAGAAGCTGAAGAAGCTATAAAACGTAAGGCGGCGGCTGAGGCAGAAGCTAAGGCCAAGGCAACGGCAGAAGCTAAAGCAAAAACTGAGGCAGAAGCTAAGGCGAAATCAGAAGCGCAGGCAAAAGCTAAGTCTAAAGCGGAAGCAGCGAAACAGGCTCAAGCAGTTGATGATTTATTAGGTGGATTGACCTCCAATGCACCTAAGCCGGGTGGAGCTGCTGCTGTAGGAAAAGGTGGGGCTAAGAAAAGCGGTCTTTCTGATTCCGATATCAGTAATTACAAGGGGCAAATTCAGGCTGCGATCCAACATAATTTTCGTGATCCAGCTCTGTATATCGGCCGTACTTGTGATTTAAATATAAAACTGGCACCAGATGGATTACTGATTGATATCAAAGCAGGGGCTGGTGATCCAGCTTTGTGTAGAGCAGCGCTTGCAGCGGCTAATCAGACAAAGAAGATGCCACGTCCACCAAGTGCAGAGATTTATGAACATTTCAAGAGTTTCACTCTAGACTTTAAGCCACAGTAAAGTAAATATTTAGTGTGAACGTGTTATTTGTTGGGTAAATCTTCGAATTATTTATATGTACAAACAAAATTATTAGATTTTATTTAGGTATCTAGTTTTGTTTGTTGGCGTTTGTTAGAATCCGGCGGATTATTGCGGGCATATAAAAGATCGCGATAAGGGAGAAATGATGAAGCAAACTTTTGAACAAATGTTTAAACAGAAGTTTAGAATAATATTGGGCTTTCTGATGATGTGGGCTGCGCTTGCTCATGCAGAAGTTCGTATTGAAATTACACAAGGTGTTGATTCTGCTCGTCCTATTGGGATTGTCCCATTTAAATGGTCTGGTGCAGGAGATGCCCCTGAAAATATTAGTTCAATTATTGCTGCGGATTTAAGAAACAGTGGAAAATTTAATCCGATTGATCCAAATCGTATGCCGCAACAACCGGCGATTGCCTCAGAGGTAACGCCTGCTGCTTGGTCTGCACTTGGAATCGACTCAGTGATTGTCGGACATATTCAGCCAAGTGCGGATGGTAAATTTCTTGTTTCTTATCAGCTTGTTGATGTTGCTGGTGCACCGGGAACTGTGTTGGAACAAAATCAGTTCACAATCGAGAGAAAATGGTTGCGCTTTGCAGCACACACAGTCAGTGATCAGGTTTTTGAAAAACTGACAGGTATTAAAGGTGCATTTCGTACCCGTATAGCTTATGTCGTCAAAAACAGCAATGAGAGTAAATTCCCATATGAGCTGTATGTTTCTGATTATGATGGCTATAACCAAACTCGGGTACACCGTTCACCGGAACCACTGATGTCACCAGCATGGTCACCAGATGCTTCTAAACTTGCCTATGTTACGTTTGAAGGTGGTCGCTCTGCGTTGATTATTCAAACCTTGGCAACAAGTGCTGTACGTCAGGTAGCTTCATTCCCTCGCCATAACGGGGCGCCTGCATTTTCTCCGGATGGGACTAAACTTGCCTTTGCATTATCTAAAACAGGTAGTTTGAATCTTTATGTGATGGATTTAGCTTCTGGTCAAATCCGTCAGGTCACTGATGGCCGCAGTAATAATACTGAGCCAAGTTGGATGCCGGATAACCAGACATTGGTCTATACCTCAGATCAGGGTGGGCGTCCGCAATTGTACAAAATTGATATTAATGGCGGTGCTCCACAACGCCTAACTTGGGAAGGATCACAGAACCAAGATGCAGATGTTAGCCCTGACGGTAGTTTTGTCGTTATGGTTAGCTCGGCAAGTGGTAGTCAGCATATCGCCAAACAAGATCTGGCAACGGGATCTGTCCAAATTCTGACGGATACGTTTCTAGATGAAACGCCGAGTATCGCACCTAATGGCACTATGGTGATTTATAGCTCCACTCAAGGGTGGGGAACTATATTGCAGCTAGTTTCGACTGATGGGCGTTTCAAAGCGCGTCTTCCGGCTACCAATGGACAGGTGAAATCTCCTGCCTGGTCGCCGTATCTGTGATGCATAATAATATGTATGGCAAACTATAAAAGGATCAAAGAGATGCAACTGAACAAAGTGCTAAAAGGGCTGATGTTAGCTTTACCAATCATGGCCGTAGCAGCGTGTAGTACTAACAAAAATGGCAACAATGATCAGTCTGGTGTAGGCACTGTTGATAATTCTTCTAAATCAACAGGTCTGTCTGCTGAAGAATTAGCACGTCAGCAGATGCAAGAGCTGCAGAACAAAAGCATCGTATACTTCGGTTTCGATAAGTATGATATCAACAGCGAATTTGCTCAGATGTTGGATGCACACGCTGCATTCCTGCGTACTAACCCATCTGTTAAAGTTACTATCGAAGGTCACGCAGACGAGCGCGGTACTCCAGAGTACAATATCGCTCTGGGTGAGCGTCGTGCGAACGCAGTGAAAATGTATCTGCAAGGCAAAGGCGTTTCTGCTGATCAGCTCGCTATCGTTTCTTACGGTAAAGAAAAACCGGCTGTACTTGGCCATGACGAAGCAGCGTACTCTAAAAACCGTCGCGCTGTAATCGTATACTAAGAGTAATGCATGAACAGTAACTTCAGACGTTATATGTTGGGTCTGTCGTTATTGGTTGGCGTAGCGGCTCCTTGGGCCGCTACTGCCCGAGCGCCAATCAGTAATGTCGGCTCAGGCTCCACCGATGAGCGCCTCTCCCAGTTAGAGCGTATTTCTGACGCTCACAGTCAATTATTAACTCAACTCCAGCAACAGCTTTCTGATTCACAACGTGATATTGATATGCTCCGTGGTCAAATTCAGGAGAATCAGTATCAATTAAACCAGATCGTTGAGCGTCAAAAAGATCTTTATTTGCAGTTGGATAAAATCACCAATCCATCGAGTGCAGAAAGTTCAGACTCAGAAAATCGTAATGCTGCGTCTTCGGCACAAGGTGATAATAGGCAATCCGCTATATCTGCGAGTACGGGGAGTGAAAAGGGTGATTACGATGCTGCCATTTCTTTGGCTATCAACACCAAAGAATATGATAAAGCGATTCTGGCATTTCAAAACTTTGTCAAAATCTATCCTAAGTCTAAGTATTCATCGAATGCTAATTATTGGTTAGGACAATTGAATTACAACAAAGGCAAAAAAGACGATGCAGCTTATTATTTTGCCACTGTTGTGAAAGATTATCCTAAATCGCCAAAAAGCAGTGACTCCCTGTATAAAGTTGGTTTGATCATGCAGGAAAAGGGACAAAAGGCTAAAGCGAAAGCTGTTTATCAGCAGGTAGTTAAGCAATATCCTGGTACTAATGCAGCAAAAATGGCTGAGAAAAAGCTTCCTGGGATGTAATAATTATCCCCGAAAGATCAAATATCGGTCTTTTGGGGTATTGTTGTCTGATTAATAGACATTTAAACAGTTTTTCTAAAATAAATGTTGCGCCCTGCTGAGAAATCAGTAATATATGCCGCCGTTGGCAGGGATAACTGCCAAACAGATTTAGATGGGTCGTTAGCTCAGTCGGTAGAGCAGTTGACTTTTAATCAATTGGTCGCAGGTTCGAATCCTGCACGACCCACCATCTAAATCCTCAATTCATGCACTCCTTAGATGGGTCGTTAGCTCAGTCGGTAGAGCAGTTGACTTTTAATCAATTGGTCGCAGGTTCGAATCCTGCACGACCCACCATCTAAATCCTCAATTCATATACTCCTTAGATGACCCGTTAGCTCAGTCGGTAGAGCAGTTGACTTTTAATCAATTGGTCGCAGGTTCGAGCCGAGTGAAGCGAGACAACGATGCACCAGCATCGGCCTAAAAACTTTAAAATACTTAAAGACTTTTTTATTTAAATTCGCTATCGTGTTTAGTATGTAAAACCAAAAAGAGCAAAATAACTTATTTTTCTCGTAATTTCACGTTTGTTATATAGATATACTAAACATTATTTATGGTAAGGATAAGAAAGCATGGATTTTTTCAATATCAATAACATATTAGTACATATACCATTAGGAACAGACGGTTATAATCTTTCATATATTGAAGCGATTGGTACGATGGCAGGGTTGTTATGTATTTGGCTCGCCAGTCAGGAGAAAATCATTAATTACCTATTTGGGCTAATTAATGTTTCATTGTTCGCCGTCATCTTTTTCCAAATTCAACTCTACGCCAGCCTCATTCTGCAAATCTTTTTCTTCGCGGCCAATATCTATGGTTGGTATGCATGGAGCCGAGTGAATGGGCAAAAACAAATAGAGCTTAAAATTCGTTGGCTTAATCCTAAACAGATGGCTATTGTTGCTGCGATTTCAATTCTTGCCATATTGATCATGACATTCAATATCGATCAAATATTTGGTTATATGGCAAAAATGGTGGTGCTTGCTCTACAGGGAATGGGGTCTAATATCACTATGCCTGAGCTACAGCCAGATGCTTTCCCATTCTGGGATTCAGTGATGACGGTATTATCCATAGTGGCTATGATTCTGATGACTCGTAAGCATGTAGAAAACTGGCTGATTTGGGTCATCATTAATGTTATCAGCGTAGTGATTTATTATCATCAAGGCGTTCTGGCGATGTCGTTGCAATATATTATTTTGACAGGTATCGCACTAAATGGTGCTCGCATCTGGATCAAGGCAGCTAAACATAACGAACAACAAGAAAAATAAAATATAAATTAGCACTGCTCATCGGCCATAGGTAATTAACTTATCTATGGCCTGTTATTTGGTATCTTTGCTGCAAAGTATTTTCTTCTTATCAGTCTATTTATTTGAATTAACATCATTTTTACGTTCAATGACTTTTTCTATCAAAAAAGTATCCTATTTTTACCCACAAAGATTATTTACAGCACAACGCCTAACAGTTAGATTGAGATCACAAAATTATTTCAAATAACTGTAAACACATTAGGTGAAAGGACAATGAATTACCAGAATGACGATATAAGAATAAGAAAAATAACGGAATTACTACCACCAGTTGCATTACTCGAAAAATTTCCTGCGACAGAAGATAGTGCTATTACTGTTTGCAAGGCACGTGAATCTATTCATAATATTTTAATTGGTGAAGATGATCGTCTATTGGTAGTGATTGGTCCATGTTCAATTCATGACCCACAAGCGGCATTAGAATATGCAGAGCGCTTGAATAAATTACGTGAAGAATTGAAAGCTGATTTGGAAATTATCATGCGGGTTTATTTTGAAAAGCCCCGCACAACCATTGGCTGGAAAGGACTGATTAACGATCCGAATATGGATTGCAGTTTTGATATCAACGATGGACTACGTACTGCTCGTAATCTATTGCTTGATATTAATAATATGGGGTTGCCTGCGGCTGGCGAGTTCCTTGATATGATTAGCCCCCAATATTTAGCAGATCTCATGAGCTGGGGCGCGATAGGAGCACGTACAACAGAATCTCAGGTTCATCGTGAATTGGCATCAGGGCTGTCTTGTCCGGTTGGATTCAAAAATGGCACGGATGGAACAATTAAAGTCGCCATTGATGCTATCAATTCAGCCAGCTCATCACACTGTTTCTTGTCTGTTACGAAATGGGGTCACTCTGCGATTGTTAATACGACAGGTAACTGTGATTGCCATATTATTCTGCGTGGTGGCAAAGAGCCTAATTACAGCGCCAAGCATGTCAGTGAGGTTAAAGAAGGGCTAGAGAAAGCTGGCTTGGCTCCTCGCGTGATGATTGACTTTAGCCACGCAAATAGTGCGAAGCAGTTTAAAAGACAAATGGATGTAGGTGTGGATATCTGTGGTCAGATTGCCAGTGGCGAAAATGCGATCATTGGTGTTATGGTTGAAAGCCACTTAGTTGAAGGAAATCAAAATCTGGAGAGTAGTGAGTCTTTGGTTTATGGTCAGAGTGTGACAGATGCTTGTATTGGTTGGGAAGATACAGAAATCTTACTGCGTCAGTTATCTCAGGCTATCAAGAGCCGCAGAAGCTAATTTATTGTAAGAACATCATAAAAAAGCCGGAAATTAATCCGGCTTTTAACATTTCTTTTGCGTGACCCGTGAGGATTACTTCGCTTTACCCTGATTTGCAACTGCTGCCGCTTTTGCTGCGATTTCATCAGCGTTGCCCAGATAATAGTGTTTGATAGGTTTCATATTTTCATCAAACTCGTAAACCAGTGGTACAGCAGTTGGAATATTCAGCTCAAGAATTGCTTCTTCGCTCATATTATCCAGATACTTCACCAGTGCTCGCAGAGAGTTACCATGAGCAGCGATGATAACTTTTTCACCTTTTTCTACACGTGGCTTGATAACTTCTTCCCAATAAGGAACAACACGCTCAATGGTAGTTGCAAGGCTTTCAGTTGCTGGGAGTTCTTCTGGTTTCAGATTCGTGTAACGAGGATCGTGGCCTGGGTAACGCTCATCATCTTGGGTCAAATCAGGAGGAGTAATTGCGAAGCCACGGCGCCACAATTTCACTTGATCATCACCGTATTTAGCTGCAGTTTCTGCTTTGTCCAGACCTTGCAATGCGCCGTAGTGACGTTCATTCAGTTTCCAGCTTTTTTCAACAGGCAGCCATTGCTGCTCAACCTGGTCCAGAATATTCCACAAAGTGTGAATGGCACGTTTTAAAACGGAAGTGTAGGCGAAATCAAAAGTGAAGCCTTCTTCTTTCAGCAGTTGACCAGCTTGTTGTGCTTCAGAGCGGCCTTTGTCAGACAATTCAACGTCAGTCCAGCCAGTAAAACGGTTCTCTTTGTTCCACTCACTTTCTCCGTGCCTTACAAGAACCAGTTTAGTTACAGCCATAGCTTAAACTCCTATCAGTACTTTTTAATACGAAATGAAAAGATCGCTGCGGGCATTATATGGCGCGATAGACCAAAACGGCAAACAATAGTCTCGTATCACCTGTTTTAAATCATGTTTGCTGATAATTATGGCGATCACATATTTGATGGGGAGAAAGGAATGGAAGGTAGTGTTTGATCTGAATTGTCACCCTCTATTACAGGGATACAGTTCAGATCAAATGGAATTCAGTTTAGTGTATGACTACTGATTTTATTGGATAGGTGAAAAACAGCAGGTGCATTAGATTGAGTGAAAAATGGAAAGCAACCGCCACCCATAAACGACCGCTCCACATCCATGTCACGCCATAAATTAACCCTGCCAGTGTGGCGAAAATCATCAGTAAACCACCACCAGCAAAATGGGCTCCGCCAAAAATCAGAGAGGTAATGACAAGAGCTAAGTAAGGATTCATCCATTGACTTAACTTTTGCTGAATATAGCCACGAAACAGCGCTTCTTCAGCCAAAGAGACAAAGAAAATATTAGCGATGACAAAAGCAGGGAACCAATTAGGTAAATGAAGTTCAACCGATAATCCGCCTAATGCTGTTGCAAGCCCTAATAATGCCGGGATGGTTGCAATCAACAGTGCCCATCCATGAGGAGGTGCTTCAACCAAAGGTTTTCGGGTGAACAGAGTAGGTATACAGAATATTAGGACAAATGGCAGCAGTGCCTTATCAAAGTTGAAATACATTGAAAAAGGTGCGCTGAGCGGGCCAGCCTGTACTTTGTCCAGATATTTGAGGTTATGAAACCCTGGAATGTAATGCATAAATAGCAAAATACCGCCAGTAAGTAATAACAACTCGATAATAATTCTGAGAGTAAAATATTTTTTGCTGTTTTTTTTACAGTCGCTATTATTTTTACAATAAATGTGCGCCACACCTAATAGAGTCATCACTGTCAGCGTGATGATAGCGGGATAGGTAAGTATGTTAGTGCTGATCCCAGCAATGATAGCGAAGAGTGCAATGAAAAAAGCAATTTTCTGGCGACTATCTAAAAGAGCCAATGAAGCGGCAAGTAATGCCCAAGCCATATAATTCCCTATTATCTTTGAAAAAACCAATGGAATAGTCTAAAAATAGGCGGTGATTTTATAGTAATGGTTAAAAAATTCAAAAATAATAATAAAAAATATCAAAAAAATATTACTTGATTTTAGAAAGAGTGATTGGATAGAGCGATAACACCGGATTCCCCTCTATCAAGAGAGGAATCACAGCAAAGTGGAGGTCTAGGAAAGAAGACTACAGCAATTCTAAGGAAACACGCTCAGTTTCATATCGATAAATATCACCATCAGGAATAAATTTCAGACGATGAGTAATACACTTTGGCGCATCTTCCTGATGATGGGAAACAAACAAAAGCTGTGTATCACCATTAGAAATCATAATATCAATGAAGCGCAGAACTAACTGGCGGTTTAAGGGATCAAGCCCCTGCAAAGGTTCATCCAGAATCAATAATTTGGGATGTTTCACTAGAGCGCGGGCAATTAAAACGAGCCGCTGTTGCCCCCATGACAAACTACGAAAAGGGCTAATTGCTGTTGAAGCAGAGAACCCCAATAAGCCCAGCCATTCATCAGTTAACTGTTGCTGACGATCTGAAACAGCTTGATAAAGTCCTATTGAATCGAAGAAACCTGAAAGGATGACATTTCGAACGCTGGTGCTAACACGATACTCAAGATGAACACTATTACTGACATAACCAATGTGGCGTTTAATGTCCCAAATAGTTTCTCCACTTCCTCGTTGACGACCAAATAATATTAATTCATTGCTGTAACCTTGGGGATGATCGCCTGTAATCAGACTAAGGAGTGTCGATTTTCCAGCACCATTTTCACCGATGACCTGCCAATGTTCATTAGGATTCACTTGCCAGCTTAAGCCATGCAAAATGGGTTTGTCATTGTATTGAACAATAACATTACACATTGACACCAATGGTTGATCTGTCTGGAGTTGCTCGTCAGCCCGGAATTCATCTGTTTCGGGAAGGTGAATATTTTTCAGCTCCTCACTATGTGCCAACTGTGCCACGAGAGATTCTGCCAAAATACACTCTTTTTTCCCGGTCAATGTTAGGTGGCAATCTGCCAGTACACCGATTTGTTTGACAAAATCAGGAATTTCATGGAACCGGGTCAAAACCAAAACTAAAGTAATGCCTTTTGCAGCCAGAGAGTTCAATAACTGGGCAAGCTGATCTCGTGCATAAGCATCCAGTCCATCAAAAGGTTCATCAAAGATAAGCAGGTCAGGATTTATCATCAATGCCTGACACAGCAGAACCTTACGAACTTCCCCCGTTGAGAGATACTTGAATCGTCGCGAGAGCAAATCCTTAATACCAAAATACTCGCTTAATTCAAGGCACAATTCATTATCTTTATGATGAAGTTGAATGATGTCTGCGGCCGTGCGTCCGGTATCCTCTTCTTCTTCACTGAGTAAATCTGTATTGTTGCGTTGCCATTCTTCATCAATCAGTTTTTGCAATTGTTCGAATGATAGACGTATTGGTGTATGAAACGAACAATGACGTTCACCTGCCAGTTGAATTAATTCATCCGACAGAGCACGGGCTAACGAAGATTTTCCACTACCATTTGCGCCAACAAAAGCCCAATTTTCCTCAGAAATAATTTTCAGTGACGGTAGCCGTAGGGTACGGGTGTCACTTAAACGGAAACTACCTTGCGTTATTTGCAATTCAGACATTCTTTTTCCTTTTTAAGCAACATCAACTAAAGGATCATCAGAAATAAGCGGAATAATGTTCAATGTCAATGCGTAGCTGTCTGTTATTCATTGAGGATTAATAATTTTTGAAATCGATTGGGAATAGTTTTAGCGGGACACCATATTGCGGAACATGAGAAGAATGTGGGGAAGACGCGGGGAAAACATGGCATCCCCCTGACAGGCAGGTTTACAGGGGGCACAATTAGTATAGGAATTTAGCACAGAGTGGCAATAATCACTTTATCAGCATTGAAAAGAGCAGTAACAGAATCGTGTGGCTGGAGCTGTAAACGCGACATTTCTTGATTAGATAATGTCACGCAAAGGGATTCACCGCCATCAAGTGTCAGAATAATTTCACTGAATTCTGCTCCTGCATCAATATGGCTAATTTGGCTGGGTAGGGCATTATCGAATGAAGCAGCAGGGACATGATCTTTAGTTAAGGCTATCCACGGAGCTTTAATCAGCACCAGAACTTCTTTCCCTTTTACTAAATTCAGGCGATTTGCACTTTGTTCCGTTAAAGCCGCAGAGATTGATGTTTTACCATCAGCCAGCAGAACACGCACATTTTGTTGAATATTCTCTTGGTTACGTTCAATGATCGTACCGAAGAATTGATTTCGGGCACTGGTTTGTAACGAAAAGCGAGATATAGCGGCGAGTAAGCTGTCCAGGGGTAGAGAATTATCTTTCAGGGCATCAAACGCTTTTTGTTGAATTTTTTCCAGCAGATCATAAAGCTGCAACAGGCGTTCACCATAATGCGTAAGTTGAGCACCACCGCCACCTTTTCCACCTGTGGCACGTTCTACCAATACTTCATCTGCGAGCTGATTCATTTCATTGATAGCATCCCAGGCACTTTTATAGCTGATCCCAGCCTGCTTTGCTCCCTGACTGATAGAACCCGTGATTTTAATCTGTTTAAGCAACTCTATTCGTCGGGGATCAGCGAACAGGCGTTGTTGCAATTTCAGTGTTAATAATATTTGGGCTTGCATAGTGATTCATTTCGGGCAAATATTTGAGAGTTTTCACAACAGAACCATAAGAATCGCACGTTTCGTCGGTTACTGTTACTTTTTTATTGTCTAGAATAACTAGATTAACGTCTGTGTCATATCAGAATCAGATATGACACAGTTAATTTGTTAGTCATTCAGGAATGAGGTTAGCATGTTTGAATTGCTTAAAAGTATGGGATTTTCACTGATTATGGTTCCCGTCGTAATGGCTGCTATTTTGGCGTTGATTTACGGGCTTGGAGGATTGTTTAATATTATTTCCAAAAGGGAAACAAAAGGTATTGAACGGTAGTTTTGAGCTAACTTTATCTCTATTTGGTTTCTCTTCCATAGGCCTGTATATCCTGGATTCAGACCGCTGACAAACCCCGTTTGAAACAACAGGGTTTGTTTTTTCGTTATACTATCCCGGCAGGAATCTACCTTTTGTCCCTACGGCATTAGATCCATTTGGCGCATCTCGTTCCCCAGCCAAATCACCGCCACCAGAATTGAGACACAGAACAGGGCAAAAATCAGCGAAATTGAAGCGTTGATTGCCACTATTGCTGCTGGTTATTACTGGTATTTTTTACGTCTTGCACTGCAACCTTTACATTGAATTAATATAAAAGCTAAAACTGGCTCACAACTTGCCGATTAATCTAGGAATAGCATTTTCATTTAACGTTGTATCTTGTTATATACAACGCACCATGTTGATTATCTTAGGTGAGTGTAAAATGAAAAAGAAAGTTTATCAGTTGCTGACAGGGGCTGTGGTCTCTTTTGCGCTTGTTGGAAACGTCTGGGCGGCAGATAAAGTGATGGTTTTTGCGGCAGCTTCATTGACTAATGCACTTGCTGAGATTGCGGCACAGTACAAAAAAGAGAAACAGGGCGATATTGTTGCCTCCTATGCTTCATCTTCGACACTGGCACGCCAGATCGAGCAGGGAGCACCTGCGGATATTTTTATCTCTGCCGATCAACAATGGATGAATTATGCTACTGATAAACAATTAATTGCTGAGAATACCCGTCATACCTTATTGGGTAACCAGCTTGTCCTGATTGCTCCCAAAGAAAGCAAATTAGATAAAATTGATATTAACCGAGAAACAAAATGGAAATACTTGCTGGCGGGAGGGCGTTTAGCGGTTGGCGATCCTGATCATGTGCCGGTTGGCATTTATGCCAAAGAGTCGCTTCAATATTTGAATGCATGGGATACGGTCAATCCACTGATGGCACGTACTAACAATGTGCGTAGTGGTATGGCGCTGGTGGAACGAGCTGAAGCCCCGCTGGGCATTGTTTATGGCTCTGATGCCGTTGCCAGCAATAAGGTGAAAGTTGTGGGTGTTTTCCCGCCAGAAAGCCATAAATCGGTGGAATATCCGATTGCAATAATCAAAGGCCATGAAAAACAGGCTGTTCGTAATTTTTATGATTATCTTAAAACCCCTGAAGCCGCTGCAATTTTTAAACGCTACGGTTTTAGTCCACTGTAGGAACTGATCTTTTGGAGATGTTAAGTGAATATGAATGGCAGGCAATTTTACTGAGTTTAAAAATTTCAGGGATTGCTGTGTTATTCAGTTTACCATGCGGGATCTTAATGGCATGGATGCTGGCTCGTTGCCAGTTTTTTGGGAAATCCCTGCTTGATAGCATTATCCATCTGCCACTGGTATTACCGCCAGTGGTGGTGGGATATCTGTTACTTATCAGCATGGGGCGCCGTGGAGTAATAGGTGAATTCCTTTATGACTGGTTTGGTGTCAGTTTTGTATTTAATTGGACAGGAGCTGCGTTAGCTTCGGCTGTAGTGGCTTTTCCGCTGATGGTCAGAGCCATTCGGTTATCGCTGGAGAGCATAGATCGGCGTTTGGAACAGGCCGCTCATACATTGGGGGCGAGTTCATTTAAAGTCTTTTTCACCATTACCCTGCCGCTGTCATTACCCGGCATCATTGTTGGTGCGGTATTGGCATTCGCCCGATCGTTGGGGGAATTTGGGGCAACCATTACCTTTGTTTCGAATATTCCGGGGGAGACCCGCACTATTCCCCTTGCCATGTATACCTTGATAGAAACGCCTGATGCGGAAACAGCCGCAGCCCGTCTGTGCGTAATTGCAATTGCATTGGCACTGATTTCATTGATGCTTTCCGAATGGCTGGCACGTTGGGGGAGAAAACGTTTGGGGGCAGCATGTTAGAACTGGATTTTGAGCAGAGTTTGGGTGAGCTGCACATGCAGGTTGATACTACGTTGCCAACAGAAAGCATTACCGCCATATTTGGTCTTTCGGGGGCGGGAAAAACCTCATTGATCAACGTCATTGCGGGATTGAGTCGTCCACAAAAAGGTCGCATTGTTTTAAACGGCTCCACTTTAGTGGATACAGAACAAAATATCTTTCTGCCACCAGAAAAGCGCCGGATTGGTTATGTCTTTCAGGATGCACGCCTTTTCCCGCATTATCGTGTGAAGGGAAACCTACAATACGGTATGGCGCCAGAGATGAAACCGCAGTTTGACAGCATTATTGGTTTATTGGGGATTGAACATTTACTGTCACGTTTTCCCATCACATTATCTGGTGGAGAAAAACAGCGGGTAGCGATTGGTCGTGCATTGCTGACTGCACCTGAAATCTTGTTGATGGATGAGCCATTAGCATCATTAGATTTACCACGTAAGCGTGAGTTATTACCCTACCTCGAAAAATTGTCCGAAGATGTCAAAATCCCGATCCTGTATGTCAGCCATAGTTTGGATGAAATTTTACGCTTGGCAGATAATGTCATTGTCATGGACAAAGGAAAAATCAGGGCGACAGGGACCTTGGAAGACGTTTGGTCGAGCAGTGCACTGCGTCCGTGGCTGCAAAAAGAGAGCCTTGGCAGCATACTGAAAGTATCTGTCATGGAACACCATCAGCGTTATCAAATGACCGCAGTCGCAGTGGCTGACAAAATTCTTTGGCTACCACAAACTAATACCTCTCCGGGAACTGATTTGCATATCCGCATTGATGCATCAGACGTTTCTTTAGTTTTGGAGCCTCCAAAAGCCAGCAGCATCCGTAATACTTTACAAGTAAAAGTCATTGAATTTTTTGAAGAAAATGGTCAGGTTGATGTCAAATTGGCACTAAGTGAACATAGCCTATGGGCAAGAATTACACCTTGGGCGCGGGAAGAGCTTAATCTGCGGACAGGGCAATGGCTATATGCACAAATAAAGAGTATTTCTTTAAATCGTCATTTATGAATATATGGGAAACTATATATATGAAACTATATATATGAAACTATATATATGAAACTATATATATAGAAAATTATGCATATAGGGAGTTATGTAGGGAGTGCAGCAGTAAGCCATCTCATGACTGATTCACTCCCATTTTATTTACTTCCCCATTAATGCCAAAGGTAATTATAGAACGTATTTTCGAAGGACTTCAGCGATGCCGGGTTGGGTATTATCCCGTGTGACAATATCTGCCCGCTCTTTGACAGCATCGACGCCATTCCCCATAGCGACTCCCAATCCAGCGCTTTCCAGCATACTGAGATCGTTATAATTATCACCAAAAGCAATCACATCTTTCATACTCATGCCTTGCGACTCCACCCATTGCTGTAACCGCATGCCTTTGCTATTACCTTTTTTAGCTATATCTATCTGATCAAACCATGACCATTCACACTCAAGGCCAACATTTTCCTCAATTTGTTCACTAATCTCACGTAGTTTTACTAAATTGGGTGAGCTGGTGGCGAATTTCCAGATGAAATTCACATTGTGAATCGCATCTCGAAAGCTTCCTGTTTGCTGAATATTAGGGCGTTGGTGTTCAGGCAGAGAATCTGACCATGCAAGGGTTCGAGCTACAGTGTGAGGAAATTGATATAAAATGGCATCATCAACATACATCAGATGCTGAATTTCCGTGTCTTGCAGATAGGAAAGTGCTTGAGAGGCTTCTTGAATGGAGAGTGGATTAGAGGCTAATACTTTCTTTTCATGATAATCATATGAATAAGTTCCATTACAACAAATGGCTGGAGTATCAAGTTGCAGAGCTTGATAGAAAGGATGGATGGCGACATGATGGCGTCCAGTCACAATCAGAACTTTGATACCTGATTGGCGGGCTTCATTTAGGGCCGCCAATGATTCTGGCAAAATACGTTTTTGTGGATCGAGGAGTGTTCCATCTAGATCCAGCGCGATAACGCGATATGACATGAGTTGGCCTCTGGGTTGTCTATGATATAAACAAAATAATATACAGTAGTTGAACATAATTAAACTGTCATATGAGCAGTTTAGCAGACAAAACTTTTCAATAATCTTTATAGATCAATGAAATGGCAATGAAGCATTAAGGAGAGAACATGAAACAGGTGGTTTATACAGCCAGCCCAAGCAGCCGACAAATTCACGTATGGTCGCTTAATGTGGCAGGAGAACTTTCGCTTCTCCAGACCGTGAACGTGCCAGGTGAAGTACAGCCAATGGCCGTTAATCCTGATGGCAAACACTTATATGTGGGAATTCGTCCCCAATTCAGTATCGTGACTTATGCTATTGAGGAAGATGGACGCCTTGAACAGCAGGCCATTGCACCATTACCGGGTAGCCCGACCCATATATCCACTGACAGAACAGGGCGTTTTTTATTTTCTGCTTCTTATAGCTTCAATAATTTAAGTGTCCATCCTATTGATGAAAATGGAATCGTCAAAGCACCGAGCCAAATTGTAGAAGGCCTGCAAGCGCCACACTCTGCCAATATTGATCATGAAAATCGTCAATTACTGGTTCCATGCCTGAAAGAAGATCATATTCGTATTTTCAATTTGGACGAGCAGGGGTATCTGACAGAAAATCGAGCAAATGAAATTACCACAGCAGCGGATGCAGGCCCACGCCATATGGCATTTCATCCGGAAAAACAGGCGATCTATTGCATTAATGAATTGGATTCAACGGTTGATGTTCTGCGTAAATGGGAAAAATACCGTATTGTGCAATCAATCGATTCGCTATCAACAGATTTTTCCAATGTTCGTTGGTCGGCAGATATTCACATTACACCTGATGGTCGACATCTTTATACCAGTGAACGTTCAGAAAGCCTAATCAGCCATTTCCGTATTTCAGAAGATGGCTATCATCTGACATTAGCAGGACATTATCCGACAGAAACCCAGCCTCGTGGTTTTGCCATTGATCACAGTGGTCATTTCTTGATTACGTCAGGGCAAAAATCGGATCATATTTTGGTGTCACATATTGACAAATATTCCGGGGAATTGACTCAACTGGCACGTTATCCGGTTGGCAAAGCTCCGATGTGGATTACGGTATTGTCACTGTAAACCTGAGCCGCGCTATTTTGGGCGCGGCATTATTGTATATAGAAAACCCCCTGCTAGGCAGGGGGTTCTGTAGAGCTTTCAGCTATAAATCCGCTATAAAAACCCCTTTTGATTTGTTAAAACACCTTGCGGTCTGGCA
>NZ_JAQRFI010000056.1 GCF_028598805.1 Xenorhabdus yunnanensis | reverse complement strand
TGTCTCAAAGAATGCGGGTGCAATAGCGTATTGTACCCAAGAGTCAATACCCGAATTGATTTCCCGCATTGCCCTGAAAAGAATAAAACATGCCATCCTGCAAGAAGATAAAACGCAGGGTGTTAAGTTTTTCACATTAGACCAAACAAATACTCACTAACAGGGGCGACCATCGTTCACCCCACGGACGCCCATTGTTCAGATGGGGTGGATTATGCGTATGGATAAATACACCAGCCCTACCGCGTATGCGTGGGGCACCTTTACAGCTATTTTCGGTGCCTGGTCATTGAACGACTGGGCAATTGTCGTCGGTATTATCTGCACGGTCGGTACATTCGCCGTGAACTGGTACTACAAACACCGGGAGTTCAACAGACGTGAAAAAGACGAGTAAGTTAACGGCGGCTGTTATCGGTCTGGTGCTTTCCGGTGCAGGTGCTTCGGTTGTCCTCTCTCAGTTTCTGGATGAAAAAGAAGGTAACCGACTGTCTGCCTATCAGGACGCTGGCAGCATCTGGACTATCTGCCGCGGGGTAACTCGCATTGATGGCGCTCCGGTTCGTCAGGGAATGAAGTTAACGACAAATCAATGTAGTGGACTCAATGCCAAAGAAGCCGAGCAAGCCATTGTATGGGTAAGGCGCAATGTCAAAGTTTCACTGACCGAACCCCAGATAGCCGGTATTGCCAGTTTCTGCCCGTACAACATTGGTCCCGGTAAATGCTTTTCTTCCACGTTCTACCGTAAGTTGAATGCCGGGGACAAGAAAGGGGCATGTGCAGAAATCCAGCGCTGGATATTTGACGGTGGCCGAGATTGCCGACAGACCAAAGGCCAATCGAACGGCTGTTACGGTCAGGTAGAGCGGCGTGCTCAGGAATCAGAATTAACATGCTGGGGGTTGGATGAATAATCATTTAGTGGCGGTGATGCTGTTTCTATGTGCATTCATTCTGGCTATTGGTAGCCGCGATGGATGGGGTTGGTTTCTGTTCATAGGGGCATTGTTGCTATGAATCTCAAATTAGCCCGCTATATGATCATGGCTCTAATTGCCACGGTAATTTTTGTTTCTGTTGCGGCTCATCTATACCGCTCTGGTTATAAAGAGCAAAAGAGAATCAACGGCGACCAAGCAACCGAAATCCAGCAACTGACTGACGCTATCAACTACCAGAACAGGCACATTGATATGCTGCATGAACAGGATGCTAAACGTCTTAAGGTACTCGCTAATGCTAAATCTAAGATTGATCAGCTCAGTGACGATTTGCGCACTAACACTCAGCGCGTGTTCGTCAAAGCCGAATGCCCCGTGCGTGAAACCGCTGCCCCCTCCGGCGTGGATAGTTCAAGACCCGCCAGACTGGAGAAAGACGCTGAACAAGATTATGTACGTCTCCTCGGAGAACTTGAAACCCTCGAAAGCCAGTTCCTCGGATTGAGGGATTACGTGAATACTGAATGCAGAGGAAATAATGGAAAATCAACACCGTAAAATCACTGGCTACCGTGAATTGAGCCAAGATGAAATTGATCGCATGAATAAGATTAAAGCGCTTGGCGAGGAACTAGGCAAGCTCTATGACTATCTTGTGGTTACCAACGCACAAACGGGCAGTCATCAAATTGATATGCGTTGGCTAAACGAAGGCCGCACCGACCTGCAAAAAGGCCTGATGTGCTGGGTTCGTGCTGTGGCTAAACCAGCAACATTCTGAATTGCCACCTCAGAGCAAATGATGCTGGGCTTGCAGGAGTATGTTAGGGGTAGTGTCAATGAGTCTCTGAGTAATTAGGGGCTTTTTTTATTCCTATACCCATTCTATGAGTGGTTACCGGAATAACCCATGCTGCCATCCCGTTCTCACCGCGTACCCAACGCACACGGGCGGGTGGCATTTTTATTTTCATCGCGCCGGGTTATCGCCGTCTGCCGGTATTAGCTGAGACATGAACCTTAGCATCGAGCGTACAGACAGAATCAAAAATAACCCATGCCACCGTGTAGGACGGATCATTATCAGCAACATCCGCTGTAGGCAGACGAAGTGATGTGACAGCCGGAGAGACGGCTTACATTGCCATCATGATTCACAGAGTGGTGATAGCCATGTAGTCAGATAACCAAAGTCCGATTATCGGACATTATCCATATTTAGGGCGGTGACGCGTGACTTATGCAGAATTTTATAGAGTCCCGACTAAAAAAGTACGGGGTTATATAAACCGAACCAGTTAATTATTCTGAACGGGGGTAAAACACGATGGAAATTCGAATTAATGAAGATGGTAGCACTTCGATAAAAGCCGCTGGGTACACAGCGTTTTACGGTAAGAATGGCGGACTCAAACTAATTAGTGGCGGCTCCAATAGCATTCTCAGCGCTCCTGCGACGCTCGTTATTCATAATGCATTCAAACAGAAAGCAGAAAAGGAACAGACGAGCAAGACCTATCCTGCAGGTATGGAACTGGCGGTAGAGAAGAGCGCCGAAGCTATGGTAGAAAATGCAGAGATGATTTACCAAGTAGCAGCAGGCATTCACGAGAAAGAGGCCATCATTAATGCAGCGAAGATAATCAAGGCCCACGACGACGATCACATTCGCCAGATAGTCCGTGAAGAACTGGACAAGACCCTGCGTCCCGGCGGGCCACTGTATCATGCTGCCCTCTATCGTGGGGCGTGGTGATGCTATGCCCCAACCCCGCATCTATGGCAGCAAATGGAACAAACCCCGGCTCCGGTTCCTGCAACAACATCCCCTGTGTGTGATGTGTCACCAGCAAGGGCGAGTGACTGGCGCGACGGTCGTTGATCACATTGTCCCGCATAAGCTGAAAGCGGCACTGAACTCTGGCGACAAGGCACAGATAGCCCTCGCCCAAAAGTTATTCTGGGATACCAAGAACTGGCAGCCCTTATGCGAAACCCATCATAACGCCACCAAGCAACGGATGGAGAAGAGCGGCCGGGGAACCGGCTGTGATATGAATGGCATGCCTCTTGACCCGAACTCACACTGGAATCATTAAGATGACCGACGACGAACAGCAACAAACTAACCTTGACCATTGCCTTAACGTGATACGTCAACTCATTGACGAGTACCCCGGCGGCGAGGCGCTGATGGCCTTGGGCTATATCGGGGCAGAGCAGCAGGTGAAAGGCCACTGGGGACAAGGTTGAAACTGTCACGGTGCGAAACGGACTGATTGCAAATGGGAATGGTTTCATCTGTAATGATTGTGGAGGGGTATGATAAAAGTTCAGAACCATTCCCCAGAAGACCGGTGCCATCCCTCAAAGATAACGCTAACGCAGTTTTTTAATAAAAAAAGACCTAAATAGCTTGACACCGAAAGGAGGCTGTCAATGACAAAGCGTACGCGTTCTGACAGTCTCAAAGGCAAAATGCAGGCGATTGTCAACGCCTTTCAGGACACCATCGAACCCCCAGCTCACGCCGGGTTAATGCCGGAGGCCATCGACTTCTACAACGATAACATTCGCACGAAAGCCCTCAATCTGTGGACGCCGTCCGACCTGATCGAGGTGGTCAGTCTGGCGAATAACCAATATGCCCTGATGGCAGTCAGTCACTACCTGCGCAAACTGGAGTCGGATTATGCCGAGACGCGTGACGAGAAGGCGATCAAAGAAAACCGCAAGTACAAGCTGGAATTAACCCGCGTGATTATTGCCCAGCGCTCCGGCTTGCAAATCCATTCACGTGCCACGAACGGAGAAAGCCGTGACCAGCGCAACAAGAATCAGAATGATGCTGAGGCGCGCCGGGTACGCAATGACATGGAAGATGACGATTTGCTGGCACCCCCCGTACACTAAGGAGACCTCATGACACGCGGTGAACGTGTGATTGCGTTTATTGAACGCTTTTGTATTGTGCCCGAAGGGGAGCTGATTGGTCAGCCTATGCGGTTGGATGACTTCCAAAAGCGGTTCTTGCTGGAGACCTACGATAATCCGGTGGGCACCGACAAAGCCTATCTGAGCATCGCCCGCAAAAACGGCAAGACCGGACTGATTGCCGGGATTTTGCTGGCGCATCTGGTGGGACCCGAAGCGCTCCAGAATACCCAGATTGTCAGCGGGGCCATGAGCCGTGAGCAGGCGGGCATTGTGTTCAGTCTGGCGGTGAAGATGGTAAACCTGAACCCCCGGTTGCAGGAAATCGTCCACATTATCCCCAGTGGCAAGAAGCTGGTCGGCAAGCCCCGCAACGTGGAATACAAGGCGCTGGCGGCAGAGGGCAAAACCACGCACGGGTTGTCCCCGGTACTGGCGATTCTGGATGAAGTGGGGCAGATAGTGGGGCCGCGCAGTGATTTTATCGATGCCATCATTACCTCGCAGGGGGCGCACAAAGCCCCCCTGTTGATTGCTATCAGTACGCAGGCCGCCAATGATGCCGACCTGCTCAGCCTCTGGCTGGACGATGCGAAGAATTCGCAGGACCCG
This sequence comes from Xenorhabdus yunnanensis, assembly GCF_028598805.1. Taxonomy (GTDB): domain Bacteria; phylum Pseudomonadota; class Gammaproteobacteria; order Enterobacterales; family Enterobacteriaceae; genus Xenorhabdus; species Xenorhabdus yunnanensis. The sequence continues at coordinate 19,044 of NZ_JAQRFI010000056.1, read as the reverse complement.
CATATTGTGTCCCATGTGTATGAGGCCGATAAGGACGCCGATATCCTTGATCCCGCCGCGTGGCAAGCCGCCAACCCCGCACTGGGTAACTTTCGTTCCTTAAAAGACATGCAGCGGCTGGCAGAAATGGCTTCCCGCATGCCGAGTCAGGAAAACATGTTCCGTAACCTGAACCTGAACCAGCGGGTCTCCATGAGTGCCCCCTTTATCTCACGTAACGTCTGGGAAGCCGGGGCGAAACCGTTACAACCCATTGTGGGCCGTTGTTATGCCGGGCTGGACTTGTCCGAATCCAAAGACCTGACGGCGCTGGTGATCATCGGGCAGTCGGAAGATGAACAATGGAATGTGCACCCGTATTTCTGGACACCGAAAAAGACTCTGCTTGACCGGGCGAAAACGGACAGGGTGCCGTATGACCTGTGGGAAAAACAGGGCTTCCTGCGCACCACGCCGGGGTCGATGGTGGATTATGACTTCGTGGTGAAAGATATCGCGGACATCCTCAGCGACTTTGAGATTGAGGTGCTCACTTTTGACCGTTGGCGCATGGAGTTTTTTAAAAAAGCGGCTGAGAGCATCGGCCTGACACTGCCCCTCGAGGAATTCGGGCAGGGTTATAAAGACATGGCACCTGCGCTGGATAAAATGGAGCAGTTGTTACTGAACGGGCAGGTCAATCATGGCAACCACCCGGTGATGAACATGTGTGCCGCCAATGCCGTGACTGTGAAAGATGCCGCCTCCAACCGCAAGCTGGCGAAAGACAAATCAACCGGGCGCATGGATGGCATGGTCGCCTTTGCGATGGCGGTCGGGGCCGCCAGCGGGGAAGTGGTGGGGACGGGCGATCTGGAAGGCTTTTTTGATGACCCGATTATTGTGGGGATTTAGATGAAAACAGAAAAACAACCCGGGCGCATCAAGTCGGCCTTGCTGAACTGGCTGGGCGTCCCCATTAGTCTGACGACCGGGACATTCTGGCAGGAATGGCAGGGCACCAGCAGCAGTGGCAAAGTGGTGACGGCAGACAAAGCCATGCAACTTTCGGCGGTCTGGGCGTGCGTCCGGTTATTGAGTGAATCCATTTCGACGCTGCCGTTAAAGATTTACCGCACCCAACCGGATAGTTCGCGGGAGTTAGCCAAAGACCATCCGGTTTACCGTGTTTTATGCCGGCAACCCAATGCCGAAATGACCCCGTCGCGCTTTATGCTGATGGTGGTCGCCAGTCTCTGCCTGCGGGGGAATGCCTTTATTGAAAAGCGGTATATCGGCTCAAAACTAGTTGCTCTGCTGCCGTTGCTGCCTCAAAACATGGTGGTCAAACGGCTGGATAACGGACAGCTGGAATACACCTACACGGAACTCAAAGGGAAAAAGCGAGCCATTCCCCTTAAGCACATGATGCATATTCGGGGATTTGGGCTGGATGGGGTCAGTGGCCTGATCCCGGTTCGGGTGGGCAAGGATGTGTTCGGAACCGCGATGTCCATTGATGAGGCGGCGGGCAAGATTTTTGAAAACGGCCTGCAAAGCACCGGATTCCTGTCCGCCAAGACCGCCCTCGACAAGGATCAGCGTGAGCGGCTGAGAAAGAATTTACAGCACTTCGCCGGTTCAAAAAATGCCGGCAAACTCATGGTGTTAGAAAATGACCTGTCCTATCAGAATGTGACCATGAATCCCGAAGCCGCCCAGATGCTGGAGAGCCGCACTTTTAGCACGGAGGAGATTTGTCGCTGGTTCCGGGTGCCGCCGTTTATGGTGGGTCACATCACCAAACAAAGTAGCTGGGGCGCCAGTGTGGAAGGGATGAATATGCAGTTCCTGACCAATACCCTGCGCCCGTTACTGATCAATATCGAGCAGGAAATCAGCCGTTGTCTGCTCAATGACGATGAAGATTTCTATGGCGAGTTCTCGGTGGAAGGCCTGCTCCGTGCAGACAGCGCCGGACGCTCGGCTTACTACACCACGGCTTTGCAAAATGGCTGGATGAGCCGCAATGATGTCAGGCGACTGGAAAACCTGCCCCCGATTGACGGCGGGGATATCCACACCGTGCAGCTTAACCTGACCCCGATTGAGCAACTCGGTAAAGCGGGTAACGGCATTGAATCCGAAAAGCTCAGGGCGCAAATCGCGGATTGGTTATTTCCCGAAAAAGACGCACTGATCCGCAACACGACACAAAACCTATCACCGCCTCAATCTGAGGAGTAATTATTGATGAGTAAAAAACAACTGCCGGTCGCGCCGGAGGGGCGCCCCTGTGCGTCGATTTCCTATGAACTGAAACCGAAAGCGCTGGATAGCTGGCACAGTGGCATCAAAGCCGCCAGTACCGATAACACGATCTCTGTCCTCGACGTGATCGGTGAAGACTTCTGGGGTGAAGGGGTGACAGCAAAACGCATCTCTGCGGCGCTGGGCTCTCTCGGTGGCGGGGATGTGATGGTCAATATTAACAGTCCCGGCGGGGATATGTTCGAAGGTCTCGCCATCTACAACGTGTTACGCGCCTACGAAGGCAAGGTCACGGTCAAAGTGTTGGGCATCGCCGCCTCAGCCGCCTCCATTATTGCGATGGCCGGCGATGAAATCCAGATGGGGCGCGGGGCGTTCCTGATGATCCACAACTGCTGGGCTGTCGGCATCGGTAACCGTCACGATTTCGCCAAACTGTCCGCCGATTTAGCGCCGTTTGATGCGTCGATGAAAGAGATTTATGTTGCCCGTAGCGGTCTGGACGAAGACACCATTGTCCAGATGATGGACAACGAAACCTATATCGGGGCGAATGACGCCATTGAAAAAGGGTTCGCGGACAGCCTGATGTCGGCCGAGGCCATTGAAACGGGGGAGGAAAGTTACTCTGCGGCTTTACGTAAAGTGGATGCCCTGCTGACCAAGGCCAATACGCCCCGCTCAGAGCGGCGAAAATTAATTAAATCCTTAACCGGGAGTGCGCCGGGCGCAACCCCTGAAATTAATCCTGAAACCTTAGCCGAGCTGCAACAGGCCGTGAATGCCTTTGCCCCGGCACACCTATAACCGGAGTAACCCATGTCCGACACCAACGAATTACTGAAAGGCCTGTCCGCCAAAATCGAAGAGGCGAACGGCAAATTTAATGCCAAAGCGGAAGAAGCGCTGAATGAAGCCAAAAAAGTGGGCGGATTAAGTGCGGAAACCAAAGCGGCGGTCGATAAAATGGCGACCGAACTGAACGCCCTGCGCGAATCTGAAAAGACCCTGAAAGCGTCTCTCGGTGAACTGGAGCAACATGTGGCGCAAATGCCGCTGCAAAATGCCGTTCAGGCGGCGAAGACCATCGGTCAGCAACTCATTTCTGCCGAGGCGCTGAAAGATATCAACGCCAGTATTCCGGCCAGCAAACGCATTTCCGTTCCGGTACAGGCCGCGCTGACGTCTTCCGGTGTCGCTGAGGGCGTCGTTGAACCGCAACGTTTGCCGGGTGTGGATGTGGCACCCAAGCAGCGCCTGTTTATCCGTGATCTGATCGCACCGGGCAAGACCACCTCATCCGCCATCTTCTGGGTGCAGCAAACCGGATTTACCAACAAGGCGGCAGTGGTGCCGGAAAATACCGCCAAGCCGTACAGTGATATCCAGTTCGCGACCAAAATCACGGCCGTGACCACCGTGGCGCATATGTTCAAGGCGTCAAAGCAAATTCTGGACGACTTCGCCCAATTGCAGTCCCTGGTGGATGCGGAAATGCGCTACGGCCTGAAATTTGTCGAAGAGCAGGAAATTTTGTTCGGTGACGGCTCCGGTGCACACCTGCACGGCATCATTCCGCAGGCGTCGAAGTTTAAGGCGGAATTCAAGGTCGATAAGCAAAACGGCATTGATGATCTGCGTCTGGCGATGTTGCAGGCCCAACTGGCTCGTTTCCCGGCGTCGGCGCATGTTCTGCACTTTATTGACTGGGCGAGTATTGAACTCGCTAAGGATTCATTAGGCCGTTACATTCTGGGGAACCCCGCCGGATTAATCGGTCCTACGCTGTGGGGCTTGCCCGTCGTGGCGACAGAAGCGGCGGCGTTCAGGGGCAAGTTCCTGACCGGGGCATTCAATGCCGGAGCGCAAATCTTTGACCGCGAAGAAACCAATGTGGTGATTTCGACCGAGAACACCGACGACTTCGAGAAAAACATGATCTCCCTTCGTTGTGAGGAGCGTCTCGCCCTCGCGGTCAAACGTCCCGAAGCCTTTGTGTACGGTGATTTTACCGTGCCCAAATCCGGCGAATAATCCCACATCCACGCAAGGCGGCCTTAACCGGTCGCTTTTTTATTGGAGCACCGCATGAAACTGACCGTACTGAGAGCGATTTATTTTGGGGGACAGGTGATCACAGAAGGCCATGTCATTGATACTTTTGAGCAACACGGGCGCGAATTAATCCAAAAAGGCTATGCCGCCGAGACAGCCGAGACGCACACTCTGACGGAGCCAACGGAGCCAACGGAGCCAACGGAGCCAACGGAGCTGAAAGATAAGGGTGAAAGTAAGGAGGAATAATGCTTTCTCTGGATTTGGTTAAGCAACATTGCAAAATTGAGTCAGATTTCCATGACGATGATGACTTGCTCAATACCTATATTGGTGCGTCGGTGAAATATGTCGAAAACTACACCCGACGCTCACTGTATCCCGATAAAGAAGCGAAAGGGTATGCCGATGATCCCGATCACTTATTGTTAACCGCCGATGTGCAGGCCGCCATGTTGTTGCTGATTGCCCAATGGTATGAAAACCGGAGTGCCGCGTCGGTGGGGCAATCCGTGTCTTCCCTGCCATTTTCAGTCGCGGCGTTACTGCAACCTTACCGCATTTACGGTTTGTAAGGAGGGTAAATGCACATTGGAAAAATGAGACACCGCATCACGCTACAGAACTTTACCCCGATTGAATTGCCTTCCGGTCAGCTAATGGAGGAATGGCAGGATACCGCCACGGTCTGGGCGGAGGTGAAATACATCAGCGGACGGGAATTACTGGCCTCCGGGGCGGCGCTGTCCGAAGCGACCATACGTATCTGGCTGCGCTACCGGTCGGATGTCACCAGTGCGTCACGTCTGGTATTCAAGGGGCAGGTGTACGATATTCAGGCCGTCATTCCTGATGGGAAATGTACCCAACTTGAACTGCTGTGCAAGCAGGGGGTGAGATCATGATAGTCACTGATCTGGACTTCTCCGGGTTACAGGAGATTGCGCGGGATTTGGAAATACTGAGCAAGGCCGAAAATAACAAGGTCTCGCGGCAGGCCACTTATGCCGCCGCCTCGGTATTGCGGGATGAGGCCAGAGTGAAAGCGCCGAAACGCACGGGCAAACTGAGCCGAAACATTGTGGCGTCCAACCGCAAGAGCCGCAACGGTGACGTGTTGGCGGGGGTGTATGTCCGGGGATCGAATGCCAAAGGCACGAACAGCGACCCCAAAATGAAGAAGAACGACCCGCGTAACGCGTACTACTGGCGTTTTCTGGAGTACGGCACGTCAAAGCTGGCCCCGAGGCCGTTTGCACGCCCGGCCTTTGATGCCAAATCCGACGAGGCGGCAAAGTTTGCCCTGAAACGGCTGAATCAGGCCATTGATGAGGTGCTATCGAAATGACTGAGGCCGATATCTCTCTGCTGCTGAAACCGATACTGCCGGGTAAAGTTTTCCCCTATGTTGTGCCACAGCCCCCAAAGAAACAATCAGTCACAGCCCCGTGGTGTGTTTTTTCGCTCTACAGCATTGATCAGGATGTGCTGAACGGGCAGGCCGGTCAACTGAACACCCTGCAAATTGATGTCTACGCTCTGAACATTGATCCGGCACGGGAGATACGGGATAAGGCCAGAATAGCCCTTATGCCGCTTAAACCGACCCAACTGAGTGAAACTAACAGCTACGAGTCTGACACGGGGCTGTACCGCGCCACACTGGAATGCCAAGTCTGGCAGTAACAAACCCTTTTCCCCCGACCGTCTGCGGACGGTTTTTTTATTTCTGGAGAATCTCCCATGAGCAGTAAGTACGAAAAAGCCCAGGGTACGAAAGTCAGCATTTCGGCCACGGCGGCCAAAGAGGCCAACCCCAAGGAGGCAGTCTGGCAGGCGATTGACTGCACCACCAAGGAACTCAGCTATACGGGCGGTCAGAAGAGTGACATTGAAGTGACCACCCTGTGTTCGACTGAACAGGAAATGACCAATGGTCTTGCCGCACCGGGCGAAATTACGCTGTCCGGTAACTGGTCAGCCGAGGAGGCAGGGCAGGATACCTTGCGCCATGCCTATGATACCGATGAATTGCATGCCTTTAAGGTGGAGTTCCCCACGGGCAACGGGTACGCCTTTCTGGCGGAGGTGCGGCAGAACTCGTGGAGCGTGACCGCCAGTGGACTGGTGACAGCCTCTTTCACCCTGCGACTGAAAGGCAAGCCTGTTCCCCTCAAGCAAGCGGCTGCGTTAACTAAAGACACTTCACAAGGATAAATCACATGGCAAAGGCAAAGAAAGATTTACGGGCGCTGGCACTGGCCCCGAATGCGGGTTTTCGTCGTAAAACCGTCATCGTCCCGGAGTGGGGCGGGGTCACGGTCACCCTGCGCGAACCGTCGGCGGGGGCGTGGGCACTCTGGCAGGACATTCTGTCACCGCAGGAAGAGGAAGAGCAGGCTCTCTCGGTGGCGGAGAAGACCCGCCGTAATATCCGTGGCGACGTGGTGCTGTTTATCGACGTGCTGCGGGATGAGCACGGCGAACCGGTCTTCACGGCGGCGGATGCGGACACCGTGGCGGGGATTTATGGCCCGATCCATTCCCGCCTGCTGCATCACGCACTGGAATTGATGACGTCACAGGCGGACGCAGAAAAAAAGTCAGGGAACCCGCCACTTTCTTCCTGATGACACTGGCGCTGCGGCTCGGCAAGACCCTGCATGAACTGCAACGGGACATGAGTGCCAGTGAGTTTCTGTGCTGGCTGGCATATGACCGGGTCAGCCCGCTGGGGGATCGGCGTGGTGACATACAGTCCGCCCAAATCGCCGCCGCCGTGTACCAGTCGCAAGGGGGTAAGGTCGGCATTCACGACGCCTTACTGCAATGGGGTGAGCCGGATACCCCGGAGGATAACGATGACTCCGGGCTGGAAGCCTTTTTATCTAACCTGTCTTGAGTAATGTCTGATGGCAAAATTGCGTGAATTGATTATTAAAATTTCGGCAAACTCCAGTTCGTTTCAGGCTGAGATTGCCCGCGCCTCACGGATGGGGGCGGATTATTACCGGGTGATGGAAAAGGGCGGTAAGCAGGCCGCGGCCGCCAGTCGCCACAGTCAGCAGGCGATACGGGAACTGAATAACCAGTTGATTTCCGCCAGGGACACGGCGAAAGGACTGGCGGGCGCGTTTGCCGGGCTGTTTGCCACAGGCCGCCTGATCAGCATGGCGGACAACTACAATTCCCTGAATGCCCGCATCAAATTAGCCACGACATCTACAGAGGATTTCAAAAACACCCAGCAAGAACTCTTGCGTATCAGCCAGTACACCGGCTCGACCTTTGAGTCCAACGCGGGACTGTTCTCTCGCGTGGCTGGTTCCCTGCGTGAATACGGTTATTCGACCCAAGATATTCTGTCCCTGACGGATGCGCTGGCAACCGGTTTACAAGTGTCCGGCGCATCGGCCGAAGAAACCTCTTCGCTTATTGTTCAGCTATCACAGGCACTGGGGCGCGGCGTGCTCCGGGGGCAGGACTTTAACTCGGTGGCGCAGTCCGGGCAGCGGATCATGAAAGCCCTGTCTGATGGGCTGGGGGTGGCGCAGAAAGACCTGAAACAACTGGCGGATGCGGGTGAGCTGACGACACCGAAAATTGTCCCGGCGCTGATCGGGCAACTGGACACCCTGCGCAAAGAATATGACACCATGCCGAACAGCGTCAGCGCGGCTTCAACCCGTGTTATGAATGCCTTTCAGCAATGGGTGGGGGAAGCCAACCGGACAACCTCGGCGACGGCCACCTTGTCCGGTGTACTGGATGGGGTGGCAAAAAATATGGATACCGTGGCCACCGTCGGCGGCGTGCTGGTGGCGGTCGGGGCAGCGCGTTTCTTTGGCGGGATGGTCACCGGAGCGGTGACAGCCACCGGACGGATTTTAGAAACTTACCGCGCTGAGGTGGCTCTCGCAGAATCGCAGGTACGCGGCACGCAAATTGCCACCGCACGGGCACGAGCCGCGGTTTATCGGGCACAACAGGCACTTATCGCCGCCAAAAACACGGACAAGCAGGCGCAGGCCGAAGCCCGGCTGGCACAGACGCAAGCCCGGCTCAAACAAAATATTGATGCCAGAACGGCGGCCCAGAATCGACTGAATGGTGTCACGTCGGTGGGGTCCCGCATGATGGGGGGCATGCTGGGACTGGTGGGGGGGATTCCCGGTCTGGTAATGCTGGGGGCGGCGGCGTGGTACACTTCGTACCAGAATACGCTACAGGCCCGACAGGCCGCGCAGGAGTACGCCCGCACCATTAACGAAATCCCGCAAAAAATCCCCAAAATGAGTTTGCCGGAGGTGGCAGATAGTGAAAAGGAAGCCCAAAAGGCTCTGGATGAACAAAACCGCCTGATTGATGAACAGTCTAAGAAAGTTAATGAGTTAAAGCATAGAATAGAGACATTAAATCAGTCTCGCAGTAATCCTGATTACAAACAATTTTTGGGCGGTATTCAAGATGTTGAGTTGGTTAAGGGGTTAGAACAGGCAACTGGAGAACTGACGGTTGAACAATCCCGCCTAAACACGATGCAGGAAAAGGCCGGTGAAATTCGGCAGGTTCTGGAGCAGGCGGAACAGCGCCGCATTGAGCTGATCCGGCAAGAAAAGGAAAAGCAAGATGCCATGCGCCACTCTCTGTTGATGATGAACGGGGAGTACAGCGAATTCAACCGCCTGATGACATTGGGTAACCGATTGCTGAAGGAGCGCGATTTAAAAAATGTCACTATTCCGATGCCCATTCCTCAGGCCGCCCTGAATGATAAGCAACAGGCAGCATTGAACAAGGTGGCCCGTGATCGTGAACTTTCCACCCTGCAAGGCGAAGCTAAGATCAGAAAACAGGCCGAATTTGCGGCGGATAGTGAGGGATTAACTGGTGCAGAGCACAAGGATAACCGCCAAAAATTTATCACCGATACTGTAGCGGCGTGGCAAAATCTGGAGAAGCAGAGAGAGGCGACCAGTGCAGCGGCAAAAGCCGCCCGTGAAGCCGCGAGCGCGCAGGAGAACTACCGGAATAAAATAGCGGAGCTGAACACCCAGTTGGCAACCGAAGCCGTTCGCTATCAAGAAGGTAATGCGGCGGCTGAGCGGTTCGCAGCGGCTCAGGGTGACGTGACTAAGTTCACCAAGGAGCAGAACAGCCACCTGAATCAGCTCAACCAGAGACTGGAAGAGACCAAACAGCGTTATCAGGACTTACAGGCTGCCATAGAAGCTGACCCGTTCCGCAATGTTGCCAAAAGAACCAAGGAAGCGACAGAGCAGCTAAAACGGCAGAAGGCCAATGGTCAGATTGAATCACCCGCCGAGTACACCTACCGAAAAGGTGAGATATGGAAAGACGAAGTCAGGGGTAATGCGGACGCCAGCCAGCAGTACGCGGTATCAGCTGATAAAGACCTGCTGGGGGATATTGATCCTGTGCAGGACTTGGAAAACCAGCTTGAACGCAAAAAGGCACTTTATCAGTCCTATGCTGATTCAACGGTTATCAGTGAACAGCGCAAAAATGAGCTGATTCTCGCCGCTGAACGCGACACCGATACCAAGCGATTTGAGGCGGCCAAGCAGTTGTTTGCAAGTCAGGGCGATTTGCAGTCACTCGCGGTGACGATGTTTGAGACCACGCAAGAGCGGATGGGCAACATGATCACCGGACTGCTGACTGGAACCAAATCCCTCAGAGAGGGAATGTCAGAGTTGTTCGCGTCTCTGGCTCAGGACGTGATTAAGAGTCTGGTTAAGATGGCAGCACAGGCACTGATCACCAATACCATTATGAAAGGCATGGGTTCGATGGGCGGCGGTGGTGGGATGTTCAGTGGTTTTGCTTCCATGTTCACCAAGAACGCCAAGGGCGGCGTTTATACCTCAGCAAACCTGAGTCAGTACAGCGGGCAGATTGTCAGCAGCCCGACGCTGTTTGCTTTCGCTAAAGGCGCAGGATTGATGGGGGAGGCGGGACCAGAAGCCATTATGCCGCTGACGCGTGGTGCTGATGGTTCGCTGGGGGTGCGGGCGATTACCCCAAAGGGACTGGGGGGTAAGGATAATACCAATATCAATGTCTACATCACGGACGGAAAAACAGAAAGTTCCTCAACAAACGGCGACAACGAAGCATTCGGGCGGCGATTCGCGCAGGCTGTAGCCCAAGTTTATTACGCCGAACGTGACAGAGATTTGCGGCAAGGCGGCGCAATCAACAAAGCGATAAGGGGACGATAATGGAAACGTTTAAATGGCTGCCACGAGTGAATGCCAGTTCCAATGTTGAATTTGCTATCCGAAAGGCCAAGTTCGGGGATGGTTATGAACAGGTCTCTGGCGCGGGGATTAATCCCAAATCGATGAGATGGAGCGTTGATTTTGTCGGCAATGAAAAATACATCGCTGAAATTATCGCATTTCTTGACCGACATGCAGGGCATCAGTCATTCATCTGGACCCCTCCGTTGACGAATAAGGGGTTGTTCCGGTGCGAAAGCTATAAATATCAGGCTATTGACTACAAAACCTATACCATCTCAACCGAATTCATTGAGGCACACGCGCCATAGGAGCAATTATGTTTACTGCTGACGTGCAAAAACTGGACACCGGGAATATTGTCCGGTTCTATGAGATTGATGGAACAAAATTCGGTGCCGATGTGCTCCGTTTTCATGCGCATGGCATGCCCGTGACACCCGAAGAGATTGAAGCCGCAGAGGAGAAAGGCAGCCAGCCGCAGCCAAAATCCCTCTGGTGGCAGGGCGTGGAATATAAGCCGTGGCCTGTCCAAGTAGAGGAGTTGGGGATGTCCACGGATGGGCAAGCTGCCCGTCCTCGCTTATCCGTCGCCAACGTTGAGGGGACGGTCACCGCGCTATGCTTGCAATTTGATGACATGTTGCAAGCGAAAGTGACCATTCACGATACCTTTGCCCATTATCTGGATGCCAAAAACTTCCCTGAGGGTAACCCTGCCGCTGATCCGCTGCAAGAACGCAAGCTCATGTTTTACGTGAACAGGAAAATATCCGAAACGGATACGACCGTGGTTTTTGAGCTGGCAAGCCCGGCGTCACTGGACGGCCTAATCATCCCCACCCGGCAAATTCACGGTGTGTGCACATGGTGTGCCCGCGGTTGGTACAAAACAGGCAAGGGTTGCGACTACGCCGGAACAAAATATTTTGATACCGATAACAACCCGACGGATGACCCGAGTAAAGACGGGTGTCCCGGAACCGTGATTGCCTGTAAGTTGCGCCACGGAGAGGATAATGACCTGCCATTTGGTGGCTTTCCTGCCTCGTCTCTTATCAGGAGATAATCATGCGTGATAAGACACTGGTGGCAATATTCGAGCACGCTAAACGGGAATACCCGAATGAATGTTGCGGCGTGATAGCACAGAAAGGTCGCGTAGAAAAATACCTGCCCTGTAAGAATTTATCCCCCAACCCTTCTGAACAGTTTCAGTTAGACCCCGGCGACTATCTGGAAGCCTCGATATGGGGAACCATTACCGGCATCGTTCACAGTCACTCGGATGCGACCACTCAGCCCAGCGATCTGGATGAGGCGCAATGCGACTTCACCGAATTACCCTGGCATATTGTGAGTTACCCGGAAGGTGATTTAAGAACAATCTATCCGCGTGGTGAACTGCCGCTGGTGGGTCGCCCGTTCGTGTTGGGCGTCTACGATTGTTACGGCCTCATCATGAGCTATTACCGCCAACAATACGGCATTGAACTGCCCGACTACCGGGTCAATTATCCTTGGTGGGAGCAAGGCGAGAACTTCTATATAGAGAATTTTGAGAACGCCGGTTTTACTGAAATAACAGGTAATCCACAGGTGGGTGATGTGGTGCTGATGCAGGTTCAGGCTGATGTTGTTAACCATGCCGGAATTTTACTGGAAGGTAATTTATTGCTGCATCATCTGTATGGGCAGTTGAGTCAAAAAGTCCCTTATGGCGGATACTGGAAAGATCGCACAATTAGAATGGTCAGGTATGGCGGGTTGCTTGCCAGATAAGCTTCTCTGATATGTAATAGATGACATGTGATTTTTAACTAACCAGAGAAACTATAATGAAAAAAATAAAATACGTGATTATTTCAATAATCGCTATTTTGATAGTATCCAGCGTGCTAGACATATTCAGTCGAAATGGACTGTACGGACTCTATAAGAAAAAGATTGCAGAATCAGTGGTTTCTGATGACGTAAAAGACCCGACATCAGTATTGTTTAAAGACTTATATGTCAGTAAAAAGCGCTTTAATGTTGTTTGCGGCAAGGTGAATGCTAAAAACGGATTCGGCGCATATGTCGGTTGGAAGGTCTTCGTTACTGTCGATAAAATCCCCATCATAGAAGGTGTAGAGTATCCATCTTGGTACCTTAACTTTGATAAGGAATGGTACGAATACTGTTACGAATCAGATGAATAACCAAACCCTCTTCGGAGGGTTTTTTATAGGTGAAATATGACTTATACCGATCCCCCACTTCGTACAATCCGACTGCATGGCGTCCTTGCTGCCAAGTTCAGCCCCACCTTTGAATACGCCGCCAGAGATGCCCTGCACGCGATCAGAGCCATGAGTAAACTCGTTATTGGCTTCGACGCGTTCATGCTTAGCGCCCATCAACAGGGGTTCACATTTTCGATCATTGTAGGGGGCAGAAGCCACAACAAAGACGAGCTGGACATGACCAAGGGGAGCGATGATATCCATATTATGCCCGTGATCACAGGTAGCAAGCGGGCTGGACTGTTCAACGTCGTCTTGGGTGTTGCCCTGATTGCTATCGCATGGTGGAACCCGTTGGGCTGGACTGCCTCGACAGCATTATTTGTCGGTGCGTCAGGGGCATCAATGGCCATGGGGGGCGTCTCTCAAATGCTGGCCCCTCAGCCACCGGGATTGGGGATGCGCGAATCCCCGGAAAATAAACCCAGCTACGCCTTTGGTGGTCCTGTCAATACGATAGCGCAGGGGAACCCGGTTCCCATTCTGTATGGGACGCGCGAGATCGGGGGAGCAATCATTTCCGCTGGCGTCTACACCGAAGATCAGTATCAAACAGAGCAGATTGAGAAGCAGCGTAAGCACGCTAATCAAAGCCGCTAAATGCGGTTTTTTTATTTCAGAGGCGAATAATGACAGTGCATATTATTGAGGGCGCCAAAGGCGGTGGGGGCGGTGGACACACACCTTACGAAATGCCTGACAATATCCAATCGACCGCAACGGCTAAAGTCTTGGTGGCATTGGGTGAGGGGGAATTCGTCAATGATCTGACTGCAAAAGATATCTATCTGGACAACACACCCTTGCAGAACGACAACGGGACAATGAATTTTGAGGGCATTAAATGGGAATTTCGCCCCGGCACTCAGCACCAGAACTATATCAAGGGCATGCCTGCCGCTGAGAATGAAATTCGTCTTGGCACAGAAATAAAAGCCGCGGTGCCTTGGACAAAATACATTTCCAATACCAAGTTGTCTGCGGTTCGTGTCCGGCTCGGCTGGCCTGCATTGAAAATGCAAAAAGATAACGGGGACACGGTGGGGTATCGCATTGATTTTGCCATTGAATTATCGACCGATGGCGGTAGCTACCAGACTATTTTTGATACCCATATCGATGCTAAAACCACCACATTGTATGAACGCTCATATCGCATCAACCTGCCTGATGCAAAAACAGGCTGGACGGTTCGCGTTGTCAGAAAAACAGCAAACAGTACCAGTGAGCGGATCATCGATAAAATGAACCTCATGGCGTTCACCGAAATTATTGACGCCAAGTTACGCTATCCTAATACCGCGCTGCTGTATGTTGAATTCGACGCAAGGTTGTTCAATGGCAATACGCCCCTGATTTCATGTAAACCAAAGGGGCGCATCATTCGTGTGCCATCTAATTACGACCCGGTTAATCGCACTTACAGCGGCCTTTGGAACGGAACGTTTAAATGGGCGCACAGCAATAACCCGGCGTGGGTGCTGTATGACCTGTTACTGAATGATCTGTGCGGACTCGGTGACAAAATCGACAAGACACAGATCGATGAAGCTGAGTTGTACCGCGTGGCGCAATATTGCGATCAGCCCGTCCCCGATGGAAAAGGGGGAAGCGGTATGGAACCGCGATTTACCTGTGACGTCTATATCCAGTCACGCGAAGAGGCGCATAAGGTACTGACCGACATTGGCGCGATATTTCGTGGTTCAGTTTACTGGGGAGCCAATCAGTTCGTTGCAATGGCGGACATGCCGGACGACATTAAATATATCTTTACTCAGGCCAGTGTTATCAATGGCGATTTCATCTACAGCGGTGGCAGTGAACGTAACCGCAGCACGGTTGCCATGGTGAGCTGGTCAAATCCAGACAACCATTACAATGATGAGGTTGAAGTCGTTTCGGATGATAACTTAATACGGCGCTATGGTATCAATCAAATCGACATCGCCGCCATTGGCTGTACGCGCCAGAGTGAGGCGCAACGCCGGGGCAAATGGGCGATCCTGACCAATTCACGCGACGCAATGATTTCATTCCGTGTGGGGCTGGATGGTCAAATTCCCCTGCCCGGTCAAATAATTGGCGTGGCTCACAAGAACAGAGCCGGGCGTGTTATGGGGGGACGCATTCAGTCGGTTAATGATCGTAATATCACCCTGGACCGTAAACCCGAAGCCAAGGCGGGTGACCGATTGTTGGTTAATTTGCCCTCTGGTGTGTCACAGGGCAGAACCATACAGGCAATTAACAGCAATATTGTGACGGTCACAACGCCGTACAGTGAAGCGCCGAGAGCGGAATCAGGCTGGGCTGTGGATGCCAATGATTTATTCATTCAACAATATCGCGTCGTCGGCATCAAAGACAACAACGATGGCACATTCGAAATCAACGGAATTTATCATGATCCTGACAAGTACGCCCGTGTCGACACAGGCGCACGAATTGACGAACGCCCTATTTCTGTCATCCCCGCAAGTGTTCAGCCGCCACCGTCCTCAGTCAATATCACGGGATTCTCATTCGTTCAGCAGGGGATATTTACCACCACTGTACGGATCTCGTGGGAGGCGGCGGAGGGCGCGATTGCCTATGTGGGCGAATGGCGCAGAGACAGCGGCAACTGGATTTCCATTCCCCGCTCCGCTTCTTTGGGTTTTGAGATACCCAACGCCTATTCAGGAAGATATCAGACGCGTATCAAGGCTATAAATTCCTTTGATATACCCAGCTTATTCGTCTCTTCTGAGGAGGTGAATATCACGGGTAAACAGGGCAACCCGCCGACACCTTTAGGCTTCAAGACCACCCCGATTATCTTCGGTATCCAGTTAGACTGGGGATTTGCGCCCCAGACCGACGACACACTGAAAACCGAAATCCAGTACAGTCATACCCATGATGGTGAGGGATTAATGTTGCTGGCGGACATTCCTTATCCCCAGCGAACGCACACAATGCAGGGACTGGCGGCTGGCGTTGCCTTCTACTTCCGGGCGCGGCTGGTGGACAAATCCGGTAATCAGTCCCCGTGGACAGAGTTTATCCGGGGTGAGTCCTCAACAGACACCAGCTGGATAGTGGAGGCAACCGGTAATGCGTTCCTCACCGCCGAAGCCGGAAAGCGGTTGCAGTCTGATATCGATTTTGCCAATGAAGCCATCATGGAAAATGCGGCGCTGACAGGGGCCGTTGTCCGGCGTCAACTGGCGGAAAATGGCAATATGCGGGCGGAGATACTGGAGGTGAAAACCACCCAGATAAGTGACCGCAAGGTTTTCGCTGAGAAGATGGAAAAAATTCAAGCCGATGTCGGGGAGAATGCCGCCGCGATTGAAGAGAAAGCGACCGCGGTCTTTGATATCGACGGGAACGGTTATGCCATCAAAGAGATTGGCTCTGGCGTGAAGTACAAAAACCGATTCTATAAAGCCGGGATGGTGATTGGGGCTGAGGTGAAAAATGGCAAGGTCAGTACCCATGTTGGCTTCAATGCCGAGAACTTCGGCTGGTTTAATCCGGCCAGCGGAAAGATGGAGCCGTTTATGATGGCGAAAAACGGCCAGTTATTTATCCGTGACGCCTTTATTGATATGGCCAACATTCAGAAATTATTGGTGGGCATTGATATCAAGTCCACAAACTATATCCCCAACCAGCGGGGTTTTCGGATTGATGCCAAAACCGGACACCTTGAGATAAACGGTTCAGGCAATGGTTATCGCACCCAATACAGAGATACGGGCATGTATTTATTTGACAGCAACGGTATAGCCATCATTGAGTTTGGGGTATTTTTATGAGCGGGTACGGGTTAAAGATTACCAATCAGGCGGACGGAACGAGTTTTATTTTTAATGAGAGAACAACCCCTGCCAGTCTGGTATGGACTGATTTTGTCGCCAAAAATACGCCGGGCATGCATAAAAGTCCGACTGACTGGCGGCGTCATGAATGGGAGTGTCAAATCAAAATCCCGGCGGGCTATCAGGCGCATGTCTATCCCATCGGATTCACAGAATTTCACCAGGATCGCTCAGGAAATGGATTCAGGTTAACGGGGTTTTCTGAGCGGATTCGGTTCTCTCAGAATGGGGCCAGCGTTATCGTTGATGGACTGATATTAGATAATATTTTCGATAACTGGCTCACGGAGCTGATAAAAATTATCGCGTACCCGCTGACATCGGGCGGTCAGGCGGGATTGAAAATATTAAACAACAGTAATTTTAATAACAGCGTCCCGCCTGCCGGATTTGGTTACGTTTCCCATAAAGCCCGCGTGTATATACAAGGCCGATTTGATCCGGCGTCAATAGACCCCCGCTTCAATTACAGTAATTGTCTGATGTTTTTTTATAATGAAGACCCGGCGTGCATGCTGGTTCACCGGGAAAGCTATTACACCAGTTGCAACAGACACGACGAAGGGGGACGGGCGGGGTGGTATCGGGTCGTGGTCTTTTCTGACATCGGCGTCAAGGAACGGCTCAATGGACCGGGGTATGGACTCAGACTCAGAAACAAGGATGGCGTCATTACCTTTAACTCTGGTGTCGGGGTGCTGACCAAGCCCGTGAGTTTGAATGTCAGCAACAGAAAACTGGGCGATATCATCCCCACCGCAGGCATCCGATACCCGATGTTAGTTCCCGCGTGGATAGGGCATCATCTGTGGATGGAAGGGAACACCGCCTACAGCCGGGATTTATCACTGACCAGTAACGGGGAGGGGGCATTATTTGTGGGCTCCGGCAAACGCTCACTCTGGAAAGCGAGCCAGTGGGGGACGACCAACTACACCACAAAACAACCCATTCTTATTTTAGACGCTGCCAGTTATTTTAACTTCTAATTTCTCAGGAACCTATCATGTACTATTCACAAGGCACAATTCTCACTACGTCCGGCTCGGCGATTGTCCGGGGAACGGGCACAAAATTTAAATCAAACATTAACGGCGTTGCACCCGGACAGATGATGTTAATTCAGTCCGGTAACAACAATTTTATCCACATGATTCAGGCGGTGAACTCCGATACCGAACTGGTACTGGCCGATACAGCCAAAACCACCCTGAATAACGTGAAATACCAGATTCAGACCACGGTGCCTGATTCCGTTTCCGATGGCGTCCGGCACATGATGGCGATTTACAGCTACACACTCAATTTCCTCCAGAACATGGATGCATGGATGACGCAGTATGGCACGGTTGACGTGACCTTGCCTAATGGCCGGACTGTGGCATTGCAATCGATTATTGCCCTGACACGGGATATCAATCTACTGCGCCAGTCTGTGCTCATGAGGTCAAGGAACGGGGCGGATATTCAGGATAAAACGGAATTTGTGCGGAATATCGGACTGGGGAATGCAATGCGGGTGGGGGATTACGGGTTCGGTGGAGGAGGGCGAGTTATCCAGCACAACTCTTCGAGTGTCCTTCGTTGGTTCAGGGATGAATATATCAGTGAAATATATCGAAATGATGATGATGGATGTATTTACACCCACGTATATGGCAGCAGCTTGAAAATGAGAACCCGCGACACGTGGGGTAATATTTCGATCGCTTACAATGGTGCGGGTATCAGATTTGCAGGCGGTAATGATGGTGCTGCGCATGTCTATAATGTCTGGACTGACAAGAACACCACCGTAGTCGGTGGCTATCTAAAAACAGCCTCACCCGTCATCCAAATCTACCCCGATGGTACATTTACCACCAATGACGAATCCGAGGGGGCAGTGGTTGAGCGTTTGTCCGAGGGCGTTTATCTCATCAAAAGCGTGCTGGGATTCAATGCCGATGCAGCATGGGGCGGGGTCGATGGCGGGGTCGAAATACCGATGTGCAAAAATAAATTGCCGTTGATTTGGGTGGATTACAAAGTGCTGCCGGATGGTGCCATCAAATTGATGACCTACCACCGTGAGCACCCAAACGCACCAGAATTCGCCCGAAATATACGGAGCGGTTACGCTGACGGTGATTTGATTGATATCCCTGCCGGTCGGTCTGTTTCTGTCCGCGTCCAGATGCCGGAGGATTCGGTGTGGAATGTGGGGCAGAAGTAGTATTTTTGCGTCAACTGGTTTTACATTATTACCCTGCCTTGTCAACCAGCTTGGATTTGTTGAATGATCACTTTACGTTAATAGAGTAAACATCGGCAGATTCG
>NZ_JAQRFI010000055.1 GCF_028598805.1 Xenorhabdus yunnanensis | reverse complement strand
TCATGGACGTGAGCCAGTAGATACCAGCAAAACTACAACAGAGCCAGCGAAGGAGACTGCCTGATGGCTATCGTCACATTTGACAGTGGCGAGTTCCTGAAATTGTACCCCTGGTTTGCTGGCATCCTGACTGAAGGGCAATTACAACAGGCATTTGATGTGGCCTGTTTGCTGCTCGATAACTCTGATAACTCTGTTATCCCCTATGAACCCAACGGGACGCAGGAACGCAAAACCTTGTTGCACCTGCTAACCTGTCATATCGCCACAGTGACGCTATGGGGAAACAATAATCAGGCAGGGCCAATGTCCAATGCATCGGAGGGTTCAGTCAGTGTCTCGTTTGCTGTACCGGATGTCGCTAATGCCTCATGGTTTAAAACGACACAATGCGGACAAATGTATTGGCAGGCAACCCGTAAATATGTTGTGGGTGGACGCTATTCGGCGGTGAAACACTACCATCCGTGGGGGTGAGTTATGGCAACTAATGACAAGCTGAAAGCGGCGTTATCCCGTATCAGAGGCAATCTGAATGTACAGATGAATATTGGTATTCTCTCTGGTTCGACGAACGAAGATACCGGGGAGCCGATTGCACCGTATGCCGCCGCTAATGAATTCGGCACACGAAATATTCCGGCTCGTCCTTTTATGAGAAGCACGATTGCTAATAAATCTGATGAGTGGAAACGGCTGATTGGCGATCAGCTCAGAGGGCAATTACAAGATGAAAGTGGTGTAGAAGCGGCATTCAATACATTAGGCATGATTATGGCATTAGATATTCGCGACAGCATTGAGAAATCTTTACCGCCACCAAATAATCCTGCAACAGTGGCCGCGAAAACCCGCAAGGGGCGAGCGTCACCTAATCAAACGCTGGTGGATTCAGGCAGTATGCAGCGGGCGATTGATTATGAAGTTATTAAAAACGGGGAATAACTTAAAGAGACGCCCCTTTTTAAACCCGACACCGAATTAAAATAAATTAACTGAGGTCATTATGAAATTTGAAGAGTTAACAGATGCATCACGACAGGCAGCACTGGAAGTATTAGCAGATTTACTGAGAATAAAGTACCAACAGACACTTGATTTACCGGACAGCACAGTGAGATTTTTAGGCCACCGGGTAAGAGAAGCGTTTGTGGCCTTGGAAAGCGAAGAGCCTAGTGTAGTGAGCGATTCAGACTGCGCAGGCACTGATTAGATCTTTTTCAGCCCTTTCCATGTTCTACCTTTAGACTCAGTCACTAATACTGATGGATCCTTTTTTACTGATTTGGCTATCCCGTATGCCAAGTCTAAAACATCACTGCGATTTTTTGTATTGGAACGGTAATTATACTCTGCTGAGGGTAAGTAATAACTCGTGCCACTATCGGCTGTAATTGTTTTCGTAAAGCCTTTAGCTTTCATTTTCTCATAAAGAATATCGTAATCATCTGAATCGGCCTTATGTAGTTCAATACGAACAGTAAAGTCTGCCATTTTTCTCATTCCTCATTTTGATTGTGGACCAACCAAACTATCAGCTTTACTTGATTGCGGTAAGTGAGGAACCACCTCGCCTGATGTGGTGAAAAGCAGGCAATTAATCCCGGTTAAGGCTGTAGTGAGCTGGTGGGATTACTGATATATTCATGGATTCGACAATGGGATTCATGAGGGAACATGTATGGAAGAAATGGTGAAATCAATAATTTCGCTTTTTGATATTTATACTTTTCTATTTAGTTTATTTTGGTGCGCTACTATTCCTATAGGGATAGTTCTTGCAGTTCTGGCGTGTGTATTTAAAACAAAATTTAGCAGAGTATTTTTTTCAATATCAGCCATATTCTTTTTATTTCCACCAATATTTATGCTTTTGTCGATAGTGCTATCTAAATAAGTCATTAAATTACTAAACACCAGCCTCGCAAGTGCGAGGTTTTTTTGTACCAGAAAGAGGTGAGAAATGAATCTTCATGGTATCGCATCCGCAGCCATTGGTGCGATAAACCCCTTTATCTCCGCTCAGATTTATCGATCAATAGGCTCAGTAAAGAACGATGATTACTCCCGCACTCCCGGTTATGCCGATCCCATTACCATGATGGTGCAGAAACAGGCAGTTACCCAATCGGATATCCGGCATCTGGATAACCTGAATATTCAGGGGGTGATGGCATCTATCTATACCGATGGTAACTGGTGCGGTATCAATCGACCCAAGCAGCAAGGTGGAGATAAATTCGTTATCAATGGTGAAACTTGGTTGGTGGTCTCTGTACCTGAAAACTGGCCGGACTGGACGAGGGTTGTCGTATGTCTGCAAACGTAACCATCTCAGTAACAGAACGTGATTTATATAAGGCCCTTGGGGATTTTCTCCGTGCGCTTTTTCCTGATGTGGAGATAGAGCGGTCACAGCAAAACAATAATCCAATGCCACTGGGTGATTTTATTGTCATGACCCCTTTATTTTCCAGTGGGCTGTCAACCAGTGTAGTGAACTATACCAGACCTGGATCAGCCGGAACGGGACAGCAACATATTTCACGCACCACCGAATGGCGCTGTCAATTGGATTTCTACGGTGATTCAGCAGAGAGCAATGCGTTGCTGGTGGCGACAGTTATCCGTTCCGAGTTCGCCTGTGAGCAATTTCAAGGGTTGGGCGGCGCTATTACTCCATTGCATACCAGTGACCCGCGACAACTGAGCATCATCAATGGTGAGCAGCAATGGGAAAACCGCTGGACATTGGATTTTGTCGCCCAGATAAGCCCGATCGTCACCGCACCTCAGACATTTTTCGACAGCGTATCAACGCATACCATTCCGACGGAGTCTATAAATGGCAATTCCAATTAGTAAAGACGTAAAAATTAATCCCGGCGTGCTGGCGGCGGTCGGAAATGCGGTAGACCTAAACGGTCTATTGCTGACAGACAATGACTATGCACCGATTGGTACGGTACTGTCATTCTCATCTGCCGCTGATGTTGCCGCATATTTTGGCGGGACATCGGATGAATACCGCATGGCTCAAACCTATTTTCAGGGATTCAATAACTGCACAAAAACACCCGCAGAGTTGTTGCTTTCCCGTTACAACCGTACATCCAGTGCCGCGTGGTTGCGTAGCGGATCATTGGCAGAGATATCGGTAGATGAACTGAAAACCATTTCCGGCAATCTGACGCTGACTATCAACGGCAAAAAAACGGATGCGGTTATCAATCTGGATGGCTCAACCAGTTTTGCCGAGGCTGCGGCCAAGATAAAAACCGCGATTGGAGAGAGTGCGAACGTGGTCTTTGATACCACACATAAGGCATTCATTATCACAGTTACTGCGGGTAAGCCGGAAGCCTCATCCATCACATTTGGCAGCGGAACTGCGGCGGAGGTGCTGAAAATGACCGAAGCAGCAGGTGCGAGAGTGTCACAGGGTGCCAATGTTCCCTCAACCGCTGATTTGTTCAGTGCAATCACCAGTCAGTCACAGCGCTGGGCGGGATTCTCGACCGCGTTTGAATGTACGCCAGAGCAAAGCGTACTGTTTGCCGAATGGTGCAGCGCTCAGGAAAAACGCTATTTCTATGTGGCATGGACAACTGAGGGAATAGCAAAAGTTAAAGGGAATACCAAGACCATTGCGAGCCAAATTATCCAGAACAGTTATGGCGGCATTGTTCCGGTCTACTGTCTGGATGGTAAGAAAGCGGCGGCGGTATTAGGCTATGCGGCGGCACTGGATTTTGTCCGCAGAGAGGGACGTGTACCGTTTAAATTCCGTGAGTTTGACGGACTGAGTGCCGATGTTACCGATGCCATCACCTACGATGCGCTGATATCGAATGGATATAACTTCTACGGCCAGTATGCGGCCAACAATATTGTCGAAAACTATTGGGCTGACGGCACTATCACCGGTGATTTCAAGTGGCTGGACAGTTTCGCGGGGCAAATTTGGCTCAATGCCAACCTGCAAGGAGCGGTGATTGCGCTGTTTAAATCCAACAAGACTATTCCCTACAACAATGCCGGGCGTGCGCTGGTGGCAACGTCAATGACGGATGTTATCCAGCAGTTCAAGGCGTGGGGCGGTATTCGTGAGGGCGTCAATCTGAGCGCGGCACAGAAGCAGGAGATCATTAACGCAGTCGGTGAAGATGTTTCGTCCACTGTATTTGCCACTGGCTACTACCTGCATATCGGGGACATGCTGCCCTCAATCCGTGTGGAACGCACCAGCCCTAGCTGTTCATTGTGGTATTGCGATGGCGGCAGTATTCAGAAATTGACATTGGCATCAACGGAGGTTCAATAATGGCGAATTCTATCACGGCGGCTGACGCCATCATCACACTGTCAGTCACCAACCTTTACCCGTCAGGTGTACAGCTACAGGGCTTTGCGGCTGACAATATTTATGGCACCGAGGCGTTAGAGCTGGCCGAGACCGTGCGTGGAGCAGACGGCAAGCTGTCAGCGGGTTTTATCTACGGCAACATCGCCCAGACATTCTATATCATGCCGGACTCCGACAGCCGCGATATATTCGATACATGGGCGACCACCTCAAGGGCCAGTGCTGCTGTATTTCGTTGTAATGCTACGGTCATTCTGCCCTCGTTGAAACGCAAGTATTCCTGCGTGAATGGCGTACTGAAACAGTGGAAAGCCTTGCCGGATGCAGGACGCGTGTTACAGGCGAGTCAGGCAGTTATCGAGTGGGAATCCATCACAGCGGAGGCATTTAACTAATGGCACGGAAAGAAACATTTATCACTATCGACACGGATAACCGGGACAAGGGTAAGGTGTTCTTCATTCAGGAAATGGCCGCGTCCCAAGCTGAGTGGTGGGCGATGCGGGCATTGATGGCAATGGGGAAAGGTGGTGTAGAAATTCCCGACAATCTACGCCAGATGGGAATGGCAGCAATGGCCGTGGAAGGATTGAAAGCTATCTCCCACATCCCGCCGGATGATGCAAAACCGCTGCTGGATGAGCTAATGAGTTGCATTCAGGCGGTTCCTAACCCTGCCAACAAGGAAGTTCGTAGGGCGCTGGTGGAAAATGACATTGATGAGATATCGACCCGTCTGAAACTGCGTGGAGAGGTATTCAAATTACATGTGGATTTTTTCGATACCGCCAGCCGTTAGACATTCCGCCCCGCTACACCAACCCTGACAGGCCGTTCGGTCTGATTGAATACACCAACGTCCCCAAAACTGTTGCCGCTGTCATTGCCGCCGGTAAAGCAAGTCTTGCTGAACTGGATACCGTCTATGGCGTGGAAGATATGTGGACGATGCTCGAAATCATTCAGGTGGACAATCACAACGCCCGTGTTATGCAAGGGGATAATTAATGGCAAACGTTATTGATGAACTGGTCATCACACTGGGACTGGATTCAAAGGATTTTAGCGCTGGCGAGCAGGCTGTCACTGCGGCAATGGACAAACTGACTCAGGTCATGGAGAAAGTTGTCGCAGCTTATGAGGATGGCGAGAAGAAGACGGGTGAATCACTGGAAGAAACAGGCAAGAACGCCGATAAGACTGCGAAAGGGATGGAGGCCGCAGGGAAAAAAGCGGCTTCTTTCTTTTCCAGTATTCGCGGTCAGATTTTGGCATTGGCAGGGGTCACTCTGTCATTGAGTAGTCTTAAAAACATGCTCACCAGTCTGACAGGGAAATTGACGGGATTAGCCACAGCCTCCAAAGCGTTCGGGATGTCAGCTAAAAGTCTTGATGGATGGATGCGAGCAGGTGAAGGCGCAGGGGTTCAGGGCGAGGAAATCGTCGGGATGTTTGCCCGTATTAACGACGCTCAGAGACGACTGCGTGAAGGTTATGGGCTAGATCCCGCTTTGCAATCATTAATACAGGTTGCTGGCCGAACAGGTATCGAGTTGGATTTTAAATCGGATACCCCTGAAAGCATTGCCCGAAAACTAGCCGATGTATTCCCTAAACTAAGCGAAGACCAGAAACAGGCATTTGGTGGTTCACTGGATATGGGTTATGCCATGCAACAGTGGTTTGGTTCTGGTAAGGCACTGAAAGATGTTGACGAATTCACGGTCAACTCTGGCGTTAATGATAATGCGATTGCGATAGCTCAACGTTGGCAAAAACAGTGGGCTAAGACAAACCAGTCATTTGAGAAGATCCAAATTCAACTGATGGAAGCATTAGCGCCTCATATCGATAAGTTTAATCAATGGCTGGAGGACTTGGCGGCATGGATGGCGAGTAATCCTGATGCCATCGAAAAGGCAGTTAATGGCTTTTTATCCACTATTCAGGAAATTATCACGGTTGCTAATGAAGCGGCTGGTGCCGTGGGGGGGTGGAAAACTGTCATCCTTGCTCTGATTGGATTGAAGTTCGCTGGGTGGCTAATGGGAATTTACAAAGCCGCCGCTGGGATGTTGGGCGCTGGTGGTTTGGGTGGAGGCGCAGGAAAGGGCAAGCTTGGCGGATTGATAGGAAAAGCCGGGATATACGGTGCTATTGGATATGCAATGTATGATCCGGTGGAGTCAGTCGCGACTTCGATTGTTGGAGAAGAGACAAAAAATACACTTGATTCGTATGGATTGTATCTGGCGAGCGATTGGACCTCGTTTTTTAGTAAAAAGGAATATGAGGCATATCAGGCAAAACTTGATGGTAAATCGGCACCTACCGAAAATGGTACCAATAAATCAATAGACGAAGCGCAACTCCGGGAAGAAGAAAAACGCGAGAACGACCGCGTTCTGAGGGCAGAGGCTGAACTCCAGCAGAAGATGGAATACAGCAATAACTGGCTGAAAACCACTCTGGATAAGCTTACAGACTCCATTGAAAAGCTCATTAAGGCTTTACCCAGAGAGCTACTTCCTCAGCAATCTTTTGCACCGGCTATTTCCCTACCCGCAGATGGAAAAATACCGCGTGGTATCCGAAACAATAACCCCGGCAACCTGAATTTTGCAAAGCAACGAGGTGCTGTGAAAGAAGGTGGAGAGAATGGACGCTTTGCTGTGTTCTCCACCATGCAAGAGGGTATTGCCGCGCTATACCGACAACTACAACTCTACTTTGGCCGTGGCATTAATACGATTTCGTCCATCGTTAAAAAGTACGCGCCAGCCGCGGACGGGAACAAAGTCGATGCCTATATTACCGCCCTGAGCCGTAAGCTGGGAATTGATGCCAACCAGAAAATTGATACCGCAAACGTTCAGCAAATTATCGATTTGATGGAGGGCATTATCCGGCACGAGAACGGGGCTAGTTATATCAACCGGAACGACATTATTCAGTCATTACCGCAGCCCAGTGCATTGATGGCTGCGCAATCTCGTAAGTCCGTCACTACTAGTCATTCTACGGTGACTGACAGTATTCACATTGGCACGTTGCAGGTGAATTCTGATGCTAATACGGTTAAGGAAATTTCTAATGATGCTCGTCAGCAAATAGGACGCTCTGCATTATCAGCAGATTACTCAACGGGAGTGACCGCATAATGTTTTCACTGAATCAAACAACGATAATGAATGCTGCTCGTGGTGGCGGAATACTGTCAATTATCAACAGCGTTCTGTCTCCGGGCTATGGCATTTACTATGCATCTGGTAGTAATAAGGGCGGGAAGCCATTTTCGCCTACCTCATTTATTTCTGTAGAGACGGGCAAGGAAGCGACTATTGCTACCGCTCCACTGGAAAAAGGCGGTTATAGTTCGTACAACAAGGTGCAAAGACCAGGAGAGGTTCGGGTGACATTCACTATAGAGGGGTGGACGGGTTTTTCAGGAGCCATACCCAACTTGACCAACCTATCTCTAACGTCACGTGCTGATGTTCTGGAAACACTGGATAAGATGATCGCCAGTGCTGAAACCTATGACATTGAAACTCCCGATACAACCTATACCAGCTACGACCTAACCAAGTATGACTACCGGATCAGGAGTGAAAGCGGCGTCACGCTACTGATTGTTAATGCGGTATTTCAGGCTGTTATGGATGTGGCTGAGGTGAAAGTGAGTGGCGGTAAGAGTAAAGGGGAGCAGCAGAATAACAAAATCTGCAAGTCTCCCAGCATGGACACCGAGAGCAATAATAGTGGCACTAAGCCACCGACGTTATCTGATGTGAAAAGTGCGCTAACAGGACTGAAAAAATCATTGTCGAGTGCAGCCACCAAAGTAGCAGACAAGGTCACGTCGGAATTCACTAAAGCGACTTCTTCTGTCGCCGGCTCTTTAAACAATGCAGTCATTAGTTCAGTAGACCAGATGAGCAAAGGGGTAACAGACTTGGCGAAGAATTTAACATGATTGAAATCACATTGACCCCTGCTAAATCACAGCGGATAACCGTGACCCTGAACCAGCAACCTTGCACTATTCGCCTGAACCAGCGCAGTACAGGACTGTATATGGATTTGACGGTCGATGGTAGGCCGATATTGCAGGGGGTTATCTGCCTCAACTGCAACAAAATAATCCGATATCCCTATCTGCAATTTAAAGGTGAACTGTTTTTCGCCGATTTGGAAGGTAGCGACAATCCTGAATGGCAAGGTCTTGGCACTCGTTTCCGACTTTATTATCTATTCCCAGAGGAAGTGAAAAATGACTTATAAGCAGCGAAAGATTAAGGTTGAATTTAAACTGGTTGACGGAAAAACATTTGATGACAGCGAAAATAACATCCTAACCTTCGAAAATATGCGCGCCTACGTCAACATTGGTGCGTATGGCGGCATGTCGGGAACTCAGATGACACTGCAAATTTGGGGGCTGTCCATGCAGCAGATGGCCGCATTGAGCTACAGAGGGTTTTGGATTGATGAGGCTAAGTTTAATCGGATGTGTGTATGGGCTGATGATCAAATGATTTTTGAGGGATTTATCAGTGATGCTTATGCCGATTATAACCAGTTACCTGATGTTCCATTAACAATTACTGCATCTATGTCGTTTGGGTTAAGACTGAAAGAAGTTGAGCCATTTTCTGCGGAAGGTAATGTGGATATCGTCGATATTATTACTGCGATGGCTAGGAAAGCTGATCTCAAAGTTGAAAATCATGGAGTAAAAGGTGTTTTTATGCCTAACCCTCATTTTACTGGGAATGTTGTTCATCAAATTCAGCAAGCGGCTAGTGCATTAAATATAGAAACAGATTTTACGGTCGATAGAGTGATTATTTGGCGCTCAGGAAAACAGAGGGAAGAGCCATTGTTGTTTACATCTCCAAAAAATGGGTTGGTTGGATATCCTATATTCACAAAAGAAGGCTTGATGGCTACTACGATTTTCTGTAACGACCTATTCCTAGGCAGAAGAATACAGATTGAAACAGATTTACCTAATGCCAGTGGAGTCTATGAAGTAACAAAAGCAGAACATCATTTGACATCATGGGTTGAGGGTGGTCAATGGCACACTTCATTTAGCGGAATTCCAGTTAAATTAGAAAGCTAATAAGATTTTGCAATGCCTCCTCTTTCCTTTTCTTTTGCCCTCACACCAATTTTTCTAACTAATTTTGCATTGTTTTGCATCACCTTGCTGCTATTATGAACAGAGGGTAATAGTGAGGAATTGTGATGAAAAAATTGACCGTTCTGCTGGTGGGGGCTGCTTTATTGGCTGGGTGTGCTGATCCAGTGAGTCGGAAACTTTTTGATGAACGGGATAACGCCAAAACTGATGCACAAAAATACCAGTATTTGATGAATGTTTCGGCAGGAAAAACTTTCAAGTTAAATAACGGCGGGATAGGTAATGTCAATGATGCTAAATTGGAATATCTCAAAACGGTTGGAAAGAATCTTGAGCCGGATAACATAAAAGAAGACCTGATAAAAAAATGCTTTGTTCCTGCTGATTCCTTAATGCAAAACGCCATCTGCGCATACAGTTTTTATGTAGATGAAGAAACGGCCGAAAACAGGAAAAGAGAGGATCAGGAAGAAGCGAGACGGGAGGAAGAAAAACATAAAATGGAAGTTAAAAATGCTAAAAATTCAGCACAAAAAATATTCAGATCAGGGTTGCAACTAACAAACGCGAATATTGATAAATATTGCGCAGCTTCCGCACGAGTTGCAGCATCGGTTTATGCTAAGGCAGCTAAATCGGGGAGGCTTTATGATGTTGGATTTGACAAAATTATGCTCGGTATTTCAGATGATATGTATTCATCGTTAACGAGGAAAGCTGGCGCTGATACCAGAATGATTATGATACTACGTTATAACCCTGAGCAGCAGCTTATGTTTCATGATATGTATGAACTGAAATGTAAGGCATATCCCAAAGAATATATGTTTAACTACAACAAAATATTTCATTGAAATATTCGATTTGAACAGCCCCTTATGGGGCTTATTTTTTAATAAGTTTATCCAGTTGAGCCTCTACTCTGGCTAACCTTTGGGCTAGAGCTGGCAGCTCGTTTTCTGGAACTGCATGATTCATATTGACCCAATATTCAATAGCAGCAACCATTTCTGCATTTGCTGAACGCCCATTAATATCAGCCAAATCATTCACTTTTTCTTTTAATTCAGCAGGTAATCTAAGGTTAACCTGTGGATTTTTGTATGGCCTACTGGACACGGATACCTCATTCTTTCTTATTTTCGTACATCCGTTTTACTGTTTCCATAAACAACTCTTTGAACTTATCGGATTCGAGCTGAGCGAGTTCATCAATATTTTTGGGTTGTGATTCCCCATCTACAGCAGATTGTAAGATCATGACCATTTCTGAGTTAAGGGAACGTCCATTTTTCTTGGCTCTCTCTGTTAGTTTTTCCTTTAACTCGTCAGGCATTCTTATGCTGTATGGACTTATATCTCTAACTCTTTTCATTGAACTTAGCCATTAATCACATTGATATCAAATTGTATTCACTTTTTTCTTGACACGATATATTCATAGTTATATCTTTGTGATATCAAAAAGAATCACGGAGATCGAGAGATGAAAGAAAATAAGGCGATGTATACATTAAGGATGTCGGAAAATTTAAAGGAGTTAGTACAAAAGGTTGCAAAGCAAGAAGGTCGTTCTTTTAATTCTGAAATTATCCAACGAGTTATTAGAAGCTTGAAAGAAGATGGATTAATTGATGCTCAAATACAGTGAAGCCCCAACTATTACGAGTAGTCAGGGCTTCTAATTTACTCACCCAAACCAAAGGAAGTAAACATGGCTAGTATAGCAATTAATGAAACACATAACACCAATCAGTTAACTTTCCGTAGTACGGTTTTTAATCCAGTGTCTCATGCTAATGATATTTGGCTCACGGCCCCTGAGTTAGCTAAGGCATTACAGTATAAGAAAACAGATGCAATAACACAGATTTACGAGCGCAATTCTGATGAATTCACACCTGCTATGACAATGACCCTCAAATTGAGTGTCAATGGAATAAACAATAGTTTACGTAAAAAATTGGTTAGAGTTTTCTCACTTAGAGGCGCTCACTTAGTCGCTATGTTTTCTAAGACAGATGTAGCCAAAGAGTTCCGAAAATGGGTGTTAGATATTCTTGATCGAGAAGTTGAGAGAGAGTCAGTGGTTACAAAACCCAAAACTCGCCGCTCAACAGCGAGTCAGTTAACACCACTACGCCAGACTGCCGAACGTTTAATCACGACTGGCCTTGGTAGGATTTACCCTGATATCTGGAAGCTGGTTCATGAGCATTTCGAAGTTAAGCATATTACCCAGCTTGAACCATCACAAATAATGGAAGCAATCGAGTTTTTAAATGTGCTGGAGGGTGAATATCTTGGTAAAGAAGAGTTACCATCACCTCAACCTGTAAAAATAGACTTATCACTTGAGCTAGATAATATTGGAGTCATTTACAGGCAACTCAAAAAAATGGCTGATATCTGGCAAGAATCGATATCGCCAGCTCTAAGATTAGTAGACTCACCAATTGCCTCACAGTTTCATACGTACTTATGGGATGCTTCTGGAGCTGCTTACTTGACAAAATCCGCACTTGAGAAGAAGGCTAAGCGACTGAACTAGCCCCCAAGTCACGGATGGCTTTAAGCCAATGAGACCCTCAATTTGAGTGTCTCGGATAAATCAAAGGGTTGCTGAAATAATGTGCTTACAACAGGGTCGCTTATGCGGCCTTTTTTTATTGGATCTGACAATGGACTTATTCAGCGGTTTCAACACCACAAGCGACTTATGATAACTCAGTACGAGGATAAAAAATGAAATCAACAACTCGACCAACAGATTTGAATGGTAATACAAATATTCAAGACTTTGTGATGAGGCAGTTCTTGGGGCGTCACCACTTTATCACTCTGGCTCAGGTGGTCAATGCCAAAGGGGATAAAGTTGATGTAAAGCCTATGGTCTATGCTATTACAGGCGATGGTAGACCAGTAGATAAGGGTATTATTTACGACATTCCTGTTTGGAGATTACAGCGTGGCAATAGCGCAATCATTATGAATCCTGTTCCGGGCGATATTGGGTTAATTGCGGTGTGTGATCAGGATATAAGCACAGTAAAGGTAACTAAAAAATCTGCTATGCCCGGCACTGGGCGAACACATAACTATTCAGACGCCATCTATCTTGGTGGTGTGCTGAATTCCCAACCAACCCAATATGTTGAGTTCAATGATAGTCAAATAAATATCGTTTCGCCAAATAAGATTACCGTCAATGCACCTCAAGTCGAAGTAACGGCAAACACCTCCTATACTGTAAATGCCCCCGTTATTACATTGAACGGTGCTGTAACTCAGGGCGGTGGTAGTCATGGCGGTGATGCTAAATTCGGTGGCTCCATTGATGCCAAGGGTGAGGTCACAGGTAATGGGGTTAAACTTTCGTCACATGTGCATGGTGGTGTAGAATCAGGTGGTTCAAAAACCAACAAGCCGGAGTAGAGGTAATGGAAAGAAAACTATTGGCTGCAATCTCCACAGTATTGTTCCTATCTGGATGCGCTATCTCTGAGGAAAACTCAGCATTAGAAAAAGAGCGAAGTAGCGCAACGACTGACGAACAGCGATTCGATTATCTCACTCATGCTGCCAAGGCAGAAAAAAATATTTTTTTACATGGACGTGAAATTAAGCAGTTTTCAGAAAGAAAAGATGATTACTTACGTGAAATAAAGGAAGCTTCTGAGCCGGACTCGTTCAAGAAAAGCTTGGTCTTTAAGTGTTTTAGTCTCGAAAATACCATCAAAGTTAACGCTGAATGCGCATATGAATTTTACCAGACCGAAACAGTTTCTGCGGCTGAGGCAAGGAAAAAAGCAGATGATGATAGGTGGAAGAAAAAAATTGAATCACTAAGTAAAGATAATTCGTATGTAGATATGAAGAAGCTAAGGAATCTTTGCGAGATTCAAGTGAAGTTCATGTTTTTTTCCACTATAGCCTCAACTGGGCGCAATATGATGCTGAACTCAAAAACAGGGAAAGGTTATGAATATGTCCGGCTTGGGGAAGAGTTACTTCTGACAGACAAAGAAATTGGATCTGTTGTTCAGTACTATAAAGTTAATCCAATAGCCGCCAGAATAATTTACTCGAATAATGATTATGAAGGTAGAACAAGGCAAGTTATCTCTTGCATGGATTCGGGAGGGTCGGATTTGATCACTTATCATAGGCTGATAGATAGCGGTAAATTGTAGCCACTGTATTGAGATTTAGCCATCCGTGGCTTGGGGTTAGCGCAACTATTTCGCTGAGATTCTGGTTGACACTCTTTGTTTTAGGTCTCTTAGCAAGGAGAGAGAATCTTTAAGCATGGCATTTATTGAACCGGATAAAGGAACATCCATCTGAATAAGGTTTACGAAGATATTCTTTCTCCATAGTTCATAACCGGAATTAAACATTGATACCGCTTTTTCAAGTCGAACTATTTCGTCGTGAATTAATCTACTGGGTTCAACATCTTTCGGAATGTATTCACCTTCCAGTGCCATCTTGTGAACATACTCGATAGCCTGTGGTAATTGATCGGCGGTTAGCTCATCTATATGCTCTACATTGAATCTCTGGTGAACGAGCGAATATGCTTCTGGATATAAAATACCTTTCTTGCTCACCAACAGATTAACAGCGTTCTTTAGTGGGTTCCGTTGTTGGACTGTGGTTTTGATAGTTCCTGAGTTATCTTTCTCAACTTCCCGATCAAGAATATCCAGCACCCATTTACGGAACTCTTTGGCTACATCTGTCTTTGAGAACATAGCGACTAAGTGAGCGCCTCTGAGGGAGAAAACTCTAACCAATTTTTTACGTAAGCTATTGTTTATTCCATTGACACTCAATTTGAGGGTCAATGTCATAGCAGGTGTGAATTCATCGGAATTGCGTTCGTAAATCTGTGTTACTGCGTCTGTTTTCTTGTATTGTAACGCTTTGGCTAACTCAGGAGCCGTAAGCCAAATATCATTAGCATGAGACACTGTATTAAACACAGTGCTACGGAAAGTTAACTGATTGGTGTTATGAGTTTCACTAATTGCTATACTTGTCATGTCGGTTACCTCGATAAGTTTCTGACAAATTAGAAGCCCTGACTATTTGCCGTAGTTGGGGCTTCACCGTTTTAGACATTTATTAAACCATCTTCACGTAAGGTTCTTTTTAGCCTCTGGACTAACTCTGAATTAAGTGATCTTCCTTCTTTTTTTGCTATATCCTTCAGCATTTGCTTTAACTCTGGTTCTATCCTTAACCCAAGAGGCGGTATTGTTCTGATTTTCATACTCTTATCCGTGTAGTTAATGTGTAGCTATAAAGCTATCAGTATAAAAGTATTTCGTCAATGATTTTTTAGCTACACTGTGATGCTAAATATTATAGATGGGTAGCTGATATGAAAGGGATGAGAAGCATTACTCCTATTGGAGTTAGAATACCTGATGATTTAAAAGAGAAAGTTCAGGAAAGGGCTGCTAAAAATGGTCGTTCTATGAACTCTGAAATAATCATGATCCTACAATCTGCTGTAGACGAGGAATTACATCCCAGAAACATAGATGAACTTGCTCAGTTAGAATCTGATAAGTTCAAAGAGTTATTTATGGAAACCGTCAAAAAAATGTATGAAGAAAAAAAGTGATGGTCTTTGTTGAATATGTTGTGTGTGGTAGCGGCGGGTTTATGAGTCTAATGAATCTCAGTGTACCTGCGGGGAAATAGCCCGTAGGGGCTTTTACTATCCAAACTCTCCAGTCATACGCCATTGACTTATAAAATAAGAGTGCTATTATCATTCCATACATACACCAATGGCGTACTGAAACATGATATTCATTGAGACCTCTATATTCACCGAAGACTGTAAAGAGCTGTTAAGTGATGATGAATATCGCGAGTTTCAGCAATATCTTGCAGACAATCCCGCTGCGGGTGATGTTATCCAGCACACTGGGGGCTTACGTAAAGTTAGATGGGCATCCAGAGGTAAAGGTAAACGTGGCGGTGTACGCGTCATTTATTATCACAAGGTCGATGTCTCACATATAAGACTGCTGCTGATTTATAAAAAAGGCATTAAAGATGACCTTAGCGAGTCAGAAAAGAAAGTCTTAAGAGCATTAAATGAGGGATGGTAACAATGGATAGCAAATTATTTTCCAGACTCACTGAAAGCATGACACAGATGAACGAAATCATGAATGGTGAACGTGCTGCTTCTCGTGAAACAACTATTGAGGCAGTGAAGGTAAAAAACATTCGTCAGACAACCGGCTTAAGCCAAGCGGGATTTGCTAAATTAATCTCTGTTAACGTTGGAACCCTTCGTAATTGGGAACAAGGAAGACGAGAACCAACAGGGCCAGCAAAAGCATTGTTAAAGGCGATAGAGAAAGATCCGCTTCATGTCTTAAAGGCGTTATCTATGTAGCTTACGAAGCCCCATCACGGGGCTTTTTTGTTGTAATGAGGAGGTAACGCATCAATCAACTTTTCAATAGCTTTTTCAATAACTTGAGATTGCTGACTGATTTTCATAAACCTATCAGTTTCTGATAGATTTAGTGACCCGTATAGCTCTGCTATTTCTTTTTTTAGTTTGTTTATTTCTTCATCTTTCTCGTCTACAGATTTGGCTTTCCTCATTAGCTCTGCAATGTAGTCATATATATCACCTTTGATATCACCTTTATTTTTATTGGTTGATGAAATAAGTGATTCTATCTGCTGATACCTTTCTAGCCTGAAAAGAATTTCTTGCTGCAAGCTTCTCACTGAGGATTGTGCTTTATCTTCTAGGTTGCTCCTCATTTCAGGTGGCATCCTTAGCGGGTACGGCGCTATGCGTGACATGATATTGACTCCTTATGATTCACACTAAAGAGTGTAAATACCAAACACTAACTTGACAAGGGAATCCATAGGATCCATAGGATCCATACTTGTTTGTAGAAGGTTAATTTAAAGGATAAAAAAGGAATCATTATGAGTCATAAGCAACGAATACCCCCATATCCCTTAAGAATGCCACCTGAATTAAGGGAGTGGTATGAAGAAGAATCCAACGAGAGCGGGCGCTCTCTAAATGCTGAAATTGTGAAAATTTTGAAGGACAGAATGAATAGAGTGATAGGGCAAAGAAAGAATGCAGCACAATAGCAACGCAGTATCACAAGCATTAGGAGAATAAAATGTCATTGGAAATAAAGAAAATAAAAACAACAACTATTAATTGTAATTTTTGCGGTGAAAGTAATACGGGAACTCTCTCATTCATTGCAGGGTTGTATGGAAATATATGTTCGTCATGCGTTCGTATCTGCGTGGATATTCTTGTTTCAAAAGCTGACGAATCCCCAAAATGCGCAGATAGAAATATGGATAAGGAAAATGCAACACAGACTCAATAAAAGTGAAACCTCGAAGGGTGCAACCAACGAGGCTTCTAAATTGTCAGTAACGCTCGAAGAAACCAACATGTCAACCCTAACAAAGAGAGTGACAAAGTGAATATAGCAAATAATAACCTACCTGTCATTGCAGGCGTAGAAATCACTACCGACTCAGAAGGCCGTTTTAACCTGAATGCCTTGCATAAGGCGAGTGGTACAGGCGCAAGCAAATCACCGGGGCAATGGCTCAGAACAAAGCAAGCAAGTGATTTAGTGCTAGAACTTGAAGTTAAGTTATTGAAAGACAATCAGTATGTGAATATGCATAGTGGTCAAAAATCAATCATCACTATTTTGGGTGGCACGAATCCCGGCACATTTGCTCATGAGCTTCTCGCTGTTTCATATGCAGGATGGATAAGCCCATCATTCCAATTACAGGTCAACCAGACTTTCATTGATTACCGCACTGGAAAGTTATCGCCAGCAGCACCAGAGAAAAGTAAGTCAGGCTTACCTGAATACCGCCGCGCCAGAACACTGAAAATGTCAGTTGATGCTGTCAGTAGTTTGTTTGCTCTGATGCCAAATTTGAGCAATGAAGCAAAACAATGTGCAGCGGCCAATATTGTTAACCCTATCGTCGGTTTTGAAGCAGTCCCTCTTCCTGTGCTGGAAGAAAAGTATTATACGGCTGGTGAAGTAGGAAAAATGCTGGATGTATCAGCAAACAAAATCGGACGTGTTGCCAATGAGCACAATCTCAAAAATAAACAACACGGCAAGTTCTTTCTGGACAAATCGGCTCATTCAGACAAGCAAGTCGAAGCTTTCCGTTACAACGAGAACGGTATTAAGGCGCTTAGACACCTGATTCACGGAGTTGAAGTAGCTTAAGGATTTGAAGGCCAAGGATGGCTGTAAGCTAGTTAAACTATCACACCATATAACTAATGCAACCGATTAACTCGCTATAAATTTGATTTACGAGGCGCTTCCCAAATTCAGCATAGAAATCTTTACAGAAAGTTACAATCACGTAATAAATAGTATCGCTTTAAAACGGTGAAGCCCCAACTACGGCAAATAGTCAGGGCTTCTTATACAACATCTACAACTCTTGCAGGAATATAGACATGTTAAGTATACCAGTTAATGAAGTTTGTAAAACTATTAACGTCCCATTTCATGGCTCAGATCTATATGTCGTTAATTATAACGGCGAGCCGTATGTGCCGATGAAGCCAATTGTTGAAGGTATGGGGCTAGCTTGGCAATCGCAGTTAGAGAAGTTAAAAACTCGCTTCTCAAAAGGTATCACGGAAATCGTTATACCCACAAAAGGCGGTTCTCAATCAATGACTTGTCTCGCTCTCCGTAAACTTGCTGGCTGGTTAGCCACTATCAGCCCCAATAAAGTTAAAGCGTCGATTCGTGAGAAAGTTATTCGATATCAGGACGAATGCGACGACGTTCTTTATGAGTACTGGACTACGGGTGAGGTTAAAAAGAAAGAGCTAAAACCTCAGCCACCAAATTTCAGATATGTCGTCAAGTTGGAAGTCTATGATAAGCACCTAAACAAGACAGAAGTTTTCAAAGGTGGGACAGAGACACCGAAAGGTATTCTTGACGGAGTGGCACGACTATATGGATATCACATTGATAGCATGATCTCGCTACCAATGAACATATTTTAACCCCAAGCCACGGATGGCTTTAATGGGTTAACTTGTAAAAAGCACAATCTAGGAACAGAGAAATGAGCAAAACAAACTTGATAGCTTCCACCGATGAGGCGTGGGAGAGCGGTGAGCTTGGTCGCAGTGAAGCTCACATTAAAGTATCTGACGACATCACGGAGGATCTGATTAACGAGGCGCTGGACTTGTCGCATAAAGACGATTAATGAAATATTAATGAGTTATCAAACCTGCTTCGGCAGGTCTTCTTTTAGTAGCGATACGTCGGTTAGGTTCTGGAACTAGGCCACGGATGGCTGAAAATTGATTTTCATCACATGTGTGATATTTAATACAAAGTGATAGCAATGTGACCCCATCTTTCTAAAGTATGTGTTTAACTTGCTCCCATCTTCCTCAATCGTGCTTATATAAGCCGTTAATTATCGTTTCTCATGTGGTTGTAAGATTAAAAAATGTATCATATAGTGATACATAGTGACACTCTATGACTGTTTGTGACTCACTATGATCAACTATTTGATAAGGTAAAACGTCATGAATCTATCACTACTAAAAAGTTGTTTAGCAGGAGTTTTATTTGGAGGCGCGTTAACAGTCCCTTCATTTGCTGCTGAGCCAGTGGATTCAGGGGACGAACGCAGTATGTTTAACTTTAATGTAGGTAAGACTATCTGTAGTCTGGATGAGTTAAAAACTCAATATCAAGAAAGAAGAAAAACTATTGATTTATTAGCTAATGAAATCAGTGATTATTATCTAAATCTTCTGAGCCTTGATGAAAGCCAAGTCCGTGGAACTATGATTCAAAACGACTTGGAAATGAATAAAGCCTGTGAAACCACAATAAGAGGGTTTGAGCAGGGGCTTAAAGCCATGTTAAAGCAAGACCGACCTGATGAAGAAAAACAAGAAATGCGGCTCTATCTTAAATCCGTGGCAAAAGCTAGGTTTGAGATAGTGCGGTTGAATGACTTTTCTCGTCAGTTGTTTGCTTTTCCTGCTATTTATAAAAGTGACATAAATAAAGCTGCACTATCAGAACTAGCTGCTTATACAACTAAAAAGATTGAGTCTGAAAATTATTCATTTACCGGGTGATAAATGGAGCAAGTGGACGTATCAATAAACAAATACACAAGGAAAGATTTTTTTGATGACGTCTTCCTTAAGCATCCAGATCTTGAGCAAGCTATATTGCAAGACTTTAAGCATTATAAAGAGACTGGAGAAGTTCCCGATTATTTTGGCCGTGATGTCGCTTATACTCAACCAGAAGCTGCATATAAATCATGTCTGATGCATATTCATCTTTGTTTTCCGCCTGACTCATTCCTCAAGAACAGAGTTCAGTATTATAGAACTTGTAAATCAGGTGACACTAAAAACGATGCTTGCTTGGTTTACGTTCAAGGGCTTTTGGAAGAATACAAATATTCCTTATTAGCAATAATGCACCCTGATGCCCACGGCAAAGCCAGGAATCCTAAGATAATGGGTTATTTAGCAAGAATAGCTCAAGATTTCAGAGACAATAATTAACCCGCCCTGAGCGGGTTTTTTAATACCCAAATCCTAGCCGCCTCGTGCGGTTTTTTATTAGCAGCAAACCTTGAATTTACAATTCCACTAGTTATTAGATGGTTGTGTAGAGGCAACAAATTTTTCTCACAAGAGTAGTTTGAACTCTTGCTCTTACGTTTATTTCACTGAGCTATAACACCTACTTTCCCTCATTATCAAGGTAGTCAAAAAAAATAGTATAAGATTTAGTGTGATGGTTAATTTTTACACATCGTATAATTTTTGTTTATGTAAAGTGGTGTATCTTGAGGGAGATGTTAATTAGCAAAAGTGAGATCATACGATATGAAGAGAGTATTAATTGTAATTTTAACTATTTCTAGCGTTCTGTTTGGAGCGTTGTCTTAT
Organism: Xenorhabdus yunnanensis; assembly: GCF_028598805.1. Taxonomy (GTDB): domain Bacteria; phylum Pseudomonadota; class Gammaproteobacteria; order Enterobacterales; family Enterobacteriaceae; genus Xenorhabdus; species Xenorhabdus yunnanensis. The sequence goes on along the minus strand of NZ_JAQRFI010000055.1, from coordinate 4,092 downwards.
GCTGGTTCACTGACTATCTCAAACGGTTATGCTGGAAGTCAGGTACAAGATATCGCGGATTTTGAGCCAGCCAGTTTTATTAGTCTGGTGGAACTTAAGGATCACGATAAATTACCAAATGATCAAACAGTTAGTGAGTTTGAAAAAAGCTTAGTTCAATTATGCGCAGATGAAAGAGTTGTTGTAGTAAAAAAAATGGCAGAAAAAGTAGCAAAACAGCATCATTGGACAAGAGCTAAAAATATTGAAAAATTAAATAGAGGAAGAATAATATATCAGGATAAAAAGTATTATTATTCTATTGACACACAACATGGACGATTTGAGAAAATTGGCAAGAAACTGGGGAACCATTTAGGTGAGATAGATATGGGATTGCGTTTTATCGAAGGTAGCATTGATAATAAGGGCGGTCACAATTTAAGGGTAAAATAATGGTAAAGCTTATTGATTATGAACAAGACGGCATAGGTAGAGGCTGTGTTTTTAGATTCCCTGCCGTTTGGCCATATGAAGAATTTGTAGACCTTTTAGTGATTAATTTCCCTAATCCTGATAAAGATACCATGCATGCGCTGGTTATCTCTACTGGACACAAAGCCGGGTCGTTGTTAGTTGAATTACCCAAAGAAAGTGAACTTACAAATTCGGTAGGTTTAAAAAAGGAATGGATAATATCGAATTGGGCTGAGTGGATTTATCCAGAATGTGATGTGAATGATGTATATATTATACGGCGTTATTCACCTCCTACCATTACTAACTAATCCAGTTAACATTTATCCAAGGCTGCGCTCTGCGTGGCCTTTTTCATATCTGCCGCCTAGTGCGGTTTTTTTATTGCAACAACCTCACTTCGGTGGGGTTTTCTTTTATTGGAGGACTGAGTGCAAACCTGTTCATTACGTCTCAATCCTGATGACTGGGACATTATGTTAGACGCAGCGGGCGATCTGGCTGTCACCCAAAATCCCTATGCAGTTGCCCAAGATGTCGCGTGTGCGTGCAGTACGTTCTTGGGTGAGTGCTGGTATGACACAACGCTAGGTATTCCTTATTACCAACGTATTTTTGGACATTGGCCCGGTACGCAGCTTATCAATGCCAAGATGGAACAAGAGGCTCTCAAATTGCCTTATGTTCAGTCTGCATCATGTACCGCGGTCAGTGATGCAAATCGGAGTATTAATGGCGTGATGGTGATAACAGACAGTAATTTTAACCAAATGACGGTGAATCTATGACGAAAACAGTAAATTTATCAACCAGCGTCCCGTCAGTGACATTCACTAAAACGGGGCTGCTGGTACCGGATGAAATTGACATATTGAACGGGCGGCTCAGTGATTTGTCTACGGCAATGGGCGGGCAGATGAGCACCAGTCTGACATCACCACAGGGACAGATTGCGGTGAGTGACTCGGCCATTATTGCAGATAAAAACGATCAGCTACTGGCTATCGTGAATCAGATAAACCCGGATTATGCCTCAGGGCGTTTTCAGGATGCGATTGGGCGAATTTATTTTCTGGACAGGATTCCGGCGTCAGGCACGACGGTGACAGCAAGATGCACAGGCATGGTCGGGACGGTAATTCCGGCGGGGAGTATTGCGCGTGATAAAACCGGCTATCTGTATCATTCGTTGAACAGTGCAACCATCCCTGCCACAGGTTCTGTTGATATTGTTTTTCAGAATACCACTGCAGGTCCAATACCGTGCCAGATTGGGGATCTGGATACAATATACAGTTCTGTATCCGGTTGGTCTGGAATTCTTAATGAGGCCGCTGGTGTGCCAGGGGCAAATGAGGAAAGCCGGGCTAATTTTGAATATCGTCGCCGACAATCTGTTGCCCGCAATTCCAGAAATACGTTAGGGGCTATTCGTGCCGCAGTACTGGAAGTTGCTGGCTTAGTTGATGCGTATGTTATTTCTAATAATAGTGGCTTTACAAAAAATACTGGGACATCCAGCTACCCATTATTACCACATTCAATTTATGTAGGAGTCTATGGAGGGAAAGCGGATGACATCGCTAATGCAATTTGGAACAGTGGTCCTCCGGGTATTGATATGTGTGGTAATACAGAGCTCACGATAGTCGATAAGGATGGGTATGGGCAGCCATATCCTGAATATGTCATCCAATGGGAAACGGTCAAGCCAATCGGCGTCTCTGTGCGGATTAATTTGCGGAAAAATGAATTTCTGTCATCGAATATCAATGAATTAGTCGTGAACGCAGTCCAAGACGCATTTAATGGCATTGATGGCGGAACACGGGCACGCATAGGAACAACATTATATGCCGGACGCTATTATTCCGGCGTCTATAATATTGACCAGGCAAATATTGATATTGTCAGCATTACCCTGAGCAGGGATGCCGCTCGTTATGATGCTGCGGTGAGTTTTGGCATTGATGAGATACCCACGTTGGATAGTTCCAATATCATGATTAATATGATGGAGGTCTAATGTGAAAAATGTGGCCGAGACCATACTCGCCCAATACGCCGCCAGCCCTAAATTGAATTCCATCATTAATAGCTTCAATTCCGCAGTATCCCCCGACGAATTTATCGATAATTTTTATGACCTGATTTGGAATATCGAAACCGCAGAAACCTATGGGTTAGATGTGTGGGGAAAGATTGTGGGTGTTAATCGCCTGTTAACTGTTCGGGATGATTTTCAATATCTGGGGTTCAGTGAGGCTCGTCATTCGGTGCCAGAACGCTCCGACCCGCGCCCATTTAATCAGGCACCGTTTTATGGTGGCGGAACATCAACAAAAACAGTCGAGCTGACTGACGCAATGTATCGAAAACTCATCATGATGAAAGCAATGTCGAATATCACCGATTGCACCGTTCCGAATATTAATCGCATGTTGATTTATATGTTCGGAGAGAGCGGGCAGGCGTATGTGAAAAATGATGGTGGCTTGAGAATGAGCTACGTATTTGAGTTTGAGCTATCTACAGCCGAATTGGGGATAGTTCAATCATCCGATGCGCTGCCATATCCCGCAGGGGTGAGTGTTTCAATTATTCAAAAGGTACAACAACAATGAAGTTAAATGATAAACCACGACAAATTTTAGTCCCATTTGCTAGTGCCGGTGATAAAAACTTGATCCCAGACACGGCAACAGAAAAAACTAAATCTGGCGGTAATGCCGCCTATGACAGTGGATTCCCGCCCTCAACAATGGCGCCGATTTCTGCGGGTGGGATACCGCCACATGGCAAAGACTTTAACGGGTTACTGAACGATATCACGGCAGCGCTGCGTTATTTGCAATCAGGTGGGTTATACACATTCAATGCAGAGTTCTGTCAGGCTATTCGAGGGTATAGCATTGGGGCTGTAGTCCTCAGTGCAGGCGGCAAACGGATTTGGTGGAATACTGTAGATGGGAATATGACAGACCCAGACAGTAATACCTCTATGGGCTGGAAAAATGCACTCGCTGATCCTGATGGGTTGTTTTTGCAGAAATCCAACAACCTAGCAGATGTGACCAATAAGGCAACAGCGAGGAACAATTTAGGATTAGGGACTATTTCGACACTGGATAAACTCCCCCGCGCCTCACTCACCCAACCCGGCCTCGTCCAGCTCAGCAATGCCACGGATAGTAACAGTGAAATAGAGGCGGCAACCCCTCGAGCGGTGAGAGAAGCATATGAATTAGCGAAAGACGCATATAGTAGCGCGTACCACCGATTGTCCCGAAATGAGAACGGGGCAGACATTGAGGACAAATCGGCGTTTTTGAAAAACCTGGGGTTAGGGGTCACGATAGAAAAAGCGCGTCGCGCCGTGCCTGATAGCCGGCGAATTAATGGGAAATGGCTGTCAAGTGACATTGCATTAGATGCCAGTGATGTTGATGCCGTTTCGGCATCAAAGGGCGGTACATATCAGGGTGATGTTAGGTTTTCTAAAGGCGTGTTTATTGGTGAACAACGTGATTTGGTGTTGTCGTCATTGAGAACAGCCAAATCGCGGGTGAATTTATCGTTATGGGGGGTAAATAGTCGTCCCACTGTTCTGGAATGTCAGGATGATACCGGCTCGAT
>NZ_JAQRFI010000054.1 GCF_028598805.1 Xenorhabdus yunnanensis | reverse complement strand
CAACATCAACATGATCGTGAACCTGATTGCCCCAATCGCCATGGATGACGGTCTGCGTTTCGCAATCCGTGAAGGTGGTCGTACTGTAGGTGCTGGTGTTGTTGCTAAAGTTATTGCTTAATATTTGATTATTAAAAGATTATGAGAAAAGAGGAGCCTTGGCTCCTCTTTTCTATTTTGAGCCACCGTAATTGGTGGCTTTTTTATTACTCAACAAAACAAAAACAATAATTGAAATGAGATTTATTTACATTTACTATTCTGTGGTATCGCTTATTTTGTAAGCGTGAACAATTTTAGGCATGGATATTTTATCTGACCTGTATATCCATCAAGAGTGTAAATAGTTAGAAGAGTGATTTCATGTATGTCTGTCTCTGTAATGCAGTAAGTGATAAAACCATACGTAACGCTGTTCATCAGCAACATATTCGTTCTATCAGAGAGTTGAGGAACTTTGTTCCTATAGGAAGTGACTGCGGAAAATGCATACGTCAGGCACGTGAAATACTGAATGAGGAGATAGCTCTACTACCTCCAATAAATAATGTCGCTTAAAATAAACACAATTTTCTTGCAATTACTCTGCTAAATTAGTACTACAGTTAGTGACTGGAAGCGGAGGAACTTGTTATGAAAGGTGATAAAAAAATAATTGCACATTTGAATAAACTTCTTGGTAATGAACTTGTCGCCATTAATCAATATTTTTTGCATGCCCGAATGTTTAAAAATTGGGGACTAATGCGTTTAAACGAAGCCGAGTATCGTGAGTCCATTGATGAGATGAAGCACGCAGACAAGTTTATCGAACGTATTCTTTTTCTGGAGGGAGTGCCAAATCTACAAGATTTAGGTAAACTTAATATTGGAGAAGATGTAGAAGAAATGCTGCAATCTGATCTGGAATTGGAGTTACGTGGTGCCAAGGATCTGAGAGAAGCGATCTCATATGCCGATTCGGTTCATGATTACGTCAGCCGAGATTTGATGATAGAGGTACTTGCTGATGAAGAAAATCATATAGATTGGTTGGAAACTCAACTTGAACTGATAACTAGAATTGGCATACAAAATTACATTCAATCTCAACTTAGTGAAGAAGAATAATTATAATTTAACCGCCCTATAGGTTTTATATAGGGCGCTTTTCTGCTATTTTCCTTCTCGCTTCCCTTCTTGTATGTACTTTTTTGAATAGATTTCACTCTTAATCTTGCTTTGTAGGTAAATCCACGTATAATGCGTGAGCTTACTTACACAAAGTAGGGCTGGTTTATTATCAGCAATGAGCGGTGAATAACCGCCATTTAAAATACTCCCGATATGGGGGTTACACATTGAACGATTACACTCCCCTATCAATCGAAATGGGTGCGAGGAGTAATCATTTACGTTTATAAAATAGTTGGAGCTCTGGTCTCATGCAGAACCAAAGAATCCGTATCCGCCTAAAAGCATTTGATCATCGTTTAATCGATCAATCAACTGCGGAAATCGTAGAGACTGCGAAGCGCACTGGTGCGCAAGTTCGTGGTCCGATCCCGCTGCCGACTCGTAAAGAGCGTTTTACCGTTCTGATTTCTCCGCACGTTAATAAAGACGCGCGTGATCAGTACGAAATTCGCACTCACAAACGTCTGGTTGACATCGTTGAGCCAACCGAGAAAACCGTTGATGCTCTGATGCGTCTGGATCTGGCTGCCGGTGTAGACGTGCAGATCAGCCTGGGTTAATCAGGTCATTGAGCGATTGAGAGGTTGAAACAATGATTGGTTTAGTCGGTAAAAAAGTGGGCATGACTCGCATCTTCACTGAAGATGGCGTTTCAATCCCTGTAACTGTTATCGAAATCGAAAATAACCGTGTAACTCAAGTTAAAAACAACGAGACTGACGGTTATCGTGCAATTCAGGTAACGACTGGTAGCAAAAAAGCTAACCGCGTTAATAAATCTGAAGCAGGTCATTTCGCTAAAGCTGGCGTTGAAGCTGGCCGCATCCTACGTGAATTCCGTCTGTCAAAAAATGATGAGGCAGAGTTCACTATAGGTCAAAGCATTAGCGTTGAAATTTTCGCTGACGTTAAAAAAGTCGACGTTACTGGTACATCTAAAGGTAAAGGTTTCGCGGGTACTGTTAAACGCTGGAACTTCCGTACTCAGGATGCTACCCATGGTAACTCCTTGTCTCACCGTGTTCCGGGTTCTATCGGTCAGAACCAGACTCCGGGCAAGGTATTCAAAGGCAAGAAAATGGCAGGCCAACTGGGTAATGAACGTGTAACTGTTCAGAGCCTAGATGTAGTACGTGTTGACGCTGAGCGTAACCTGCTGCTGGTCAAAGGTGCTGTTCCAGGTGCAACGAACAGTAACCTGATCGTAAAACCGGCTGTCAAGGCGTAACGTCGAGGAGATAGGAATGGAATTGGTAATGAAAGACGCGCAAAGCGCGCTGACTGTTTCCGAAACTACCTTCGGGCGTGATTTCAATGAAGCGCTTGTGCATCAAGTAGTTGTTGCGTATGCAGCTGGTGCTCGTCAAGGTACTCGTGCTCAGAAAACTCGTGCTGAAGTTTCTGGTTCAGGTAAAAAACCATGGCGTCAGAAAGGTACTGGTCGTGCACGTTCTGGTTCTATTAAAAGTCCAATTTGGCGCTCTGGTGGTGTAACTTTCGCAGCGAAGCCACAGGACCACAGTCAAAAAGTTAATAAAAAGATGTACCGTGGTGCTCTGAAAAGCATCCTGTCTGAACTGGTACGTCAAGATCGTCTGATCGTTGTCGAGAAGTTCACTGTTGAAGCTCCTAAGACTAAGTTGCTGGTGCAGAAACTGAAAGAAATGGCTCTGGAAGACGTGCTGATCGTCACTAGCGAAGTTGATGAGAACCTGTTCTTAGCAGCTCGTAACCTGTACAAGGTTGACGTTCGTGATACAGCTGGTATCGATCCTGTAAGCCTGATCGCCTTCGACAAAGTGGTTATGACTGCTGAAGCTGTGAAGCAAGTTGAGGAGATGCTGGCATGATCCGTGAAGAACGTCTGCTGAAAGTACTGCGCGCGCCGCATGTATCTGAAAAAGCTTCTACAGCGATGGAAAAAAGTAATACCATCGTTCTCAAAGTTGCGAAAGACGCGACTAAAGCAGAGATCAAAGCTGCCGTACAGAAACTGTTTGAAGTTGAAGTTGAAGGTGTAAACACTTTGCTGGTTAAAGGTAAAGTTAAACGCCACGGTCAGCGTATTGGTCGTCGTAGCGACTGGAAAAAAGCTTACGTCACCTTGAAAGAAGGCCAGAATCTGGACTTCGTTGGCGGCGCTGAGTAAGTCGGAGGAGTAAAGAACAATGGCAGTTGTTAAATGTAAACCTACGTCTCCGGGCCGTCGCCACGTTGTTAAAGTGGTTAACCCTGAGCTGCATAAGGGTAAACCTTATGCTCCGTTGTTGGAAAAAAACAACAAAACTGGTGGTCGTAACAACAATGGTCGTATTACCACTCGTCACATTGGTGGTGGCCATAAACAGCATTATCGTCTGATTGACTTCAAACGTAACAAAGACGGTATCCCTGCTGTTGTTGAGCGTCTGGAATATGATCCAAACCGTTCAGCAAACATCGCACTGGTTCTATACAAAGACGGTGAGCGTCGTTATATCCTTGCCCCTAAGGGCTTGAAAGCAGGTGATCAAATCCAGTCTGGTGCTGATTCAGCGATCAAGGCTGGTAACGCTTTGCCAATGCGTAATATCCCGGTTGGTTCTACTGTTCACAACATAGAAATGAAACCAGGTAAAGGTGGCCAGCTGGCTCGTTCAGCAGGTGCTTATGCGCAGATCGTTGCACGTGATGGTTCTTATGTAACTCTGCGTCTGCGTTCTGGTGAAATGCGTAAAGTGTTGTCTGACTGCCGTGCTACTTTAGGTGAAGTTGGTAACGCAGAACATATGCTGCGCGTTCTGGGTAAAGCTGGTGCAAGCCGCTGGCGTGGTATCCGTCCTACTGTTCGCGGTACGGCGATGAACCCAGTAGACCATCCACATGGTGGTGGTGAAGGTCGTAACTTTGGTAAACACCCTGTAACTCCATGGGGCATCCAGACCAAAGGTAAGAAGACCCGTAGCAACAAACGTACTGATCAATATATCGTACGTCGCCGTTCTAAAAAATAATTAGAGGATAAGCTATGCCACGTTCTCTCAAGAAAGGTCCATTTATTGACCTGCACTTGCTGAAGAAGGTAGAGAAAGCGGTGGAAAGCGGAGACAAAAAGCCTATTAAGACTTGGTCCCGTCGTTCAACGATCTTTCCTAACATGATCGGTTTGACCATCGCTGTCCATAATGGTCGTCAGCATGTTCCAGTTTTTGTTTCCGACGAAATGGTTGGTCACAAACTGGGTGAATTCGCGCCGACCCGTACTTATCGCGGCCATGCGGCCGATAAAAAGGCTAAAAAGCGCTAAGGTAGGAGGAAGAGATGGAAACTATCGCTAAACATCGCCACGCTCGTTCTTCTGCTCAGAAGGTTCGCCTTGTGGCTGACCTGATCCGCGGTAAGAAAGTGTCGCAAGCTCTGGAAACTCTGACCTATACCAACAAGAAAGCTGCTGGTTTAGTGAAGAAAGTACTTGAGTCTGCTATTGCTAACGCAGAACACAACGATGGCGCTGACATCGATGATCTGAAAGTCACGAAAATTTTCGTAGACGAAGGCCCGACTATGAAGCGTATTATGCCTCGTGCCAAAGGCCGCGCAGATCGTATCCTGAAGCGCACCAGCCACATTACTGTGGTTGTGTCCGATCGCTGAGACTCTGGAGACTAGCAATGGGTCAGAAAGTACATCCTAATGGTATTCGTCTGGGGATTGTCAAACCTTGGAACTCTACCTGGTATGCGAATACCAAAGAATTCGCTGACAACCTAGACAGTGACTTTAAAGTTCGCCAGTACTTGAACAAAGAACTGGTTAAAGCATCTGTTTCACGTATCGTTATCGAGCGTCCTGCGAAAAGCATCCGTGTGACCATTCACACTGCTCGTCCAGGCATTGTAATCGGTAAAAAAGGTGAAGACGTTGAAAAACTGCGTAAGGCTGTAGCGGATATCGCTGGCGTTCCTGCGCAGATTAATATTGCCGAAGTGCGTAAACCTGAACTGGACGCAAAACTGGTTGCTGACAGCATCAGCTCGCAGCTGGAACGTCGTGTTATGTTCCGCCGTGCTATGAAACGTGCTGTACAGAATGCTATGCGTCTGGGCGCTAAAGGTATCAAAGTGGAAGTCAGTGGCCGTCTGGGCGGTGCTGAAATCGCACGTACTGAATGGTATCGTGAAGGTCGTGTACCTCTGCATACTCTGCGTGCGGACATCGACTACAATACTTCTGAAGCGCACACCACTTATGGTGTAATCGGCGTTAAGGTATGGATCTTCAAAGGTGAGATCTTGGGTGGTATGGCTGCAGTTGAACAGGCGGAAAAACCGGCTGCGCAACCTAAAAAGCAGCAGCGTAAAGGCCGCAAGTAAGGAGAGTCGCTGATGTTACAACCAAAGCGTACGAAATTCCGTAAAGTGCACAAAGGCCGCAACCGTGGTCTGGCTGCCGGTGCGGATGTTAGCTTCGGCACTTTCGGTCTGAAAGCTGTAGGCCGTGGTCGTCTGACTGCTCGTCAGATCGAAGCGGCACGTCGTGCTATGACCCGTGCAATTAAACGTCAAGGTAAAATCTGGATCCGTGTGTTCCCAGACAAACCTATCACCGAAAAGCCACTCGAAGTGCGTATGGGTAAAGGTAAAGGTAACGTAGAATACTGGGTTGCCTTGATCCAACCCGGTAAAGTCCTGTATGAAATGGACGGTGTGCCTGAAGAGCTGGCTCGTGAAGCATTCAAGCTGGCAGCAGCGAAACTGCCTATCAAAACCACCTTTGTAACTAAGACGGTGATGTAATGAAAGCACAAGAGCTGCGCGAAAAAAGCGTTGAAGAGCTGAACACTGAGCTGCTAAACCTGTTGCGTGAACAATTTAATTTACGTATGCAGGCGGCAAGTGGCCAGCTGCAACAGTCTCATCTGTTGAAACAAGTGCGTCGTAATATTGCACGCGTTAAGACTTTACTGACTGAGAAGGCGGGTGCGTAATGACCGATAAAATCCGTACTCTGCAAGGTCGTGTTGTTAGCGATAAAATGGAAAAATCCATTGTTGTTGCTATTGAACGTAAGGTGAAACACCCTCTGTATGGTAAGTTCATCAAACGTACGACTAAACTGCACGTACATGACGAGAACAATGAATGTGGAATTGGTGATGTCGTGGAAATCCGCGAAACCCGTCCACTGTCTAAGACTAAATCTTGGACTTTAGTTCGCGTTATAGAGAAAGCGGTTCTATAATAGAGCGTTGTCTCGTACGAAATAAACGGCTCAAAAAATAACGGGCCGTTTATTTTTCTGTCCATCGCGAAGATGTGGTGTTATAATGCCGCGCCCTCGTAGTATGGGATATTGAAACGGCTTCTTTAAAAATAAAGTGGCTCAGTAGTAGTTGACATTTAGCGGAGCACTAAAATGATCCAAGAACAGACTATGCTGAACGTGGCCGACAACTCCGGTGCACGTCGCGTAATGTGTATCAAGGTTCTGGGTGGCTCGCACCGTCGCTACGCACACGTCGGCGACATCATTAAAATCACCATCAAGGAAGCAATTCCTCGTGGTAAAGTGAAAAAAGGTGATGTCCTGAAAGCGGTAGTGGTGCGCACCAAGAAGGGTGTTCGTCGCCCGGACGGTTCTGTCATTCGCTTCGATAGCAACGCTTGTGTATTGTTGAACAACAATAGTGAGCAAGTTATCGGTACGCGTATTTTTGGGCCGGTAACTCGTGAGCTTCGTAATGAAAAGTTCATGAAAATTATCTCTCTGGCACCTGAAGTACTCTAAGGAGCAGGAAATGGCAGCGAAAATCCGTCGTGATGACGAAATTATCGTGCTGACCGGTAAAGACAAAGGTAAGCGCGGTAAAGTAAAACAGGTTCTTTCTTCTGGTAAAGTAATTGTTGAAGGTATCAACCTGGTTAAAAAACATCAGAAGCCAGTTCCGGCTCTGAACCAACCAGGTGGCATTGTTGAAAAAGAAGCGGCTATTAATGTTTCTAACATTGCTATCTTTAACGCAGCAACCGGTAAGGCTGACCGTGTAGGTTTTAGATTCGAAGACGGCAAAAAAGTTCGTTTCTTCAAATCTAACAACGAAACTATCAAGTAATTTGGAGTATACGATGGCGAAACTGCATGATTACTACAAAGACGAGGTAGTCCAGAAACTGATGACTCAGTTTGGTTACCATTCTGTCATGCAAGTCCCTCGGGTCGAGAAGATCACCCTGAACATGGGTGTTGGTGAAGCGATCGCTGACAAAAAACTGCTGGATAACGCAGCAGCTGACTTGGCAGCAATCACTGGTCAGAAACCATTGATCACCAAAGCACGCAAATCAGTTGCAGGCTTCAAAATCCGTCAGGGCTATCCAATCGGCTGTAAAGTAACCCTGCGTGGAAAACGCATGTGGGAGTTCTTTGAGCGCCTGATTTCTATTGCTGTACCACGTATCCGTGATTTCCGTGGCTTGTCCGCTAAATCATTCGATGGTCGTGGTAACTACAGCATGGGTGTTCGTGAGCAAATCATCTTCCCTGAAATCGATTACGATAAAGTGGATCGTGTACGTGGTTTGGATATTACTATCACCACGACTGCGAAATCTGATGATGAAGGCCGCGCACTGTTGGCTGCGTTTAACTTCCCGTTCCGCAAGTAAGGCAGGGTACTCATGGCTAAGCAATCAATGAAAGCACGTGATGTAAAACGTGCGAAATTAGCTGAGAAATTCTTCGCAAAACGCGTTGAACTGAAAGCGATCATCTCTGATGTCAACGCATCTGATGAAGACCGTTGGAATGCCGTTCTCAAGCTGCAAACACTGCCACGTGATTCCAGCCCTTGCCGTCAGCGTAACCGCTGCCGTCAAACTGGGCGTCCGCATGCGTTTTTGCGGAAGTTTGGGTTGAGCCGTATTAAAGTCCGTGAAGCCGCTATGCGCGGTGAAATCCCGGGCCTTAAAAAGGCTAGCTGGTAATTGTCACCAATTGAATCACGGGAGTAAAGACAGATGAGCATGCAAGATCCGATCGCGGATATGCTGACCCGTATCCGTAACGGTCAAGCCGCGAATAAAGTTGCGGTCACCATGCCTTCCTCCAAGCTGAAAGTGGCAATTGCCAAAGTGCTGAAGGAAGAAGGTTACATTGAAGATTTTAAAATTGAAGGCGACACCAAGCCTGAACTGGAAATTACTTTGAAATATTTCCAAGGTAAGGCTGTTGTAGAAAGTATTCAGCGTGTAAGCCGCCCAAGTCTGCGCATCTATAAGAAAAAAGATGAGCTGCCACAAGTTATGGCTGGCTTGGGTATCGCTGTTATTTCTACCTCTAAAGGTGTAATGACTGATCGTGCAGCTCGCCAGGCTGGTCTGGGTGGCGAGATTCTCTGCTACGTAGCTTAATTCGGGAGGAAAGAATGTCTCGTGTTGCAAAGGCACCCGTCGTCATTCCTGCCGGCGTAGAGGTTAAACTCAACGGTCAGGTTATTTCGATTAAGGGTAAAAACGGCGAGCTAAGTCGTACAATCCACAACGCAGTTGAAATTAAACATGCGGATAACCAACTGAATTTCGTTCCACGCGAAGGTTTTGCTGACGCTTGGGCGCAGGCAGGTACAACTCGTTCTCTGCTGAATGCAATGGTTATCGGTGTTAACGAAGGTTTCACTAAGAAGCTTCAACTGGTGGGTGTTGGTTACCGTGCGGCAGTTAAAGGCAACGCAGTTAGCTTGTCTTTAGGCTTCTCGCATCCGGTCGAGCATCAACTGCCAGCAGGCATAACTGCGGAATGCCCATCACAAACTGAAATCGTGCTGAAAGGTGCTGATAAGCAGGTGATTGGTCAGGTTGCGGCAGATCTGCGTGCCTATCGTCGTCCTGAGCCATATAAAGGCAAGGGTGTTCGTTACGCCGATGAAGTCGTGCGTACCAAAGAGGCTAAGAAGAAGTAAGGTAACACTATGGATAAGAAAGTAGCTCGTATCCGTCGTGCGACCCGCGCACGCCGCAAGCTCAAGGAACTTGGTGCAACTCGCCTGGTGGTACACCGTACCCCTCGCCATATTTATGCGCAGGTTATCGCACCAAATGGTTCTGAAACTCTGGTGGCAGCTTCTACAACAGAAAAAGCTATCAGTGAACAATTGAAATTTACTGGAAACAAAGAAGCCGCAGCATTAGTTGGTAAGATTGTTGCTGAACGTGCTCTGGAAAAAGGCATCAAAGATGTATCCTTTGACCGTTCTGGTTTCCAATATCATGGTAGAGTCCAGGCACTGGCAGATGCTGCCCGTGAAGCTGGCCTTCAGTTCTAAGGTAGAGGTGTAAGATGGCTCACATCGAAAAACAAGCTGGCGAACTGCAGGAAAAGCTGATCGCGGTAAACCGCGTATCAAAAACCGTTAAAGGTGGCCGCATTTTCAGCTTTACAGCACTGACTGTAGTTGGTGATGGTAACGGTCGCGTTGGTTTTGGTTACGGCAAAGCACGCGAAGTTCCGGCAGCGATCCAGAAAGCGATGGAAAAAGCACGTCGCAATATGAAAACCGTCGCTCTGAACAGCGGCACTCTGTACCACCCAGTGAAAGGCTCACACACCGGATCTCGCGTGTTTATGCAGCCTGCTCACGAAGGTACAGGTATCATCGCCGGTGGTGCGATGCGCGCTGTTCTGGAAGTGTCTGGAGTTCGTAACGTACTGGCTAAAACCTACGGTTCCACTAACCCGATCAACGTGGTTCGTGCAACTCTGGATGCTTTAGACAGCATGAAGTCTCCAGAAATGGTCGCAGCTAAGCGTGGCAAATCCGTCGAAGAAATTCTGGGGTAATGACCATGGCTAAGACTATTAAAATCACTCAGATTCGCAGCTCAATTGGTCGTTTGCCTAAACATAAGGCAACTCTGACTGGTTTAGGTCTGCGTCGTATTGGGCATACTGTTGAGCGTGAAGATACACCAGCTATTCGCGGTATGGTCAACTTGGTTTCCTATATGGTTAAAGTTGAGGAGTAACAGATGCGCTTAAATACTCTGTCTCCGGCTGAAGGTGCCAAGCACGCATCTAAACGTGTAGGTCGTGGTATCGGTTCTGGTCTAGGTAAAACCGGCGGTCGTGGTCACAAAGGTCAGAAGTCTCGTTCTGGCGGTGGCGTTCGTCGTGGTTTTGAAGGCGGCCAGATGCCTTTATATCGTCGTCTGCCAAAATTTGGTTTCACTTCACGTAAAGCAATGATCACCGCAGAAATTCGTCTGTCTGATTTTGTCCGCGTTGAAGGCGATGTTATCGATCTGAATGCACTGAAAGCTGCTAACATTATTGGCCCTCAAATTGAATTCGCTAAAGTAATGCTTTCTGGCGAAGTCAATCGCGCAGTAACTGTGCGTGGCTTGCGTGTTACTAAAGGCGCCCGTGCTGCAATTGAAGCTGCTGGCGGTAAAATTGAGGAATAAGTAACAGATGGCTAAACAACCAGGATTAGATTTTCAAAGTGCCAAAGGCGGATTAGGCGAGTTAAAACGCAGACTTTTGTTTGTCATTGGAGCTCTAATTGTTTACCGTATTGGCTCTTTTATTCCAATCCCTGGTATTGATGCCACTGTGCTTGCCAAATTGCTCGAGCAGCAAAGAGGCACCATCATTGAAATGTTTAACATGTTCTCTGGTGGTGCTTTAAGCCGTGCTTCTATCTTTGCACTGGGTATAATGCCATATATTTCAGCATCTATTATTATCCAGTTGCTAACTGTGGTTAATCCTCGTTTAGCAGAGATCAAGAAGGAAGGGGAATCTGGTCGTCGTAAGATCAGTCAGTACACCCGCTATGGCACACTAGTGCTGGCAATATTCCAGTCAATCGGTATTGCTACTGGGTTGCCGAAGATGCCTGGAATGCAAGAGTTAGTGATTAATCCTGGTTTTGCATTCTATTTCACGGCTGTTGTAAGTCTGGTCACGGGAACCATGTTCTTGATGTGGCTGGGTGAGCAGATTACTGAACGAGGTATCGGTAACGGTATTTCAATCATAATCTTTGCTGGTATCGTTGCAGGTCTACCGCCTGCAATTGGTCACACCATCGAGCAAGCTCGGCAAGGCGACCTGCACTTCCTCCTGTTGCTGTTGGTTGCAGTATTAGTGTTTGCCGTGACTTTCTTCGTTGTTTTCATTGAGCGTGGTCAACGTCGTATCGTTGTTAACTATGCGAAACGTCAGCAAGGTCGTAAAGTTTTCGCAGCACAAAGTACACATTTACCGTTGAAAGTGAATATGGCTGGGGTTATCCCTGCAATTTTTGCTTCCAGTATTATTTTGTTCCCTGGTACCATAGCTTCTTGGTTCGGGGGTGGAACAGGCTGGAATTGGTTGACAACTATTTCTATGTATTTGCAACCAGGTCAACCGCTTTATGTGTTATTATACGCATCTGCAATCATCTTCTTCTGTTTCTTCTACACGGCTTTGGTTTTCAATCCAAGAGAAACAGCAGATAACCTGAAGAAGTCCGGTGCATTCGTACCAGGAATTCGTCCGGGAGAGCAAACGGCTAAGTACATCGATAAAGTAATGACTCGTCTAACCTTAGTTGGTGCGTTATATATTACTTTTATCTGCTTAATCCCGGAGTTCATGCGTGATGCAATGAAAGTTCCATTCTATTTTGGTGGTACTTCCCTACTGATTGTAGTTGTCGTCATCATGGACTTTATGGCTCAAGTGCAGACTCTAATGATGTCGAGTCAATATGAGTCTGCATTGAAGAAGGCAAACCTGAAAGGATATAACCGCTAATCGGTTTGCTTGAGAAGTTACGGAGAGTAAAAATGAAAGTTCGTGCTTCCGTCAAGAAATTATGCCGCAACTGCAAAATCGTTAAACGTAACGGTATCGTTCGTGTGATTTGCAGTGCAGAGCCTAAGCACAAACAGCGCCAAGGCTAATTAATCGCATATTTTTCTTGCAAAGTTGGGTTGAGCTGGCTAAATTAGCCAGCCAATCTTTTTTATCTGACAGCAACATTGTTTGAGTATCCTGAAAACGGGCTTTTCAGAATGATGTTGCAGTGAATAAATATTGTAGGAGTGCATAGTGGCCCGTATAGCAGGCATTAACATTCCTGATCAGAAACATACTGTGATCGCATTAACTTCGATCTACGGTATCGGTAAAACCCGCTCACAAGCAATTTGTGCAGCAGCGGGTATTGCTGAAAATGTTAAGATCAGTGAGCTGTCTGAAGAGCAAATTGACAAGCTGCGTGACGAAGTTGCCAAATACGTTGTAGAAGGTGATCTGCGTCGTGAAGTAACCCTGAGTATCAAACGTCTGATGGACCTTGGTTGCTATCGTGGTTTGCGTCATCGTCGTGGTCTACCAGTTCGCGGTCAGCGTACTAAGACCAATGCACGTACCCGTAAGGGTCCGCGTAAGCCGATCAAGAAATAATCGGGGTATTGAATAATGGCAAAAGCACCTATTCGTGCACGTAAGCGTGTAAGAAAACAAGTCTCTGACGGTGTGGCTCATATCCATGCTTCTTTCAACAACACCATCGTTACTATTACTGATCGTCAGGGTAACGCACTGGGTTGGGCAACTGCCGGTGGTTCCGGTTTCCGTGGTTCTCGTAAATCTACTCCGTTTGCAGCTCAGGTTGCAGCAGAGCGCTGCGCTGAAGCAGTAAAAGAGTACGGAATTAAGAATCTGGAAGTTATGGTTAAAGGACCTGGTCCTGGTCGTGAGTCAACTATCCGCGCATTAAACGCGGCTGGTTTCCGCATCACTAATATTACTGATGTGACTCCGATCCCTCATAACGGTTGTCGCCCACCGAAAAAGCGTCGCGTTTAATACGCTTTCGTTTTTTAGGATTGTTGGAGAAAGAAAATGGCAAGATATTTGGGTCCTAAGCTCAAGCTGAGCCGTCGCGAGGGTACAGACCTTTTCCTGAAGTCTGGCGTTCGCGCGATTGACACCAAGTGTAAGTTAGAACAGGCACCAGGCCAGCACGGCGCACGTAAACCGCGTCTGTCTGATTATGGTGTACAGTTACGTGAAAAACAAAAAGTTCGTCGTATTTACGGTGTTCTGGAGCGTCAATTCCGTAACTACTATAAAGAAGCAACTCGTCTGAAAGGCAACACAGGTGAAAACCTGCTGAACTTGCTGGAAAGTCGCTTGGATAACGTCGTTTATCGTATGGGCTTCGGCGCTACTCGTGCTGAATCTCGTCAGATGGTAAGCCACAAGGCTATCATGGTAAATGGTTGCGTTGTTAACATCGCTTCTTATCAGGTATCCCCGAATGACGTAGTCAGCGTTCGTGAAAAAGCGAAGAAGCAGGCTCGCATTAAAGCAGCCTTAGAGCTGGCTGAGCAGCGTGAGAAACCAACTTGGTTGGAAGTTGATGCTGCGAAGATGGAAGGTATGTTCAAGCGTATACCTGAGCGTACTGATCTATCCGCTGACATTAACGAACACCTGATCGTCGAGCTTTACTCTAAGTAAAGCTTAGCACCAAAGAGAGGACACAATGCAGGGTTCTGTGACAGAGTTTCTAAAACCGCGCCTGGTAGATATCGAGCAAGTCAGTTCGACGCACGCCAAGGTGACCCTTGAGCCATTAGAGCGTGGCTTTGGCCATACTCTTGGCAACGCACTGCGCCGTATTCTGCTTTCGTCTATGCCGGGTTGTGCGGTGACTGAGGTTGAGATTGATGGTGTACTGCATGAGTACAGCACCAAAGAAGGTGTACAGGAAGATATCCTGGAGATTCTCCTCAATCTGAAAGGGCTGGCGGTGAAAGTTCAGGGTAAAGATGAAGTTATCCTTACTTTGAATAAATCTGGCATTGGCCCTGTGACTGCAGCCGACATCGTCCATGATGGTGATGTCGAAATCGTCAAGCCGCAGCACGTAATCTGCCATCTGACTGACGAAAGCGCTTCCATTAGCATGCGTATTAAAGTTCAGCGCGGTCGTGGATATGTGCCGGCTTCTGCCCGAATTCATTCGGAAGAAGATGAGCGCCCTATCGGTCGTTTGTTAGTAGATGCTTGCTATAGCCCAGTAGAGCGTATCGCCTACAATGTTGAAGCAGCTCGTGTAGAACAACGTACTGACCTGGATAAGCTGGTTATCGAGATGGAGACTAACGGCACAATCGATCCTGAAGAGGCGATTCGCCGTGCAGCTACCATTCTGGCTGAACAACTAGAAGCTTTCGTTGATTTACGTGATGTACGTCAACCAGAAGTTAAAGAAGAGAAGCCAGAGTTTGATCCGATCCTGCTGCGCCCTGTTGACGATCTGGAATTGACTGTCCGCTCTGCTAACTGCCTTAAAGCAGAAGCTATCCACTACATCGGTGATCTGGTACAGCGTACTGAAGTTGAGTTACTTAAGACTCCTAACTTGGGTAAAAAATCTCTTACTGAGATTAAAGACGTACTGGCTTCACGTGGACTTTCTCTGGGCATGCGTCTGGAAAACTGGCCACCAGCAAGTATTGCTGATGAATAACTAGATCACAGGTTAAGGTTTTACTGAGAAGGATAAGGTCATGCGCCATCGTAAGAGTGGTCGTCAATTGAACCGCAACAGCAGCCATCGCCAAGCTATGTTCCGTAACATGGCAGGTTCTTTGGTTCGTCATGAAATCATCAAGACGACTCTGCCTAAAGCGAAAGAACTGCGTCGCGTCGTTGAGCCGCTGATTACTCTTGCCAAGACCGACAGCGTAGCTAATCGTCGTCTGGCATTCGCCCGTACTC
Organism: Xenorhabdus yunnanensis; assembly: GCF_028598805.1. Taxonomy (GTDB): domain Bacteria; phylum Pseudomonadota; class Gammaproteobacteria; order Enterobacterales; family Enterobacteriaceae; genus Xenorhabdus; species Xenorhabdus yunnanensis. Next base: position 9,727 of record NZ_JAQRFI010000054.1, on the reverse strand, counting down.
GTGATAACGAGATCGTGGCAAAACTGTTTAATGAACTGGGCCCGCGTTTTGCGAGTCGCGCTGGTGGTTACACTCGTATTCTGAAGTGTGGCTTCCGTGCTGGTGATAATGCACCGATGGCATACATCGAGCTTGTTGACCGTGCAGCAGAGTCTCAGACAGAAGCAGCATCTGCAGAGTAATCTGTAGAGGCGTAAAAAACCGGGTAGTATCCCGGTTTTTTATTGCCTTCTAATTAATTTTTCTCTTCTTATCATCGTGTTATCTTTATTAGTTGGTCTGTAACTTTTCCCTCACGGATGATCTTTTAACCTATTCTGTTAGTATTGTGTTTATTTGCTACTTAATAGGAAAATCCCTTATGTATCGTATCGGTCAGTTGGCTAAATTAGCGAGTGTAACACCTGACACTATCCGCTTTTATGAAAAACAAGGATTGATGTTCCACGGAGAAAGAACGGAAGGTGGCTATAGACTTTATACCGAACAAGATCTACAGCGATTACGTTTTATCCGTTATGCAAAACAATTAGGCTTTACACTGGAAGCAATTGTAGAACTACTATCTATTCGGGTTGATCCTGAACGTCATACATGTCAGGAATCAAAACATATTGTTGATTCTAGATTACAGGAAGTTGAAGAAAAATTATTAGAAATGCAAAAGATGCGTGATTCTTTGAAAATGTTGAGTGATGCCTGTTGTGGTAGTATGCACGTTAGTACATATTGTTCTATATTGGAAATTTTGGAAGAAGGAGCAACAAATAGATAATTTTTCTTTATTATTGCGAGTGCTAAGAGTACAATTGCGCTGTTTTTAATCAAAAAATTATCTTATTCATTAATTATAGTCAGGGGTCATTATGACAACATATCGCCATAAAAAAGGCGTTATTAAAGATAATGCTATAGAAGCTTTATTACACGATCCTTTGTTCCGGCAGAGAGTAGAAAAAAACAAAAAGGGTAAAGGAAGTTATAGTCGTAAAGAGAAACATGGTAAAAAACGTGGTTTGGAGGCCAATAATAATAATTTTTTCAAGTTGTTATTATTGGCCTTCTAACTTCTTAAGTGAACAATATTAATCTAATAGAATCTTATTTAATGTTTTTACAGGAAGAAAGGGCTAGGCTGGAAAAGCTTTTCCACTTCAGGAACGTATTTTTTGTCAGTAATAAACATGATTACATGATCACCTTGTTGAATGACACTGTAATCATTATCAATAATGACCTCTTCATTGCGTACAATGGCTCCTATTGTTGTTCCTGGTGGTAATTTAATATCGCCTATCCTACGCCCAACAACTTTTGAAGTATGTTCATCGCCATGAGCTATGGCTTCGATAGCTTCAGCAACTCCCCTTCTTAATGAGAATACACTAACAATATCTGCTTTACGGACATGACCAAGTAGCGCTGATACTGTTGCTTGTTGAGGAGAAATTGCGATATCAATGACTCCACCTTGTACTAAATCAACGTATGCACTGCGTTGAATAAGCACCATTGCTTTTTTGGCTCCCATCCGTTTTGCAAGCATAGCTGACATAATATTGGCTTCATCATCATTTGTTAGTGCTATAAAAACGTCAACCTGTTCAATGTGTTCTTCAGCTAGTAATTCTTGGTCTGAAGCATCGCCATAGAACACAATAGTATCGTGCAATAGTTCAGCTAATTCAGTAGCTCTTTTTTGGTTATGTTCAATTAATTTGACACTATAATCCTTCTCAAGGCGCAAGGCTAAGCCTGCACCAACATTACCACCACCAACAATCATGATACGTTTATACGGCTTTTCAAGACGTTGTAGTTCGCTCATTACTGCTCTGATATGTTGTGATGCAGCAACAAAGAAGACTTCATCTCCAGCTTCAATAATTGTTGAACTTTGTGGTCTAATAGGGCGATCTTGACGGAATATTGCAGCAACTTTGCTATTGATATGTGGCATATGTTCTCGGAGTGAGGATAAGGCATTACCTACCAATGAACCACCATAATAGGCTTTAACCGCGACAATGCTAACACGCCCTTCAGCAAAATTAACAACTTGTAATGCTCCTGGGTATTGAATCAATTTATAGATGTAATCAGTGACTAGTTGTTCGGGAGATATTAGATAATCAATAGGAATATCATCAGGATGGAATAACTTCTCTGATTCTCGAATATATTCTGGTGAGCGTATTCTGGCGATTCTATTAGGCGTGTTAAATATAGAATAAGCAATTTGGCATGCAACTATATTGGTTTCATCTGAATTTGTGATTGCTACCAACATATCAGCATCTTCAGCTCCAGCCTCTCTTAATATTCTCGGATGAGAGCCATGACCATTTACAACTCGGAGATCGAATTTATCCTGTAGCTGGCGTAAACGATCTGTATCGGTATCAACGACAGTAATATCATTGTTTTCATCAACCAAGTTCTCGGCTAATGTTCTACCAACTTGGCCTGCACCTAGGATGATTATCTTCATAGCATTTTCTTTTTTGATTAGAAGCCGTCTTCTATTCTTGATATTTTGGTAAAACCATAAAATTCTCTCGTTCAGTCGGAACGAGAGAGCGTTATTATTGCTTAGTGAGCCGGGTATAAAAGAAACCGTCGCCACCCGTAGCTTCTGGAATAATTTGTGTTCCGAAAGTACCCGAATTACCTGTTTCTGATAATATTGCATCGGAATGACGGGCCAAAAATGCTTTTATTTGCTCACTATTTTCCTGAGGTAAAATTGAGCAGGTAGCATAAACCAGGGTGCCATTTTGTTTTAAGTATGGCCAAATCGCATCAAGTATTTCAGATTGTAATGTAACTAATTGATCAATATCTTCATTTCTGCGTAGCCATTTTATATCCGGATGACGACGAATCACTCCTATAGCAGAACATGGAGCATCAAGAAGAACACGATCAAACTGTTTATCAGTAGCCCACTCGTGTGGAAGACGACCATCGCCTGTTTTGACAACAGCATGTAAATTAAGCCGTTGCAAATTTTCTTTCACTCGCTTAATTCGTTGCTCATCAATATCGATAGCGAGAACCTTAGATTTTGGTGCTATTTCGAGTATATGAGTGGTTTTTCCACCAGGTGCAGCGCAAAGATCTAGTATAGACTCTCCATCACATGGGTTTAATAGTTCAGCACATCCTTGCGCGGAACGATCCTGAATTGTTACCCACCCTTGATTAAATCCGGGTAATGCACTGACAGGGCAGGGATTCAGAAGACGAATGGCACTGGAATGGTTGATATCCAATTCTGCTTTTATATTAGCTTCTTCTAATAGTGCAAGATATTCGTTAGCTGTATGATGGAGTTGGTTAACTCGCAACCACATAGGTGGTTTTTGATTGTTGGCATCCACTATGGTTTGCCAATTTGTTGGATATGCTTTTTGAATTCGTTCTAGCAGCCATTTAGGATGTAGGTGCTGACTGATGTGATTATTTGCTTGTTCGATTAATACTTGTTGTTGGCGCTGAAACTGGCGAAGAACACCATTAATTACTCCTTTCAGCTGTGGTCGTTTTAAGTTAGTTGCACCATTGACGGTTTCGGCAAGTGCTGCATGCGCAGGTATGCGCGTATATATAAGCTGATATATACCAACCATGATTAGATAGTGGAAAACACGTTGTTTTCCTTTTAATGGCTTTGCCATTAATTGACTGATAAGCCACTCAAGCTGAGGTAATACCCTCATTACACCAAAACAGATCTCTTGTAGTAACGCTTTATCTTTATCGGAAACTTTTTGTTGGAATTCAGGGATAATAGTGCTGAGGGATTGCCCTTGCTCAAGCACTTGAGTGATTGCTTTTGCAGCGATACTTCTCAGGTTATATGCATTTTTCATGATATGGTCAAAAAAGCTGACTTTCGTCAGCATAATAAATAGGAAGAAGCCTAGATGCTAAAAACATGTAGGCAAAGTTAGTATCAGTTGATTTTACTGCCAGGTGTAAACCACTCACGTTTGGAGTTTAAGAGATCGGCGGCTGACATTGCTTTCTTGCCAGGTGGTTGCAACTGAGTAATATTTAATATCCCATCTGCAGTTGCAATTTGAATACCTTTTTTATCTGCGCTGATAACTGTTCCGGGAGCTTGGGTTGTTTGCTCTGTGATAGCTTCTGTTTGCCAGATTTTAACTGGTTGATCATCAATTAAGAAGAAGCTCATAGGCCAAGGATTGAAAGCACGAACACAACGTTCAATTTGGGTTGCAGGCAAATTCCAATCTATTTTTGCTTCATCTTTACTCAGTTTTTCAGCATAGGTCGCAAGTGTATCGTCCTGAATTTCAGACTGACATTTTCCTGATGTAATTAAGCTTAAAGTGTTGAGTAAAGCTTCTGGGCCAATATCAGCAAGTTTTTCATATAAGCTGGCACTGGTGTCTTCATTTGTAATTGGGCAAATGGCTTTCAGTAGCATATCACCAGTATCAAGCCCTGCATCCATTTGCATGATCGTTACGCCAGTTTCTTGGTCGCCAGCCCAGATTGAGCGCTGGATAGGTGCTGCGCCACGCCAGCGAGGCAGCAAGGAACCGTGAACATTTAGGCATCCCAGACGAGGTATATCTAAAGCAGCTTGAGGAAGAATTAATCCATATGCAACAACGATCATAATATCAGGTTGTTGCGCCATGACCCATTGCTGGCTTTCTTCTGTATGTAAGGTTTTTGGCTGGAAAACAGGAATATCATGTTCTTCAGCCAATAACTTTACAGGACTTGGTGTCAGTTTTTTACCTCTTCCTGCCGGTTTGTCTGGCCGAGTGAGTACTCCAACAACTTGGTGTTGAGAGTTTAATAAAGCAGCCAAATGGCGAGCCGCGAAATCAGGGGTTCCGGCAAAAATAATACGTAAAGAATCAGACACTGTTATTTCCTGCGATAATAAAAATTATTTGTTTTTGGTTCTCAGTCGGTCAATTTTTTCAACTTTCTGACGGATGCGTTGGCGTTTTAATGGCGATAGATAATCAACAAAGAGTTTACCAATCAAATGGTCCATTTCATGTTGAATACAGATTGCCAGCAACTCGTCGGCTTCCAATTCAAATGGCTGACCGTGATAATCTAGGGCCTTAATTTTTACTTGTTCAAAACGGGGTACAAATCCACGCTGCTCAGGAACAGATAAGCAACCTTCTTCTATTCCTGTTTCACCAGTTTCATCAACCAATTCTGGGTTAATAAGAACAAGACGTTGATCTCGATTCTCAGAGACATCAATGACAATAATTCTCTGATGTATATCGACTTGTGTTGCGGCTAAGCCAATACCTTCCTCTGCATACATCGTTTCAAACATATCATCAACGATTCGCTGGATTTCTGCATTGACTTTTTCTACTGGTTTGGCAACTGTGCGGAGTCGCTCGTCTGGATAATGTAATACTTGTAAAACTGACATATATGTTTAGAACTGCATCCAAAAAGTGAGTGATAATTAGTGCCTATTCTAGACATTTCCTATTTAGATTGACAGTATTGAACACAAATTAATCATGAGAGTGTTTCTCTCAACTTCAAGTCAGGATGACGATATGGAAGCGATGGAAATATGGTTAAGAATGAAAATGGTTTCTCATCTTTCAGCAGAGCAGGCCATACTTATTATAGAACACCTGTTGCAAACGAAGAGTTTTAGCACATCCTCCCTAAAAGCGTGTGGGCTATCATCTGCACAATGTTTGCAATTTACGAAAGCCAACTCTTCTGAGCTGATTTCTGCGCTCAATTGGCTAGAGCAACCAGATCATCATTTGTTGACTTTCTCTCACCCCGCATACCCACTTTTATTAAAGCAAATACACTCTCCACCCCTTGTGCTTTTTGTTGCAGGCGATGTATCGGTCTTATCTCAACGGCAAATTTCAATGGTTGGTAGTAGAGCAGCGACTTTTTATGGCGAGAAATGGGGAAAGATATTCGCGAGTGACTTAGCTAAAAATAATCTGGTAGTGACTAGTGGATTAGCGATAGGTATTGATGGTATTTGCCATCAAGCAGCCTTGGATTCGGGAGGGAAGACAATCGCAGTACTTGGTAGTGGACTTGAAAATATCTATCCCAGTAGACATAAATCTTTGGCCAAGCATATTAAAGAACATGGCGCATTAGTTTCTGAATTTTTTCCTGATGCTCCACCTAAAGCTAAGCATTTTCCAAGGCGAAACCGGATCATTAGTGGATTAAGTTTGGCTCTTCTTATTGTAGAAGCCCATAAAAATAGCGGATCACTGATTACAGCTCGCTGTGCCCTTGAGCAAGGTCGAGACATCTTTGCATTACCTGGGCCATTGGGGAATTCTGCAAATGAAGGTAACCATTGGTTGATCAAGCAAGGAGCTTATTTGGCAACGAATGTAATAGATATCATGGAGCATATTAGTTCGTTATTTCAATGGATTAGTGTCGAAAATAAAGGCCGTGAGGAGGAAAATAAACAATTTGAACAAACAGAGTTGCCATTTGTGGATGTGCTGGTTAACGTAAGTAGTGAAGTGACACCTATTGATGTGATCGCCCAGCGATCTTCCCTACCTGTTACGGAAGTCATGACCAAATTATTGGAATTGGAACTTATGGGAAAAGTTGCTGTTGTTGCAGGTGGGTATGTCCGAACTAGTTAAGCTATTTAATTTGCGCTTTTTCCAATGTTAAGGTGGTTGTCGATATTCAGCGAGTTAAAATATGTCTAAGAAGGTTCCTTTGGCTATAAAAAAAATAGAGCATTGCCCTGAGTGTAGTGCTGAGTTAGTGATTCGCAATGGTACTCACGGTCCATTTTATGCGTGTTCCAGTTATCCGTCTTGCCATTATCTTCGCCCATTGAAAGCACAGGTCGATGGACATATTGTTAAAGAGCTGGATGGGCAAATTTGTCCGGAATGTGGCTTCACCTTGGTCTTACGTCAAGGGCGTTATGGCATGTTTATTGGCTGTAGTCATTATCCTGAATGTGAGCATACAGAATTAATTGATAAACCAGACGATACGTCAATAAATTGCCCTCAATGTCAGCAAGGAAAATTACTCCAGCGTAAATCTCGTTTTGGTAAAATATTTCATTCCTGTAGTCGCTATCCAGAATGTCAGTTTGCACTTAACAATAAGCCCATTTCAGGTGAATGCATGTTTTGCCACTATCCATTGTTAGTAGAAAAGCGCATTTCCAAAGGCATAAAATTATTTTGTGCCAGTAAATTGTGTAGCAAGCAACAAGTTAATGAAATTGAGAAATAAAATGAGTCACGAAATCTCGCCAGTATTTGATTCTGTTATCACAGCTTTAAAAGAAGAAAAAGTTATTGCTTATCCGACTGAAGCTGTTTTTGGATTAGGGTGTGACCCTGATAGTGAAAATGCAGTGCAAGAGCTATTAGCGTTGAAAAATAGGCCTTGGGAAAAAGGGTTGATTCTTATTGCTGATCATTATGAGAGGCTATGTCCTTATATTGATGATGAACAGCTAAATGATATACAGAAAGAAACCATATTCTCATTTTGGCCTGGCCCTGTTACATGGGTAATACCCGCGAGAACAACCACACCAAAATGGTTGACTGGCAAGTTTTCAACATTGGCCGTCCGAGTTACAGATCACCCTTTGGTTAAGCAGCTATGCTCTATATATAAAAAACCACTTGTTTCGACCAGTGCGAATCTAAGTGGATTAGAGCCATGTCGTAGTGTGGACGAAGTGAGGCAGCAATTTGGAACTCGTGTCCCAATTTTAGAAGGAGAAGTTGGTGGACGTAAGAATCCATCAGAAATTAGGGATGCTTTAACTGGCAAATTATATCGGCAAGGCTAGGTAATAATGGATAAATTCGCAGTTTTTGGTAATCCAATCGCACATAGTAAATCTCCTTATATTCATCGATTGTTTTCTGAACAGACAAGTATTGAGCATCAATATGGGACAGTACTTGCTCCGGTAGAAGACTTTGAACAAACCTTAGGTCATTTTTTCAAACAGGGTGGTTTAGGGGTGAATGTTACTGTTCCTTTTAAAGAGAGAGCCTATAAGTGCTCAGATGAATTGACTGAACGGGCAAGTATCTGTGGTGCAGTTAACACATTAAAACGGATAGAGGGAAACCGGCTACTCGGTGATAATACAGATGGGGTGGGATTATTGATGGATTTGCAGCGACTCAAATTCATCTCTCAAGGGCAGAAGATCCTGATCATAGGCGCTGGTGGAGCTGCGAAAGGCGTATTATCTCCTTTATTATCATTGGGTTGTTCCGTCACTATTACTAACCGTACATTTGAACGGGCCCAAAGAGTCGCAAATACATTTTCTCTACTAGGTGATATACAGGCCATTGAAATGAGTGCTCTTGGTCTTACTACTCCAGATTTTGATATTATCATTAATGCAACGGCTTCTGGCCTTGATGGGCAAATTCCGGCTATATCACCATTGATTTTCCAAAATAATAGTGTGTGTTACGACATGTATTATCAGCATGGATTAACCCCTTTCCTTAAGTTTGCTCATCAAAATGGTGTTTCACGTTTGGCTGATGGCTTAGGAATGTTGGTAGGGCAAGCTGCGTATTCTTTTGAATTATGGCATGGAGTATTTCCTGAAATAGAACCTGTTTTAACTGCCTTAAGACGGGAATTACATGTATGAACCAATCAATTCAATTTCCTGATCGTGAAGATTGGGATGAGATAGAAAATAAGGTGATATTCCCAGCAATGGTAAATGGTTTTTTGGTGGAATGCATGCTCAGTTTTGATGAAATAATAGAGCGTTATGGTGAAGATCATCATCCACTCGAGCTGTTTCGCCTGCATCGCTGGGATTTGGAAGAAGAGTTTGAAACGGTCATTTTGAGTGGATATGATGATCAATTTGGGCGCTACTCCTTACTTTCAGATTGTGCTGATAAATAGTTATCTTTCCAGCGAGCGTAATTATTAGCGGAATAAAGGAGCCCTTCCAATTCCTCAGGTTTGAGTTTTCTCACCTGTTTGGCAGGGCTACCGACGTACAGATAGCCGCTTTCTAATTTTTTCCCTGGAGGAATTAAGCTACCAGCTCCAATTACAACATTGTCTTCAATAGTTACTCCATCAAGTAAGATGGAACCCATACCAACTAAGACGCGATTCCCAATTTTACATCCATGTAGCATTGTCTTATGTCCTACCGTGACATCTTCGCCAATTATCAGTGGGAAGCCATTAGGATTATCTGGGGATTTATGGGTCACATGTAAGACAGAACTATCTTGAATATTTGTACGTGAGCCAATTGAGACATAATTTACATCTCCTCTGATAACAACAAGGGGCCAGATGCTGACGTCATTTGCCAATCTGACATCCCCAATTACAACAGAAGAAGGGTCTAAAAGAACTTTTTGACCAACTTTAGGATAGAAGTTTAAGTATTGGCGCAAAACAGTGGACATAAGAACCTCAATAGTAAGAGAGAAGAACAATTATATAGAAATTTTATTGAGGAAAAAACGTCATGCAATGAAAGAATTTGCATTAATCTTAGCCTGTTTGAATGGTTTTTATATTGAAAAGAGTAAAAAGTGTTCACTTGAAAGTAAAATTCAAAAAAACTCTTGCCAGCCGCGGAAAACTCCCTATAATGCGCCACCACTGACCGACGCTGAGCTGAGACACGCCGCGGCGGGCAGCGAAGAAAAGCGAAAATAAGCGC
>NZ_JAQRFI010000053.1 GCF_028598805.1 Xenorhabdus yunnanensis | reverse complement strand
AGGCTCCCCTTTATTTCCAACCCCGCCTGCTAGCCCAAGTGGATCGGTCCAATTCGCAGGGTTATGTACGTAAGAGTAAGGATTCACCCCGCCCATCAGCCCTATCGGGTCGGGCGAGATGTACTGCCCGGTCTCCGGCGAATAATAGCGGAACCGATTGTAGTATAACCCGCTTTCCTCATCCTCGAACTGGCCCATAAAACGCAGGTTACAGTTAACGTGATAGTCCGCATCATGGGCGGCGATGACCTGCGAGCGTTCCGCCCTGCCCCAAGTGGTTAACCGCTGTGCCCAGACCAGCCCGCCCGCTTCGTTGAGCATCTCGCGCGGGGTGCCCTGATGGTCACTGACAACATAGTGCAGCTTGCCCCGTTCAAAACGTGCCGCTGGCGTCAGCGCGCCGGGTTCGTACAGCCAGCGGATACTCCTGTCTTCTGCCGGAGTACCATCGGCGTAAACCGGCGTTTCCTCGATAAGTTGGTCGCCGCTCCACAGGTAAGCCTGCCCCATGATGGCATCCGCTCTCGGCACCAAATCCGGTTTGCCGGCCAGCCACAATTTTAAATTCGCGGCGGCCAGTTTTCCATCGTGAATTTTCAGTTTACGAATTCTGCGCCCAAACGGATCATATTGATAGTGCCAGCGCGAGCCGTCTGGGGTTTCACAGTGGGTGAGCCGGTTCTGGGTATCCCAGCGGTAGCACCAAGTTTGCGGACGGAAGCCGTCACACTGCTCGGTTTTCTCCACCAAACGCCCATTATCATCATAGCGATAACGGATATCCCCCTGCTGCACCACGCGCCCGGCTTGCTGGCGTTGGTTGATTTGTGCCATCGCGCCCCGCGCATCGGTCGGCAGATGTTGGCTTAAGTTGCCATTCGCATCATAACTAAATTGCTCTTCATGCGGACGCGCGCCATCGAACAAGGTATGGAGTATCTGATCGTTAATGTTGTAACGATAGCGGGTCTGTCCCCAGCGGCTGTCATCAATGACTCGGACGTTATGGGCACGATCATATTGCCAGCTGCGGTTAACTGCCGTGGCTTGTGGCGGGAAATGCGGGTCATTCTGTGCCAGAGTTTCCCTAAACAGCTTAGTCGCCTGTCCCGCAGACTGGTGCGCCAACAACCCCGTCGCAGTGTAGCGGCTGGCAAGGATAAAGCCATTGGCACTTTCGCGTACCGTTTCCCGTCCCAGCGCATCATGCTGAAAGGTCAGTGGCGCATGCTGGTTGAACTGAAAATGGTTCAGGGCACCCGGCAGGTTATAACCAAAGTGCAGGGTGTTGCCATTGATGCTTTCGCTGACCGGTCGTCCAGTCAGATTATCCCATTCACGGGTAATCTCCCGTCCGTTGATGCGTTCACAGGTGGGCAGGCCTGTGGTCTTATCGTATTCGTATTCCACCACCGCATCATCATTGACCGCTTTAACCAGCTGATGACGGTTATTGTATTCGTAGGTTGTGCTTGCCTTGAGTACCAGCTGGTTATCTTCCTGCTGCCAGCTTTCCTGTTTAGCCAGTGAACCAGCGGCAGAGTAGTGCCAGCGTAACTGCTGGCCATCTGGGTACTGTGCCTGAATGCGGCGTCCCAGCTTATCATACTGATAATCGATGGTACGTCCGGTAAAGTCGGTTTCGCGGATAATTTGACCGGCAGCATCCCGCTTATAGCAGTAGGTTTCACCGGTAGAGGCGGTAACCGTGCTAAGGCGGGTTAAACGGTCATAGCCAAATTGCAGGAGGGTGCCATCAGGGCGGATAACCTGATTGAGCAGGTCAAACGCGCCGTAAGTGTAGCGGGTGATACGGCCTTCGCCATCAGTAACCGCCACCACACGTCGTTCACTGTCATAGGCCAGTTGCTGCGTGGTGCCGTCCGGCAGTTCAACATCGGTCAGGCTGCCGTTAAGGCTGGCATGGTCGTCACTGTAACGGTAGTGAGTCTGCTGTTTGAGGGCATCGGTGAGTTGACGCAGACGGCCCAGTTCATCCAGTTGCAGGCCGGTGGTTTGCTCATCCGGCGTCATCACTGCGGCCAGCCGCTGTTGCTCATCGTAGGCGTAGTGCCACTGGCGACCATCCGGCAGTAACCGCTGGCGTAATTCACCGTGGGTGCCGTATTGGTATTCTTCTGTATGACCGAGCGGGTTGGTCAGGGCCGTCAGATTGCCCTGCTCATCGTAATGGAACTGCCAGCGCTCCCCAGTGGGCAGAATGCTTTCTGTCAGCTGCCCGTGTTCGTCATAACCGTAAGAGAAGGTTTCTCCGGTCGGCAATACCATTTCGGTCAAGGCACCATCAGGGTTGTAATCGAACGTGGTGATACCGCCTGACGGGTCGGATTCCCAGACTATCTGGCTGTGACGCCACTGGCGGCGGGTGATGCGCCCCAGTGGATCAACTTCACGGAGAACCAGCCCGTTATGATCATAGTGATGTTGGGTTTCACCGCCCTCCGCATCTATATAAGTAGTGATACGGGCGTTATCATCATAGCGGAAACGGTCGCACCAGTAGCCACTGGGTGAAGTCGTACTTAGAACCCGCCCTTGTTCATCATAAGTGAGGTTCAGATCGGTTTGGTCGGTATCATGCCAGCGGATCATGCGCCCCTGTGCGTCATATTCATGCCACAGGTGATTGTGCTGAAAAGCCTCACATTCATTCAGGTAGCCCTTTGGATCATAGTGGCAGGTCACCAGCCGCTGTTGCTTGTGCTGTTCAAGATAATCCACCGTCTGGAGCTGGTGCTCATGATAGCCTAATATTAATCGGAACCCATCTGTGCGTACGATTTCAATCAGTTGTGACTGCTTATCGTAGATAAACCGGATAGCATTCTGGCGGCGGTCAGTGATAGCTGACAGTTTGCGCGTATTCCCGACGGCGTGATTGAAATGGTAGGTACGCTGGGACTGGCGATCGGCTAGTTTCAGTTCACCCGTTAATTCGCCAGTCAGCAGGTAATGGGGAATATGTTGGTTACGGGCGAGTACCTGATTATCCGGCGTGTTGAAATCGTAAATTACCCCATCTGCATCGATGAAATTGACTTTACCGTCAACTAATACCAACTGACGTGACCAGTCATCAGTCCATTTAGGGCCAAACAGGCCGTTTAACTTGGCGGTAGAGCGATAGGTGCGGGTCAGGGTGATGGGCAATAATCCGGGGATAGCAATAACCGGCCAGACTTGCAGGAAGTCACCGGTGGCCATATCAACAGGTTCACCTTTTACACTGCAGGTTCCGGTACAACTCCCCTCCTTGTTGCTGGACGGGTTGTCAACGGGGTCTTCTTTAGTATTTTGGGGTTTGGTGGACGTGGAGTTGGCAGTTTCAGGCGGTTGATTTTTGATTTTGCCACCTGCTACTTCGGTGGCTTTGGCTTCTTCACTCAACACCTTGCTTTCAGCTTTAGCTGTTGCTTTTGCGGTGCCTTTTGCTGCCCCTTTAAGTATTCCTCCCCCTCCCAGAGCTAGGCTACCTATATCGAAAGCGAAGCCGCCCCCTTTTTCAGCATCGCTTTTCATTTCCATCTTAATCGCATCAGCATTGACCATATTAACAGCCTTTTGCTGAAGGTCAGAAATTCCGACAGGAGCGACTCCTATATATCCTAATGCCTGTTCGGCTGCGACGGCGGGGGCCGTTGCGATTGTAACCGCCCCCTTACCGAACAATTCTGCCATTTCAGGAACGGTATTCCAGAGCGCTTTTCCTGCCCCGATAGCCGCTTCCCCTGGATTATCCCAGGCTGCCTTCAGATTGTGTTTACTCTCATCAGCCCACTTTTTGAGGTCATCGCCGGTTTCCTGAAACCAGTCAACGGTTTTATCCCACATGCCTTTTTCCGCCGGAGCTTCAGGTTTAATGACCGGATTGGCATCATGGGGTGTGTTTTGGGCGGCACCGGCTTGTCCGACAACACTGCCCAGCGTGTTACCTTCACCCGTCGGGCTATCGTTCCGCGTCTTTTGAGGCAACGCTGCATTGGGTTCGGGATGACCGTCCTCTTCTTTCTCTTCTTCCCATTCTTTCTTCGGAAACTCACCATTTTTGAATTTTTCAACGGTATTTTGAGCCGTTTTCTTAAAAGACTGAGCTTCGAAGTCAGCGTCTGCCTGATTATAGTAAATGTCTAATTCGGGATCGTTTCCGTAATCGCCGTAAAAACGAGAACTTTGCCGGTATAACGTATCAGTATTGCTTAGCGCTTTCTCCGCCTCAGCCTGTGTGCGGATGTTAAATTCTTTACAATATTTTTCGGCTCTAACATCGTCGCTATCCGATGTGACAATAATCCTTTCTGACATGGTTCCTTCCCTATGCTCCGTTCATCCAGAATTTATCCCCGTGGCGCAGCACCAGCTTATTGCCGGCCCGTACCGTGCGGGTATGATCTTTCGGGTGGCATTTCCCACCTACTGTTCCGCTTTTAACGCCATTAGCGACGCCGGGCTGGTCACCCAGTGTCTGCGGCACGAAGCTCTGGGCAAACGCCACCACGGGCTGGCCGTTGGCGCGTACCGATTTCACTGCTGCGGAGCTGTCAGCCAGTTTTGCCACCACCGGATAGGGAATGGGCGGTGTAGAGGGACCCATCGGGGTTTTACACACGTCCGGCAGCATGCCGATAATCATCCATGTGCCGGCAGTACGGGCGATGTAGTTATCCGCCATGCGTATTCTCCTCTTCCAGTGGCGCCAGTTTGAGCAATGGGACATCCGGGTTGATTTCAAACCGGGCTTCAGCCACTCGCACGGGCAGGGATGCTTTGAAGCTCAATCGGCAGGTCATATGCAGCGTTCTTGCTTCGCTGTCGATAATGAGTGTGTCAGGGCGCATCGGAACGGGCAGCAGCATGCCGTTGTGCATTCGCAGCAGGATAAACGGACGATGCCCCGGCAGAGTGACATTCAAGTCTCCGTTGGGTGTCAGGCCGCTCAGGGTGATGGCGATATCGGTTTCAGGCCAGTCAATCTGCTGGTCAGCCGGTGCACCGTTCCAATAGCCAAAGTTAAAATCTTTCGGCAGATAAGGATGGCGCTGCTCCAGCCATTCGGCATCGTAAGTGCCGGCAAGCTGACGGCGGGGTAGCCACGGGCGGCCGATAAAGCTCATCCCTTGAGGCTGACAGGCTGGGGTATCAGCCGATAATGTGCCGGTCAGTTGAGCCGCAAAATACTGGGCAGTGAAGGGGGCATCCGGTCGGGTAATGCGCGGAGCAGGGTAGCGGGTGAGCTGTTTAGCGTTAGCGTACCACGGCGTAATAAACCCCGTTCCCAGTGGATTGGTTTCACAGACCGCATGAGCTATCGGGGCATTTTCACCATCCGGGTGCTGTTGGCGCTGTTCTGGTGTCAGCCGATCACTCTCTTTGAGGTATTCGCTGGCTTTGTCGTCTGCCTGAATTTTACACTCTCCACCGAAGGCGTAGCGATAATCCAACGGCAGTGTTGTAAAGGGTTTCGGTGCAGTCAGTTGCCAGTTGCCACTGGCGTCACGGATAAACTCCCGTTCACCGGTGACGGTCAGGGTTTTGTCGAGCAGGGTCAGACCCTGCTTGTTTTTTACCTGCAATCGCACGGGAAATTCGGTACAGGGACGACCATCAGGCGCATAAGCCGTGCCGTTGACAATGATGTCACAGCGCGGTTTAAACGGCGCAAGATCACTTTCCTGTAGCACCTGTGAAGCGTTCATCTGTCCGCGGTATTCATCCTGTAAACATAAAGGCGGTGCGGGCAGCAGTTCGGCGATATATTCTCCCTGTCCGGCGGGCAACAACTGGTAACCGATTTTCATCACTGCGACGTGATGCTCGGTATCTTCGACATCAAACATCTGGTAGTTCATCACCGCAAAGGGCGTCAGGTTACGAAATTCCATCCCGGTATATGCTCCTTAGTTCAGGTCAATGTCCTTGCCGATGATTTGCACCGGCCCGCTGGCCTCAAACTTGAATTCGCTGCCCTGAATAGTGATGCGTCCGGCACTGTCCATGCGCAGGGTGCTTTTGCCGCATTTCAGTTCAATCACGTCACCGGCATTAATGGACAGGGTATTGCCGACGGTAATGGATTTGTGGTTACCGACCTGTTCGGTCTGGCTTAAGGCCACGGCGGTATTCATGCTCGCCCCGACAGTAATGGCATAACCGGCACCGACTGTCAGGGTACGGGAGATGCCGACGATTTCATTGCTGGTCAGCTTCACCGTCTCTTTCTTATGCCGATTAACCTTAATGGTCTGGTTTTTCTCCACGGTTTCGCTGTGGTTCGCCAGTACATGTGTGTCACGGTTATTGAGTACCTTGGTGTTCATGTCCTTCTGGGCATGGATAAACACCTCTTCGCTGCCCTTCGCATCCTCAAAACGCAGTTCGTTGAAGCCCTCGCCCTTGTGGGTGTGAGTTTTAAACGTGGTGCGGGTTTTCTCGGCCGGTAAATCCAGTGGCGGACGGTTACGCCCGTTGTAGTTACAGCCGGTCACAATCGGGCGGTCAATATCACCGTTCAGGTAGGAGACAATCACTTCCTGCCCGATACGGGGAATAGCCATAAAACCGAAGCCGTTGCCGTTCCAGCCCTGTGCCACCCGCACCCAGCAGGAGGAGCCATCCCCCGGTTGGTCGTGGCGGTTCCAGTGGAAGTGCACCTTAATGGCCCCGTGCTCGTTGACAAAAATCTCTTCCCCTTCCGGGCCGACGACGGTTGCCAGTTCATCCCCGTCCGCCATCGGTTTGTAACGGTACGGCGGCCGCCAGTCATCACGCCCGGGAATTAAGGTGACATTGTTGGTCAGTGTCGTGCCTTCTCCAGTAATACCGGCGGCCTGAGGCTGTGAGCCATGATGGATCACGGTCACTACCTGCCAGCGGTCATTCATGGTGGCAACGGGGTGGGATTGCAGGGTAAAGATTTTACCGGGGCGCAACTGAATGCAGTTGGTATTTGCCGAACCGAGTTTGCTTTCACTGTTAAGCTGATTTAATCGTGTATCCCCGAGCGGCTGGCCTTCTTTGCTCCACGGGAAGCAACCGTAACTTTCAAATACTGAGTGTCCGGCACCGTCCGGCAATACCGATTTGGGTTGCAGGGGCTGGGAAGGACGCAGGTAGTTATAATCCTTGTGGATATATTCATCCGGACAGAGAAATTCACCGTATTGCCACTGCCATGCGGTCGTATCGGTATCATCGGTATTGTGCTGGGCGTTGTAGGTCAGGGTCAGCCCTGCGGTCATCCCCAGATGGGAATCGCTGTAAAACAACTGCTCTTCTTCAAACCAAAAAGTAATACCCTCTTCTGCGGCCAGCCGGCACCAGAAATCATAGGCAGATTCGCGTTTCTGGGTGGTGTATTCCCGCACCGGATGGTGGTCAGCATCGTCATAGAACTTGTTGCCCGACTTGATACGGTGCTCCTTGAGCAGTTGCTTCAGGATGTCCGGCACAGACAGTCGCTGAAACAAGCGGCTGTCCTGATTGAGGGTCATGCGCCACATTTCCGGGCGGATGATAAAGGCGTAAAACGTTCGCCGCCCGTCGGTATTGCCCTGTGAGGCTCCGGCTACAATGCCGTTGACGGTGCGTTCCACTTTGCCGTTGCGCAAAATGGTCAGCGAGGCATAGGCTCCCAACTGGTCATTGAGGACGACATTATCAAGGGCACAGACCACATTCAGGCTCAAGTGATAAAGCCGGGATAACCCTTCCTGTAAACTGAAATCCACCACCTGAAAGGTGGTTGCCGGGAGCGAGCCAATCTGGCAGGTAAAGACTAATCCATCCATTATTACGTTTCCTTACATGATGGGACGATAGCCCTGAAGGGGGCTGGGAGACAGACACCAGACGGTACCGGAGGATGTTCCTGTGACCGTCATCCGCAGGCGCATGTCCTGCGAGAGGCAGAACGGTAAAAACTGGTACAGGGCGTTGGCAAAGTGGAACTGTTCACCGGCGCTGGCAAAGGCGCTGTCATCCAATGTCAGCTCAATGTGCAGGCAGCGGTAGGGCTGGCCGCGGAAAATCCGGTCACCGGGAGTGGACTGAATCGCCACTATGGCGGCGGTCATGCGCTGGATATCTCGGTGGGTCGGCCGGTTCAGGTGGGGATAAAAGTCGTAATCCCGTAACAGCTGTCGGAGTGCGTCCACTGAATGCAGCCAGAACGGGCTGGCGGAATAATGGGATAGCAGCGCCCAGTGTCGGTGGCTGTCGGTCACCGGCGGATAGCTCTGTGAGCTGGGGGTAAGGTTTTTGACCTGTAAGCCATCGGGAATGTTTTCATCCGCGTGGCAGATATCGCCCGCAGCCAGCGCCGGTAACCGGCTGTCAAACGCCACAAAATGGCAGGTAAATTCCCGTTCCGGGGGGTGTGCCATCAGCCGGGCGTGGCTATCGTAGAACACCAGCGCATATTCCAGACGCCCCAGTGCATCCCGGGTGACATCAAGGGCATAGAACCACTGCTCTTCTCCCGTATCGCGGGCAAAATGGCTGAGCTGGCTGATAGGGGCAAAGGTGCAGCGCTGTCCGCGTTCTTCTTCCGGTTCATCTTTCAGCGCCAGACGGGTGACGTGCAATAGCGCTTGTCCGGCCGACAGGAGCAGCGGATAGCGGGCAGTCTCTGGTGCAAAAGGGAGCGTGACCTGCGCCTTGCGTTCCAGATTTACCACCGGCACACAGTGTAGCCGGAAGGCCTCTGCCAATTGCGATTCAGACAGCGGCAGCATGTCATCGAAGATAAGGGTAATACTGAACTGTTGGCTGTCTGTCATGGACAGGCGGCTGCTCATCACTGTGGGCAAAGCCAGCGTCAGGAAATGGTGTACGTGCGGCAGGTAAAGGGATTCCATCAGCATCTGCGGTGCCCAGTTGCCGGCAACAGCAATCGGTGGAGACAGCACCAGCCGGTCAGTGCCTGACAAGGGTGCAAAACCCAGCGGTTCCGCCGGCCAGACCTGCCCGTTGTGGTGCAGTTCGGCGTTTCTGAAATGGCGGCACAGAGCCAGCATCAGCGTATCCGCCACGGCGTCATCGGGGCTGAGAAACAGGCTTAAGGGTTTAATCGGCCAGTGGTTTTCCTTGCCGGTATACTGAAAGGTCAGGGTCAGGCGGGTAGTGTCCAGCTGATGGGTTAAATGCCGCGCCACCAGAGCCAGAGGTTCAATCGCACAGGCCCGGCTGGTGATAAATGGCACGCCGCTGTCTGTCGTGATTGTGGTGCCCCTCGGCAGGGTACAGGCAAAATCAAATTCGGTCCCGCCGTCAAACTGCACCACACTGGTGGCGGGAATACCCTTGACGGTCTGGGCCTGCAAGCGTTGCAGCAGGGGCAGAGTGATTTCAGGGAAGGCGTCATCAATTTTCTGGCGTTGACGGCCCATTAAGGCCGCAAAGCCCTCATTCAGCCGCTCAATATCCGGGTCATGACCACTGAGGCTGTCCGCCAGATGCGGTTTTTCTTCAGCGGTCAGTTGTTCAAGTTGTCGCAGGTAATGACGCTCCTGCTGGAAATAAGATTCAAATAAATCCAAAACTGCCTCTTGCAAATTCGGTATTTAATGGAAGATGTTCTTCGTGAAGTTTTTAACTCTTATCCGAAAAATAGTTGCCTATGAAATAAACAGCATAATAATTACAGACAAAAAATTTCTGCTGAAATAAGTAATTCAGTTCATCTATGACTAAAAATGGTGATGAATATTAAATGACATTCAAGTAAAAATAAAATAAAACTAAACAAAATGAACTTCATTGGTCGGCAATATCGGGGTAAAAAATTAAAATTATTGTTAATTTGGATTTATAATCTAATTTTTATGGTTTTTAGAGATATATGTGTCTGGGCTGCTTGGATTTATTGTTTTTTATTTTATTGATTTATAATAAAAAGATGTTTTTTTGATTTAAAAGCATCATGATTATTTTAAAAATGTGATCTTTATCACGTTATTATCTTAATAAAGTAATATTTTTAATGGAAAATATTTTGAACATTATCGAAATGATTTTAGGCTATTTTATTCTGCAAATATGCATTAATTATTGATTAATTAAATAGGATGGTGGAATTAATAGAGGAATTATTATAAATATTGCTTAGGGATATATGCATCATTATTATGATTCCAGTAACACATATATCCCACAATTAAAATCAGTCAGCCAAATCAACTTGCTGATTATCAATCAGCCGCGTTTGTCCTAACCATGCCGCCATCAAGATCACGGCTTTTTTGCTTTGTTCTGTCAATGGCATCAGGTTTTCTGCATCACGGATAAATAACTCATCCGGCATAAAACCTTCTTCACGCAAATGCGCAGATGTCAGTTCAATTAGCTGTTCAGTATCTCGTTCGCCATTTTTCAGCTTTTCAGCTGTACACTGCATAACTTTATTGAGCAAAGGCGCAATTTTTCTCTCTTCAGCGGACAGAAGATTATTACGTGAACTGAGTGCCAAACCATTTTTATCACGGACGATGGGCACGGAAACCAATGTAATATCGTAAGCCATATCAGCGATCATTTTGCGGATGATTTGCAATTGCTGGAAATCTTTTTCGCCGAAATAAACCAGATCTGGTTGGATCAGATTAAACAATTTACTGACAACGGTAGTGACACCACGGAAATGCCCCGCTCGGCTGGCACCTTCAAGTATATGGGAGAGTTCTGGCTCTTCGACAAAAGTTTGGTTGCCGTTTAAGCCATCTGGATACATTTCGTTAGCGTTGGGGGCAAACACTAGCTCGACATTGCGACGGCTCAGTTTTTCGCAATCTTCCTGCAATGTGCGGGGATAATTGACCAGATCGTCTTCTCGATCAAATTGCATCGGATTGACGAAAATGCTGACGATAACGACATCAGCCTGTGCTTTGGCGGTATCAACTAACGCCATATGACCATCATGCAGGTTTCCCATTGTGGGGACAAAAGCAATACGCTTGCCCGCTTGACGCCAGCGGCGGATTTCCCGGCGTAAAATTGGGATCGTTTCTATAATCAGCATTGCTGTACTCCTTTAATTAGCCGTCATGCTGGAGAATAATCATTTGAATGAATGTGCTTGGTCGGGATAGGCTCCACTTTCTACCTGTTCAATGTACAGGCGGATGGCATCCCTGATATTGCCAGTTTCTTTGAGGAAGTCTTTGGCAAATTTGGGCGGTTTTGCGGTGATGCCTAAGGCATCGTGCATAACCAAAATTTGGGCATCAGTACTATTACCGGCACCAATGCCAATCACTGGAATTGTGGTGAGCTTTTCGGTAACTTTACGTGCCAGTTCGGAAGGAACGCACTCTAACAACAGTATTTGCATACCTGAATCTTTTAGTGCGATAGCATCGGTAATCAGTTGATTTGCTGATGATTCATCACGTCCCTGAACTTTATAGCCCCCAAGGATATTAACGGATTGTGGCATCAAGCCTAAATGGATACAGACAGGAACAGAACGCTCGGTCAACATTTTCACTGTATCATTGAGCCAGCTTCCACCTTCAATTTTTACCATATTGGCACCGGCACGCATCAATTTGGCTGCATTTTCACAAGCTTGCTCTGGTGTGGCGTAACTCATGAATGGCATATCTGCGATTAAGAAAGCATTAGGGGCACCTGCGCGAACGCAACGAGTATGGTAAGCAAGATCTTCCATTGTGACAGGTAAGGTTGAATCGAATCCCTGCACAGTCATACCAAGTGAATCGCCAATTAACATGACATTGATGCCTTGTTCGGCGAAAAGATGGGCGAAACTGGCATCGTAAGCTGTAATAGTAGCGAACTTGCGTTTTTCTTTTTTTAACTGACGCAGGTCAGCCAGGGTTGTTGGTTTCATTATTATCTCCTGAATAGAGTTATACCCTTTATTTTTCAAATGGCTGTTTTATTGTCAGCTATTTGAAATTTCATTGGGTATAGAGCCTATCCTATTGGGGACTCCCAAAATATGGGTAATTCCAAAATATCCGATAGGATAGGCCCCAATTATCCAGAAATAGGCCACAGCTGTATAAGATGTTGGATTACTTTTCCTCCATAAAGCTGTTGTGTTACAACGATAACCAAAATGATGCGCAATAACTCAAATTGGCTATAACTTAAATGAGCTACAACCAAAGCGTCAGGCCATTTTCTGGAACTTGTTTCAATCGTTCTGCTAGTGTCTCCCCGTCGGGAAATACAAGGTTTGGTGCGATTTCTGCGAGTGGATAAAGCATGAATTCACGCTGTTTTAACCCGTAGTGGGGAATGGTCAAACGTTCTGTGGCGATGATGTGATCGCCAAACAGCATGATATCCAGATCGAGCGTTCTGGGTCCCCAGCGTTCATCTTTGCGGACACGCCCTTGCTCCAGTTCGATCGATTGAGTGTGATCAAGCAATGTTTCTGGTGATAATTGGGTTTCCAATGCGACGGCAAGGTTAAGGTAATCTGGTTGATCCTGTGGCCCCATTGGCTTAGTTCGGTAAAAAGATGATCGAACAACCAAAGTGGTATCAGGGATCTTTTTCAGAGCAGCAAGTGCGTTATTGACTTGCTGCAAAGGGTTGACCAGATTACTGCCAATGGCGATATAGACTCGGGTCATATTAATCGCCGTCCCTGTTTTGACGAGTAGGTTTACCACGGTGGCGTGTTCTGCGGCGAATCGGCCTGTTGCCCAGTTTTGATATCATTCCGCGCTGCTGTGTCGGTGTTGACTGTTGGAATTCAGTCCACCATTGTACTAGCTCTTTCAGGTCATTACGGGGTTCAATATTGGCACGCAACTCCAGTAAATCATACGCTGCACGGAACTTCGGATGTTCCAGCAATCTATTCGCGTGTTTTCCCTGACGATTCGGCAGGCTAAGCTGAAGTAACCAGATCTCGCGCATGATTGCGGTATAGCGTTTCGGTATCGCGATGGAGCCGCATTGTTTCATGCAAATGTCATTTATTGCTACCGAAAAGGCTTCTTTATACCGTAATCCACTTTCCTGATTCAATTGTTCCGCATGTTCAATCATTGGATACCACAGCATGGCTGCAAATAAGAAAGCGGGATTAACTCTCTTGTCGTTTTGCAAACGAAAATCAGTATTTTTCAGCACTTGTACTAACAATTTCTCCATCGGTGTATCACCATTCTGGGTGAAACCACGTTGAATAAGTGGGAACAATGGCTGGAACAGATGATATTTGCGCAGTAGTCTATAGGTCTTGTAACCTTGTCCCGACTGTAACAGTTTCAGGGATTCTTCGAACAAGCGTGCTGGTGGAATATCTTTTAACAGAAATGCAAGACGCGGGATAGGCTCAGCAGTGGCTGGTTCGATGGTCATGTCCAGTTTGCTGGCAAAGCGGACAGCACGCAGCATACGCACGGGATCTTCCCGATAGCGGATTTCTGGATCACCAATCAGACGAATGATACCTGCGTTCAGATCTGCCATTCCACCAACGTAATCCCGCAGGGCGAAATCTCCAATGCCATAATAGAGGCTATTGATCGTGAAATCGCGGCGAGCGGCGTCTTCTTCTACTGAACCGAAAATATTATCACGCAGTAACATGCCGCTTTGGGCTTTATGCGACTGATTCCGGTCATTACTTTCAATTTGATCATGTGGCCCACGGAAGGTGGCAACCTCAATCACATCAGGCCCGAACATGATATGGGCAAGGCGAAAGCGACGGCCGACAAGGCGACAGTTACGAAACAGTGTACGAACTTGCTCGGGTGTAGCATTGGTTGCTATATCAAAATCTTTGGGTTGTTTGTGCAGCAGTAGGTCGCGAACTCCACCACCAACCAGATAAGCGTCAAACCCTGACTTATTCAGGCGATTCAGAACTTTCAGGGCATTATCACTAATATCTTTGCGTGAAATTGGGTGTTGCTCTCGTGGGATCACCGTGATCGGGGAGTCCGAAGGTTTTGCCTTTGCGGATTTTTTCTTCATTTTGTCGTTTTCGGCATATGATGAAGATGGATGATTTTCTTTGCGACGTTTACGCAGAGAACTGCCCTCTATTTGAGCAGAATGGTCAGATACGGTGACTGGCCTTTCACTGACTGCCTGTGTGTTGCGTTTTACCCTGTTATCGCGGATTAACAAATTACGGCAGAAAGTTGCTACTCGGTTAAAAATGATACACCTCGATAGTGACTAATCAATTAAAACAAAAAAACAGCCGTCAATCATAACTTACTGAACATTTTTTGAGAATGCTTACAGTACCAATAGAAAGACTTTATTTAACGTTATCTATTGGCTATGTTTTTTGGCGGAACTGCATATATATTCCAACCGACGATAGCCTGCTGTAGCAGTTGATCTGTAGTGAGATCCTGCCAGCCTGCAATAGTGGGTTGATTCAAGAATGATAACGCATCAATAATCAATGGCCTTGGATCCTCTAATGAGATCGGTTGGGCATGATTTTGCTTAGAAAGTTTATTTCCCTCTTTATTTAGTACGAGAGGTAAATGCATATAATCTGGCGTTGCAAAATTCAAGTGCTGATACAGAGATAGCTGACGAACCGTTGGTTCAATTAAATCCGCTCCTCTGACAATTTCAGTGACGCCTTGATAGTTATCATCAATAACAACGACAAGATTATAGGCGAATAAACTGTCTTTGCGATAAATAATGAAATCTTCCTCAGCCATTTCAGTGGACACAGTGATGTGTCCTTGCAATTTATCATAAAAACCATAAACCGGATGGTGCTGTTTTAGACGAACTGCGGCGTTGTGATCAGGGAGGTGTAAATGTTGGCAATGACCGTTATAAAAGCCGCCTAGTTGTTGAATGTGTTGGCGGGTACAGGTACAGCAATAGCTATCTCCTTGCTGTTTTAATTGATCGAGGATGGCATGGTAAGCGTCATGGCGCTGGGATTGATAGAGCACTTCGCCATCCCAGTAAAGTCCGTAATGTTCAAGGGCTTTCAATATTCGGTCGGCAGCGCCGGGAACTTCCCGCGGGGGATCAATATCATCAATACGCATCAGCCATTTTCCGTGGCAGGCACGAGCTTGCAGATAACTGCCCAGTGCAGTCACTAGGGAACCAAAATGGAGATCGCCGGAAGGAGATGGAGCGAAGCGCCCAATATATAACGAGGAATGTTCAGGTTGAGTCATAACAGGTTCAATATAGGGGCATACGGCGCTGGATAGCGCCGTACTTAACCCTATTCGTTAGCCAGCCATTTGCTTTTCGCGAATTTCGGCCAACGTCTTACAGTCAATACATAAATCGGCTGTTGGGCGAGCTTCTAAACGGCGGATGCCAATTTCAACTCCACAGGACTCACAATAGCCAAAGTCCTCGTCTTCAACTTTTTTCAGCGTTTTTTCGATCTTTTTGATCAATTTACGCTCACGATCCCGATTACGTAATTCAAGACTGAACTCTTCTTCTTGCGCCGCACGGTCAACTGGATCAGGGAAGTTTGCTGCCTCATCTTGCATATGAGATACAGTACGGTCTACTTCATCCCTGAGTTGATTGCGCCATGCTTCCAGAATCAGCTTGAAATGCTCTAACTGGGCATCGTTCATGTATTCTTCGCCTGGCTTTCCCTGGTAAGGCTCTACCCCAGCGATGGCGAGAATGCTCAAGGACGAGGTTTTACGTTTTTGCCCTTCTTGCATAATGCTTCTCCTTACACATGCACTATCACACGACCCCCCCAACAGTAGGGGGGAAAAAATAGGCCGCTATAAATAGCAGATGACTGCGAGGTTGGCAATTGTTCCTGCCATTAGTTTTGCAATGGTGTGAAGACAGACATGTTTACTGCCTAAATATGTCGCAAAACAACTCTCATTAGCATGATCTGTTTACAAATTATCCCATTGATACAAAAGGTAATTTGTCACTCAGAACCATCCCGTTTTCTGTCATGCAAGCCTTATAACAAATTACTTCGACTCCTGATTTACATGCTTGTTCCAAAAGAAAAGCATAATCATGGTCAATATGTTTTGCTGCCGCAACCTGACTGATCCCAGAATGTAAAACAGCAAATAACAAGACAGCACGCTGGCCTTGTTGTGCTATCAATGATAGCTCACGTAAATGTTTTTGCCCCCGAATTGTGACTGCATCAGGAAAATACCCATATTTTCCCTGTAACAATGTCACTGATTTGACTTCAATATAGCAATTAACTCTTTGTTTTGACTGTAACAATAAATCTATACGGCTTTTCTCTTTTCCATAGCCAATCTCACGACTAATGTGCTCATATCCAGATAATTCCGAAATAATATTTTTGTCTATAGCTTGATGGACCAAGTCATTGGCCCTGAGAGTATTGACACAAATCCGGTGACCATCTTGGGATTGCGTCAATTCCCAGCTATTCGGGTACTTGCGTTTGGGATTGTCTGATGTGGAATACCACACGGTATCTCCTGGCGTGGCACATCCTGTCATGGCACCAGTATTGGCACAGTGTATAGTGAGTGTTTCTCCTTCTGGCGTGAGGACATCCGCAAGAAAGCGTTTATAGCGGCGGATTAAGGTAGCAGGCTTCAGGGGAGGTGAAAATTCCATAAACTTTCCTTCATAACCAGTGGGCGAATGAAATCAAAGGCGCTAATGCTACAATGGCATCCATTGAAAGTTAATTCATTATGGTGATCCTTTGTCATTACCAATTCATGACGTTGTGGAGTTAGTGATTGCTGAATTGCAAACGTCAAAACAAGTGTTATTACATGCGCCAACAGGAGCGGGAAAATCAACTGGGTTGCCATTGATGATTTTGCATCAGGCGCAGTTGGCGGGGCGCATTATTATGCTGGAACCGCGGCGAATTGCTGCCCGCAGTGTGGCAGAGCGACTGGCTGAACAACTCAATGAACCTGTTGGTATGACCGTTGGCTATCGGATGCGCTCAGAGACCAAAGTCAGTGCTTCTACACGTCTTGAAGTCGTGACAGAAGGGATACTAACACGAATGCTCCAACAAGATCCGGAATTGAGTGATGTCTCTCTCGTAATCCTTGATGAATTCCATGAACGCAGTTTACAGGCCGATCTTGCATTGGCACTGTTACTGGATGTGCAGGAAGGGTTGCGCGATGATCTGCGTATCTTGGTGATGTCTGCGACATTGGATAATCAGCGTCTCTCCTCGTTATTACCCGATGCGCCTGTAATTGTGTCAGAAGGGCGTAGCTATCCGGTAACGAGATCATATCATCCGCTTTCTCCTCATCAACCGTTTGAACAATCTGTTGCATCGGCAGTATTGCGGTTATTGCAGCAGGAGACGGGATCGTTGTTACTGTTTCTGCCTGGTGTTGGTGAAATCCAGCGGGTATTGTCACAATTGGAAGGCAAGATCAATGACGATACGCTGCTGTGTCCTTTGTATGGTGCATTGTCGTTATCAGACCAACGCAAGGCAATAGCGCCAGCTCCAGTGGGTATGCGGAAGGTCGTGCTGGCTACCAATATTGCAGAAACCAGTTTGACAATTGAAGGTATCCGTTTGGTTGTAGACAGCGGACTAGAACGCAGCAGTCGATTTGAACCGAAAAATGGCCTGACGCGCTTGATCACTCAGCGTATCAGCCAAGCATCAATGGTTCAGCGGGCTGGACGGGCTGGACGATTGGAGACAGGTATTTGCTGGCACTTATTTAGTCAGGAACAAGCCGAAAGGGCCAGAGAACACAGCGAGCCGGAGATCTTGCATTCAGATCTCAGTAGCTTGTTGCTTTCTTTATTACAGTGGGGATGTCGTGATAGCACCCAACTGCATTGGTTGGACAATCCGCCACAACCTGCACTGGCTGTCGCGGAATCCTTGTTATTGCGATTGGGAGCATTGGATGATAATCGACAATTAACTTCCCGTGGTTGGCAAATGGCGGAATCCGGCAGCGAACCACGTTTGGCGGCGATTTTATGTTCGGGTAAAGAGCGTGAGGAGAAGGAACAAAGCTATGCAGCCTTGGTAACGGCAGCGAAATTGGTTGCTATTCTGGAAGAGCCACCGCGTCGTGGGCAGCCAGATCTTCTTTATTGGATGATGACGAATCAGCGTCATTGGCAGCAACGAACCCATCAGCTTGTCAGGAATCTTGCTGATAAATTTGCTGCAAATAGCCAAGCAGATAAAAGCAAAAAGCAACGCGTTGAAAGCAATTATGAGAACAATTCTGAAAACATCAGACTGGATTTTGTTCCTGAACTATTAGTGCAGGGATTCTCAGATCGGATTGCCAAAAATCGTGATAATCTCGGGCGTTTTCAGTTGGTCACTGGGTTGGGAGTGGCTCTGGAACGTGAAGAGCCACTTTCGGGAGAGGCTTGGTTAGTTATTCCTTCATTTCAGCAGAGAAATAGCCATCCTGATGCCCGCGTTATACTCGCTTGTCCGTTGGATATTGAACAAACCATAAAGCAACATTCTCTTCTGTTTAGTGAAAATACAGCCGTTGAGTGGGATGATAATAAAGGTTCACTACGGGCATGGAAGCGTTTGCAATGTGGGCGATTAATTGTCAAAGCACAGCCATTGGCAAAACCTTCGGAATCCGAATTACAGGAAGCCTTACTGAACTGGATTAGGCAGGAAGGCTTGTTGACGTTAAATTGGTCACAGGAAGCATTGCAGTTGCGCACTCGTTTGCAAAGGGCAACAGAATGGCTACCGGAAGTGGAATGGCCAGCGGTTGATGACGAAGCGTTGTTGAATTCCCTTGAACAATGGTTGCTGCCTGCTTTGGTCGGTGTTGATGACTTAAAGGGACTGCGCCAGATTGAGCTGTCATCTTGTTTGATGGGTTTGCTTGATTGGCAGCAACGGCAAATACTGGATAATGAATTGCCTACTAATTACACTGTGCCAACTGGGAGTAGGATCACTCTCCAATATTTCAGCGATAAGCCTCCTGTATTGGCAGTTAGAATGCAGGAAATGTATGGAGAACAGCAAAATCCAGTATTGGCGAAAAGGCGAGTTCCGATAGTCATTGAGCTGTTATCTCCTGCCCATCGACCATTACAGATCACACAAGATCTTGCTGCATTTTGGCAGGGAACTTATCGTGAGGTGCAAAAAGAGATGAAAGGGCGTTATCCCAAACACTTATGGCCAGATGATCCTGCTAACACAGCACCGACGAGGCGTGTGAAAAAACATATGTAATTATTTGAAATAGTGTACTTGTGTAAAGTCATGTGCTTGTAAAATTATGCACTTGTGAAGTTATGCGACTGTATTTAATGAACATTTGGAGAATTCGGTATGTCTGATGATGATCGTCAGCCAATCGGACGCAAGGGTAAAAAATCAGGACTTCGTCGTGGGCGAACATCTAAAAAACGCAATCGGCGGGATGATTATGATGATTATGAAAATGATGATTTTGACGACGATGAGGATGAAGTCATGACTAACAAAGGGAAGAATTCCCGCGGGTCTAAGGTTCGCCAATCTAAAGGTGGGTGGCGCAGGTTTTTGTGGCTGCTGCTGAAAATTTTTATTGTACTGGCAGTACTCATTGTTATTTATGGCTTCTACTTGGATAACAAAATTCGCCATCGTATCGACGGCAAAGTCTGGGATTTGCCGGCAGCGGTATATGGTCGGGTAGTCAGCCTTGAACCGGGCATGAATTACAGCAAGGACGAAATGATTCGTTTGCTGGAAGGTATGCAGTATCGGAAAGTGACCAAAATCACCCGTGCAGGTGAATTTGTGGTCAGGGGTAACAATATTGAGATGCTACGCCGCCCATTTGATTTCCCTGACGGTAAAGAAGAGCAAATTCAGGCACGGCTGACTTTTGATAATAGCCACCTTTCCAGCATTGAAAATATGGAAAACCATCGTCAATTTGGTTTTTTCCGCCTTGACCCAAAATTGATCACCATGATGCAGTCACCGAACGGTGAACAGCGTCTGTTTGTACCGTATTCGGGCTTTCCTGATTTACTGGTGAAGACTTTATTGGAAACAGAAGATCGCTATTTTTATGAACATGATGGGGTCAGGCCGCTTTCCATTGCCCGTGCTTTACTGGCTAACCTGATGGCAGGACGTACGGTCCAGGGGGGAAGTACACTGACACAGCAATTGGTGAGAAACCTGTTTCTCTCCAATGAACGTACTTTGAGTCGCAAAGCGAATGAAGCATACATGGCGGTGCTGATGGATGCACGCTATAGCAAAGATCGCATTCTGGAATTGTACCTGAACGAAGTTTTTCTGGGGCAAAGTGGTGATGAGCAAATCCATGGCTTCCCGCTGGCGAGTTTGTACTATTTCGGGCGTCCGGTTGAAGAGCTGAGTTTGGATCAGCAAGCGTTGCTGGTGGGAATGGTCAAGGGAGCCTCGTTATATAACCCATGGCGAAATCCTAAAATTGCGCTGGAGCGACGTAATATTGTTTTGAAAATCCTCCAGAACCGAAAAATCATCGATCAGGAACTGTATGATTTGCTCAGTGCCCGTCCATTGGGTGTAAAACCGAAAAATGAATCGATTACACCGCAACCTGCTTTTATGCAATTGGTGCGTCAGGAATTGCAGGAAAAGCTGGGCGATAAAATCAATGATCTGTCAGGCGTGAAGATCTTTACGACCCTCGATCCTGTTGCGCAGGATGCTGCGGAAAAATCCGTTGAAGAGGGTGTTGCTGCTTTGAGAAAGGCACGCAAGGTTAATGATCTGGAAGGGGCAATGGTCGTTGTTGACCGTTTCAGTGGTGAGGTTCGTGCGATGGTGGGTGGTTCCCAACCACAATATGCCGGATTTAACCGAGCATTGAATGCCCGTCGTTTGATTGGTTCTCTTGCGAAACCAGCCACTTACCTGACGGCATTGAGTCAGCCGGATAAATATCGCCTGAACACTTGGCTGGCGGATGAACCTGTCTCTATCCCTCAGGCGGGCGGCAAACCCTGGGAGCCGAAAAACTTTAGTCGTACTTTCAGTGGGCGTGCCATGCTGATCGACGCATTAGCGCGTTCGATGAATGTTCCGACAGTAAATTTGGGAATGGATATTGGGCTGGATCGCATCTCCAATACCTTAGTTTCATTGGGTATTCCTGCGAAAGAGATCCAAAAGATTCCTTCTATGCTGTTAGGAGCGATTAGCCTGACCCCAATGGAAATGGCGCAGGAGTTCCAGACTATTGCCAGCGGTGGTAACCGGGCAAAACTCTCAGCGTTGCGTTCTATTATTACCGAAGATGGTACGGTGGTTTACCAGAGCTATCCACAGGCAGAGCATGTTGTACCGCCACAGGCTGCCTATCTGACACTATATGGTATGCAGCAGGTTATGGAGAGAGGTACAGGACGCTCACTGAGTGGTAAATATGGAAGATATAATCTGGCGGGTAAAACCGGAACGACCAATGATCTGCGCGATAGCTGGTTTACCGGCATTGATGGCAAGGAAGTCGTGGTTGTCTGGACTGGACGTGATAACAATGGCCCAACCAAATTGACCGGAGCGACGGGCGCACTGACTATTTACCGTCGTTATCTGGACAGTGAAACCCCACTGGAACTGAATAATCGTCCACCGGAAGGTATTGTGGATATGTCAATCAATGAAGACGGCAGTTTCAACTGTGAGGGCGGTGGTATCAGAGTATTACCGGTTTGGACTGATGATCCACAGGGATTATGTCAGCAACCGGTACAACAGCCCATAGAGGAGAATAAAGAAGAAGCTCCCGGCTGGCTGCGTGAGATGTTTGGTCAGTAATCACTTATTACTGATAGAATGCGGCTCCCTACCTATTTTTGGTAGGGAGCTTAAAGCTTGGACTCTTGAAGCTTAGTTGTTAAAACAGGATTGCAAGACAGTTATTGTGATGTAGTTAAAGTACGTCAACGGTCGAGCAATCGCAGATCAAATGACTTAAATGCATCATCTTTGGGAGAGTATCCCAATACCTTTCTGGTCTGAGTCAGATCGAGACGTTTAAATCGATTGTTGGACATTCCGTGAGCAATAAAGAAAGTAATACCTTCCACTTCAATAGCATAAGTAATCAACCGAACAGCATCCTCAGGACTTAGCCAAGCGCTCAAATCACGGGCATTTTTCAAATCATGATTATCTTTAAATTCAAAAGCCCCTATTCGCAGCACAATGGAAGAGAGGTTTTTCTGAGTTGCAAAGTACGAGCAGAGCGCTTCTCCATAGCATTTTGTGACACCATATACATTTGCAGGAGAGACCGCGATACCATCAAGTATTTGCTTATCTACAGGATATACTTCAATCGTTTGTGCACTACAGGCAAAAACAAAACGGCGGCATTGAAATTGAGATGCTACTCGAAGAAGATAAGTCGTTGCTAGAATATTTGCTGGTAATAAATCTTCAAATTCTGCGTCAGCATGGGGAATTCCAGCAAGATGAATGTGATTATTTACATACCGCTCAATACCATAAGCTCACCAAGCGCATAAAATAACATTCTATGCCACCAGAACAAACCCTATTCGTTAATGTACAATAAATTTTTTAATTGGTAGAAAAAACGGTAATTGCATCAAATTAAAGAAAATAAAGTTTGGCTAACAAAGATATTAGTGTGTTAATTTATGTAAATCGGTAGAAAATCAGTATAATGAAATTATGCAAAAAATTACCTTGCTCACATACATTCTAGCTCTGCTTATTTTTGCTCAACCGGCAAAAGCGTTGTCTGAAAATGAAGCAGAAGAGCTTGCAGATCTAGAGGCAGTTTTTATTTATCTAAAATATGACTGCGGCTATAGTCAAATCCCGAAGAGTCAAATTCAGCACGCAATTTTCTATTTTGCCCAACGTCAAAAGTGGGATCTCAGTAACTATGACATTCAGTTAATGCAGGAGTTAAAGGGATTAGGATACAACGACTTGAAGGGAATCAATCTTCCTCATGAGGCTAAATGTCGCTCTCTTGCACGGAACTCCCTCGGTTTACTCTCCTATGTAAAATAGCTCCTTTGAATACTTCTACAGGTTAATTCCATGTTGAAACTAAGTGACAACCACGTGAATAATTGGCTACTATGTGCGCTCTATATATGCGCCCAATGCCTATAAATATCACAATGGAGAGGAATACCAGAAGATGGCACAAAAAGAAATTTGGTATGAAACGTTGCATTCCAATTTCGGTCAGTATTTCGCAGTTGAAAGCGTCCTCTATCACGATAAAACTGAGCATCAAGATCTAATCATTTTCGAAAATACAGAACTAGGCCGTATTATGGCACTTGATGGTGTAGTACAAACCACAGAGCGCGATGAATTTATCTATCATGAAATGATGGCTCATGTACCACTATTTGCCCACGGTCAAGCCAAGAAAGTATTGATCATTGGCGGTGGTGATGGTGGGATGCTACGTGAAGTCTGCCGCCATAACTATCTCGACAGTATCACAATGGTAGAAATTGATGCTGGTGTCGTCGAATTCTGCCGCCAGTATTTGCCAAACCATAGCGCAGGGACCTATGACGATCCCCGTTTCAAACTAGTGATTGACGACGGCGTTAATTTTGTCAAAACTACATCTGAAAAATTTGATGTCATCATTTCTGATTGTACCGATCCCGCCGGGCCAGGTGAAAGTCTGTTTACCTCTGAATTCTATGCAGGCTGCGCTCGTTGCCTGAACGAAGGAGGTATTTTTGTAGCCCAAAACGGTGTTTGTTTCCTGCAACAAGATGAAGCTATCAATAGCCATAAGAAATTAAATCATTATTTTACTGACAGCAGTTTTTACCAAGCTGCCATTCCAACCTATTACGGTGGAATCATGATGTTTGCATGGGCAACGCAGAATACAGCCTTACGTCAGGTACCTCTGACAATACTACAACAACGTTTTGAAGGTGCGGGCATAACCTGCCGTTACTACACACCAGCTGTACATGCAGGAAGTTTTGCATTACCGCAATACTTACTGAATGCGCTATCTGGAAACCCATAACCACCCATCACCCAGGAGGTGAATTAAATTGCGCAAACTGAAATTGCACGGCTTTAATAATCTAACAAAAAGCTTGAGTTTTTGTATTTACGACATCTGTTATGCAAAAACGAATGCCGATCGCGACAGTTATATCGCGTACATTGATGAACAGTATAATGCAACCCGCCTAACTGAAATACTCAGTGAAACCTGTTCAATCATTGGTGCAAACATTCTTAATATTGCCCGCCAAGACTATGATCCACAAGGTGCGAGCGTTACCATTCTGATTAGTGAAGAACCTATTGATCCCAACCTTGTGGACAATACGGAAAACCCTGGCCCACTCCCCGATTCTGTCGTCGCCCACTTGGACAAGAGCCATATCTGTGTGCATACCTATCCGGAAAGCCATCCAGATGGCGGTATATGTACTTTCAGGGCAGATATTGAAGTGTCAACTTGCGGTGTTATTTCTCCCCTTAAGGCACTAAATTATCTGATTCATGAATTGGAATCTGATATTGTGACGATGGATTATCGTGTTCGTGGTTTTACTCGGGATGTTAATGGCGTAAAACACTATATCGATCATGAAATTAATTCCATCCAAAATTATGTGACAGAAGAAATCCAATCTCAGTACCATATGATTGATGTAAATATTTTTCAGGAAAATCTTTTCCATACCAAAATGATGTTGAAAGAATTTGATCTGAATGAATATTTATTTAATACCACAGCTGAAGAACTACGCGAAGCGGAAAAGAAAGAAATAACCCGTTTACTTAAAAAAGAGATACAGGAAATTTATTACGGTCGAAACTTACCCGATCTATAGATATTCGCACTCGACCTGATCTATTTGACTGGCAGAATATCAACCTGCCAGTTATTCATGTTTTCATCAAATATAGCGGGCTTTATTTTGGCGGTATGCCTAACTCAATACTCGTAATAATTTCAGCATCATAAATAGTTTTTAAATAATCAAGTGCAACATTCTGATCAATACCTTGATACGTGCAAACAGCATCAGATAAAACTGTGATGTCATAACCTAAAACAAATGCACTATAGGCTGTATGCCGGACACAGCAATTTGTATGCTGCCCTGCCAAAACAACTTTTGTGACACCATATTGTCGGAAAATATCTTCCAGACCAGTTCCATCAAAGGCACTATAATAATGTTTTGGAGCGACGATTTCACGTTCTGAACCAATGGGAGCCAATACTTCAATGACCTCAGCCCCCCATGTTCCTATCAAAGCATGATTTCCCCAGATGCCTACTTCGCGATCAGTTGCATGATGGGCATCATTAGCATACACCACCAACCAATCGCGTTGACTTCTGGCATAGTTGATTGCTCTCTGAATCACGGGAATAATTTTCATTGCTTCTTCTTCATTAGCGAGAACCCCCGTTACAAAATCATTCAACATATCAATTACAACTAGTGCTTTCATTTGTAATGACCTTCTTTGTTGTTTATACGCAGTTTTTCCTAAAAACAACCATAAAAAAATAAAGCGTATTCCATGAAAAAACAATATCTTCCATATTGGAAAACATTACAAATAATTCAAAGGAAAAAATTACATATAGTAAAAAGTGATATTATACAATCCTCACAAGACATAATATAACACTTAATTTTATACTTCAATCCAGCAAATTCATAAAAACACACTATTGATCTAAAAAATAATTTTAGAGAAAATATATTTAAAATATCCAATAATAAATAAAAATTAATATTATTTACAATGATTCAGTAATAAAAATAAATTGGGTATATTTAGGTAAGATAATTTATTATCTATGATATTTTTGATGAATTAATAATAAATTAATTAACTATAGTAAGATTTATTTATAAAATTAAAGAAAAAATAATGATTTAATTAATGTATTTTTAAATAACCCCCTATTCCCCTACCTCTTAGCCTCTTAGCCTCTTAGCCTCTTAGCCTCTTAGCCTCTTAGCCTCTTAGCCTCTTAGCCTCTTAGCCTCTTAGCCTCTTAGCCTCTTAGCCTCTTAGCCTCTTA
>NZ_JAQRFI010000052.1 GCF_028598805.1 Xenorhabdus yunnanensis | reverse complement strand
TTTTAAAATTATCGGTAAATTTTTGGGGTGATTTTCGTTTCATAAAGACACCTTAATTAAAGTCATTCTATTCCTTTACCAAAGTGTCCGAATTTATTAAAGCACAACAGGCTACTCACATGCCAATTTCTTCAACAGCCACTTCGGAGCCTAATCTCATGACAAAAGTATTTAAAGTTCCCTTTGCAGCGCAGGGAGATAGAGTTTCTATTCCTGATGAAGTACAACTAGATGGTGCTGTCTCGTATGGTCAAGGTTACGGGGAGTCTTACGGGCGTGACCAAAATGAAGATCCTACCGCAAGGGAAATAGAACGTGAAAAGATGAATGGTATTTTTCACGATATCACCGAAGCAGTGGGTGAGATGCAGGCCTTTGGCGCAGCACAATGGAGCAGTGATGCACAACCTTATCCTCTGCGGTCACTGGTCTATCACAATCAAAAAATTTGGCAATCGCGCCTTGCGAATAACAGGGAAGAACCAGAGACCGGTATAGCTTGGGTAGAGCTCAAGGCTGATCTGACTGCTGCTGAGGTGGACGCTTATAGCAAAGAAGAATCTGATGATCGTTTTCAGCCGAAAGGCAATTATGCTCCTGCTGGGGACTATGCTCTAAAAGGTGAAAGTTACACCAAACCGGAGTCTGATTCTAAGTACCAACCCAAAGGTAACTATCAGCCAGCAGGCAATTATGCTCCTGCCGGTAACTATGCCCTAACAGGGGAAAGTTACACGAAAAGAGAGTCAGATAGTAAGTATCAACCGCGAGGGAATTACCAACCAGCGGGGAACTATCAACCTGCCGGTAATTACCAACCTGTTGGTAACTATGCACTGAGGGGAGAAAGTTATACCAAAGGAGAGAGCGATGGTAAGTATCTACAAAAAGATTCAGGGACTCGCCGAACTCAAGAAAAAACTGTTTGGTATGGTTGGGTACAAGATAGCGGAAATATGGTATGTACTGAAAACATAGCTGGTTGTTTAGTTTATATTAAACTTGATAATGGTCAATGGATGCCTTTAGAAGTGCCTGTTAATCGGAGAGTGTTTATTACACAATGGCCTGCTGGATGGTGGGGGAGAATTGAATTTATACCACCGTCAACATTGAGATGGCAAGATGGGGCACAAATAATGGTCGAAGTAGTATTGTCAAAATAGAAATAACTTACGACCACACAGTCCAAGTGGTCGTAATAATATGTTAGTTTACTCTATTTGTGAAAATGGCAAAACAGATTCATCTGCTGTTAACACTCTATCATTATTTCTTTCTCTATTAAGAATTGATGGTTCAATATCGTATCCTATAAGTTCTGATAATATGTATTTATTCATTAGTCCACTTAAGTAACCATCTTTATTTCGGAATGATTCTATAAATCGGCAATTATATTTGTCATCATTTGATTTGTACATAAAAGGAACGAGATATTGATCTCTACCTTTTTGATAACCATGACCTTTATTAACAATTTCTCCATGGTCAGAGGTGTATATCAATGCGTAGTTGATATTTTCTTTATTAAGAGTGTCATATATGCTTTCTACAACTCTATCTGTATGATGGATAGTTAAGTCATAGTTGTCACCATTTGGTAGTGCTAACTTATCATCATCGTCGTAATTTTTATAAGGCATATGGCTGCCATGAAGATGAATTACAATAAATTTATTTCCTTTATTCTTAGAAAGAATGTTGCTTAATAGAGGACTTAAGTTGTTATCTTTAAACTGTGTTAGTTTTATAACATCTGATTTTTTTGCAATAAAACCATATTTAGATGAGTGTAAGCCATCCAAATCTTGTGAACCTAACCAATATGTTTTATAGCCATTCGCTTTAGCCATTTCTATTACTGACTTATTTTTAAATAAATTCTCTTCGTTCTCCGGGGTATGAAAAGCAAGAGTCATAGAAACGGAGTTTCTTGTTATTGGTGCACTGGAATGCGCGTTATTAATTATACATCCTCCATTAGAAGAAAATATTCGGCTCATATTTGGAGTTGTGTTTAATTTATATCCATATGCACTATAGCGAGTTGATAATGATGATTCACCCATCACTAATATGATGACGTTAAGATTATTTTTTTCCTTTCCTAGTATTGAATTGTTAAATTCATCGATTTCATTTGTATTTGCATACTTATCATTTGAATTACTGGAAATATACAAGTAAGCAAGATCACCGATAACAGAAGGGTATCTATCTCTTATGAATCTACCTACTGTTTTATCATCTTCTCTTATATCTGCTAATAATTGTTTATCTATGGAAGAGGAACTAAGATAGAATGTAACGAAAAAAACAAACACAGGCACCATTTTAAATGCTACAGAGTAATGAATGTCTCTTGTTTTCTTAATTATTAAATAAGATAAAGCTATTGTGACCATTATTGACGGCAATAACATTATGAAGAATAAGTGACTAATCATATCTAATGATTCTTTTTTATTCGTCTCAATAAATGAATCGAGAATAGATACGGATATTCTTTCACCAAAAACAAGAGCATAATTTATTTGAATGGCAAGTAATAAAAGAAATATATATCCAAAACTACGCAGAATTTTATTTTTTCCCTTAATTAATAGGAAAATAGATAATAGCATTGCAAAAGTTGATAAGTTGGGTATGCTCGAATCCTTTTGAAAGATAAATGGGTTCAATAAGTAGGTTAAGCCGAATCCAATAACGATAGTTGTAATATATTTATTGTATCTATGATTAATCAGTTTCATGTTACGTTTTTTGATGAAAGATAAAGTTTGATATCATAATTATAGATTTCTTTGCACTATATCTCCACAAACATAAGCACTTTTTTAGAGTAAAAGTTCTTATTTTTATCACACTTAACAACTTTGGAATAAAAATTAGTCTTCCGAAATTTTGCTTATGTCAACAGGTATAAGCATATATGTGTTGTTGTCACTGTATTTTTCCGACTTTATCTTTGATCAAGGTGTATAAGGAAGATATCAATAAATATTTTTTCTGATGAATATCAACCAGAAATTATCGAAAAAAATAGAAAGAAAAAAGAAGTTTCAAACATTATTGAACAGCAGCAAAACCCATCCACAAACAAGCCCGCTATTGTCATTTTTTGTCGGCCATTTTACCAGAATTTTACCATCATTTTACCATGAGCAATTTTCAGGCATAAAAAAACCAACCGTAACAGGTTGGTTTTCTTGGGGAAATTTGGTCGGCATGATAGGATTTGAACCTACGACCCCCGACACCCCATGACGGTGCGCTACCAAGCTGCGCTACATGCCGATGACTTCTCCTATACTACCGTTTTTTATTTTCAAAGCAAGTCCCTAGTTTAGTGAGTGCTTGATTTTTAAACGATTAGTTTGCTAAAAATCGTTTCACCTCAGCTAATATTTGTAATAATTGGGCTAAATTTGGTTTAGTTTCCTGAATTTTATTGCCATCTAAATCATACAGATGATATTCCCCATCCTTGAAAAGGTAGACGTTATTTTTAGCCGTCGTGACAATTAATGAACCGTCATCACCAGTAATAAGCCATGGATTTTCTCTTTGAGCATTAAAGAGATCTTCACCCTGTGAGTAATCTGTAGGAGAATTAGTGGCGTGTAATAAACGGAGCATTAAGGTTGTCATGATATCTTGATGGCTAGTCAACTTATCAATAGCTTGTGCAGGGGTACCCGGCCACTGAATTATCAGGGGAACATGGATTTGTTCACGGTTGAATTTGTCACCTGTAAACCATTTCGCGCTGTTCACTGATGTTTTTTTGCTCGTCTTGGCTGTTATCACAATGATCGTTTTATTCAGGATGCCTTTACTTTCTAAAGCTTTTAAAACATGACTGATTTCAGTATCCAGCGCTTTCTTATCAAATTTGCCGGATGAAGGCTTAAAACCGTTAATATCCAGAAATGAGAACCATGGTGTAGAAGTATTGCGCATATCCAACCATTGATTCCATTGTGCCACAGTTAAATTATCGTTTTGTCTTTTGGCTTCTGGCAATGAATAGTCGGTCAATATGGCCTGGCGATAAAGTGGCGCCTGGAATCCATCTGAAGAGAAGAGGCCAAATTGATAGCCTTGATGTGTTAGGGCATCAACAAGTGCAGATGATTTTCTGGCGTTAAGGATGCCGTCTAGATAACCTGATGATATGCCATAAAATAAACCAAACAATGCAGTGTCGTTCTGAATGCCTGTGCTGAAATGTTGAGTGAACCGGATATTGTTCTTCGCGAAGTGCTCCAGAGTTGGCATATCATGGGCGATGTCTTGATTATCCAACCCATCCACGACAAGTAGAAGTAAGTTATAACCGCGTCCGGTATCCTGATAAGATAAGTTATTCAGCGGATAATTGACACTCAAGGCTGCGGGATTGCCTTGCTGGTTAATGCGGCGCTGAAATTCTTGATGATCCAGTAAACCATATTTTTCAAGGAATTTGCGGGCGGTCATTGGATAAGAAATTGGCAAGTTTGAACGCTGCATGGTAATCGGACGGTAGAAATTGGCATCCGCCCAGATGTACATGAGGTGTGAAGCGATAAAAGCAGTAATAAATACTGCTGCCAGTGGCCTACCAAATCGTTGGCGATTTAGGCTACGTAATTTTTGCCAGCTCCATGTACCAAAAAGCATCTGTATCAGGAAAATCAATGGAATACAGATGAACATGAGTTGCCATTCCCTTGTTAACTCGCCTTGTTCTGGGTTAGTAACTAGATTCCAGACTAATGAGGTTAAATGCAGGTGAAAGTGGACATAAACGGAGGAATCTAAGATCAGTAATGTTAAGCCTGCCGTTGCCAATGTGGCTGAAAGAAACCTCATTAATCGCTGTGACATGACGATAAATGTCAGCGGGAATAAAACAAGTAAGTAAATGGCAAAGACAATGAAACTGAAATGACCGAGCCAACTGACCAGTGCGTAGATGCGACCAAACAGTGAACCCGGCCAGTCAGACGCAAATAGATAGCGACTGCCCAGCACCAGACTGAACATAATGTTGAACAGTGCGAACCAGTGTCCCCAACTGATCATCTGAGAAACTTTTTCGCGGTAATGCTGACAGCTAGTCACCATATTTTCTTTACGTCAAGGTGTTAATTAAGATTAGTGCGCTTTATCTTCGTTGATTGAAGACTGTAACGCGTGTACAAACGAGTCTGCAATATGTTTGCGCTGTTCAGGAGCAATGTTCGTATTGATCAAATTCGTTACCATATTGCCCAAAACCATCAAAGTCAGGTCAGTTGGAGTATGGTTTTTCTCGAAAACATTTACTAACTCAGTTAGTAAATGTTCAAATTTTTCATCGCTATAGCGGGATGACTGTGGCATAAATCAAATATCCTGAATGTATAAAGCCCTATATCTTACCGTATAGAGGGGCGATTTTCCGCTTTTTTATAACAAATTAATTTTTTGTTACCAAAGTTGCAAAAGGAGTATAAATAATGAGTCTGGAAATTACCCAGATCGCGTTACATCGGTTGATTAAACGTGATGAGCAAACGTTGGAAGTAATTCTGCGTGATTCTTTGCTGGACACGAATCAAGTGGTTGAAGAGATGATGGCAGAATTACATCGTGTATATAGCGCGAAAAGTAAAGCTTACGGTTTATTTAATGGGGAAAGTGATCTGGCAGAATCTCTCCGTCATCTGCGTAAAGGAGATGAGGATTTTCTCGGTTTTAGTCGGGCTGCAACCGTTCGCCTAAAAGATGAGTTGGCGAAGTATCCGTTCGCAGAAGGGGGAACGGTATTGTTTTGTCAATATCGATATCTTGCCGTGGAATATTTACTGATTGCCGTTCTTAATAGTTGTAACAGCATGTCCGTCAATGATGAACTTGATGTAAATACAACGCAATATCTTGATATTCCCCATGCTGATATTGTTGCCAGAATCGATTTGACTGAATGGGAAACAAATCCTGAATCCAGCCGTTACCTGACTTTCCTAAAAGGTCGGGTGGGGCGTAAGGTTTCTGACTTTTTTATGGATTTCCTTGCTGCCAGCGAAGGCATGAATGCCAAAGTTCAAAATAAAGGTTTATTGCAGGCTGTGGACGATTATTGTGAGTCGGCACAGTTGGATAAAAATGAACGTCAGGCTTACCGTCAGCAAGTTTATGGTTACTGTAATGAGCAGTTACAGGCTGGCGAGGAAATTAAGCTGCAAGAACTATCTCAAGAGTTACCCTCATTGGGAGAGCAAAATTTTCAGCAATTTTCGCAGGGACAGGGCTATGAATTGGAAGAGAGTTTTCCGGCCGATCGCGGAACATTGCGCCAATTGACAAAATTCGCAGGCAGTGGGGGAGGATTAACTATCAACTTTGATGCCATGCTGATGGGAGAGAGAATTTTTTGGGATCCAGCAACGGATACGTTGACGATTAAAGGCACACCGCCAAACCTACGTGATCAATTGCAACGTCGTGGTGGTGGCAATCGCTAAACTGGTAACAGTGAAAAAATTAAGCTGTAGAAATAAATAACGCCGCATTTGCGGCGTTATTTACTCGGCGTCCCGATAAAAGCTCGACTGTGGCTAATTAAGCACGCAGGAAATCGATGTGCGTCAGTTTAGGTTTAAACGGATGACGCTGTACTGCCTGCACTTTAACTTTAGTTTCTTTACCATCAACAACCAGAGTCATAACTTCGTAGAATTCTGGTTTGCTTTCGTGGTTGATAACTGCATCGTGATCCAGTTCAATAGAAACTGGCTCTTGGTTACCACCGTAGATGATTGCTGGAAACTTGTTAGCTCTGCGCAGGCGGCGGCTCGCACCTTTGCCCTGCTCTTTACGTACTTCTGCATTAATAGTTAACATTATTTTTTCTCTGTAAAAGAAGAAAATAAATCCTGCTACAGGCGACCCAGCAGCAGGTTCGATACTTGGCTTAACATTATGTATTACGCTAAGCGGGCGGCATTCTAACGAAAAACCGATATGACGGCAAATATAAATATGCTTTCCGGTCGGTTAATGGATTATTGGGCAGGTTGTTTGACGTATTTAATGCAAATATACCCTTCGTCTTTCAAGTTGCCTCTTTGTTGGCTGCACTCTCTCACCCCGGAGATTTGCTCCTTTGCCGCCGCGACGTATCTTGAAATCCATTGGGTATAATCTTTAGTACAAATCATCAGCCCGCCTAAATCGTCCTTGATAATCAAAAACCTTTTCTCGAATCTGCCAAAATTGCCCTTT
The DNA here is from genome assembly GCF_028598805.1 of Xenorhabdus yunnanensis. Classification (GTDB taxonomy): domain Bacteria; phylum Pseudomonadota; class Gammaproteobacteria; order Enterobacterales; family Enterobacteriaceae; genus Xenorhabdus; species Xenorhabdus yunnanensis. The sequence continues at coordinate 20,001 of NZ_JAQRFI010000052.1, read as the reverse complement.
TTTACGTGCGACAACAAAATCAGGGTGGCGCAAGGAAAGAAGCTGATTAGCAATATCTGCCGCTGTTTTCCAACGAAAAATGGTTTCTGGTGCACGCTGGTGTTGGCGAAGAAATTGTAGTTCAAATACTTTCTTTTGGGCCGGGGTGGATAAAAGGAATAGTTCTGATACATCGGCACCATCTTCATCGTAATAGGTGATTTTCAGCCATTCCCCTTTGTTGTCGTGACCCGGCGTTAGTTGCATTCCGCCACAACGCAACACCAGTGCATCTTTAAGTTTCAGCGCTGCTTTCAGCATATCATCGGGATCGACGAGTATTTCGTCACAACGGTGACAACGTCGGGCAGCAATATCATTTTCTGCGCCACAATGGGGGCATGATTTGAAACGAAAACGAAAATCACACTGTTGGCGTTTTCCATTTCCGTCTTCTTCCCAGCCTTGGCAGCGCCGTCCAAAATGTTCAATGATTTCTCCATCTGCTGTGCATGTACCCCAAAAAGTATTGGCAAATTGGCAGATGGGGCAAAATACTTGTACAGGCTGGTTTTGCGAATTGGGTTTGCTGCTGCCTACTTCTGGGGTGTAAAGATCATGGGGATTGCCAGCATAGTCCAGGATCAGGCAATCTTTTTTGTCAGGAAATAAACGTAAACCGCGCCCGACTATTTGCTGATAGAGGCTGACGGATTCTGTCGGACGCAATATGGCGATTAAATCAACATGAGGGGCATCAAATCCTGTTGTGAGTACTGCAACGTTGACCATATAGCGGAGTTGCTGTTCTTTGAATGCCGTAATTAAGAGATCTCGTTCAGATGCTGGGGTATTTGCGCTGACTAGCGCGGATTGGTCTGTAGGCAGCAATTGGAAAATTTCTTTGGCATGCTCTACCGTAGCTGCGAAAATCATCACACCTTTTCGATCTTGTGCATATTCAATGACTTGTTTAATGATATGAGGAGTGATGCGCTTTTGACGTTTGATCTCTCGGTTTAATTCCGCTTCGTTGAATATCCCTTGTTGGCTGGTACGTACTTGGCTGAAATCATATTGCATTACGGGCATATCCAGCCTTTTTGGAGAAACCAGAAAATGATGCTTAATCATATAACGTAATGGAAGTTCATAAATACAATCGCGAAAAAAACTATGCTCATCACCACGGATCATACCATGGTAATGATATTGATATATCCAACCAGAGCCGAGGCGATAAGGCGTTGCAGTTAAGCCCAATATGCGGATTTGGGAATTGTTTTTCCGGAGCTGCTGGATGATTTGTTGGTATTGACTATTTTCGTCGTCGCTGATGCGATGGCATTCATCGATGATTAATAGTGAAAAATGGTGATCAAAACAATCTAGATTGCGGGCAATGGATTGGATGCTACCAAAAACTACTTTTCCTTCGCTTTGTTTTTGATTCAATCCGGCAGAAAAAATGTCGGCATTTAACTCATAAGCACAATATTTGCTGTGGTTTTGCGCAACAAGTTCTTTGACATGTGCCAGCACTAAAACGCGACCATGAGCTAACTTTGCCAATTCAGCAATAACAAGGCTTTTACCTGCACCTGTCGGCAAAACAATAACGGCAGGATCTCTGTGTTGGCGAAAATAGCGAATGGTTGCGTCTACCGCTTCTTGTTGATAAGGACGTAAAGTAAAAGCCATTTTTATGTTACTGTCACAAACATCAGGTAAAAGATAATTGATGTAGAGAATAACATTTTTCATTTAGCCCTGCTGCCGAGAAATAATTTGCCATTATTTTTCAGGGAAGAGGTGGGCTATAACGTGTAGCTTATTATTGATATAGTTACTGTCGTGATGATTTTCCTATAAATTATCTGTTTAACTTTGTATCCTAGTCATGGCCTTGAAGTTGTTCGCGATATCAAGGACATGTTCATATGTATTTATTTTTGTCAGGTACTTCTATTCATGCGATTGGATAAATTTTTATCACAACAATTAGGTATTAGCCGCAACTATGTGGGGCGAGAGTTGCGGGCAGGGCTAGTTACTGTCGATGACGAGATCATCAAAACAGGCGCCTATAAATTGAAGTCCGATCAGCAAGTTGCCTATGATGGTTCAATATTGCAACAATTAAATGGTCCGCGTTATTTCATGTTGAATAAACCTCAGGGATATGTGTGTTCGACAGATGATCCGTCAAACCCAACAATTTTGTATTTTATCAATGAGCCTGTTGCCCATAAATTACATTCAGCAGGGCGTTTGGATATCGATACTACAGGATTGGTATTGTTGACTGATGATGGTCAATGGTCACATCGTATTACATCCCCCAAACATCATTGTGAAAAAACCTATCTTGTTACATTGGAACACCCAATTGCTGAGAATACCGAGCAAAAATTTTTGGCAGGAGTGCAGCTAAATGGGGAAAAGACCCTGACAAAACCCGCACAACTGGAAATTATTGAGCCTCAACTTGTTCGTTTGACCATCAGTGAAGGGCGTTATCATCAAGTAAAACGGATGTTTGCCGCAGTAGAGAATCATGTTGTAGCGCTTCATCGGGAGAGAATTGGCGAAATTTATCTCGATCCTGAATTGGAGCAAGGAGAATATCGAGCGCTGACTAATTGTGAAATCAACAGCATACAAACGCCAACCCCTTAATTTTTATCCTTCAATTGATTCAGGAGTTACTGCGTGCAACAACAGCATTCGTCCTATTTGGGATTAGTATTGATCCTTGGTTTGCTCTCTATGTTAATGCCATTGGCAATTGATATGTATTTGCCGAGTATGCCAACGATCGCTAAAGATTTTGGTGTCAATGATGGTCTGGTACAGATGACACTGAGTAGCTATATTTTGGGCTTTGCCATTGGCCAAATGGTTTATGGGCCAATGTCGGATAGTTTGGGTCGAAAACCCGTCATTTTGGGCGGTATTATTGTTTTTGTCATCTCTTCTGTTGCATGTGCTTTAGCACAAGATATTGATACTTTCATCTCCATGCGTTTCTTGCATGGGTTTTCTGCTGCGGCTGCCAGTGTTGTAATCAATGCTCTTATGCGTGATAAATTCACAAAAGAGGAATTTTCCCGCAGTATGTCTTTTGTGACATTGGTGATGATCATTGCACCTTTATTGGCTCCCATGTTAGGTGGGCTGTTGATGGTATGGTTCAATTGGCATGCTATTTTCTGGTCGATTGCTATTGTGGCGGTAATTGCTACCGCTCTGGTTGCTTTCTTCATTCAAGAAACGTTGCCTAAAGAAAAAAGGCAGCGATTTCACTTAAAAACGACTTTGAAGCAGTTTGTTATGCTGTTTCGGCAACGCCAAGTGCTATGTTATATCTTAGCCAGCGGTTTTTCCTTTGCTGGAATGTTCTCTTTTCTTAGTGTTGGTGCATTTGTTTACATTAAGTTAAACGGTGTGTCTGAGCAGCATTTTGGTTACTATTTTGGGCTGAATATTATTTTTCTGTTCATTATGGCAACCATTAATAGCCAGTGTGTTCGCAAATATGGCCCATTGAAAATGTTGCATATTGGATTGTACGTTCAATTTGTTATGGGATTATGGTTACTGTTTAGCACCATGTTTGATCTGGGATTTATTTCTCTGGTTATGGGGGTTGCTATTTATATCAGCGGAATTTCCATGATTACGTCTAACACTATGGCTGTTGTATTGGACGATTATCCTCATATGGCTGGAACAGTTGCTTCATTGGCAGGAACCATCCGTTTTAGTATTGCGGCATTAGTAGGCACTATTTTGTCTTTATTGCCAGAGGAAAGTGCATGGCCAATGGTCGGTTCAATGGCATTATGCGTAATATTGGCTATGTTGCTTATTATATATGCACGTGATAAGTCTCATAAATAATCAGTATTATAAATAGTTAAAAATAGTAACTATCAAAAAGTAATTAGGATCGTGCATCAAATGTTTTTAAAGGCCATCTGTCAGTATGGGGTGGCCTTTTGTTTATTATCAGATGCTATTCTGCTCGTATCGAATAAAAAGACACTTGTTCAGGTTTCTTCTTGAGTCGATATAGAGATTGAAATTAACTCCGTTCTCCTGAAGTACTTTGAGATTTTAAAGGTACTATTCATTAAACTGATAAACAGGAAATATCGAACAATCATCAAACAAGTTTAATTATTTGTTAGCTTTATCATATCTAATTAATATTGAAATGTTGTTTTTTTGTTAACTTGTTATAATGGCTTCATGACTATGGAAGGTCATGAGATCGTCATTCTTTAACCTATTGTAAATAAAAAGATTATGCTTTTATTGGCACTCAGTGATGTTTGAAAAAATAAATATGTAAATAAATCTTGAATGAAAGGTTGCTGTTTTGCATAAAAATAAGTTGAATTATTTACTTAAACAGTATAAATATATACAAAATGCGAGTTCGATCTCACTTTTTTTAGATAGAAGACAAAGTAGGTGAGATAACGCAATTTTTATTTTAACTTTTTGTTTACTTTTTTGTTGATGGTTATTCGGTTTTAACGAGTTGATAACCTACAGCTGGTGGTTAGATGTACTAATGTTGTTTCTGATAGGAATGATACGTGAATAATATTCAACTTTCGGTAGTACATAGACTGCCGCAAAGTTATCGGTGGTCATCTGGTTTCGTTGGTACAAAAGTTGAGATTTTACCAGCAGAAGAAACAGATTTAAAAAATAGCCTGATGGGGCTGAAATTATTAAGCCATGAAGGCGAAAAAGCACGGGAGATTTTGCAAGCTATAAATCAGTCTATTGCTGATATGCAAATATTAAGTGCTGTGATTGAATGGGAAGGAGAGCCATGTTTATTTTTTGCTAAGGAAGATGAGAGTGCAGTGATATGTCGTTTAAAGACGTTAGGTGCTGCAATTGCAGAAAATATTACTGCGCTGTATCCATTATAATTCTACCCATTGATCAAAAATGATAAAAAACGCTTCTATTTAAGAAGCGTTTTTTAATGGCTGCAAGGGAAAGTCTTGGTAATACGGGTGGTTCAGAGCTATATCGAGGCTTTTATATCATCTGATAACACTCGCCTTGCGCCGTAGTAACGTTTATTCCAGTAAGTATCGGTCAGTTTGGAAACAATAACACCGTTGCTGGTTGAAGCGTGAACAAACTGATGATTGCCGATGTAGATACCGATATGACGCATACGAATCCCCGTCTTAAACAGTACCAAATCGCCCGCCTGCAATTTAGAGCGATTAACGGTTTGCCCTATATTCTGCTGTTCTAACGTGGAACGTGGTAACTCCATACCAAACTGGTCATGAAAAGTACGTTGTACAAAAGCAGAACAATCAATACCGCGCTTGGTGTTCCCACCAAACCGATAGGCGACACCTTTCCAGTCTGCGTATTGATTAAGTATCTTAGACTTAATATCTAAGCTGTTAACCAGCGTTTCAAATTCATCCTGAGATGCTTGCAGTAAATAATGCTTTTGAGAGTTTACTGCATGCATCTCAGTTTGTTTATTGCGTAACTTGGAATCCGGTGAACTACATGCGCTCAGTACCACTGCCGCTAAAATTACGGGTATCAGCCGCATGATATATCTCAGTATTGATTGAGATTTGACCATTATATTGATTTTCCCTTGCAGTCTTTGATGTGACTTATCGACATCATGAAAACACTAAACGTTTTAAAGCTTAGTCAGAAGATGGCGAATTAACAAATTTTCTGTCCATAAAGTGTGTTAAGCAACACATTTTATTAGCATCTTTACAAAGAGTATTATTTTAATAAACAGGACGCATGGAAGATTACTGAAATCATTAGTAAAAAGCGAGAGACAAAAAGAATTCTTTACAAAAAATTAGATTAATAAGTAAGGGGTTAGAATGATTTGTTGTTATTTTATACCGCTTTGATAAATATAGTGTGATATTGAGGAGATAATAGGTATCTCCTCAATATTATTATCTTAATTACTGCGTCTGATATGCGGTAATTTCTTGTCTAGCCATGTTGCTATAATGTCACTTAATGGGGTCAGCAATATCCAGCTCATGCCAATCAGTGTCAGGAACAAAGAGCCTACAGCAATGTCTGTAAACCAGTGAGCACCAGCCATAATACGTGGAAGAGCAAAAGTGACCATAATCAGTAGAGCAATAAAGAATGCACCGCGGGAGATATAACGCAGAATAAAGCTGCTGAAAATTAAGAGCATCAACCCGTGATCACCAGGAAAGCTGTCTTTGGATGCATCTTTTGTATGCCAACTTGTCATTTCGTTTATGCGATTAACATTTTCAAATGTCAGCGTCGGGCTTGGGCGGCTGACGGGGATCCGATGTCCTATTTGATTAATGATAACGGCCGAGATGATCATCACTAGACCAATCATGAAAAGTCTGCGTTTGCCTGCATAATCTTGTTTTCGAAACGCGCTGTAGTACAGCAGGCCCATACATAGAAGTGATATAACATCAAATGCCCTGACGTTTGCGATAGCTACAAATAGAGCAAATTTTGAATCTGGCAATAATTTCTCATTAAAAAAATAAAAAATAGAGGAATCAATGTGGAACCAAAAGCCGTGGTTCTCAGGTAAGTACCATGAGAGAAACAGGGCAATACCAAGGATATTGAGAATAAGTATAGCGAGTGGGTGACTACGAGTCATGGGATACCTATTTAACACGTAAAGTGGACTTTGGTAGACAAATAAACTGGGAGGGGACTATAACAAAATTTATAGGAAAGCGTAATCCTCATCGGATGAAATGGATAAAGTGTAGTTATATCAGCATATTTGCATAGTTCATCAATGAATTTTTTTGTTGTTAAATATGCAAATAACCTAATGATATCGGAAAAATAGCTAAATCCCTACAGCAGTAGCGATAATATATATTTGGTTTAATGTTAGAATCTGACTATTATTAAATAACTGCAAATTGATTTTATCATATCCTAACTTATTAGGATATTATGTTGAAATGCAGTCTGGGTTAGTAAAAAGTATTAAAGAAAGTGTTTCATTTGCCGTTATGTTGTTATATAGGTAGCAGAGCGTTACACCATTATCTGGTTTTAAAATTAGCGCAGGGCTGAAATTGAAAAAAGATAATAATACCTGTAATGGAGGTTGAATGCTTATGTTACGAAAAATGACGACTTTTTTGTTTATGTCTTTATCTTATCCTGTAATGGCGACTTCTCCGTCAACCTCAAATTCTGGAACGATTTATTTCCATGGTGCTATTGTTGAACCTCCATGCCAACTTAATTGGGATGAAAATCATACTAAAATGCTCTGCTGGTATAATGGTGAACAGTTAAATCAAGAAAAAACTATAGAATATCAAAAGGATAATAATTCTCCATTATCTATCCCAAAACACATCGGAAAAGAAGAAATAAAATGGGTGGGAGAAAATAAAGAATTAGGTATTATTACTATAACTTATCACTAAATGTTATATGGAAGTATAATAATTATTTCATTTATTTTGTCTAAATAATATAAAAGAAAATTAATAAACTTATCTGTGATTTAGTTCAACATAATGATTGTTAATAACATGCTTGCTAATTGGTTAATAAAAGTAATGTTTTTATTTTTTAGTTTAAAGAAATAACTTTTGATATTTATCAATAAAAGATGTCAATGTCGTATTTTTTTCACATGAAATAGTTATTATGGAGATGAAGGAATAAAAGGTAGCTGAGTTTTAGTTAATGGAAAAACGAAAGTGAGGTGACCATGCAAAATTATCTTAAATTGTTAATTAGTTGTTTGTTGGTTTCATGGCTTTCTTATGGATATGCCGAATCTCAAGGAGGAGTAATTCGGTTTTCTGGTGCAATTGTTGACCCCGGATGTCAAGTCATTGTGTCAAATACTCAAGCCAATATCTCTTGCTATCGATTAGGGAAAAATCTCACTGTTAAACAAATCATTTCAACTCAAAAAACGAAAGGCAATGTCATGCTTCCTGGTAACATAGGTGTTTCCAGCGTGAAGTGGACTGACAATCAGAAACGTGTGGCAATTGTTAATGTGGATTATTTCTAACTTAATAAACAGGCGATGAGTTGCTCCTTTGACAAGATAATACTTAATGCAAAGAGCAACTCATATTTAAGGATAAAAAATTAATCACAACGTCCCATATAGCGACGTTCTGCAATATGAATACGGATTTTTTCACCTGAACTCAGGTACTCTGGAACCTGAATAGTCAATCCTGTATTCATCTTAGCCGGTTTGGTGCGGGCACTTGCTGATGCACCCTTGATACCCGGTGATGTTTCTTCAATGACCATATCAACAGTCTGAGGTAATTCAAGGGATAACAACTGCCCATCCATTGTCAGGACTTGCATTCCTGGTAGACCGTCTTCAGGAATAAAGAGTAATTCCTCTTCTATTTGATCTTTTTTGAAGTGATAGGGGGTGAAGTCTTCGTCATCCATAAAAATATATTCATCACCATCAATGTAGGAAAAACTCACACCACGGCGTGTTAATGTGATGGTTTCAAGAATATCATCGCCTTTGAAACGTTCTTCCACTTTCTGACCAGTACGAATATCAGTAAAACGCATCTTATACAGAGTGCTGGCACCGCGTGCGCTGGGTGACTGAATATCGATGTCTTTAACTAATAATAGTTTTTCATTGTAGCTGATTGCAGCGCCACGCTTAATTTCATTGGCTTTAGCCATAGATACCTTCTATAAGAACAAGGAAATAGTGGAATGAATATTTAAGTGGCGACAAAATTACTCGCAGTTAGCCTGTTAGGCAAGAGATGAATGAATGCCCCAGTAAAAATACTGGAGCGAGTAAAAAACATTAACGATAAACAGGCAATACATCAAACAAAGATAGAATGTGTGCTAGCGCATTTATCAAACCGAACAGGATAACAAAGATAATCAAAAAATTACCGCCCGGAGCTTGATAGCTAGATGTTGGATAGCGTTTACGACTGGCTCGGGCCATTAAAGCAGGAACAATAACCGCCCAAATAGTTGCTGCCAGACCAGCAAAACCGATTGCATATAGGAAACCGTTTGGAAAGACCAGAGCCAATACAGTGGGAGGAATAAAAGTAATCAGTGCTGTTTTAAAACGTCCTTTTCGTGAGTCGTCGAATTTAAAGAAGTCTGCCAGATAGTCAAATAGTCCTAATGACACACCTAAAAATGAACTCGCCAAGGCCATATATGAGAAGGCATTCAAGAATTTAGTTATTGTCGTATTATCGGAAGTCTTATCCATTTGTTGCAGTAAGTTACCAATATTACCACCATCAGCAATAACCTGCTTGAAGGCTTCACGAGGAATATTTCCCTGAATGACGTACTGCCATAAAATGTAAATCGCTAATGTTATCAAGGTTCCATATAGTAAGCTGTGTACGACAGCTTTGCTGTCTTTATGATAATACTTGACCAGCCCCGGAACATTACCGTGATAGCCAAATGAGGCCAGTAAATAAGGTAAAGCGATTAAAGCATAGGGTAAATAGCTTGAATTGGTATTAACCTGATCAAATAAGATAGCAGGCTTCACTTCGATAAACATACCACTGACGGACATGATAAAGGTAATTACCATTCCGCCTATCAAGATAGTGCTTAAGCGATCCACTGCTTTAGTGGATAACCAAACAATAAAGGCAACGATAAAGGCGAAATACAGGCCGGATATTGATTGAGGTAGTGGAATAATATTTTTGATATTCTGAGAAAGAATTGAGCTACCTGCTGAAATATAAGCATAGGTCAGTATATACAGAACGAAGGTGATGGATAAACCGTTAAGAGTGCTCCAGCCTTTGCCCAGTAAGTCTTTAGTGACGGTATGGAAGCTGGAACCGGCAGGGTAGTTCATATTGGCTTCCAGAATCATCAGACCTGAGAAATACATACATACGCAGGTATACACCAGCAAAATGATTGATCCTGTAAACCAGACACCTGAACTGACAATCGGAATGGAAAACATACCTGCACCGACAGCAGTACCGGCAATGATCATAGCTCCACCAAATATGGAGGGGCGTTTCAAATTTTGCGTTACCTCAATGGTCATATAGATTTCCTTATGAATGGTGTTACTTTGTACTAGCGCGACGATATATTAATGAATCATATGTGTAAACAAATAATTATGGGAAATAACTAAATTGCATTTGTTGCATTTGTTGCATTTGTTGCATTTTGTATACAAAGGTGAGGCAGGTGATCTGAGATAGCCTGCCTGAAGAAATTGATATTAAGTTGCAGAATAGAATTGCGCTTTTTGCCACAGTTTGATGGCATTACGACTGGCCTCAAAATGAGGTTCGGGTAGGTTATCAGGATTACACCAAATTAATTGTTCGCATTTCTCTGGTTCCATTAATTTGGGTTCACCTCCGGAATACTGTGCCAGTAGACAAACTGAAACTGTGTGCTTTCCTTCTTCTCGATACGTTTCAAGATTATTGCAAATACCATAAACTCTGGGGTTTTGGATTGTTAAGCCAATCTCTTCTTGAATTTCTCGAATGGCACATTCTTCAAAGGTTTCACCGGGATCGACATGACCACCAAAGATTGACCAGTACGGTGCATGCTGGCTGGTACGTTTTCCCAGTAGAATTTCACCTTTATCGTTAACGATAATGACACCAACTCCGACAATAACTGACACTATATATTCCCCCGGATAGTATTTATTTATGCTGGTTCAGATAGATTTTAGCCATCTGATAAGAAATAATTCCGTCGCATATTTTTACTTTTAGAACCCAGTAACACAATGATCAATCAGGTGGTAATTTTAACTGAAACGATTCAATTTTGATGTTATAAATAAAAGATAAATCTTAATGTTACTTATGACTGTTTATTCAGGAGACACCGGCAAGATGAGCCGTCGAGTTGCCACAATTACCTTAAATCCAGCTTATGATTTAGTTGGTTTATGCCCAGATATTGTTAAGGGAAATGTTAACCGTGTACAGACGGCAGGGTTTCACGCTGCTGGTAAAGGAAACAATGTTGCAAAGGTACTGCGTGATTTAGGCATTGATGTTACTGTCAGTGGTTTTCTAGGGCGAGAGAATCAAGAAGGGTTTCAGCAGTTTTTTAGCGAAAACAGTATGGTAAATCGTTTCCATTTGGTTTCAGGGCGAACTCGCATTAATGTCAAATTGACCGAAAAACAGGGTGAAGTAACGGATTTTAATTTTTCGGGTTTCCATGTGACGGAAGAAGAATGGAGTCGATTTGTTAGTGATTCTCTCACATGGCTGGGGCAGTTCGATATGGTTGTAGTCAGCGGTAGTTTACCCGAAGGGATTACAGCAGAATCGTTTGCGGATTGGATGATGCAATTACGGCAGTTTTGTCCCTGCGTTATCTTCGACAGTAGTCGTGAAGCTCTTGTAGCGGGCCTTAAGGCATCACCTTGGCTGGTAAAACCCAATCGACATGAATTGGAAATTTGGATAGGTAAGCCATTGCCGGATTTGAACAGTGTTATTGATGCAGCCCATGAATTACGTAATAGAGGGATCGCGCATGTTGTCATTTCTCTGGGAGAACAGGGAGCATTATGGGTGAATGCCTCTGGCGCATGGTTGGCAAAACCGCCACATTGTGAGGTAGTCAGTACGGTTGGGGCAGGAGACTCTATGGTCGGTGGATTGGTCTATGGTTTGCTGATGAGGGAATCCAGTGAACATACATTGCGTCTGGCAACCGCAGTTTCTGCACTCACGGTTAGCCAGCCGAATGTTGGGATTAAAAGCCGCACGGAACTTGCATCAATGATGTCAAAGATCGAGTTAATATCGATCAGGTAATTACTTTTCCTGGGATTTTAGCCAGGAAATTTCTTGATCCCAGATATCTGGATTGATCGTTTCAAGAATTAAGGGAATGCCATTGAAACGGTCATCTTTCATGATATAGCTGAAAGGCGTTTTACCGATATTGCCTTCACCAAGGCTGTGATGCCGGTCAACACGGCTGGAAAATTCGCTCTTAGCATCATTCAGATGCATGGCTTTAAGATACCTGAACCCAACGATTTCATCGAATGCCTTGAACGTTTCATCGCAATCTTTTTCAGTACGTAAATCATAACCAGCAGCAAAAGCATGGCAGGTATCAACACAAACTCCAACACGAGTTTTGTCTTCGACACTGTCAATAATTGCCGCTAGTTGTTCGAATTTAAAACCAAGATTGGTGCCTTGTCCGGCAGTGTTTTCGATGACAGCGGTGACACCTTGTGTTTTGTCCAACGTAATATTAATGGATTCCGCAATACGAGCGAGGCACTTATCAATGTCAATTTTGTTGAGATGGCTGCCCGGATGGAAATTCAACAAGTCGATGCCTAACTGTTCACAGCGTTGCATTTCATCAAGGAACGCTGCGCGGGATTTTTCCAGATTGTCTGCTTCAGGATGACCAAGATTGATTAGATAACTGTCATGAGGAAGGATTTGTCGGCTGCCATAGCCATAACGTTCACAGTTCGCTTTGAATTTATCAATGACATCTGTCGATAACGGCGGTGCATGCCACTGGCGCTGATTTTTCGTGAAAAGGGCAAATGCTGTTGCATTTAATTCATGGGCACGGATCACTGCCTGATCAACACCGCCAGAGGCGCTAACATGGGCTCCAACAAATTTCATATCATTTTCTCCTGTGTTTTCGTCATTATGGCATTGTTCGCCCTGTTGATAAAATTTTGGCAGAAAAAGTCAATTTAATTTGGTGTCAGATATATCTTCGTTCTGAATTAGCGCAATAAATGTTGGATGCCTTGATTGACAATTAATCCTCCGGCTACTAACCAGACAAATAAAATGAGTGCCAATAAAATAGGTTTAACCCCAGCTTGACGAATGGCACTGATATGAGTGGTTAGCCCTAAAGCAACCATTGCCATTGCCAGCATGGTGGTATCAGTAGCAATGATATGGTTAACAAGGGACTCAGGTAATAAATGAAAAGAATTAAAACCCGCGGTGGCAATAAAAAATACAGCAAACCATGGAATAGTGATCGGCGATTTTTCTTGGTGGCTATTACAATTTTTAGCTTCCATGCGGCTGAGATAGCCGGAAAGCAGCAATAGAAAAGGTGCCAATAGCATAACGCGGATCATCTTACTGATAACGGCTGCATTTTCTGCATCGCTTCCTATTGTATGCCCAATGGCAACGACTTGAGCTACTTCATGCACAGTTGAACCAGAAAAGATACCAAATGTCTCTTGAGAGAAATTAAACCATTGGTAATGGGTATTGAGTTGATAGAACCACGGATAAATAAAGATTGCGAGTGTGCCAAAAATGACCACTGTAGAGACGGCTACGGCAACTTTGCTGGCCGGAGCTTTAACAACAGGCTCTGTTGCCATAATCGCAGCGACTCCACAAATACTGCTTCCTGCACCAATCAGGATCACAGTTTGGCTATCCAGTCGCAAAAAAGTACGTCCAATCCACAATGCCATAAAAAATGTTGAAGAAAGCATAATGACATCAATTAATATCCCACTTGCACCAACATCTGTGATTTGTTGGAAAGTCAGGCGAAATCCATAAAGAATAATACCTGCTCGCAGTAGGTAGTGTTTAGAAAAATGGATGCCACTATCACAGGTGGGTTTTAAGAAAGGATACACTGTATTGCCGATAATGATCCCCAACAGAATGGCAAGTGTCAGAACACCCAACCCCATATTTATAAACCAAGGAATAGTACCGATATAGATAGCGAGTGCCGTCAGGGCTGTGACCAATATGACACCGGGAATTAATTTTAATGCAGTATGTTGGTGAGTTTTGATCAATTCCTCAACTTGATTTTTAGACCCAGCTTGATTTCTAGGCTTAATTTGATTTTCAGGCATAGTGACGGCCCTATTAACTTATTCATTTTAGGAATAAGCATATAGAATTTTTTTAAATCAATAAAATTGATAATTTATATATATATAACCATAAAAATAGGTTAATTAAGGGTGACTTTTGTTAAGTTGCATAATACTGTCTAAAATCAAGACTACCTTTCTATTTTTTATATTGCGTCCCGTGAGGCCATATGCGTATCACTCTGAGACAACTGGAAATTTTTACAGAAGTTCTGAAAAGTGGTTCAACGACACAGGCTTCTCAGCAGTTAGCATTATCACAATCTGCGGTCAGTGCTTCACTCACAGATCTTGAAGGACAGCTGGGAGTACAACTGTTTGATAGGGTCGGGAAACGTCTGGTTACCAATGAACATGGGCGTTTGCTCTATCCTAAGGCATTGGCGTTACTTGAACAGGCTGGAGAAGTGGAACAGCTTTTCAAACTTGAATTGGGAGCATTGCGATTAGCGGCCAGCAGCACGATTGGCAATTATATGTTGCCTGAAATGCTGGCGAGATATCGTCAGGATTACTCTGAGACACCATTGGAACTGAATATCAGTAATACTAAAGATGTGATAAAGGCGGTTGTTGAATTTCGTGTTGATTTGGGATTGATTGAGGGATTGTGTCATGATCCTGAATTGATCACACAACCATGGATGGAAGATGAATTGCTTATTTTTTCCTCGCCAGAAAGCCCGTTGCTGCAACGTGAACTGAGTGTCGAGGATTTGATTAAGGCACCTTGGATATTGAGAGAAAAAGGCTCAGGAACAAGGGAGGTTTTGGATCATCTCTTGTTCTCACAAATGCCCAGATTTAATATCGCGATGGAATTGGGTAATTCAGAGGCTATTAAACATGCCGTGCAGTATGGGATGGGGATTAGTTGTCTTTCACGGCGGGTCGTTCAAGAACAATTGAAAAATGGAACATTATCTGAACTTGTCATCCCTGAGCTTAGCCTTAATCGTACTTTGTACCTGATTTACCATCGTCAGAAACATATGTCCAATGCATTACAGAAGTTACTGAGTTACTGTAACTGATATTGAGAGCATAATCGTGTAGCTAATAATTGGCTATGGATTATGAAGGTATCTTATAACCACGAATCGGCGCTATTCTGGAGACGAGGATTTGTTACAATCCCGCATTAAATTTTTTAAAATAATATAGGAACAGAATGTCTCGAGAAGAATGTATGCCTCCGGATCAGGCCCCAAAAAACCTGCGTCGTGAATTAAAAGCACGGCATATGGCAATGATTGCCATCGGTGGATCAATTGGTACGGGATTATTCGTTGCTTCTGGCGCAACAATTTCTCAGGCTGGTCCTGCGGGTGCCTTACTTTCCTATGCATTAATTGGTTTAATGGTCTACTTTTTGATGACCAGCTTGGGCGAATTAGCAGCATACATGCCAGTTTCGGGATCGTTTTCAACTTATGGTTCCAAATATGTTGATGAAGGTTTTGGCTTCGCATTGGGATGGAACTACTGGTACAACTGGGCGGTGACAATTGCGGTTGACCTTGTAGCTGCACAATTGGTTATGGGATATTGGTTTAATGATGTTCCTGGCTGGATATGGAGTGCATTGTTCCTTGGCCTGGTTTTCCTGTTGAACTTCATTTCCGTCAAAGGATTTGGTGAAGCTGAATATTGGTTTTCCTTGATTAAAGTCACCACGATTGTTGTGTTCATCGTTGTTGGTATTTTAATGATTGTTGGCATCATGA
Source organism: Xenorhabdus yunnanensis (assembly GCF_028598805.1). Taxonomy (GTDB): domain Bacteria; phylum Pseudomonadota; class Gammaproteobacteria; order Enterobacterales; family Enterobacteriaceae; genus Xenorhabdus; species Xenorhabdus yunnanensis. Next base: position 4,335 of record NZ_JAQRFI010000052.1, on the reverse strand, counting down.
AAGGTGCCGAAGGTGCAGGTTGGCATAATTGGGTCATTGCTGACGCACCTTTTGCTGGTGGTTTTTCAGCTATGATCGGGGTGGCGATGATTGTTGGCTTCTCTTTTCAAGGGACAGAACTAATAGGCATTACCGCGGGAGAATCGAAAGATCCAGCGAAAAATATCCCTCGTGCTGTACGTAAGGTATTCTGGCGTATCTTATTGTTTTATGTGCTTGCTATTTTAATCATCAGCCTGATTATTCCTTATACTGATCCTAGTTTATTGCGCAATGGTGTGAAAGATATCAGTGTTAGCCCATTCACTCTGGTATTTGAAAATGCTGGCTTATTGTCAGCGGCTGCGATAATGAATGCAGTGATATTGACCGCTGTATTATCTGCGGGAAATTCGGGAATGTATGCTTCTACCCGTATGCTATTCACGTTGGCAAAAGAAGGTAAGGCGCCGAGAATTTTTAGTCATTTGTCTAAAGGTGGTGTTCCACGTAATGCACTTTATGCCACGACTGTGGTGGCAGGATTATGTTTTCTTAGCTCCATGTTTGGCAATCAAACAGTTTATTTATGGTTATTGAATACCTCTGGCATGACTGGATTTATTGCGTGGCTCGGAATTGCAATCAGTCATTATCGCTTTCGCAAAGGCTATGTTGCCCAAGGTCTTGATGTGAATGCTCTGCCATATCGCTCAGGTTTCTTCCCTATCGGGCCGATTTTTGCCTTTATTTTATGTTTGGTTATCACTTTGGGCCAAAATTATCAGGCGTTTTTGCAAGATAAGATCGATTGGTACGGAGTGACGGCGACTTACATTGGCCTCCCATTATTCCTGCTCATTTGGTTTAGTTTCAAGTTGAAAAAGAAAACCCGCTTTGTTAAGTACAATGAGATGGAATTTCCGGTATTCAAATATACCGATAAGGAATGATTTGTTAAAAAATATCAAAAAACTGATACTTTTTAATTAAAATATTATTGATTTTTTTACAAAAAGCTGCCTATTCTGTGATGGAATCGGCAGTTTTTATTTTTCATGGGATTAGGGAAAGAATATGGATGGTAAATTTTGGATATACTGCCCTAATCGCATTGATAAGTATTCTTATTTGCTTTATTGTTAGCGCCAAAATTGTTGTATGAAGAGGCTAACTAAAGTGAAGTTTGTATTTCGAGCAGTCGTGAAAAGTATGGGTATCAGTCTAATGGCAGGTTCTGCCATGATGGCAAGTTTTGCATCTTGGGCTGAAACAGTCACTGATGTTGCTGGACGTACTGTTGAGGTGCCTGAGAAAGTCAATCGTATCTTATTGGGTGAAGGTCGTCTGTTCCATTCTGTTGCAATATTGGAAGGGGATAAACCTTTGGCTCGTATCGCTGGCTGGCAAGGTGATTTCCGCAAACTAGACCCACAAACTTACGCCATTTATAAAGCTAAATTCCCTGAAATCGATAATATCCCCCTGATTGGTAATACTAGCGCTGATAGTGTCAGCTCTGAAAAAGTGCTTACACTCAATCCTGATGTCGCTATTTTTGGTTTGTCTGGACATGGCCCTGGAAAAAACAGCGAGTTGGTGAAACAGTTGGAAAAAGCGGGTGTACCTGTTGTTTTTGTCGACTTCCGTAATGATCCTTTGAAAAATACATTACCTAGCATTCGTATGTTGGGCAAAATTCTGCATCGTGAAGAGCAGGCTAATGCTTACGCTGATTTTTACGAGAAAAATCAAAAAATGGTAACCGATATTACTACTCGCATACCGGATGCTGAGAAACCTTCTGTATTTATTGAACTGAGAGCTGGTTCTAGTGAAGATTGCTGTGGTACGGCAGGTAACGGTAACATGGGGAACTTCATTGATTTGGCTGGGGGCAAGAACATTGCCAAAGAAGTACTGCCTTCCCCATTGGGTACAATGAATCTGGAAAAAGTCATTGCTGACGATCCTTATATTTACATCGCAAGTGGTGCACAAGATCCAAGTGATAAAAGTGAAGGGATTCGAATGGGAGCACTGACTTCCGCCGATATTGCCCGTGCTGGCCTGAAAACAATTACTGAACGTAAAGGCATCAATAACCTAACTGCCGTGAAAGAAGGGCGTAGCCATGCTATCTGGCATCACTACTACAACTCTCCTTATAACGTTGTTGTTACTCAGGTTTTTGCTAAATGGTTCTACCCTGAAAAATTTGCCGATTTAGATCCACAACAAACGTTGAAAGAGCTTCATAATAAATTCTTGGCTATTGAACCGGTAGGAACATATTGGGTCAGCGAAAAATAAGCAGTAATAGGTAATAAAAAATGAGTGTCACTACCGAGCCTATGCCAATGGTGAAACAGCAATTAAGTGATTGCGATATAAAAGCACATTATCGTCATATCCTGCGCCGACGTATTGCATGGATATTATTCATCGTTTTGGTGATTGGTACCTCTGTTGTATTGGATTTTACAATGGGACCATCAGGGTTATCACTGCAAACCCTCTGGCAAACACTGGTTTCACCAGAAAGTGTTAATGCAGCAACACGGGTGATTGTTTGGGATATTCGATTACCCTATACCTTGATGGCGGTAGTGATCGGCCTATCGCTTGGATTGGCTGGCGCTGAAATGCAGACAATCCTGAATAACCCATTAGCTAGCCCATTTACATTGGGGGTTTCCAATGCCGCTTCTTTTGGTGCGGCATTGGCTATTGTGCTTGGAATTGGTATTCCGGGAATACCAGATCAGTGGCTTATTTCTGCAAATGCTTTTCTCTTTGCGTTATTGGCTGCCCTGATGCTTGATGGCGTTACCCGTTGGACAAGAGTTGCAACCTCAGGCGTTGTATTGTTCGGAATTGCGATGGTATTTACCTTCAATGCATTAGTTTCGATGATGCAATTTATCGCTACGGAAGATACCTTACAAGGGTTGGTTTTTTGGACAATGGGCAGCTTGGGTAGAGCGACATGGGAAAAACTGGGCGTTATGATGTTAGTTTTCTCAGTCATTATGCCTATCTCAATGAGTAATTCTTGGAAGTTGACCGCCTTGCGTCTGGGAGAAGATCGCGCGATCAGTTTTGGTATCAATATTAGTCGCCTTCGTTTGGGAACATTGTTGCGTATCAGTATCCTGACAGCATTGGCGGTTGCATTTGTTGGCCCGATTGCTTTTATTGGATTGGTGGCTCCTCATATTGCCAGAATGATGTTTGGTGAAGATCACCGTTTCTTCCTGCCTGCGAGTGCGTTAATTGGTGCATTGGTTTTATCAATAGCTTCCATCGCCTCTAAAAATCTGATCCCGGGAGTTATTATACCGGTTGGGATCGTAACATCGCTGGTCGGTGTGCCTTTCTTCCTGAGTATCGTTTTACGCCATAGGGGGAATATATGAGCCAGGGACTAAAAATCAATCGCTTGACGACGGGATATCCGAAGCATCCTGTGATTGAAAATCTGGATATCAATCCATTGCCACGTGGTCAAATCACCGTATTGTTGGGGCCGAATGGTTGCGGTAAATCAACACTCCTGCGTTCGCTGGCAGGATTGAATAAAGCCAGCGGTGAACTGCTGTTGGATGGGCAGGATCTGATGAAGATGAATTTTGCCCAACGTGCTCAAAACGTGGTTTATTTGCCTCAATCATTACCGGCAGGTGTGCATCTTCATGTATTGGAATCGGTTATTGTTGCTCAACGAGCATCAGGTGGTGTGAGTAGTAGCCAATGTGAACAAGAAGTCATGGAACTGCTGCGCCAGCTCGATATTGAGCATTTGGCTCTCAGTTATCTGGACCAACTGTCTGGTGGCCAGAAACAGTTGGTTGGGTTGGCTCAATCATTAATCCGCCGTCCGACATTATTATTATTAGATGAACCATTAAGCGCATTGGATTTAAATTACCAATATCATGTAATGGATTTAGTTGCACGTGAAACGCGTCGTCGCAATATTATTACGATTGTTGTTGTCCACGATATTAATATCGCATTACGTCATGGCGACCATGTATTAATGCTAAAAAAAGGTAATTTAATTTCTGAAGGTACACCTGAACAAGTTATTACTCCAAGTAGTTTGGCAGAAGTTTATGGTATCAAAGGCCGAATTGAACGTTGTTCTCAGGGAGTACCACAAGTATTAATTGATGGTTTAGTGACAGAATTAGTAAGTTAGAATAATGAAAGATATAAATCAATTTATTAAAATTAAAATATAACGTGGATTCACCTAATAAGTGCAATTTCTAAGAAAGGCGGTCAGTTGCTATAGTAGGCATCTTTCTCGCCAAAGGAAAATGCGCTATGACCTATAAACAACTGACCGAA
>NZ_JAQRFI010000051.1 GCF_028598805.1 Xenorhabdus yunnanensis | reverse complement strand
GGCGTAAAAATCCGGTAGAAACTGAGGAAGAGGACGAGTTAGACCGCCTATGAATGCATGGGAGCAATACGCTTTTGATATCCAAAACGGCACAATTCCGGCCTGTAAGCGACTGAAACAAGCTATTGAACGCTACTATAACGACCTGAATAACCCGATTTATACGTTTGATTCTGAGGTCGTGGTGCGTTTTATTGCTTTCTCCCACCTATGTCCACACGTCAAAGGCCACTTGCGGGGTAAGCCCATTGTCTTGGAGCCGTGGCAACAGTTCGCCTTTGCCAATCTGTTCGGCTTCAAGGTAAAAGCGACCGGATGCAGAAAGTACCGTAGCGCTTATATTCAGGTGCCACGCAAAAATGCGAAATCCACGGTTGCCGCGATATTGGCTAATTGGTTCCTCGTGATGGAGAACGGGCAGCAGGATATTTACACCGCCGCCGTGAGCCGTGATCAGGCGCGTATCGTGTTTGATGATGCCCGCCAGATGAGTTTACTTTCCAAACCGCTCAAAAAGCGGCTATCTATCCAGCAACATAAACTGACCTACCCGAAAACCAATAGCCTGTTAAAGCCACTGGCAGCCAAAGCCTCTACCATTGAAGGGACAAACCCCAGTCTGGCGATTGTCGATGAGTACCATTTGCACCCTGATAACGCGGTGTATTCTGCCCTTGAATTAGGCATGGGCGCACGTCCCGAAGGACTCCTGTTTGCCATTACCACGGCGGGCAGTAACGTGATATCAGCCTGTAAACAACACTATGATTATTGTTGCCAGATACTGGATGGCGAAGAGCAAAACGCATCGCTGTTCGCCCTGATTTATGAGCTGGACGATGAAAACGAGATTGATGATGAAAACCTTTGGATTAAGGCCAATCCCAATCTGAATATTTCCGTGGACAGTGCCGCTTTGCATGACACCATCCAGAAAGCGCGGGGGATTCCCTCGCAATGGACGGAAATGCTAACTAAACGGTTTAATATCTGGTGTCAGGGCGAAACACCGTGGATGGGTGAAGGTGCATGGAAAGCCTGCCAGACAGAATATGATGAAAACGACCTGAAAGGCTTGGAGTGTTACGCCGGATTAGATTTATCCTCAACAGGCGATATCACCAGCATCTGTTACATCTTCCCCGTGGATAACGAACTGTTATTGCTGACTCGTCATTATCTGCCCGAAGCCCAGTTGCAAAACCCCGCCAACAAAAACCGGGCAGTTTATCGCCAGTGGGTGAAATTGGGCTGGATACGCACCACAATGGGCGACTGCATTGACTATGATCGTATTCGTGATGATATTCTTCGTGACAGCCAGCATTTTGATATCAAACTGGTGGGCTTTGACACATGGAACGCTACCCATTTAAGAACGCAATTACAGGGCGCAGGTATTGAGGTCGAGCCGTTCCCGCAAACCTATATGCGGTTTAGCCCCGTTGCCAAGTCTGCCGAAGTCTTTGTTAATCGCAAGGTCATTCGTCACAACGGCGATCCGGTGCTGGCATGGGCAATGTCCAATGTGGTGATGGCAACCGACGCGAACGCTAATATCAAACCGAATAAGAAGAAATCAGCGAATAAAATCGACCCTGCTATTGCGTTTCTGATGAGCTTTGGTACATGGCAGAATGAGCATGAAGACTTTGCGTTTATATTAAATGAAGAACAGCAGCAAAGACTGGATATCTTTGATGGGGTTTAGATAACTAATTGATTTTTTAATTCCTGAGCAGTATAGGAATTAATGAAATCAAATGTTCAGAAGGTTAGATATCACACACCTTTTTGGGGTTAGTCGCTACTTTATCTGACCGCGTGTTCTGTAGAAAAGAGCGACTAAATCTGACAGTCAGCTTGAGCGAGGAGCAGACATTTACGTCTATCTTAGGGACTTCATTAAACACAACGTAATACACTCTTCGCGGCTACTTGTTACATTTTTTCTCTATCAAACAGCAGTTGCTCTATTGTTTTGTATATAGCTGCCCACGTACCGTCTAAATTGGCATAAGGAATCAATTTATATTCCTCTTTAGCCGATGATGCGGTCTTTGTTCCACTGTGAGATAATTATAACCAATCTCCTATAATGAGGGAGATTTAATCTCGAGGGTTTAATTACCCGTCGCTTGCGACGCATAAAATTAAGCTGAACGATGCGAAGCGGATGATTTCATATTAATACCCCGCTGATTGTGGCGGGGATGTTTATTTATGGCAGTCTTACTGAGAGATAGGTGGGCTTTAACTCGTGCTTTGTGAGAATTAGAGCGAATCGAATACTTGTCTCTAGCTACTCTTTGTTAGAGTCTTGCATAGAAAGCTTCGATAAATTCGTTGCTCGGCATGCCAACCACATATGGAGTAATATTTACTATCTTTGCTGTTATATCTACGCTATTAACGAATGCAATGCCTGCAAAATCATTTTGGCCAGAGCTAGGGCGAAACTGGCAGAATGCAGTGCTAGTAGTCACCCAACGCTTATCAATAAAAGCAACCACTTTGTAGTCTCCAATCTTAGTGTAAATATGGGGATCTTTTTTCAAGTCGCTTTTAAATATTGTTGTGTAATCGGATAAGCAGTTGGGCATGTGTATGTTTTTTGTCCTGAAACGGCGGTCAAAACTTATGTACATTCCTTTTATAAGGGAAGGCTGCGTGAGTGCAGTCTCAATTGGCACAGCTTTTAATTCCACCATGCTTAAAAGTTTACTAAAGCCACCCATTAGGCCATTTAGCTCCCAGCCTAACTCATGTAATGCTTTAATTCGGCCATAGCGCGAAAGATCTAGCGAATACCCATATCTAGAACATAACAAAGAAAGTCGTGGTACGTTTATGTAATACATCTGGTGGAGCTTGGTATCCCAGACAGGATTACTGGCCAGATTTTCAGAAATCCAATTTTCATGTGATTTTTTTATTTCTAGTAATCTATCAACAGGGTAAGAACTTGGGTTATCATCAATTACCTTGTGATGCATAAGACAGAGCAGAAGCAAGTTTCTTTCAGAATTTCTTGCTGATAGGGTAAGATCGGATATTCCTCGTGGGCCGTCTTTTTTTTCTGCAACTATATGTGCAACTTCGCCAACTAAATGGGTCAGTTCTTTGGCTTCATCATTTAGCAATAAGTCTTCTCTGCAAATAGAGCACTTACCTGCAGCTTTAGACCAAATCACTTTTTTTAACTTCTCTGATACTGGCACACGGCCTCCATGCCTTTAACGTTGGTAACATATGTATTTTTGTAGTGACAGCGAAATTGTAATAAAACAATCTCCTAACCTAACTTGGTTATGTAATTCTACATTAAATAAATATTTGGATATGAAAAAGTAATAGGGTTGCTTTTTTCTCATTCACTTCTCTACAAGTTTCATCACAATTTCTCATAATGGCACTGAGCTGACTGTCATATTTGCTTGAATCCAGAGTAGCAAGGGTATCAGATCTCATCCGGACAGAACATAACGCAAAAAGTTAAGTGTTTATACTGATTCGCTTATTGAGTCCGATAAACCAATCAGTTAAAGTAGCCCCGCCATTGGCAAAATCCGATGGTCAAGGTTTCGCAGCCTTGTAAAGAGTCATCCACTGGTAGGAATTTTCTACCAGTGTGTCTGCTATCGTCCTTTCAATGGCGGTTCAGACAGGGGAGGCTTCGGTCTCGCCGGACGATGACTCCCGGTACTGCGAACCCTGTCTTGAATCGCCACCATCAATATTAATTAATGGAAGGGATAGCAGGAATGTTCAATACCAAAAACGACTGGCATCAAGCTGATATCATCGCTGCATTACGTAAACGCGGTACAACCTTAGCGGCTGTTTCTCGTGAATCTGGCCTCAGTTCATCTACACTAGCAAATACGCTCAGCAGACCGTGGCCTAAAGGCGAATGGATAATTGCTAACTATCTCGAAATACATCCCTCTGAAATCTGGCCTAGTCGGTATTTTGATATGTACGGGCAGCTTATTGAGCGCAAGGTTCGGGATAAATCATAAAAATAATCAGTTCCATTTGAAAGTCATCGGGAAGATAGCTGTAACGGGGTATCTTCTCACTGTAATAACATTCTCTTCTGACACTCCAATAACTTTTGACGAAACCCATCGAAATTTCTTCACAAGGTTGCCCGAGTCAAATGTACTGACCTAATCACTAGCAACGAGTTTCACCAATAGCGCTTCATATCAACATTATTGATGTTCTCATCTTATACAGCGCTTATAGATTCGTTCAGTGAACCATGTATAAACATTTGTATAAACAAAAATAAAAAAAGCACTTCCCCAAACGAGAAAGTGCTTTTATAACAACATGATCTAAGACTAGGATCAGTTCATGCCGTATTTTTTCAGTTTCTTACGCAGAGTACCACGGTTGATTCCCATCATTAGTGCTGCGCGGGTCTGGTTACCACGGGTATATTGCATCACCATGTCCAACAGTGGCTGTTCTACTTCAGCCAGTACCAGCTCATACAGGTCATTAACGTCTTGACCGTTCAGTTGAGCAAAATAGTTCTTCAGTGCTTGTTTAACCGAATCACGCAGAGGTTTTTGAGTTACCTGATCTTGTGAATTTACAGTAGCAACGGTTAGTACATCAGAATTTACGCGTTGTTCGAACATAGTTCTGTCAGCTCTTTTCTTTAATTTACGCAAAAATTTTCGAAGTATGCCTCCAACGCCTCCAGCTGTTCGCTGGCATCCTCAATGGCGTTGAATGTGCGCCGAAACTGGTCAGCAGGGGCATGTTCCTTGAGATACCAAGATACATGCTTGCGTGCAATACGAACTCCTTTGCCTTGACCGTAAAAGTCATGCAGCTCTCGTATATGCTCGCTCATTAAGCGCTGCACGTCGCCAAGGGGCATCGGTGGCAGCAACTCTCCTGTTTCCAGATAATGCTGGATTTCCCGAAAGATCCAAGGTCTTCCCTGAGCAGCGCGCCCTATCATCAGGGCATCAGCCCCGGTGTATTCAAGCACTGCTCCGGCTTTGTGCGGGTCAGTAATGTCGCCATTAGCAATAATTGGAATGGCAACAGTCTGCTTAACTGTCCGAATATTGTCATACTCGGCCTCACCATTAAACAGGCAGGTTCGCGTCCTACCATGTATCGTAAGAGCCTGAATACCACAACGCTCGGCCAATTGGGCAATTTCTACACAGTTACGTTCTTCCGGTGACCACCCTGTTCGGATCTTCAAAGTGACAGGCACATCAACCGCATTGACTACCGCAGAAAGGATTTTTTCAACCAATTCCGGGTAACGCAGTAATGCAGAGCCAGCCAGCTTACGATTCACCTTTTTAGCTGGGCACCCCATATTGATATCGATGATTTGAGCACCATTAGCGACGTTAATTTTCGCTGCTGCTGCCATTTCATCGGGATCACTACCGGCAATTTGTACAGAACGCACTCCGGGTTCGTCGCTATGAACCATACGCAGCCGAGATTTATCCGTCTTCCAAACCTGAGGATTGGAAGAAAGCATTTCTGAGACTGTCATTCCTGCGCCCATCTGGTAGCAAAGAGATCGAAACGGACGATCTGTTATGCCTGCCATAGGGGCTGCAATAAGACAGTTTTTCAACTGGTATTGTCCGATACGCATAGGCGAAGAAAGAGTGGTCAACTGTGACTAAGGGCGCGTATATTACGCATTTTTCACAAGATATGAAAGGCCAAACTTTGAGCGAATCGATATTTATAACGGATTTTTTCCAGTTGATTTTTTCAAATTCGGTTAATTAGCGTTAAATAACATGTAGTTACGTGTTATTAATGAAATTTATTATTACCTATATTTCTAATAACAAAGAGAGCAGATTACCACCAACTGACCTCTTGGGAGATCATTTTAGTGGATAATCTCGCTTTTCAATAGGCCTTAAGTGATTATTTTTTAATCCCTGTGATGCGACACCATTCTTCTTGTTCCGCTATAGGATCGATAATGAATTCATTGTTATAGGCTTGAGCAACTCCTTCAGCCTGACTTGCCAGAACACCGGATAAGCCTAATAACCCACCAGATTTAGGCAGTGAGCCGATGATAGGTGCCAGTTCACGTAGTGGGCCAGCTAAGATATTGGCAATCACGATATCGCACTCGAGGTCTTTAGGTTGATCTTTAGACAGGTAGAGAGTTAATTGGTCAGATACACCATTGCGTTCGGCGTTATCTCGGCTGGCTTGAATCGCTTGTGGATCAATATCAATGCCAATAGCGTGTTTCGCTCCCAGTTTCAGGGCTGCGATAGCCAATATGCCTGAGCCGCAACCGAAGTCGATCACGGTTTTACCTGTGAGATCAAGGCCATCAAGCCATTGCAGACAAAGGGACGTTGTTGGGTGAGTTCCGGTACCGAAGGCCAGACCGGGATCAAGCATAACATTAACCGCCTCTGGTTCTGGCACTTCGCGCCAGCTAGGGCAAATCCACAAACGTTTGCCAAAGCACATTGGGTGGAAGTTGTCCATCCACTCACGCTCCCAATCCTTATCTTCCAGTTGCTCAATTTTGTGGATGAAACCTTTGCCTAGTTGTGGGATCTGTTCCAATTGGCTGACAACCGCTTTCATATCCATTTCAGCGTCGTACAGGCCTATCACATCGGTATCGCCCCATAAACGGGTTTCTCCCGGCAGAGGCTCAAAAATAGGAGTATCGTGGCTATCCTGAAAGGTTACAGATACTGCGCCACTTTCCATAAGCTCATCGCCCAAAGCTTCAGCTTGTTGTCCCGTGGTGTTTAATCTTAATTGTATCCAAGGCATAAAAAATTCTCTTTCTGTGAATCACGCTGTAATTATTGAGGAGCAGCGGTTTGTTGTGTGTGTTTATTACCCATCATATTCCCTATCCAAAATGCCAGTAAACTCAACAATAGAGATGGCACGATGGGATGGAAATCAAGAAGTTGGATATTGAAAGTTGCCAGCAAAGTGTAGCCTGCCGCACCTGTCAGCATTGAGCTGATTGCCCCGTAGGCATTGGCTTTTTCCCAGTATAACCCCAGAACCAGCGGCCAGAGAAAAACGGCTTGAAGTCCACCAAATGCCAGTAGATTCAGCCAGATAATCATCTCAGGTGGACGCCATGCGGCGAGCAGCAATAGTGCGCCTAAAAACAGGGTGGAATAGCTGGAAATGCGCGATAGTTTTTTCTCATGCTTAATCTGTTGTGGGAACAAATTTAGGTAGAGATCTTTGACGATAGTGGCCGAAGATTGCAACAGTTGGGCATTAATGGTGGACATAATCGCCGCCATTGGCGCAGCCAGAAAAATTCCGGCGGCAACAGGAGGCAGTACGGTGATCATCAAGGTTGGGATTACTTGATCGGGAATGGTCAGATCAGGAATGATGGCCCGGCCAAGAGCGCCAGCAAGGTGCATACCGAACATCAGGATTGCCATTATGATCGTACCAAGAATAATACCGCGATGAACAGCCTTGCTGTCTTTATAAGAAATACAGCGCACAGCGGTGTGTGGCAGCCCAACGACACCAAAGCAGACCAGTACCCAGAAAGATGTCATAAATGGCCCTGTGAGAATATTATCGGCACCGTGAGGTGAAACCAGATTCGGGTCAATAGTGCGCAGTGTCGTAACTGCTGCTGATAACCCGCCGGCTTTGTAGATAATTCCAGCCAGCAATAACACTGTTCCCAGTAGCATTACCAGCCCTTGCAAGGCATCATTGAGGACACTGGCCCTGAATCCGCCAAATGCGGTGTAAAGGGCGATAGAGACGCCAAAAATCAGCAATCCGGTATCGTAAGGGATACCTGCGGCTGTCTCCAACAAACGCGCCCCGCCAATGAATTGTACTGTCATTGCACCGACAAAGGCGACCAACAGGCTTATACTGGCAAACCAGACCAAAAAGCGGCTCTGATAGCGAGCATAAAGCATATCATTGAGTGTGACCGCGTTGTAACGGCGGGCAAGGATAGCAAATTTTTTACCCAATACGCTAAGGGAAAGCCATATCGCGGGCAGTTGGATCAATGATAACAACACCCAACCGATACCGTACTTATAAGCTGCACCAGGGCCACCAATAAATGAGCTGGCACTGATATAGGTTGCTGTAATGGTCATTGCCAGTACAAAACCACCCATTGAGCGGTTACCGAGAAAATATTCATTCAAGAATTCGCCTGTTTGCCGACGGCGATAGGCATAGATTGACAGCAGAAAAACCAAGGCCAGATATCCCACGAGAGGCAGAATCACTTCACTTTGCATCATTATCCTCCAGCGGAATATCCTTGAATATAAACTTCACCATCAACCAGCAGAGGATGATAAATAAGGTGGGCAGCAGCAGGCAAGCCAGTTCAAACCAGCGCGGCAATCCAGTTAAGCCGTTGGCATCACTGGGTAAATAGGCACATAGCAGCCAACCAATAAGATAAGCCAACGTCAGGCATACTGCCCAGCGTGCTTCTTTGTGGGATTGAACAAATCGTCCGTCCATCCGTTCTCCGGGTAACTTACATGAAACAATATGAGGGGAATTGTACGGTAATGTGCTGATTTATTCAGGGGAAAAATGTGCCATGGAAATCAGAATAAAATCAAAATATTGTCTGAGTTTTCAAAAAATAATATTTAATTGGAGTCTAAATGTATTTTGTCTTTTTGTTAATAATGTCAGGTTAAGTTTTATTTATTGATAAAAATAATCTTGAAATTTAATTGTAATTGGAATTTTTTTACTGGTTTATGATGTTTTTATCAGTGCCATTTTTCCATCTTATTCTGATGATTTAAATGATAATAAGATTACATTTAGATATTAAATGTTAACCTGAAATTCCTGTATTAATATGGGCGGTGAAAATTATTGCTTGCTTGTATTTTTTGTAACAATGTGATTATAAATAAATTATTTATTTTCTTGCATATTATAGCAATGGCTTTTATTGTTTTTTTGAGCTGCTATTTAATTTTTATTCTATTTTTAATTAAATATTGTTTTTTAAATAAAATGGTTTTTTATATTTCAGTGGCTTTTTATTGTCTAATTACATGATTTTTATTATTAGAGAATTTGATAAAAACTTTTTCTGGTGTAGTAAATGACTTGGCCTCATAGATGAAAAAATTATCTGGTTCATCTGCCTTTATTTGAAGTTTATTAGATATAAAAGGTAGACATGAATGTTATCAACCCAAGATATCGCTTGAGGTCAATAGTGTTAATCACAAAGGTTGGTAAACATGCTAAAAGAACAAAGTAGACAGTGGACAGATAAACAACGCCATTGGATTAAATTGGTGGTTTGGGCGAATATTTTTGCCCAGATTGCATTTCCGATTGCGGGTGCTTTTACTCCCTTATTGGTGATCGCTCAAATACCCACTGTTGCACAGGAAGCTCCCTCTCTTGACCAGCCTTTTATGCAACAAGGAAAGAAGAATGTAACTGATGACCCAAAGTCTCTTTCTGGTCAACTGCTGGCTGGTCAACTGCTGGCTGGTCAACTGCTGGCAGAAAATCTGAGACAATCCTCCGCCACTGAATTCCCTGAAAACAATACCGAACGCTGGCTGGCAAGGGCAGCTTCGCGCGCAGCGGGGATGCTGAAAAATGGCAATATCGTGGACAGTGTCAAAAGCCAATTACACGGTTTAGCCGTGAATGAAGCTAATCAAGCAGTGCAAAACTGGTTGCGACGTTATGGTACGGTCAAATTGCAGGCTAACATGGATAAACGTGGGCGCTTGGAAGGTAGCCAGTTTGATATGCTGTTGCCGCTCTATGACAGTGAGCAACAGATGGCCTTTACCCAGTTTGGTCTACGCCGTATCGACCACCGTACCACTGCCAACTTTGGTCTGGGGCAACGCCATTTTCTTGATACCGGCATGTTTGGCTATAACGCTTTCCTTGACCACGATATTACCCGTGACCATACCCGCTTCGGTATTGGAGCCGAGTACGCCCGTGATTTTATGAAATTCGGGGCGAATGGTTATTTTCGTGCCAGTGGCTGGAAAGATGACAAGAAGCTGAAAGATTACGAAGAACGTCCGGCCAGTGGCTTTGATCTGCGTGCGGAAGGTTATATGCCCGATTATCCACAGTTGGGTGGCAAGCTGATCTATGAACAGTACTTTGGTAATGAAGTCGGCTTGTTGAGTGAAGAACGCCGCCAGAAAAATCCATCGGTTTTTACCGTGGGTGCCAATTATACCCCGATTCCGCTGGTGAAGTTGGGTATTGATCGCAAGCAGAGTGCACAAGGACACGGCGAAACTTTGTTTAATTTTGGCTTGAGCTATGAACTGGGGGCACCGTGGTCAAAGCAGATTGACCCAGATGCAGTGGCTTTTAAACGCGGTCTACACGGAGGGCGTTATGATTTGGTCGAGCGTAATAATCAAATCGTGTTGGAATACCGTAAAAAGGAATTAATACTCCTGACGATGGAAAAACAGCTCAGCGGATACGGTGAAGAAGTCATCCCGCTGAATGTCAATGTCATCGCCAAATATGGGCTGAAAGAAATTGTCTGGGACACGACGAATTTGGAGGCTGGAGGCGGTAAGTTTAAGTTGGAGAAACGGGATACGCCGACAGAAAACATGATTGCCTATTCGGTTCGTGAGGGAACCCGTTATCTGCTGGCGCTGCCACCGTACCATGCAAAAGGTAACAACACCTATACCCTGTCTGGCATCGCTTATGATAATCAGGGCAATGTTTCTGAACGGGCAGAAACACAGATACAAGTGATTGCTTTGGCTATCGGCCTGAAAGGCTCCGGTTTTGAACTCGCCAAGCAATCGATGCTGGCGGATGGAAAAACTCAAACCGTGCTCCGGCTGAAACTGATCGATAAGGATGGCAAGCCAATCCGTGGTGCGGTGAGTCATATTACATTTACATCTGACCTTAGCGGGCTAAAAGGCATAGGCCAAGATCCAGAATTGGCTATAGAAATCAATGAGGTGACAGGAGAGGGTGGCGTTTATGAAGTGGTTGCCACGGCTGGTACTAAACAGGGTCAATGGGGAATCAAAGCAACAGTAGACGGCCATGAATTACCTTCTGCTACGATTGATTTTTACTCATCATTCGCGGAAATAGTGGACACGGACAAGTCACGGTTTAAGTTATCGAAGGAAGGGCGGATTGAACCGAATGAATCAGGTTTCTTTCAACTGGATTTGCGTGATAAACATGGGCATATTATCGCGGGAGTCGGCGATTACCTTACTTTGGAGCTTGATGGGAATGAGCTGTATGGTAATGGTCAGAAACCGACTTTAGGGAAAGTGGAAGAGATACCATTAGGTAGCGGTCATTATGAATGGCATTTTAAAGGAAAAGAGACCGAAGGCAGATTATCTGTTACATCGAAAATAAATGGGCAGAAGATAAAAACTATCAATGTCATCTTTGGCAATCTATTAACCGATATCATTAGTGAAACTCACTCCACATTCAGCGCAAACCCCGATACGCTGGAAGCCGATAACCAGCAGCAGGCGACACTGACGCTGGTGCTGAAGGACAGCCAGAACCAGCCGATAGCCAATGTGCAGCCGCATCTCCGGTTGATGGGCATTGCCCTGCCCGGCAACGGGGATGATCCGAAGATAGGGGCGATTCAGGAAACGCTGGCGGGCAGCGGAACGTATACCGCCACCGTGATCGCCGGTACGAAAACCGGTGACTGGACGGTGACACCACAGGTTGATAGCAAGCTGCTCACCAAAATCGCTGCTAAGATGACATTTAATTCGCCAGTGCCAACTATCAAAGATCTGGAATTGAAAGTAGATAATCCAGATATGTTTTTGGTGGTTGGCAGAACACTGCAAGTTGATTATAAATATGAAAATAATGGTGGCAATAAGGAAGATAACTCTTTTTACGCTTGGGGTGAGCAAGGGCAAACAATAGCAGCCGTGAAAGATTTAGCTAATTCAGGAGGCAGCAAGGCAGATTCTAGTTTGCAGAACAATAATGAAGGGGTGTTAAAAGGTGTTGTAAATAATGGCAAACCACAGGGCTATCCTATTGTGGAAGAGCATGCAGGCAAAGTGCTTGAATTTTCAATATTGGCAAGAAATGGGCTGGATGCCCGTGCAAAAGATATTTTAACGCTCACGACCAACGATCCGCAAAATAAGGGCAATCATATAAAGAGTAAAATCGGCGGAGGAAGAGTGGCAAATGTTGCTGATGCTCTTGAAGTTAAGTTGGATGCACAGGGTAAGGATAC
Organism: Xenorhabdus yunnanensis; assembly: GCF_028598805.1. Classification (GTDB taxonomy): domain Bacteria; phylum Pseudomonadota; class Gammaproteobacteria; order Enterobacterales; family Enterobacteriaceae; genus Xenorhabdus; species Xenorhabdus yunnanensis. The sequence continues at coordinate 17,356 of NZ_JAQRFI010000051.1, read as the reverse complement.
AGCAATCGTATATGGGAAACCTGTCGTTAAGCTTAAGGCGAGAGAAAATAATTTTCCAAATTCTGGGGGCGACTCTATTAAACTGACGATTAAAATTACAAAGTCTGGTAAGCCTGTGGCTTGGGTGCCTTTGGCGATTAAGATGAGTGGTTTTGATCGACGAAATTGGTCATTATTCCCGGGAGATTTCAAAACAATGCTGGATGGTAAGGAGGGAGATTATATTGATTATACAGACCAGACTGGTGAGCTGGTTAAGACGATCTCTGATCCAAATGGAATAGGAGCAAGAACAACGTTAAAGGTTGTTGTAGAGGGTGTCACAGGGCCTATAGAGAAGAAAATTGATGTTATCTTTACGGTGATTACTAGCCCTGATGTACCTGTTGCGGACTATTGGGGACATATGAAAGATGTAGTCCATCTTAATGGGATAAATTACCATAGGCCTTTATTACATAAAGAATGGTCAGGTGCAACAAATTATGGGTGGGGTAATCACGAAGCTTGGGCTGCCACACTGGTAAGTCAAGCACAACAACGTTGTAATAATAAATTGCCGACAGTAAGTGAACTTCAAGAGCTAAGTAAATTGCCGCTATACAATGAGTATGGCTGGCCGGTCAATCAGCGTTTCACCGTATGGTCTAATGAACCCGTAAGTGGTGTTGCAGACAGATGGTTTGGTGTCGATTTGCATAATGGAAGGAAAGATCGCCACCAAACATCGGTAGATGAATACTCTTCCCTCTGTAAAGAATAGAATAACGTAAAGTATTCACTTGCATGTGGAGTCAAAAGTGGATTTTGTAGAGTCTGAAATCCCATCTTCAGATGGGATTTCATTGTTTAGCTGTACTAGCTCAAACAAATGTTGAACAAGAACTAAAGAAACCTTACTTCTCCTGCAAGCCCAGTTTTTTCTCCAGATAGTGGATATTGGTTCCGCCTTTCTGGAAGTGCTCGTCATTCATGATCGCCAGTTGCAGATCGATGTTGGTCTTGATGCCATCAATGATCAACTCGGCCAGCGCATTCTTCATACGCGCAATTGCCACTTCACGGGTTTCGCCGTAAGTGATTAACTTACCAATCATGGAATCATAGTAAGGTGGCACGGTATATCCCGCATAGATATGGGATTCCCAACGCACACCAAACCCACCCGGTGAGTGGAAATGGGTGATCTTGCCCGGACTTGGCAGGAAGGTTTTCGAATCTTCCGCATTGATACGGCATTCGATCGCATGACCTTTGATTTCGACATCTTCCTGTTTGATGGACAGCGGCATACCCGCTGCGATTCGCAGCTGCTCTTTGATCAGGTCAACGCCAGTGATCATTTCTGTCACTGGATGCTCAACCTGAATACGGGTATTCATCTCGATAAAGTAGAATTCATCGTTTTCGTATAGGAATTCAAAAGTACCCGCTCCGCGATAGCCGATTTCGATACAGGCAGTGGAACAACGTTCACCGATGCTGCGGCGCAGTTCTGGTGAAATGCCCGGTGCTGGTGCTTCTTCCACCACTTTCTGGTGACGGCGTTGCATAGAACAGTCACGTTCAGCCAGATAGAGCGCGTTGCCCTGACCATCAGCCAGAACCTGAATTTCAACGTGACGTGGATTTTCAAGGAATTTTTCCATGTACACCATGTCGTTGTTGAAGGCTGCTTTGGCTTCTGCGCGGGTCATGGCGATGGATTGTTCCAGATCTTTATCGCTGCGTACAACGCGCATGCCACGACCGCCGCCGCCGCCTGATGCCTTGATAATCACCGGATAGCCGATGCGGTTTGCAACCGTTCTGTTTTTCTCAGCATCGTCACCCAATGGGCCATCAGAGCCGGGAACACAAGGTACGCCTGCTTTTTTCATCGCGCTGATAGCGGAAACTTTATCCCCCATCAAACGGATGGTGTCCGCTTTCGGGCCAATGAAAATAAAGCCGGAACGCTCGACCTGCTCGGCAAAGTCAGCGTTTTCAGACAAAAAGCCATAACCCGGATGGATCGCCTGCGCACAGGTAATTTCGGCCGCAGAGATAATGGCTGGAATATTCAGGTAGCTTTTTGCTGAGGCCGCAGGGCCGATGCAGACGGTTTCATCCGCCAGCAGGACGTGCTTCAAATCACGGTCTGCCGCAGAGTGCACAGCAACCGTTTTGATCCCAAGCTCCTTACAGGCTCTCAGGATACGCAGTGCAATTTCACCGCGGTTAGCAATGACAATTTTTTCAAGCATGGGGACGCCTCGTTATTCGATGATGACCAGTGGCTCGTCGAATTCAACAGGTTGACCATCCTGAACCAGAATTGCTTTCACTACGCCAGTTTTATCAGCTTCGATCTGGTTCATCATTTTCATGGCTTCAACGATGCACAGGGTTTCGCCCTGATTTACATGCTGACCGACTTCGATGAAAGCTTTCGCATCTGGGCTTGGTGAGCGGTAGAACGTACCAACCATTGGGGAGCGAACGATGTGACCGCTGATTTCCGCTGGTTTGTCAGCGGCAGCAGGTGCAGCCGACTGCTGTACAAATGCAGGTTGCTGAGCAGGTGCAGAAATATATTGTTGGGTTACAGGCATTGCCGGAGCTACTGTAGTGCGGCTGATACGTACTGATTCTTCGCCTTCAGAAATTTCCAGTTCAGAAATGCCAGATTCTTCAACCAGCTCGATCAGTTTTTTAATCTTACGAATATCCATGAGTGTGGTTCCGTACTTTTTAGTCTATTTAGTTGGATGTTGAGACAAGCGGTTGACCGCTGCCTGTAATGCGAAGCTATAACCATCCGCCCCCAATCCGCAGATGACGCCTACTGCAATATCGGAAAGATATGAGTGATGACGGAATGGTTCACGGGCATGCACGTTGGAAAGGTGAATCTCAATGAATGGGATATCTACCGCCAGAAGTGCATCGCGCAATGCCACGCTGGTATGCGTGTATGCCGCAGGGTTAATCAAAATAAAATCCGTATTACCCCGCGCTGAATGAATTGTCTCAATCAGTTCAGATTCTGCGTTGGATTGCAAATGGGATAACTTAGTTTCTAATGGGTGAGCTTCTTGTGACAGTTTGTTAACGATGTCACCAAGCGTTAACTTGCCGTAGGTCTCTGGCTCTCGTTTTCCCAACAGATTAAGGTTGGGGCCATTCAAGAGTAAAATGTGAAACTTGTCTGCCATTGTGCGGGTATCTCCGGCAATCTGTCAACAATCGATCAAGATAACTCGATGTCAACGGTTTGTCATCTCTTTCTGATAGCTAGAATTGTAAATTTGACGATAAAGCCCGACATTATAAACATATCGTGGCATTTAGCAGCTAAATACTGGTCTTATCAGCGTATCTTGACAATTGTTCTGCCAGTAATTTGATTGTTTATCAATTTATTGGCATGTTCGATCACTTGCTCTAATGTAATTTCATTGGCTGCTTGCTGATAAAAGGAATCGGGCAGCAGCTTTTGCAACCGCTGCCAAATGGCAGGACGTTTAGAGGCCGGAACAGTCACAGACTCCACTCCCTGCAAGCGGATATTACGCAGGATAAACGGCATCACGCTTGTGGGCAGTCGGATGTCACCCGCCATACCACAGGCGGCTACTGTACCGTTGTAACTCACTTGAGCCAGCAAGGTAGCCAATACCGTGCCACCAACGGTATCTATCACACCAGCCCAACGTTGTTTTTCCAACGGACGTGATGGTTGGTTGAAGTCACTGGCGGGCAAAACCTCTTTCGCACCCAGTGAGAGCAGATAACCTCGGCTGTCGGATTTGCTGCTAATCGCGGTGACGGAATAGCCCAGTTGTGACAGCAAGGTTATTGCTGTACTGCCAACACCACCACTGGCACCTGTTACGGCAATCTCTCCACTTTCAGGTGTCACGCTTCCTTGTTCTAACGCCATGACACATAACATGGCAGTAAAACCAGCCGTACCGATGATCATTGCTTGCCGGGGACTTAATTCGTACGGCAATGGTGTCAACCATTCACCAGATATTCTTGCTTGTTCTGCCAGCCCACCCCAGTGAGTTTCCCCCACGCCCCAGCCAGTCAGCAAAACATGTTGCCCTATGTGAAAGCGGGGATCCTCGGAATGATGGACAACACCAGAAAAATCGATTCCCGGCACCATCGGAAATTGGCGGATAATCTTCCCCTTGCCGGTAATGGCAAGGGCATCTTTGTAATTGAGTGTTGACCAATGGATATCAACGACCACATTACCTGATGGTAATTGAGATGCATCAATATCTTGAATCGATGCTGATAATGTTTCGTGTTGTTCCAGCAATAAGGCTTTCATGATCATTCTCTCTTGATTGGGTATATCTGGCATCGTCACCTGTTTCATTTCACTGTAATTTTGGCTATTACCGCGGGGGGTATTACCACAATGACGAGTATTACTACAATGATTAGTGTTACCACAATATAGATAAAATCTGATGTACTGAAACGGGCAAGCAACAATATTGTGATAGAGAGTGGTAAAACTGTGGTTACTTATTTTTGTTCAGGATGGCACTGTAAAAAGATAATAATATATAGGATAACAATACGGAGAGTGATTCCGCTAATAGGCGCAGAATAATCCTTATTTTTGTTGATTGCCTTTGAAACTGGCAATATTTTTTCAAATATTCTCCCTAATCTCACCAAATTCATCTATTGCTTTTATAATTAATAAACTATTTCACTTTGGGATCTTCCTTTTTAAGTTATTACTTTTCAGAACGTATTCGCGGATATTGCATAACCATAAAAATTGCGGATATCTTGAAGTTATCGGCATGATGCCATTTGCCACGGGTTCATGAGAGAAGAAAGTTTTTGAGAAAATGTGAATATTAGTCGAACTTGCTGAAATGGCGATAAGGCAATATAGAATCTTGAAAAGCGGGGTAGCCGTATCTCAATATGCACTATAATGTTGGTTTTTTGATGTATTAGGTGTTTTTGGGATGCTGCGATGAGGTTATTGGTGAAATTAGCCCATTTTTATGCAGTTTTTTTCTGCTCCGTTAGAGAAAAGTAACGTAGAATATCGTGTTTCTAATGTGAATAACGTAGCCACTTTTATTGAAGTAGTAAAAGTAGTTAATTATGCGCCTTGTCGCTGCTTCATGTGGTTGGTAGAGTAGACGGACAATCTCCGTCCCCAGCTTGCAGGATTATCCTTTCGTTATGTTAAAGAAATTTCGTGGCATGTTTTCCAACGATTTGTCCATTGATTTGGGTACTGCCAATACCCTTATTTATGTCAAAGGTCAAGGAATAGTATTGGATCAGCCCTCTGTCGTTGCTATTCGCCAAGACAGGGCTGGTTCACCAAAAAGCGTTGCAGCAGTAGGGCTGGAAGCAAAACAAATGCTGGGACGTACTCCGGGTAATATCGCAGCTATCCGCCCTATGAAGGATGGGGTTATTGCTGATTTTTATGTCACTGAAAAGATGCTGCAACATTTTATCAAACAGGTTCACAATAACAGTTTCATGCGTCCAAGTCCGCGCGTGTTGGTTTGTGTCCCTGTTGGTGCGACTCAGGTTGAGCGTCGTGCCATTCGTGAATCTGCCCAAAGTGCAGGAGCCCGGGAAGTATTTTTGATTGAAGAGCCAATGGCGGCTGCCATCGGTGCTGGTTTACCCGTTTCCGAAGCCACTGGTTCAATGGTGGTAGATATTGGTGGAGGAACCACTGAAGTTGCCGTTATCTCCCTCAACGGTGTTGTTTATTCTTCTTCTGTACGTATTGGTGGTGACCGTTTTGATGAAGCCGTCATCAATTATGTTCGTCGCAATTATGGCTCCCTGATTGGGGAAGCAACGGCAGAGCGCATCAAGCATGAAATTGGTTCTGCCTATCCAACGGATGAAGTGCGTGAAATTGAAGTGCGTGGCCGTAACCTTGCGGAAGGTGTACCTCGCAGTTTTACTCTGAATTCCAATGAAATTCTTGAAGCTCTGCAAGAACCATTAACGGGTATTGTGAGTGCTGTCATGGTCGCGCTGGAACAGTGCCCACCAGAATTGGCCTCCGATATTTCTGAACGGGGCATGGTGCTGACTGGCGGTGGTGCATTGCTGCGTAATCTTGATCGTTTGCTGATGGAAGAAACTGGCATTCCTGTCATTGTTGCTGAAGATCCATTGACTTGTGTTGCCCGTGGTGGTGGCAAGGCGTTGGAAATGATCGACATGCATGGTGGCGATCTGTTTAGCGAAGATTGAAAGTAACTCTGCGAGCTGGGAGGTGAATATGTTTTATCGGAGCCTCCTTGCTGATTGTTCAGGGGTTTATCATTAATGAGACAATACAGCTCGACAATACGCCATTTATGAAGCCAATTTTCAGCAGGGGACCTTCTCTGCAATTACGACTCTTTTTTGCTATCGTTATTGCCATTATTTTGATTGTGGTAGACAGTCGCCTTGGTGTTTTTAATAAAGTCCGTAGCTACATGGATACGGCTGTGAGTCCTTTTTATTTTCTTGCCAGCGGCCCGCGCCAGTTGCTGGACAGCTTGTCAGAATCCCTGTCTAAGCGCAGTAAACTTGAGCTGGAAAATAAAGACCTGCGTAATAAATTGCTTATACAAGACAGTAAATTGCTGCTGTTGGGGCAACTGCAACAAGAAAACTCTCGTTTACGGGAATTACTGGTTTCACCTCTGCTTCATAAGGAGCACATGATGGTATCGCAGGTAATTTCGGGGAGTATGGATCCTTATCGCGCCCAAATTGTCCTTGATAAAGGGGCTAAAGATGGTGTGTATGAAGGGCAGCCTGTTATCAGTGATCGGGGTGTGGTGGGGCAAGTCACTGCCGTGAACCAGTTGAGCAGCCGGATATTGTTGATTTGCGATCCATCGCATGCACTTCCTGTACAGGTGTTACGTAATGATGTTCGTGTTATCGCTGGTGGCACAGGGTGTACAGACGATCTCCTGCTAGAGCCTTTGCCAAGTGATGTTGACATTCGCGTTGGTGATGTACTCGTGACGTCGGGGCTGGGAGGGCGTTTTCCGGAAGGTTATCCTGTAGCTGTAGTTTCTTCTGTCAAAATTGATAATCAGCGAGCCCATGCGGTGGTTCGTGCCCGTCCATCCGCTGAATTGCGGCGTTTGCGCTATTTATTGTTATTGTGGGGTGTTAATAACAATCCATCTAAACCATTGCCACCTGAAAAAGTATCTGAAGCTGCCAATGAACGTTTAATTCCGCTGTTACCAAAGGTTTCGCCAAATCCATCAAATGAGACTCAGCAGTTACTGGCAACAAAGTCTGATGAAGCAAAAGATGGCAGTCAGGCGCAAACCAGCCATGCGCAAACATCGTCTACAACAAAATCAGTAGCGAAACCAACACCTAAACCGTCATCATCAGCTACAGGAAATCGTCAATGAGTCAATATCATCGCCGGGGAGGATGGGTCATTTGGTTATCTTTCCTGATTGCAATGGTGCTACAGATTATGCCGTGGCCGGAGCAGTTTTTTATGTTTCGGCCTACCTTATTGCTGTTGTGTTTAGTTTACTGGTTGCTTGCACTTCCTCATCGCGTCAGCGTGGGGACTGGTTTTGTATTGGGAATTATTACTGACTTGTTGCACGGAAGTATTCTGGGAGCGAACGCTCTGGCATTTAGCATTATCAGTTTTCTGGTGGCTTTCAAATTTCAGCTTATCCGCAATATGGCGCTTTGGCAGCAAGCTCTGGTTGTGGTCGGGCTTTCAACCTTGATGAACCTCTGTGTTTTTCTGGCTCATGTTTCGTTTCCAAAGAGTGTCCTTTATCCAGAGATTATCTTTCACCCGGAAGTGTTCTGGAATGGGTTGGTCAATGGTATTCTCTGGCCTTGGCTATTCTTATTAATGCGGAAAATCCGTCGTCAATTTTCCGTTCGTTAAAGACGAATTGTTGTATTTAATAAATCCAAATTACCAGATCCTGTATCTGATAGATTTCGAGTTACAGCGCTGTTAATAAACGGCTAATAAAAAGCAGCAACTTGAAAGGTGAAGGTACATAATAAATAAAAAAGCTGATGAAATAGATTCCTAAGGATAATTCACGATGAAAACCATTTATTTAGCTTCTGGCTCACCAAGACGACGTGAGCTGGTAGGATTATTGGATTTTAACTTTGAAATCCTGGCACCTCAGGTCGAAGAAAAATGGCGTGAAGGGGAGTCTCCACAGCAATATGTTACTCGATTGGCCAGAGAGAAATCACAGGCTGGCGTAGCAATTGCGCCACATGATTACCCCGTTCTGGGGGCTGATACCATTGTTGTATTGAATAACCATATTCTGGAAAAACCGCGAAATCAACAACATGCTGCGGAAGTGCTCAGTGCTTTGTCAGGCCAGTGCCATCAAGTGATGACAGCTGTTGCTTTATCGAACAATCAACATATCTTGAGTGAGATAGTCATTACAGATGTGATATTCCGCCAGTTATCCCAACAGGAAATACAGGAATATATTGCAACTGGAGAACCAATGGATAAAGCCGGTGCTTATGGCATTCAAGGTAAAGGCGGTTGTTTTGTCAGAAAAATTAATGGCAGTTACCATGCTGTTGTCGGCTTGCCACTGGTGGAAACGTATGAATTAATCACACGATTTTTAGCGTTAGCTGATGGGAAGGACTATTCATGACAGCAGAGTTATTAGTCAATGTAACACCATCCGAAACGCGGGTTGCTTATATTGATGGCGGTATCTTACAAGAAATTCATATTGAGCGGGAAGCCAGAAGAGGCATTGTCGGAAACATTTACAAAGGGCGCGTGAGCCGGGTCCTGCCCGGAATGCAGGCGGCTTTTGTGGATATTGGGCTGGAGAAAGCCGCTTTTTTGCACGCTTCGGATATTATGCCCCATACTGAATGTATTGCAGGTGAAGAACGGAAAAATTTCCATGTCAGGGACATTGCCGAATTAGTCCATCAAGGACAGGATTTAATTGTTCAGGTAGTGAAAGATCCCCTGGGGACAAAAGGTGCCCGCTTAACGACAGATATTACCTTACCTTCACGTTATTTGGTGTTTATGCCGGGAGCATCGCATGTCGGTGTTTCACAGCGTATAGAGAGTGAAGAAGAACGTGAGCGCCTGAAAAGTATCGTCATAGATTATTGTGATGAGCATGGAGGTTTTATTATCCGCACTGCCGCTGAAGGTGTGGGAACAGAAGAACTTGCACAAGATGCAGCATTTTTGAAGCGTCTGTGGAGTAAGGTGATTGAACGTAAGAAACGTAATATCACCAAAAATAAGGTATATGGCGAATTGGCATTGGCTCAGCGTGTTTTGCGTGATTTTGTTGGTGCTGCCCTTGATCGCATTCGAGTCGATTCCCGCCAAACATTTACCCAATTACAGGAATTTATTGATGAATATATTCCTGAGATGAACGCAAAACTGGAACATTATCAGGGCAATCAGCCGATATTCGATCTGTATGGCGTGGAAAATGAAATTCAGCGCTCGCTGGAACGTAAAGTGGAATTAAAGTCAGGTGGCTATCTGATAATTGATCAGACGGAAGCCATGACGACAATTGATATTAATACCGGTGCTTTTGTTGGGCATCGCAATTTGGATGAAACTATCTTTAATACCAATATCGAAGCAACACAGGCAATCGCCAGACAATTAAGGCTCCGTAATTTGGGCGGTATTATTATCATTGATTTTATTGACATGGGTAATGAAGAACACCGCCGCCGTGTATTGGCTTCCTTAGAGCTGGCATTAAGTAAAGATAGAGTGAAAACAACGATCAATGGTTTTTCACAATTAGGTTTGGTTGAGATGACGCGCAAGCGTACACGAGAAAGCATTGAACATATCTTGTGTGATAATTGTCCAACTTGTCAGGGACGTGGCACGGTAAAATCCATCGAAACCGTATGTTATGAAATCCTGCGCGAAATTGTACGGGTCAATCGAGCAATAGATGCTGATCGTTTTCTGGTTTATGCCTCTCCAGCCGTTAGTGAAGCCCTGAAAGGGGATGAGTCCCACGCATTGGCTGAGGTGGAAATTTTTGTGGGCAAGCAGGTCAAAGTGCAGACAGAACCGCTTTACAGTCAGGAAAAATTTGACGTTATTATGATGTAAGACAATTAGTTTATAAGGTCGAATCTGCAAAGGCTGGCTTGTAAGATCTGGTTTTTGTCAGGTCTAGTTTATAGCAGACTGGTTTGCAGAGAAATAGCGCTGACAACCAAGGAGAAATGCGTGAGGCGACTGCCGGGGATATTATTAGCGACAGCCGCAATAGTCATTATCATTGTGGCTTTGCTTGTCAGCGGGTTGCGTTTCTTCCTGCCACATATCAATGAATATCGTCAGCAATTAGTAGAAAAAATTGCTGACGTGACGAATGTTCCTGTCAATATTGGTTATATCAAGGGTCGTTGGGAACCCTTCGGCCCCAGTCTGGAAATCCGTGATATCAGTGCAAAAGCGGAAAATGTCGATATTCATGCCAAAAAAGTCATACTTTCTTTGGATGTATGGCGTTCACTTTTACAACGGCGCTGGTATTTTCGTGAGCTGTCTTTTTACCAGCTTCAGGTTAATTATGATAAGACTCTGTTTGGACAAGGTGGTGAAAATAGGCTTTCTAAGTCAGATAGACTATCTACCTTGTTTCTTGAGCAATTCAATCATTTTGACCTGTATGACAGTCGCTTAACCTTTTTAGCGCCATCTGGTGAAAAAGTTGAGCTGCTATTACCGCAACTGGCATGGCTGAATAAAGATAACCGTCATCAGGCACAGGGCAGTGTAAACCTCTCTTCGATTAATGGGCAAGAAGGTGTTGTTCAGGTGAGCTTTGACCTGCAAGATATCAATGGGGCTGTGGATAGTGGCACTGTTTATTTGCAGGCCGATGATATCGATATGCGGCTGTGGTTAAGTCGTTGGTTTAGGGATAGTACAGGATTGGATAATGCCCATTTCAGTTTAGCCAGTTGGATTACTTTGAAGGACGGGCGAATTGATAATGGACTTTTGCAGCTCAGGAAGGGTAGGGCAAACTGGCACGTCGGAAATGAAAAGCATCAGCTTGCAGTTAATGAGTTCCTCTTGCAAATGCGCCGTCAGGGTGAAGGATGGTTGTTTGATATCCCGAATCTGGCAAGCCTGAAAACTAATGAGCATCAATGGCCTGAGGGAAAGATTTCGACGCTGTATGTTAAACAGGCATACAAATATCAGGGTAAAGATCATTGGCGTATCCGTGCTGAAAATATCCGGCTTGAATACTTGAACGGGATATTGCCGATACTCTCCTTTATGACACCGGATACCGTTAAGGATTGGCAACATCGTCAGCCGACAGGGATGATTGACAATTTTGCCCTCGATATCACACCAGAGCTTCCTGATGATATGGGAATCCGCATGAAATGGCGGGATGTAAGCTGGTTACGCTGGAAAGAACTGCCTGCAATCAACCATTTCAGTGGCATGTTAGATAGTAATAAACAGTGGGGAAATCTCAATTTTGCATTGAAAAACAGCATGATTGATTATGGCTCTATGTTTCAGGCTCCACTTGATATTGCCAGCAGCGAAGGTCAGATCTCTTGGAGAAATGATCAAAATGGCATGGAAGTATGGAGCCAAGGGCTGGATTTGCAGGCAAAATCGTTATGGCTTAACGGAAATTTTCATTACTTGGAACCACGCAATAAACAGCCTGTTTTGGCAATGTTAGCAGGGATTAGAGCTAATGATCTTGGGGAAGTATGGCGCTATTTTCCCAAACCACTGATGGGGGAGTCTCTGACAAACTATTTGACCTCCTCCTTGATTAAGGGAAAGGTTGATAATGCCACTTTGGTTTTTCGTGGTGATCCTCATGATTTCCCATTTAAACAGAACAATGGCCAATTTCAGGTATTTGTCCCCTTGCGCCATGCGACCTTTCAATACCAACCCGATTGGCCGGCTCTGTTTGATTTGAATATCGATCTGAATTTTCAGAATAACGGTTTGTGGATGCAGGCACCGCGAACGAGCTTGGGAAAAGTCGAAGCCACTCAAGTTTCGGCAGTAATTCCAGACTATGGCAAGCATAAGCTGTTTATTGATGCTGAATTATCTGGAAATGGAAAGAATATCCATGATTATTTCAACCAAAGTCCGATGGCGGACTCGATTGGCGCTGCGCTAGAGAGTTTGCAGCTTGATGGCAGGGTGGATGGAAATCTCCATATGGACATTCCCTTGGATCATGGCGAAGTTGCTGCAAGTGGAGAAGTGGTGCTGAAAGATGTGGATCTGTTCATCAAGCCACTGGATAGTAAGGTGGAGCATCTCAATGGAAAATTTCGCTTTGACAATGGCAACTTAAAAAGTGAGGCATTATCGGCTAACTGGCTGGGAAATCCCTTGTCTCTGAGATTTGCTACCCAAGATTTACCAAAGCATTATCAGGTTAATGTGAAATTGGATTCACACTGGGAGGCGAAGACATTAACGCAGCTTCCTGCGGGAATTCGGAACAAGCTATCCGGAACGCTGAATTGGCTGGGGGATGTGAATATTACGATACCTTCTGGTGATTCGCCTGAAAAGAATGCAAAAAATGAAAAGAATGATGTGAAATATCGTGTCGCAGTTAGTGCAGATTTGTCACATTTGAACAGTAAATTACCAGCCTTGGACACAAAATCCCTGAAAGAATGGAATAAGCTCAATGTCCATGCCGAAGGCAATATGAACCAGCTCCAGATAAAAGGATTAATCGGCAAACGATATGCGTTCAATACTCAGTGGATGTTGGAAAAAACTCATACCAGATTGCAGCGGGGAATTTTTCACACGGATGGCAATGGGATCCCTGAGTTGCCGAAAAAATCGTTATTAGCCTTAAATTTGCCTGCCTTAAATTTGCCTGTAGTAGACGGCGACAAATTATTGGCGTTGCTTGGAGCTGTGCGTTGGAATTCATCGAAAGATAGTGGTTTGTTGTGGCCAAGCATCTTTGAAATTTCATTGCCTTCACTGGATCTGGTTGGACAGCGTTGGAATCAATTGACATTCAATGTTGTTCAACAAAACGGCGGAATGAAAGTGAGCGCACAGGGGCAGGAGATTAATGGAAGTCTTCTGATTCAAAAGAATAAACCGATGCAGGCATCAATTAATTATATTTATTACGATCCCCTGTTTGCGGCAGATTCGTCGATTGATGACAAAAGTTTAACGTCAGATAAGGCATCTGCGCCTCATTATTCTCTGGGTAGTTGGCCGGCACTGGATGTCAAATGTGCAGAATGCTGGGTTGCTGGACTAAAACTTGGCAAAATATCTGGATTGATCATACCAGAAAATAATTCTCTGATTTTGACCAATGGGCGAATGGAAAACAGTGCTGTAAACCTGACGTTATCGGGTCGTTGGTATGAAAGCAATATCGGAAATCATAGCTATATCAAAGGGAACTTATCGGGAAATAAATTCGATGATATGGCAGCTTATCTGGGGTTTATCGTTCCAATTGTTAATGCGCCTTTCGAATTTGATTTTGATTTGAAGTGGCAAGATGTGCCATGGCAGCCAGATCTCAAGACATTGAATGGGAAGCTGACTGGAGAAATAGGGGAAGGCGCTATCGCTAAATTGGGTGGCGGCAGAGCCGGGCAATTATTAAGGCTTATCAGTTTTGATGCGTTGTTGCGTAAATTACAATTGGATTTCAGTGACACATTCAGCAATGATTTCAACTTTGATTTTATTAGTGGTGATGCAACCATAAAAAATGGTGTTATGTATACCGATAACTTTCTCATCGATGGGTTGGCTGCGGATATCAATGCTACAGGGCAAACAGATTTAGTTCATCGCCGGATCAATATGGAACTGGTGATTACGCCAGAAATTTCGACAACGGTAGGCGTCGCGACGGCGTTTGCGGTCAACCCTGTTGCTGGTGCGGCAGTTTTTGCCGCGACAAAAGTACTGAGGCCTCTATGGAGTAAGATATCGGTAATTCGCTATCGGTTAACCGGCAGCCTCGAACAGCCTAAAATTGATGAAGTTTTACGTCATCTTAAGGAGGATAAAGGGCCATGAGAAACGTCAATGTTGCACTTTTGCAATTATGCAGTGGTACAAATGTTAAACATAATTTAGCGCAAATTGAACAACAGATTAAGCAATTACCAGAAACAGTAAAACTGGTTCTGACACCAGAAAATGCTCTGTTGTTCTCTGGTGCTGATACTTATCGTGAATATGCAGAAACACAGGGAAGTGGGCCATTGCAACAGGCAGTGAGCGAAATGGCACAACGTTACGGTGTTTGGCTGCTGATTGGTTCTATGCCGATGATCAGTCGGGAAGACCCTACTCGTATCACAAGTAGTAGCCTGTTGTTTGATGATCAAGGAGAAATTAGAGCACGTTACGACAAAATCCATATGTTTGATGTCAATATCAACGATGAACACGGTGCTTATAATGAATCCACTATTTACCAGCGTGGGGAACATATTACTGTTGTTGATACGCCCGTTGGTCGTTTGGGTATGGCTATCTGTTATGATCTGCGTTTTCCTGGCCTTTTTCAGGCATTGCGTGAACAGGGCGCAGAAATTATTTCTGTTCCTGCGGCTTTCACCCGCCTGACTGGTAAAGCGCATTGGGAGCCTCTATTGAAAGCCCGTGCCATTGAAAATCAGTGTATTATTCTGGCGCCTGCACAGGTTGGTGTACACGGTACGCGCAGAACATGGGGGCACACAATGGCGGTGAATGGCTGGGGAGAGATTATTAAGAAAAACCCTCTGACAGTCAGCGCATTGCAGCTTAATATCCGTCAGGATAGTTTGACTCACATGCGTGAGCAGATCAAAGTGGTGAAACACAATCGCTTCCGTCCACAACTAACTTCTTTGCTAAAAAAGAATACAAATCAAGATAAAGAGTAATCAATATGAGTTTAACTTATGTCAGTGAATATTTACTGACGGCTAATAATTTGAATCATCAAGACTTATTTTCTGTTCTGAGTCAATTGTCGGAACGCCGTCTGGACTATGCCGATCTCTATTTCCAATCCAGTTATCATGAAACATGGGTATTGGAAGATCGCATAATCAAAGATGGCTCTTATAACATTGATCAAGGAGTGGGAGTTCGCGCGATCAGTGGAGAGAAAACGGGTTTTGCTTACGCAGATCAAATCACATTAAATGCGTTACAGCAAAGCGCCCAGGCTGCGCGCAGCATCGTACGAGAAGCTGGTAATGGGATTTCTCATACATTAGGTGCAGTGACACATAAGGCGCTTTATCCGGCAATTAATCCTTTGCAGAGCATGAGCCGGGAAGAAAAAATTGCTTTGTTGCATCGAGTTGATCAAATTGCACGAGCGGAAGATCCCAGAGTTCGGGAAGTAAACGCCAGCTTAACAGGTGTGTATGAACAGATGCTGGTTGCCGCAACAGATGGTACATTGGCAGCAGATATCCGCCCATTGGTGCGTCTTTCTGTAAGTGTATTAGTGGAAGAGGATGGTAAGCGTGAGCGCGGTGCCAGTGGTGGCGGTGCCCGTTATGGTTATGAATACTTCCTGCGTACTGAAGATGGTCAAATTTTGGCCGAGCAGTTTGCTCGTGAAGCGGTTCGTATGGCACTGCTCAATTTGTCAGCTATTGCTGCGCCTGCTGGCACAATGCCAGTCGTCTTGGGGGCAGGATGGCCGGGTGTTCTGCTGCATGAAGCGGTAGGGCATGGTCTGGAAGGAGACTTCAACCGTCGTGGTACTTCTGTCTTCTCTGGTCAGATTGGGCAAAAAGTGGCTTCAGAGTTGTGTACTGTGGTTGATGACGGCACGATTGAAGGGCGCCGTGGTTCACTGGCTATTGATGATGAAGGCGTTCCGGGGCAATACAATGTGCTGATTGAAAATGGCATTTTGAAAGGTTACATACAGGATAAACTCAATGCCCGCTTGATGGGTGTGGCTCCGACGGGTAACGGTCGTCGTGAATCTTACGCACATTTGCCAATGCCACGTATGACTAATACATACATGCTGAAAGGGAACTTTACACCGGATGAAATAATCGCTAGTGTTGATAGTGGCCTATATGCATCAAATTTTGGTGGTGGGCAGGTGGATATCACATCCGGTAAATTTGTTTTTTCAACAAGTGAGGCCTATTTAATTGAAAACGGCAAAATTACCAAACCAGTTAAAGGTGCAACTTTGATTGGTTCTGGTATTGAAGCCATGCAGCAAATTTCAATGATAGGAAATAATCTGGCTCTCGACAAAGGTGTAGGTGTCTGTGGTAAAGAGGGACAAAGTGTACCAGTTGGGGTTGGGCAACCAACCTTGAAGTTAGACAACCTGACCGTGGGTGGGACAGCCTGATGATTTATTAAACTCAATAATAGATGTAATCGTATATTTGAGGTTATCATGAAAAAAGGCACATCAGTTTTTGTAGTATCAATTTTGGTTGTATTATTGGTTTTGGCTATAGTGTATTTCGCCTTTAGCAAAAGAAGTTTTGTTCCTAGTGTCGTAAATACAAGTAACATAAGTACATTGAATTCAACTGGCAAAGGTACAAATGACAAAGGTACAAATGACAAAGGTACTACGAAGCAAGGCGCTGTTTCTCCAGATAAATCTCCACAAGATAAAAATACAGTTTCTTTAGATAAACCGCCTTTGCAAGATAAAGGTAAAGTTTTTTTAGATAAGTCTGTACAAGATAAAAATACAGTTTCTTTAGATAAGCCACCTTTGCAAGATAAAGGTAAAGTTTTTTTAGATAAACCACCTTTGCAAGATAAAGGTAAAGTTTTTTTAGATAAACCTTCTAATCAAGCTTCTAAGAATATTGAGCGTTTGACGAAATATTCTTCTGTTGCGGCCTACATCAATAAACGTCACAGACTGCCGCCCTTTTACATTCAGAGAGGAAAGGCTTTTCAACTTGGTTGGGATCCCAAGAAAAGAAATTTATGTGAGGTAGCACCGGGCAAGGCAATTGGCGGTGATCGGTACAACAGACGTGATAATAAATTGCCGCAAAAGCCTAATCGTACATGGTTCGAAGCAAATGTGGATTATCAGTGTGGTCACGGAAGCAAAGCCAAATTGATCTATTCTAGTGATGGCCTTGTTTATCTAACGGACAATCAATACAAAAGTTTTAAAAAAATCTACTAAAAGTTTTACCTAATACTACAGCCGTAATCCCTATTGTGCCATGATGGGGCTCTTCTTCCTTAAATAAAAGGCGGTGTCACATGCCATCCCCTGCCAAAATCTGGGAACAGGCGCTACAG
>NZ_JAQRFI010000050.1 GCF_028598805.1 Xenorhabdus yunnanensis | reverse complement strand
ATCAATAGAATGCAAATGTCAGATTGCGATGCGCCTGTTAGGGCGCGGCTGGTAAGAGAGCCTTATAGGCGCAGATGAAAAACCCCCGGCTATGCCGGGGGATACTTATTAAGAATCAGCTTCCAAATTGAAGGCTTGAATATCTTTCTTCTCTGTACATACTCATATGCATTCTTTGGTTTTTATTTTTTATTTCGTTTTTGTTGTAATATTTCAACTTTTGAATGATTTTGTACACTAATGCTGCCTTGTGCATTTAATTCTGTACATAGGTGATGAAAGGTTTCTTTAAATATCGTGCCATTATCATCAGATGGGTTGTGGCCTGTAATTTGAATCTGCAAGCGAGCAGAGTGATTCCCCTCAGCTGGTTGAGTTTTTGATACCAGTTCAGCGATATTAAAATCTTGGGCCGTGAATAAACTGGTAAAACGTTCAACAATACCCGGTGAATCATCTACATCTACTTTAACGGTGATGGTCGAAGGAAATTTTTTCTGAACACCACATCGTGTGCGTTTCATTACTATGAGTAGTTCAAGCTCTGCGCCTTTCTGTGGCAGGGTGGATTCGATCAAAGTAATGGCGTTCCAGCTACCAGATAGTAACATGATAAAGGTAAATTCTTCGCCAAACATTGCCAGACGGCTATCTTCAATATTACAACCGCATGTACTAACGAGGCGGGTGATGGTATTAACGATGCCGGGACGATCGGTACCCAGGGCTGTGATCACTAAAAAATGCTGTTCTGATGTTGGCAAAGCGATTTTCCTTTAATTTTAATAGATGTCTGCTGTGTATATTGTGTTTAAACATAAAAAATGATCAGGAGAAGGTCAATCGCATTTGTTAAGGGAGTATAGAATATGATTATAATTTCTGTTTAATTGGCTACACTTGATATTAACAAAATTCATTGAAATCGTGTGTTTAAAGAGTTTTCTTCTGTATAACAAGAAAGTACCATGAACTTCTCATTTGCAGTTTAAGGTTTAACTAAGGGGAAATGGTAATGGTAAGCGATCATTCTGGTTTTACAGGCAGTATAGTTGCATTGATAACTCCGATGGACTCAGCTGGTCAAGTTGATAAGACTAGTTTGAAAAAATTAGTTGATTATCATATCGCCAGTGGTACATCTGCGATTGTGTCGGTTGGAACAACTGGCGAGTGCGCAACACTTAACCATGACGAACACGTTGATGTTGTACTGACAACATTGGAAATGGCTGATGGGCGCATTCCTGTGATTGCAGGAACAGGGGCGAATGCTACGGCGGAAGCCATTTCTCTGACCAACTGTTTCGAAAACACGGGTGTTGTGGGTTGCCTGTCAGTGACACCTTATTATAATAGGCCATCGCAGGAAGGCTTATATTTGCACTATAAAGCAATAGCTGAGAATACTGACTTACCACAAATTCTGTATAATGTGCCATCTCGTACCGGATGTGATTTATTGCCTCCCACTGTCGCACGTTTGGCGAAACTGAAAAATATTGTTGCACTTAAGGAAGCGACAGGGAACTTAAGTCGTGTTAGTCAGATCCAAGAATTGGTTAATGATGAAAATTTCATTCTGCTGAGTGGTGATGATGCAAGTTTTGTCGATTTCATGCAGCTTGGTGGTAAAGGTGTTATTTCTGTAACCGCAAACGCTGCGGCAGCGGAAATGGCGCAGGTGTGTGAATTGGCTGAGCAAGGTGAATTTTTAAAGGCTCGTGGCCTGAACAGCCGACTGATGGGATTGCATCATCAATTATTTGTTGAACCTAGCCCGACGCCAGTTAAATGGGCTTGCCGTCAATTGGGATTGATTGCCGATGATTCATTGCGTTTACCAATGATTCCGCTAACGCAGGAAGGGCAGGTTCCAGTTGGTAAGGCCTTGAAAATAGCTGGATTACTGTAAAATTTTAGGGAATTTTAATGGCAACATTATTGCAAAAATCGAAAGTCATGAAGATTGCTGGTCTATCATTGGTAGTTTTTTTGGCTGCCTGCTCCAGCGATCAGCGCTATAAACGTCAAGTCAGCGGGGATCAATCCTATCTTGACATGCCTCCACTGAAAATATTGAACATCCCTGCGGGAATGATATTACCGCTGCAAAATGGTGAGTATAATATTCCGGCAACGGATTCAACAGGAGCAGTGGGAAAAGATTTGGATATACGTCCTCCATTGCAGGTTCTGCCGTTACTGACGGGTTCCCGCGTTGAAAATAGTGCTAACAGCAGTAAGTTGTTGCTTGAGAATACTCCGGAATACAGCAAATTATGGTCACAGATAAACAATCTGCTGGCAGAAAATGGGTATAAAGTCAGCCATAAAGATGATTCTGCACAAACCGTAACGACTGATTGGATCACATGGCAACGGGCAGATGAAGATGTTCCTTATCAGGGACGTTACCGTATTTCGGTTACCCAGCAAAGTTATCAAACAGTTTTGTCTGTTTCGAATGAAGGTTTGAAACATGGAGAAAAGGAAATTACCGCTCCGGCCGAAATCCAGCGTTACAATGTAATAATGCTTAATAAGTTGGTCAGTGGCTTAAGCCTGCAACAAGAGGCTACGAGCCTGAGCAGCGCTAAAAGCTCAGGTGCATTGTCCTTACAAAGTGGTAGTGATAATACCGGATTGCCTCAAATCATTGTGCGTGCACCATACAACGTAGTTTGGAACAGATTGCCATACGTGTTGGAAAGCATTGGTATGCAAGTCACGGATCGTACACGTTCCAAGGGAGCAATAGAAGTGACTTATAAAGGACGCAGTTCTTCTGATTGGAAAGTGTTGGGTGTAGAAGCGCCTTCTATCAGCGAAGGAAGCTATAAGTTGCAGGTGGGTGATTTGGATAACCGAAGTAGCCTACAGTTTATCAGTGAGAAAGGTAAGCCGCTGACTCAATCTGAAAATGATCAAATGCTGGCTGTGCTGGAAGCCGCATTTAGCCAATCCAAAGATAAGTAATATATTAAAGGGGCCAGGGCCCCTTTATATTTTGGAAGAGTTTTTTGTTTAATTCTTTACGTTTAAAGATGTCATATTTCTGGAGTATAAAATGCAGAAAAAAGCTGAGTTGTATCGTGGAAAGGCAAAAACAGTGTATGCCACTGACAATCCTGACTTGCTTGTACTGGAATTCCGTAATGATACATCAGCATTGGATGGTGAACGCATTGAACAGTTCGATCGCAAGGGAATGGTGAATAATAAATTCAATCATTTCATTATGAGCAAACTGGAAGAAGCGGGTATTCCGACGCAAATGGAACAACTGCTGTCAGATAATGAGTCCTTGGTGAAAAAACTTGATATGCTTCCTGTTGAATGTGTTATTCGTAACCGTGCCGCAGGCTCCCTTGTTAAGCGTCTGGGAGTGGAAGAAGGGGTGGTGCTTAATCCGCCACTGTTTGATCTATTTCTGAAAGACGATGCTAAACACGATCCTATGGTCAATGAATCCTACTGTGAGACATTTGGTTGGGTGAGCAAAGAGCATTTATCTGAAATGAAACGCCTGAGCTACAAAGCCAATGAAGTATTGAGCAAATTGTTTGATGATGCGGGCTTGATTCTGGTGGATTTTAAGTTGGAATTTGGTTTGTTCAAGGGCAAAGTCATATTGGGAGATGAATTTTCACCGGATGGTAGCCGCTTATGGGACAAACAGACGATGGATAAAATGGATAAAGATCGTTTTCGCCAAAGTCTCGGTGGCTTGATTGAAGCGTATGAGGAAGTTGCACGCCGTATTGGCGTTATTTTGGACTAGTGACGCAAACGATTACTTAAAAAGTATTGTTTAAAATAATAGGATGCCCGGCAATAAAAAGGGCATCCTATTTTCTTATTTTGCGCGCTCAGCCAACGTTAAAGCAGGGATTTGGTTATTTGTTTCCAGCCTTTTTGGTGCATACAGCCGTGATAAGATTCTCTTCTGGAATCCTCGTTAACATCCATCACATAGCTTTCGGTCACGGGAACATTCTGACTGTAGTAACCATTTTTTCCGCATTGATCTTTATTTATACAAGGTTGTTGTACCATTTTCATTGTTGATCTCTGGGCTACTTCATTTCTTACAGGAAATTGTTGTAATGCTGACAGCTTGCACTCAACTTTTGCTTCACTGAAAGGGACAGGATTACTTGTTGCTGGTACCCATTGCGTGGTGCAACCTGCCAAGGAGAGACAGATGATGATGGAGGACGTTAATTTTTTCATATTGCTTATACGAATGCATCTTGATTGCAAACTACTTCTGACAATCTTTCCGCAATTCACCCTGGTAAAAGTGTTGGTATTTATCAGCAAAAGCGCAATAAGGCTGGCTTGTTACTGACGCTATGGCTAAGTTGCCATGTTGTGATGCTTTTTCTTATCAAGAAAAAAAGGTGCATCTTGATTTGTATGAATAATTATTTATCAATGTTATTACTTAAAGCAAGAAAGTTAACAAACTGCAAGCTGCCCCACTGTTCACTCAATTTAGGTATGGTGATTGAAGTACAAGGAAGATCTGTTCCATGCCACTTTCATTAATGATTGTTTTATATGTAAATATAATCATTCACTCACTGAATAAAATATTTTTCATTAAATACAAAAATTTTAAGTTATTATCCAGTTCGTGTCATAATTTATGTTGTCTGATTCAAAAATAATCAAACATTGTTTTTATAGAGTCTTATAGGAAATAAAAACTAATGAGTCATATTGATCCTACTTTACTTATTTTGCTTGTGCTTGCAGGGCTTGGCATCATCAGCCATAACATGACAGTGACACTTGCCATGTTATTTCTGTTGGTAGTCCGTATCACGCCATTGAATCAGTTTTTCCCTTGGGTGGAAAAGTATGGCCTGACGATAGGTATCCTGATTCTGACTATCGGAGTCATGGCACCTATCGCAAGTGGGAAAATTTCCGCGCAGGAAATTTTTAGTTCTTTCTTAAACTGGAAATCCCTGTTGGCTATTGCTGTGGGTGTTCTTGTGTCATGGTTGGGCAGCCGTGGTGTTGCTTTAATGTCTAGTCAGCCTTCTACGGTGGCGGGATTATTGGTCGGCACGGTGTTGGGTGTGGCGCTATTCAGGGGGGTTCCCGTAGGCCCGCTGATTGCCGCTGGTCTTTTGTCAATCATGATTGGTAAGTCGTGACTGTGCATAGCTCATGGGTAACGTTGCAGGCACAGATGCAACAACAGGGACAACGCCGTTTGGTCGTTTTAAGTGGTTATCCCCAATGGAGTGCATTGATCGTCAATCAGCTCACAAAACAGTTTCAAGGGGATTGGCTGACGGTTTCTGCTCATACATCTGGTGTTATAGATCCAACAAAAGCTATTGATCCAACCAAAGCGGTTAGTTTGCTTGGACGTGAATTCCTGCACGGTATCTTTGATGCAACCCAGGGGTTTAATGCTGAAGCATTGGCGATACTGGCTGGCACACTAAAAGCGGGAAGTTGGTTGGTGATGTGTGTACCCGTTTGGTCACAATGGTCAGAACAGCCTGATGAAGATAGTTTGCGCTGGAATGAATCGGTAGGTGATATTCCAACACCTAATTTTATTCGGCATATTCAACAACAAATCCTCGCATTTCCTGAAGTATTATTATGGCGTCAGGAAATGCCTTTTCAGATGTCGGCGTTGCCTGAAACTGGAATGTGGCAGATGCCTGATGGGAACCCAACAACCAGTCAGCAATCTCTTCTTGAAGAATTGTTACAGGTTACACGAGGCGTTTGGGTGATCACTGCACCACGCGGGCGGGGGAAATCGGCTCTGGCAGGCATGTTGGTGCGATATTGGCAAGGTAAATGCTGGTTATGTGCCCCCGCAAAAATAACGACAGAAGTTATTCGACGCTATTCCGGTATTTCAGGCGATATCTCAGAGGATGCTGAGCAAAAATCTTTAGAACAAGAACCGCCTTTTTGGGCGGTAGACCATTTATTGAAATATTGCCGAGCGAAAAATAGTGGGCAAGAAAATCAAAGTGAAGCTGATTGGTTATTGATTGATGAAGCTGCGGCGATCCCAACGCCGCAATTGGCAGAATTGATCCGCCATTTTCCACGAGTATTGTTGACTTCGACAGTTCAAGGTTATGAAGGAACAGGGCGTGGTTTTTTGTTGAAACTTTGTGTCGCATTACCTGATTGTCATATTCGTGAATTGAAAACGCCCATGCGTTGGGCTGAGAATGATCCATTGGAAGAGTGGCTGGACAGTGCTCTGTTATTCAATGACAAACAGTTAATTAATGATAAACAGATAATTGATGGTAAGCCGCAGGTTTATGACACACGATTAAGTGAAGAACTATCAAGCAAAGAACTCTTGAGTGAAAAACGCCTGAGCGAAGAAAAGTTGCATTTTCATCCGATTCATCAGTCCGAATGGTTACAACATCCTACATTACTGCGTCAATTTTATGGATTATTAACCAGTGCGCATTATCGTACATCTCCTCTTGATTTGCGTCGATTAATGGATGGCAACGGGATGACATTCCTGGCTGCCATCTCCCGCTCTTCAGAGCATCAGCAAAAATTGATAGGCGCTTTATGGATGGTGAGTGAAGGTGGTTTGTCACAGACATTGGCACATGAGATATGGGCAGGGCGTCGGCGACCAAGAGGAAATTTGGTGGCTCAATCCTTGGCAGCACATAGCGGTTTTCCGCAGGCTGCAATCTTGCGATCGCAGCGAGTCAGTCGTATTGCTGTACAAGCTCAATATCGCCGTCATGGTATCGCGCAACATTTGATAATCCAGCAATGCCGGGAAGCCAGTAAACAAAAGCTGGATTTTATTTCTGTCAGTTTTGGCTATACTGCTGACCTTTGGGCCCTGTGGCAAAAATGTGGTTTTCGATTGGTAAGAATGGGAACTCATCGAGAAGCGAGCAGTGGTTGTTATACCGCAATGGCTGTCTTGCCATTGAGTGAGCAGGGGGAACGATTTGCCCAATCCGCACAGCAGCGATTATCCCGAGATGCCCGCGGATTGGAGTCGTTACTGGGCTTTGCCTTGCCAGTTGAGCATGGCAGTGACGAGAGTCTTAATGCCAGTGATTGGCAGGAATTGGCTGGATTTGCATTTGCCCATCGCCCTTTGTCAGCGTCTTATTTTGCATTGCAGAGATTACTGTTGATGAGTCATTTGGCTCTGCCTGCGTTGAGAAAACATCTTCAACAGCAACTAAGTATCGAACAATGTGTTAGTGATTTATCTTTGAGTGGCCGTAAGGCATTGCTGAAACACTGGCGGGAAGAGGCGGCTGATGCATTGGCAAACATAGATGAAATGCTTGCCAATCACTGGCGAAACTGGGTTATTTCTTGTGATTCTTCTGCGACCAATCATCCTCATCATCCCATTGATCGTTAAGATCTCGATGCGGAGGCAATTCACGTTTGTTATCCAAGAAAGATTTTGGATCGACGCGATTTAGCGCTTTTACCGCATTAATGATAATGCCGATGAGCACTAACAGAACAATCCACCAATAATCTATCAACCAATGCATGGTATTTTCCTCGACATAATATTTTCCTTGGAATATTAAGAGCCTCTTGCATGAAGCTCAGGAGCCTAATGTGTCATTTCTGATAATTAGCTATTTTTAATTTAACTGTTTTTAGATTTTACTTTTTTAAAGCTGACTATTTTTATAGTCAGCTATTTTGCTAATCTGCCATTTTTCTGATTCACGGTTTTTTAGTCTACTATCCTGATGTACTTTTTAAATATATAGGATAGATTGGATTTTAACCAATTTATACCGGCAATATCGCGATTCTCCCAAGCACTCAGCAGGGTTTGTTCATCGAATAAATTTTCGGCTTCATGGGATAATGGCCAATAACTGATATGCCATGGCTCATAAGCGACACCTGTGTCATGACGAGTAAAGGGACGGTAGAAATCATAATGAGACATGTTTTCTGTCAGCCAATGGGTTAATGGCTCAAAGTACCCTCCATTTTCATACTCCCACGGCTCTAGCTGTAATTTTTTACCTTCTGGCAGCAGAAAGGGGTCATAAATATCCAGCTCAGTACCCCAATGATGGCGGCTCGCTCCTGGCAGGGCTGACCAACGGAGAATAGCTTCACAAAGTTCACCTTCACTCATTTTCGAAATATCAAGAGGTTGGCTATTGTCATCTAATACTGGACGCTGACCATGGAATTTCTCATTCCAGATAGTTTGCTGACGCGTAAAATCACGGAACGAACTGGCAGGTTGTAGTTTAAAACCTGCTTTAGTTGCTTCTTTCTGCATGGCAAGAAACGCTTTAGTAGCATTAAACTGCAAACGGTGATTGCCAGTAAGAGTGATTAAATGATCCGTGGACAGACCGGTCAAGATTTCAGGTGTCATCATTTGATTAATTGCTCCATGATACGTTGATAAATCAGGCTCAATTCTTGTAAATCAGACACTTTGACACATTCATTTGTTTTATGGATTGTTGCATTGATTGGCCCTAACTCCACGACTTGTGCTCCCATCTTGGCAATAAAGCGTCCATCTGATGTACCGCCATTGGTTGATAGCTCTGGCTTATATCCATAATAGTGCTCAATGGATTCAACCACAGCATCAACAAGAGCACCCTTGCAAGTCAGGAAAGGTTGACCTGATAGCCACCAATTAAGCTCGTATTTGAGGTGGTGCTTTTTCAGCATATCTTCAACCTGCTGGCGGATCTCGGCATCTGTCAGTTCGGTGCTGAAGCGGAAATTAAATTGAACCCACAATTTACCCGGGATAATGTTATTACTGCCGGTTCCCGCCTGAATATTGGCGATTTGCATGCTGGTAGCAGGGAAAAATTCATTGCCATTATCCCATTTAGTATTGACGAGTTCTTGCAGAAAAGGCACCGCACGATGAATAGGATTATCAGCCAACTGTGGATAGGCGACATGGCCTTGGATACCAAAAATAGTCAGGTTGGCAGTCAGGGATCCCCGACGACCATTTTTGATCATATCGCCAAGGCGTTGCTGGCTGGATGGCTCTCCTACCAGACAGTAATCCAAACGTTCATGGCGAGACATTAACTCTTCAACTACCTTAACTGTACCATTGTCTGCTTTGGCTTCTTCATCGGAGGTGATCAGAAAAGCCAGACGGCCTTGATGCTCAGGATTCTCTGCAACAAAACGTTCGGCAGCAACAACCATTGCAGCCAGAGAGCTTTTCATATCTGCAGCGCCACGGCCATACAACACTCCATCACGAATAGACGCTTCAAAAGGGGGAGTTTGCCATTGCGAGATATCTCCGGCAGGAACGACATCAGTATGTCCAGCAAGAGCAAAAGTGACTCCAGTTCCACGATAAGCCCAGAAATTCAGGGTATCGCCAAAAGGCATTCGTTCTATTGTGAAGCCAATATCTTGCAGGCGCTGGATAAGAAGTTCCTGACAGCCTTGATCATCTGGGCTGACAGAAGGACGATTGATTAACTGTTGAGCAAGGTCGATTACTGGACAAATCATGATAGTATCCTTATCTAGCCATGGGAGAAAAATTGTTCATATTGTTCTGCCTTGAAGCCTAGCAAATACTTCTCTGCTTTTGTCTCCTTGTTTTTTGAATCTTCTGTACTCGAGATCAACAGAGGGCGTTTTATGATTGAAGGTTGCTCCAGCATTAGTGCCTTGGCAGCCTCTGCATTGTTAATGGCTGCTTTTTGTTCGTCAGATAATTTACGCCACGTTGTACCACGGGTATTCAGGAGAGATTCCCAGCCAACTTGGTCAATAAATGATTGAAGCAGTTCAGGGGAGAGGCCATCAACCCGATAATCATGAAATTGATAAGAGATCTCTTGATCTTCTAACCAGCGACGCGCTTTTTTTATGGTATCGCAGTTTTTGATACCGTAGAGAGTGGATATTTTGTGAGAAGTGGCATCTGACATGATGAAAGCCTTGGTTTTGTCTTGTTTAACATATCCGACATAATGCGGGAAATTTAGTATTTTATCCAGACAACGCATTCTTGCGCACACTTTCTATCCACCTTTCTATCCACCTCTCTATCAACTTCTCTGTCCACTTCTTTCCTATCATTTATGTTGTGGATGTTTAAACCATCAATAAAGGCAGATTAACTTCGAGTTAAGTAATAAACTAAATATATAATACCGTCGTGTATTATATTGAAAGTCAATTAAAAACAAATTAATTTATTATTCTTGGTAACTCACAATTTCCCACCGTTAAAGATTAGGGAAATTGTGTTTCATATTGGGGACGTTAAGAGAGAATCTAACGTTAAATGAAATCTGTTTTTCTATGTTTTAGAAAGATGATAGTGGCTTCGAGACGGGAGCGGGATTTAAGTTTTTTCAACAAGTTACGGGTATGAACTTTCACGGTTTCTTCTGAAATAAAAAGAAAATCAGCAATTTCTTTATTTGTCATTCCTTCTGCGATTTCTTTTAAGACGTCTAATTCACGTTTGGTTAATTTTGATAACGGATCAACATAAAGATGACGGGTAGATAAATATTGATGGACTTTTTCACTGAAAACTGCATGACCATCTATGGCTTTTTTTATGTTGTTCAATAGAGGAGTAAGTTCGATATCTTTTAATAAATAACCATTCGCGCCGGCATCAACAGCATCGTAAATATCACTTCTGTGATCTGAATCGGAGAGTACCAGGATATAGGAATCAAGCCCTTTTCGGCGGAGAGACTTAATCGTATCAACACCTGAAAGGCCATTAATTTTCAAATCCATCAAAATAATGTCAGGTTTTATTTGGCAAGCGATATTAATCGCATCTTCACCATTGCCGGTTTCAGCAGTCACAATAAGTTCTCGTTCTAGTTCAATCAACTCTTTTAAGCCGTGACGAATGATTGGATGATCATCGACTATCATGACTGAATGATTATGCATGTTCTTTCTCCCATATAGAAATGCAGATTCTATGTTTGATAAAACATAAAAGACAGGATTCTGCTTTATGTTAAATTGCTGTGTGATTTTTATGGAGTATATTGAATCATCATTAATGAGATTCTGAAAATATATCCTGATATAAAAATAGAAATATCGCAAACAGGTTTAACCATTCGGGTGAAATAAATTCACTTTCATAAGAAAATGTGTTTCCTTAATTGCTTATAATTTTCCAAATAAATTGAGTGAATATTTTATAGATTAAGTTTTGTTTTTGTAAACTTATTTTAAATATTAATTCTTAAATACAACTTTAATTAATTTATCAGGTTATTTATTGGAGATAAAATACCTCTCTATAGGTATCGTTAGGATAAGACCTATATAATATTGATCAACATAAAGCCATTCTTTGTTTGTTTTTTGTGCCTTGATTTTGAAGGTTATGAACAAAATGTTGTTGGCATCATGATTTAACCTTCCGTAACTATTATACTGAGCAAATCTTCACTAAGACATGATGCGTAAAGGATCCGATAATGGATGAAAAATTAAAACAAAGTGCTCTTGATTTTCATGAGTTTCCACAACCTGGAAAAATTACCGTTACACCAACTAAGCCACTGACAACGCAACGTGATTTGGCATTAGCGTACTCACCGGGTGTTGCTGCACCTTGTCTTGAAATAGCAAAAGATCCTTTGGCGGCCTATAAATATACTGCACGTGGCAATCTTGTTGCAGTTATTTCCAACGGTAGTGCTGTTTTAGGGTTGGGGAATATTGGTGCATTGGCCGGTAAACCTGTTATGGAAGGTAAGGGAGTTTTATTCAAAAAATTCTCCGGCATTGATGTTTTTGATATCGAAGTAGATGAATCCAACCCTGATAAATTGATTGATATCATCGCGGCCATGGAACCTACTTTCGGTGGTATCAACCTCGAAGATATCAAGGCACCAGAGTGTTTCTACATTGAGCAGAAACTTCGTGAGCGCATGAAAATTCCTGTATTCCACGATGACCAACATGGTACGGCAATTATCTGTACCGCAGCAGTATTGAATGGATTGCGGGTTGTTGACAAAGATATTGGTAAAGTACGTATGGTTGTATCAGGGGCTGGGGCTGCCTCAATTGCCTGTATGAACCTGCTGGTAGCACTGGGCCTAAAACGTGAAAATATTGTCGTCTGTGACTCAAAAGGGGTTATTTATCGTGGCCGTGAAGAGAACATGGAGAAAACCAAGGCGGATTATGCCATTGAGGATAATGGCAGCCGTACACTGGCAGATGTGATCCCTGATGCTGACATCTTCCTCGGCTGTTCTGGGCCGGGAGTACTGACACAAGACATGGTGAAAACCATGGCAAAAAGTCCTCTGATTATGGCATTGGCCAACCCAGAGCCGGAAATCTTGCCACCACTGGCAAAAGCAGTACGCCCTGATGCAATTATTTGTACTGGTCGTTCTGATTTCCCTAATCAGGTGAATAATGTTCTCTGCTTCCCATTCATCTTCCGTGGTGCATTGGATGTCGGGGCAATAACCATCAATGAAGAAATGAAACTTGCCTGTGTGCGCGCCATTGCTGATCTTGCACTGGCTGAACAAAGTCAGGAAGTTGCTTCTGCCTATGGTGATCAAGACTTGTTCTTTGGCCCGGATTATATTATTCCGAAACCGTTTGATCCTCGCTTGATTGTAAAAATTGCACCGGCTGTAGCGAAAGCGGCAATGGAATCAGGTGTGGCAACCCGGCCTATTACCGATTTCGGAGCATATATTGAGAAACTCAGTGAGTTTGTCTATAAGACCAATCTATTTATGAAACCAATCTTCTCCCAAGCTAAAAAAGAGAAGAAACGTATTGTATTGGCAGAAGGGGAAGATATTCGTGTTCTGCATGCCACGCAAGAACTTGTCTCCCTGGGACTGGCATTCCCTATCCTGATTGGTCGTCCCAGCGTTATTGAAATGCGGATTAAAAAGCAGGGTCTGCATATTGAAGCCGGTAAAGATTTCGAAGTCGTAAACAACGAAAATGACCCGCGTTTCAAAGAATATTGGCAAGAATATTATCAAATGATGAAGCGCAGTGGTGTTTCTCAGGAGCAGGCCCGTCGCGCATTGATTGGTGATCCTACGCTGATAGGTGCAATCATGGTACAGCGTGGTGAAGCTGATGGCCTGATTTGTGGCACGGTTGGCAGCTATAACGAACATTACCAAGTTGTGAAAGATGTCTTTGGTTTCCGTCAAGGGGTACATACCGCAGGTGCCATGAATGCCTTGATGTTGCCAATGGGGAATACTTTTATTGCCGATACTTATGTCAATGAAGATCCAAGCCCAGAAGAGTTAGCTGAAATCACGTTGATGGCGGCTGAAACTGTTCGTCGTTTCGGGATTGAACCTAAAGTCGCTCTATTGTCACGCTCAAGTTTTGGTTCTGTCGATTGTGAATCTGCGCGAAAAATGCGTAAGACACTGGAATTGGTTCAGCAAATGGCACCATCGCTTGAGATTGACGGTGAAATGCACGGTGATGCCGCTCTGATGGAAAGCATTCGCCGTGATATCATGCCGGATAGCTCACTGAAAGGCTCGGCGAATTTGTTGATCATGCCAAATATGGAAGCCGCTCGTATAAGTTATAACTTGCTGCGTGTGACCAGTTCAGATGGCGTAACCGTTGGCCCAGTCCTGATGGGAGTTGCGAAACCTGTTCATATTCTGACACCGATCGCTTCTGTACGCCGTATCGTGAATATGGTGGCATTGGCGGCTGTTGAAGCGCAAACCAACCCTCTCTAAACATCTCTGTCCATTGTCCCAGTTTCGCTGTGAGATCGGGATAAAATTGTGAGCTACCCTGCTAAGTCTATGCTTAACAGGGTATTTTTATTTGTAAATAATTCTCATTATCTATAATATGCGGGCAATTTTTCTTTTGATAATGAATAAGAATGAAAACATCTCCCTGCATAAAATCGACTTTTTTAGCCTGTTCTCTGTTCCTTGGTGGTTGTGCTGTAGCACCAAATGATGCTCAGAATACCTCTCAAGTAGCACTTCAAGTCCTTCCCGGCGAATTAATGCAATCCGGTGCGGTACTTGATATGAAAACAGGGAAGGCGATAACACCTGATGAACTGCTTAAGCAATTGGCAACCTATCCTCGTATTGTTGTTGGTGAAAAACATGACAATCCTTACCATCACCAAATAGAGTTATGGTTAGTTCAACAGCTAGGGCAGAAACGTCCTCATGGTTCTGTATTATTAGAAATGATTAACCCAAACCAGCAAGAAAAAGTGAATAAAGTGAAAAGCTGGTTGCAGGGTAATCCGATTGTCAGGAGTGAACGAGTCCAGAACTTATTGGCATGGAATCAGGGGTGGCCGTGGAAATGGTATGGCGATTTGGTTATGGAACTGATGAGAGCGCCTTACCCATTGTTAGCGGCAAACTTGGATCGCGGTGAAATCGATCAAGCGTACAAGAATCACAGGGCTGGAGATAGAACTTCACTGGTTTCTGATGATGTTAAAAAACGCATTGATGAAACCATCAAAAATTCTCATGGTGGAAATATAGATGAACTACATCTTTCTGCTATGAGCAAAATTCAACAGATGCGTGATCAGCGGATGGCAGAACAATTGATTAAAGCACCATCACCTGCTTTGCTATTTGCAGGGGGATATCACGCGGTAAAAGCGATGGGTGTTCCTCAGCATGTGAAAAAATTAGCGCCAAATGAAAAAGTGGTCGTATTTGTTATTGCGGAAGAAGGGGTTTCATTAAATAACGAATATGCCGATTTCGTCTGGTTTACGCCAAAAGTGAGCGAAAATGTAACCAAATAACGGTAAGTGTCACAAGGATGTGAATTATTAATAAATAAAAATAGTTTTCATTTATATATTGAATTGATTATCATTCATGTCAATTTATTATTGACATAATGTGCTATAGAGATGTTGACGTACACCACGTATCAAAATGCTCACACTAGTCATGTGACAAAATCCTTTCTCGTTGCGATCACACTTCATGTCTTGTTCGTAGGATGGCTGATCTACAAACCCAAGGATGTGGATATCGAGGAACTTCTTCCTCCGCCAGCGGTAATGGTGGAACTGTCAGCGCAGACAGAAGCAATACATACAATCCCAAAACAGCCAATTGGCATTGAGCAGCAGCTATCTGTCGCCAGTAAGCAGCAGGAAAGCAAAGTTGACGAAATTAACATGCCAAAATTGGATATAAATGAAAATGCTCTGCTTTTGGTGGATAAGCAGAAGAAAAAGAAGAAAAAACAAGATGCTCCGAAGAAAACACAGCCTGTTAAGCGAGTGAAAGCAGAAGAGCAAGAAATTGAAAAATCCCGCAGTAGTTCAGCCCCAACGACAAGTAGTGCGACAGCGAATAACGTGACGGTTCGTACCGCTGCATCCTATGAAAGTAACTCTGATGCCATTGTTGATGCCAAAGCGGTTTGGCAGGCAGAGGTTACCGGACACTTGAATCGTTATAAAAAATATCCAGAAGATGCTCAGAGAAGAAAACGGACAGGACGTCCAATGGTGAAATTTACGGTTAACCAATTGGGAGTAGTGCTTGACAGTGAATTAACTCGACGTTCAGGAACTAACTCACTAGACAGGGAAGCAAGGATGGTGCTGGAAAGGTCACAGCCTTTACCTAAGCCGCCCGACGTCATTTTAACTAATGGCAGGATCACGGTTGAACTACCGATAGATTTTTATTTATCTCAATAAAAATACAGGATTGATGGCATGTCACAGAATAAAAAAAAGATAGCGTGCGGTAAAGTTATGCGCGGTAATAGAGTGATGCTTGGTTTTTTGCTCGGTGGTAGTTTGTTCGGTTATAGTCTGTTCGGTTATAGTTTGTCCGGTCAAAGTCCTGCTACTACCGCAATGGAGGAAAATATGGTGCCACCTATGATCACAAAACAGCCGCATACAATGGAAACCCATGGAGATGTCCGTGTTGATAACTATTATTGGCTACGAGATGATAATCGTCAGGATAAAAACGTTATTGATTACTTAACGGCTGAGAATCAATATACCGAGCAGATGCTGAAATCGGGTCAGGAATTGCGTGAGACCCTTTATAAAGAAATGGCTGATAGAATGAGTAAAGAAGATCAGTCAGTTCCTTATACCTATAATGGGTATATTTATCGTACCGTTTATGAGGCAGGAAAAGATTTCCCTATCTATCAGCGCAAGTTAGCCGATAATTCAACTGATTGGCAGGTAATGGTTGACGGTAACGAGCGGGCAAAGGGCCATAAGTTTTATCAACTGGGTGGATTTGCGGTTACCTTGGATAACAAACGTTTCGCCGTAGCGGAAGATACCCAAGGGCGTCGTAACTACAAAATCTCATTTAAAAATTTCAATGATGCCAACTGGCAGAATAATGTCATAGAAAATACTTCCGGCAATATTTTGTGGGCAAATGATGGCGAGACGCTGTTTTATGTGCACAGAGATCCACAAACGTTGCTGCCTTATCAGTTATTCCGTCATCAATATGGAACTGATAGCAAGCAGGATCAAAAGATCTATCAAGAAGAAGATGAGCGTTTCTATCTGTCGATTTCGGAAAGTACCTCGCTTAATTACATTTTGATTTCGAGTTCTAGTTATTCGAGTTCAGAGTATCGATTGATTGATGCCAACAACCCACAATCAGAACCGCAGGTTTTTTCTGCTCGTGAAGCGGGGCGTGAATATGATTTAGACCACTTCCGTGGGCAATTCTACATTCGTTCTAATCATGAAAGCCCATTGTTTGGTCTGTATCGGGCAGACGCCATTAATAAACCGTGGGAAACCGTGATTGCCCCACAGGAAAATACGGATCTGGAAAATTTTGAGTTGTTCGACAATTGGCTGGTTGTGCAGGAACGTACAAAAGGATTGTCATCAATTCGCCAGATTGATTGGAAAACCAAGCAGGAAAAGCGTGTTCAATTCGATGATCCGGCCTATATGGCATCATTGAGCTATAACCCTGAGCCAAATACCCATTTCTTGCGCTATAGCTATTCATCCATGACAACACCAAGTTCAGTATTCCAATGGAATATGCAAACGGGTGAGCGTGAATTGTTAAAACAACAGGAAGTCAAAGGGTTCAACAAAGAAAACTATGAAAGCCAGCGTATTTGGGTAAAAGCCCGTGATGGCGTAGAAGTCCCTGTTTCTCTGGTATACCGTAAGTCCCTGTTCAAACAAGGTGAAAATCCGATCTTGATTTATGGTTATGGTTCTTATGGCATCAGCATGGACCCTTATTTTAGTTCAGCTCTGCTGAGTTTGTTAGATCGTGGTTTTGTGTATGCATTGGTGCATGTGCGCGGTGGTGGCGATTTAGGCAAGAACTGGTATCTGCAAGGTAAAATCGAGAACAAGATGAACAGCTTCCACGATTTTATTGATGCAACCAAGGCCCTGATTGCTGATGGTTATGGTGATAGCAAACGCGTTTATGCTGAAGGTGGCAGTGCAGGCGGTTTATTAATGGGAACGGTTATTAACCAGGCTCCAGAATTATACCGCGGCGTAATTGCAAAAGTGCCTTTTGTGGATGCTTTGACAACCATGCTCGATGCATCCATTCCATTGACAACGGGTGAATATGAGGAGTGGGGTAATCCAAATAACAAAGAAGATTACTTCCGTATTAAATCTTACAGCCCTTATGACAATATTAAACATCAACGTTATCCTCATTTGTTGGTTACAACAGGTTTGCATGATTCTCAAGTGCAATATTGGGAGCCGGCAAAATGGGTAGCGAAATTAAGAGAAATGAAACAAGGCGATAGTCTGTTATTATTAGAGACTAATATGAATACTGGTCATGGTGGTAAAACCGGACGTTTTAATCGTCTGAATGACATTGCTTTTGATTATAGTTTCTTATTAATGTTAGATGACGCTAAAACATATTTTCCAGAATTAAAAGACTAATAAAAAATATATAGTTATTACCTATAGCACTGATAATTTTTTTATCGGTGTTGTAGGTGTTTTATACGCAAATTTGCGAAGCAATGTGAGCAGCAATAAATATTTTTTAATTTAGGGTAATAATAATGAAAACTGTGGCAAAAATAGCTGGAGCCAGCGCAATGCTGATAGGGCTTCAAGGGATCGCCTATGCTGAAAATACAAATGACAATAAAAAAGAAAAAGTCATACGGTTCAGCAGCCTGAAAGTTTCAGGTGCTCAGGATAATAATAATGCTCCTCAGATTGAAGCAATGGAAAAACCGGGGGCTTATAGTTCTGTGGGTGAAGATAATAAATTAGAATCTGTAGATAGCGTATTGCGTAGCTTACCGGGTACTTATACTCAAATGGATGCGAGTCAGGGGCAAGGGATTGTCAGTGTTAATATCCGTGGCTTAAGTGGTTTTGGTCGCGTTAATATGATGGTGGATGGCGTTAGCCAGACATTTTATGGTACGGCGCCGAATGAATTTGGGCATGGACAACAGCCCTATAACCAATTTGGTGCTTTGATTGATCCTAACTTCATTGTAAGAGTAGATATTGCTCGTGGTCAATCTGATGATTCTGATTCCGTCAATGCCTTGATTGGAAGTGCCAATTTCCGCACTATCGGTATCGACGATGTTGTATTCGAGGGTAATAATCTGGGAGTTCGTAGTAAATGGGCATATGGTAATAATGGTGTTGGCCGAAGTGGCATGATGGCTTTTGCAGGAAAAACACAGGCATTTAGTCCAGAAGGCTCTTTGGGTGCCTTATTCGCTGTCAGTGGACACAATATTGAAGCTCACTATAGAAATGCTGATGGTATCAGTAGTGAAAAATTTGGTACTAGCAACACATTCAAACAAAAACCAAATTCTCAATTGATGAAACTAAATATTAAACCCAATGAATTTTATGATTTGGAACTAAGTAGTCGCCTTTACCATAATAAATTTAATCGTCGTCATATTGATAATTATGATTATTATTTAAAATATCACTATACGCCATTTACTGAATTGGTTGATACCAAAGTTATGCTTAGTATCAGCAATGGTCAGCAGAGTTTTCAAAGTAAGTCAATGGGGGTATTGGATAAGAGTGAAGCAAAAAGTAGATCCGATTCTATCAATATCAGCAATACCAGTCGGTTCAATTATGGTGACACTGATTTTGCATTTACTCTGGGTAGCAAATGGATGCGAACTGAATATCGTAAAAAAATAGATACAAGTTCGGAGAATGTAAAAACAGATAGTGATATACAGGAAAACAATGCCTTTGCTCCAAGTGGTAAGCAAGATATTGCCAGTATTTATAGTAGATTAAAAATAGAACGTGGTATTTATGCCGCTGATCTGGGATTAAATTATCAGGATTATAGTGTCAAAGGATTAAAACCAGCCTGTGACAAACGTGTAGATTGTTTCCCACAAGGGGAGGCACAATTAAACCTAAAAGAACGTGGATTTAATCCATCTATATTATTATCGGCAGAAATTATTCCTGAATTTCAACCGTTTGTAAGTTACACTCATTCAATGCGAGCACCTAATGCTCAGGAAATCTTTCATTCCAATGATGGTGGTACTTCTATTAATCCATTCCTGAAAGGAGAGAAAGCGGATACCTATCAAATTGGATTTAATAGCTATCGTCCGAATTTAATTGTAGATGGAGATACATTTCGCCTAAAAGCAACGTTATTCCATACCAAAATTAAGAATCATATTAGTAGCTATCAATATATGCTTTGTACTGGGAGGAAATTTTGTAAATTGGATGGTTCCTTAACTGCTGAAGAGAACAAGGCACTTGTCCCAGATGTTACGGCATATGTATATACTAATAGTTTGACACCAGTAACTATGAAAGGTTTTGAACTTTCTGCGAATTATGATGCGGGTATTTTTTATAGTTCATTAGCGTATAGCCAGCAAAAAACGCAACAACCAACATCATTGGCAACATATTATTTTGGCGGAAGTCCAGAATCTCAATTACCAGAACGTTATTTGACATTGGATACAGGCATTCGTTTATTGGATGAAAAACTTCGGATAGGTGCTATCGCCAAATATACTGGACAATCTTACCATCAAAGTCCTTCTGATGAACGAGATGATGATAATAGAATCATCATGGAAAAATCAGATAAAATTCCAACAGTTATTGATCTGTACAGTGATTATCAGATTAATAAAAATGTATTAATTAAGTTTTCTGTGCAAAATCTAACTAATAGAAATTATGCTGATGCATTAAATCGTATGAATTCTTCTGTAAAAATGACGGAAGATGATGTTACAACCCAAACTGCCCGCGGCCGAACTTACGTTATGGGAGCCGAAATTCGCTTCTGATTTTCTAATGGAAAATAGAGCTTAAATCGCCATATAAAAATAGCGGTGAAGATTCACCGCTATTTTGTGAAATCTATTTTAATTTCTTTCTCTTGCTTACTTTTGTGACCTGTGTCACCTGACTCTCAACCCAGCCATCCTGCAACCGTGTTTTCAGCATATCACCAGTTTTTACCTGCTTAACCTGTTTTAGCAGTTTTCCGTCAGATACTTCACTAATACTGTAACCACGACTCAACGTTGCCAGCGGGCTGACAGCCTCCATGCGTGAACAGGAAACGGCAAATTTTTCCCGATAACGTCCTAGCTGTCGTTCAATCGCCTGTTTTAAACGAAAATCAAATTGTTGGATAGATTGACTGTAACGTTGAATCTTCCGCTCAGGATGGATTTGTAACAACCGCCGATTTAACTTCTCATATGAAATTGAGTTCTGCTTTAAACAATGTAAAAAGCTATCAGTCAATTTTTGTCGTAATTCAGCTAAGTGATTTTGCTGACGTGCCAAACGCAAATCAGGACGTTGTTGCTGGAGACGATGTTGTAATACATTAAACATCTGTTGTTTTTGGGCAAAGAAATAATCCATCGCCATTTCCAGACGTTGTTGCAGAGATTGAATTTGCCGCAATAATTCAATCTGGTTACGGCTAACCAATTCTGCCGACGCAGAAGGCGTTGGTGCGCGTAAATCAGCGACAAAATCTGCAATTGTCACATCAGTTTCATGCCCGACAGCGCTAACAATGGGAATACGGCTTTGGAATATTGCTCGTGCAACGCGCTCATCATTGAAACACCATAAATCTTCCAGCGATCCTCCGCCACGTCCGACAATCAGGACATCACACTCTTGCCGTGCATTTGCTAATTCGATCGCCCGAATAATCTGCAATGGTGCTTCGGTTCCCTGAACAGCGGTGGGATAAATAACAATTGGCAAGGAAGGATCACGGCGTTTCAGGATATTCAGAATATCGTGCAGTGCTGCGCCACTGGCGGAAGTAATGACACCGAGTCGTTTGGCAGGAGAGGGCAGCGGTTTCTTATGAATTTGATCAAACAAGCCTTCTGCGATGAGTTTTTGCTTCAACACTTCAAATTGCTGTTGCAGCAAGCCATCTCCGGCAGGTTGAATACTTTCCACAACCAGCTGATAGTCACCACGGGGTTCATACAGTGTAATCTGCGCCCGAACCAATACCTGCTGACCATTTTGTGGGCGAAACGTTGCCCTCAGATTGTGACTTCGAAACATGGCGGCACGAATTTGTGCTCTTTCATCTTTTAATGTGAAATACCAATGCCCTGACGATGGCTGAGAAAAATTGGACATTTCGGCGGATAACCAAATTCTGCCCATTTCCAGCTCCAATAGCTGACGAACAGTCTGATTCAGACGGCTAACAGAAAAAATACTGGTATTGGTTGGTAGTGACATGTGAGCCAGATCAAATTTTAAAACAAGGACTTAATTGACCGATATTAATCTCATTGCATTACTAATCAAGAATTTTTTTCAAAAAATGCTGGAGGCAACCGATTTCGGCCTGTATAATGCCGCGGCAATATTTTATCCCTCTTATTGCTCCATAGCCTGGTGAGATATTGCCCATGTTACGAATTAAAAAAGAAGCATTAACTTTTGACGATGTATTATTAGTTCCTGCCCACTCAACAGTCTTGCCTAACACAGCAGATCTGTCCACTCAATTAACTTCCACCATTCGCCTAAACGTACCTATGCTTTCCGCAGCTATGGATACTGTGACGGAATCCTCACTGGCAATCGCACTGGCACAGGAAGGGGGCGTTGGCTTCATTCATAAAAATATGTCGATTGAACGTCAGGCTGAAGAAGTCAGCCGCGTGAAGAAGCACGAAAGCGGTGTCGTGACCGATCCTGTTACTGTAACGCCACAGACGACTCTGCGTGAAGTCCATGAACTGACGAAACGTAATGGTTTTGCAGGTTACCCAGTGGTAACAGAAGCGAACGAATTGGTGGGTATTATCACTGGCCGTGATGTACGTTTTGTTACTGATTTGGATCAGCCTGTGACTGCGGTAATGACACCTAAAGAGCGGCTGGTGACGGTAAAAGAAGGCGAAGCCCGGGAAGTTGTTTTGCAGAAAATGCACGAGCAGCGTGTTGAGAAAGCACTGGTTGTTGATGACAGCTTCCATCTGCTTGGCATGATTACGGTGAAAGATTTCCAGAAAGCAGAGCGTAAACCAAACGCATGTAAAGACGAACAAGGCCGTCTGCGTGTTGGTGCTGCGGTTGGTGCAGGTGCTGGCAACGAAGAACGTGTTGATGCATTGGTTGCTGCGGGTGTAGATGTATTGCTGATTGATTCTTCCCATGGTCATTCTGAAGGTGTTTTGCAGCGTATTCGTGAGACTCGCGCTAAATACCCTGATCTGCAAATCATCGGTGGTAACGTAGCGACGGGTGAAGGTGCCAAGGCGCTGATGGAAGCAGGTGTGAACGCAGTTAAAGTGGGTATCGGTCCTGGTTCTATTTGTACGACCCGTATCGTTACCGGTGTTGGTGTTCCTCAAATCACTGCCATTGCAGATGCGGTTGAAGCACTGGAAGGGACTGGCATCCCTGTTATTGCGGATGGTGGCATCCGTTTCTCTGGTGACATCGCCAAAGCGATTGCCGCAGGTGCATCATGTGTGATGGTTGGTTCCATGCTCGCAGGAACAGAAGAATCTCCGGGTGAAATCGAACTTTATCAAGGTCGTTCATTCAAATCTTACCGCGGTATGGGTTCTTTGGGCGCGATGTCCAAAGGTTCTTCTGATCGTTACTTCCAGACTGATAATGCGGCTGACAAACTGGTTCCTGAAGGTATCGAAGGTCGTGTGGCTTACAAGGGCCTGCTGAAAAGCATTGTTCACCAGCAAATGGGTGGTTTGCGTTCCTGTATGGGGCTGACTGGTTGTGCAACTATTGATGAACTGAGAACTAAAGCAGAATTCGTTCGTATCAGTGGTGCAGGTATTCAGGAAA
Source organism: Xenorhabdus yunnanensis (assembly GCF_028598805.1). Classification (GTDB taxonomy): domain Bacteria; phylum Pseudomonadota; class Gammaproteobacteria; order Enterobacterales; family Enterobacteriaceae; genus Xenorhabdus; species Xenorhabdus yunnanensis. The sequence continues at coordinate 7,571 of NZ_JAQRFI010000050.1, read as the reverse complement.
GCCACGTTCATGACGTGACGATCACCAAAGAATCACCAAACTATCGTTTAGGTCTGTAATTTATTTAGAGTGGCCCATAATTGGGCCACTGACTTTTTTATTTTTTAATTGCCACTTGTTTTTGGAACTCACCTCAAATGACAACTAATATCCATCAGCATCGCATTCTGATCCTTGATTTTGGTTCGCAATATACTCAGCTTATTGCTCGCCGTATTCGTGAACTTGGTGTTTATTGTGAACTTTGGACATGGAGTGTCACTGAAGAGCAAATCCGTGAATTTAATCCAAATGGTATTATCCTTTCTGGTGGACCAGAAAGCACGACTGAGCACAATAGCCCACGTGCGCCGGAATATGTTTTCAATGCGGGTATACCAGTGCTGGGTATCTGCTATGGCATGCAAACCATGTCTACGCAATTGGGTGGTCAAGTTTCTAACTCTTATGAGCGTGAATTTGGTTATGCGCAGGTTGAAATCAAGAATGATTGTGAACTGTTCCGCGATATTCAAGATGCTCTGAGCGAAGCCGGCAAGCCGTTGCTGGATGTATGGATGAGTCATGGTGATAAAGTGACGGCTATTCCGGCTGATTTCACAACCGTTGCCAGCACGGATACTTGTCCGTTTGCTATCATGGCTAACGATGCAAAACGTTTTTATGGTGTACAATTCCACCCAGAAGTGACTCATACTCATCAAGGCTTGAATATTCTGAAACGCTTCGTATTGGACATTTGTCAATGTGAAGCACTGTGGACACCTGCTTCTATCATCGACGATATCGTAGAACGTCTGCGTGTGCAGATTGGTGATGATCACGTTATTCTGGCATTGTCTGGCGGTGTGGATTCTTCCGTCACTGCACTGTTGTTGAATCGTGCGATTGGTAAGCGTTTGACTTGCGTTTTCGTAGATAATGGTCTGCTGCGTTTGAACGAAGCGGATCAAGTGATGGAGATGTTTGCAGGTAAATTTGACCTTAATATCATCCATGTTAAAGCGGAAGATCGCTTCCTGTCTGCACTGGCAGGAATTGATGATCCAGAAGCTAAACGTAAAGCTATTGGTCACGCCTTTATTGATGTATTTGATGAAGAAGCCTCGAAACAAACTCAGGTTAAGTGGCTGGCACAGGGTACGATTTACCCAGACGTTATCGAATCTGCAGCATCTGCAACTGGTAATGCTCATGTTATAAAATCTCACCACAATGTAGGTGGCTTGCCAGAAGATATGAAACTGGGTCTGGTTGAACCGCTGAAAGAGTTGTTCAAAGACGAAGTTCGCCGTATCGGTTTAGAACTGGGCCTGCCGTATGACATGCTGTATCGCCATCCATTCCCAGGCCCGGGCCTCGGTGTTCGCGTATTGGGTGAAGTGAAGAAAGAGTATTGTGACTTGCTGCGCCGCGCTGATGCTATCTTTATTGAAGAACTGCATAAAGCGGATCTATACCATAAAGTCAGCCAGGCATTTACTGTATTCCTGCCGGTTCGTTCTGTTGGTGTTATGGGCGATGGTCGTAAATATGATTGGGTTGTGTCTCTGCGTGCGGTAGAAACTATCGACTTTATGACCGCTCATTGGGCGCATTTGCCATATGATTTCTTGGGTCGTGTATCGAACAGGATTATTAATGAAGTGGATGGTATTTCGCGGGTAGTCTATGACATTAGTGGTAAACCACCAGCGACAATTGAGTGGGAATGATTTTCTAATTAAGACCCTGATTTCAGGGTCTTTTACTTCCCATTGAACTTGTATGGCGATGGTCGGATAAGAATTGAATATCTTGTTCTTTGATTAAAGCTTTTGATTGAAATTATCAGTATGTGGAATCACACTCTTTACTTAACAAAAGCAAAGAGTGTGATTCCTTTCACGCTTTATGCTCGAATAGGGCAAAATTAGGAAATATTCCTAGTTCAACTAAGACCATGGCTCAAGCCAATCTTTCTCCAGTTTTTTAAACTGTCCAGTAATAACCATACCTATAAAAAATTATATCCACAAAAACTATATCTACGAAAACTTTCGCTTTCTTGCGATTTGCCTTTTTATTTTCACCTGCTTCAAAAAGGCTTTTTCTCGTGATCACCTAAGGATTTAAAATGCTTAAGATTTTAGAACAAATTCGTAAGCCAACACTGGATCTTCCAGTGGAAGTACGCCGCAAAATGTGGTTCAAACCCTTTATACAGTCGTATTTGGTGGTTTTTATCGGTTATATGGCTATGTATTTGGTACGTAAAAACTTCAACATAGCCCAAAACGATATGATCTCGACTTATGGTCTATCGATGACGCAGTTAGGGTTGATAGGGTTAGGTTTTTCTATTACTTACGGTATTGGTAAGACTGTCGTTGCTTACTATGCGGATGGCAAAAACACCAAACAATTCCTGCCATTTATGCTGATCTTATCTGGCCTTGCCATGCTAGGGTTTAGTATGAGTATGGGAGGTTCCAGCATCAGTGTTTTCCTGATGGTAGCATTTTATGCATTGAGCGGCTTTTTCCAAAGTATAGGTGGGCCTGCCAGCTACTCTACTATTACGAAATGGACTCCCCGTAATAAGCGTGGAACCTATCTGGGTTTGTGGAATATGTCGCATAATGTAGGTGGCGCCGCTGCGGCTGGTGTTGCTCTCTTTGGTGCTTACTATTTCTTTAATGGTCATGTGATAGGGATGTTTATTTTTCCTTCTATTATCGCGTTGATCATTGGCTTCATTGGATTACGTTATGGTAGTGATTCTCCAGAAAGTTACGGTTTAGGTAAGGTAGAAGAGTTATTTGGTGAAGCCGTCAGCGAAGAAGATGTCGCCGCGGAAGAAAATCAAATGACCAAACGTGAGATTTTTGTTGAATATGTATTAAAAAATAAAGTTATTTGGCTACTTTGTTTTGCCAATATCTTCCTTTACATCGTGCGCATTGGTATCGACCAGTGGTCAACGGTGTATGCGTATCAGGTATTGGGGCAGTCAAAAGAAACTGCCATCACAGGTTTTACCATGTTCGAAATAGGGGCGTTGGTAGGTACGTTAATGTGGGGATATCTGTCAGATTTGGCAAATGGTCGCCGTGCTCTGATTGCCTGTGTTTCGTTAAGTTTGATTATTGTTTGTCTTGAATTCTATCAACACGCAACCAGTGAATACATGTATTTGGGATCTTTGTTTGTACTTGGGTTCTTGGTATTTGGCCCACAATTGTTGATTGGTGTGGCTGCTGTTGGTTTTGTACCAAAAAAAGCAATCAGTGTGGCAGATGGCGTCAAAGGAACTTTTGCCTATTTAATCGGTGACAGCTTTGCCAAGCTTGGTTTGGGGATGATTGCTGATGGCGTGCCTATTTTTGGTTTGACTGGCTGGAAAGGAACGTTTGTTGCCCTTGATACTTCAGCATTTATATGTCTCAGCTTGCTTGCTTGTGTAGCTATTGCGGAAGAGCGAAAAATTCGAAAAACGAAGAAAGTACATTAAGCCATACTAAAAAGCATATTGATGCTGCTGTATATCCACAGCAGCATCTTTTCATCACTTTTTACCCTGATGTTCCATCTTTCTATTTATCGCAAGCCATTGTCTATTGTGAAGCTATACCAATAAGAGTAGTTTAGCCCGATTCTTAATTCGATAATAAATAATGATGATTAAAGTAGCATTAGTTGATGATCATGTTGTTGTGCGTTCGGGGTTTGCTCAATTGCTGAATTTAGAACCCGATATTGAAGTTGTGGGTGAGTTCAGTTCATGTGCTGAAGCCAGGCAAGGGTTACCAGGGTCGGGTGCAACAGTTTGCATTCTTGATATTTCGATGAAAGATGAAAGTGGATTATCTCTACTGAAAGATCTCCCCTCAGGCATTAACTGCATTATGCTGAGTGTTCATGATTCTGCCACTATGGTGGAAAATGCCTTGAAAGCGGGTGCGCGTGGTTATCTCAGTAAACGTTGCAGCCCAGATGAGTTGGTTCAAGCTGTGCGTACTACAGCCAATAATGGTTGCTATCTTACCCCAGACATTGTACTTAATTTAACGTCATCAAAGAGCAATCCGGCTTCATTAGAACACCTGACTAACAGAGAACGACAAGTTGGGGAGATGTTGGCTAGTGGTATGGATGTTAAAGCTGTAGCGGCTGAATTAGGGTTAAGCCATAAAACAGTACATGTCCATCGAGCCAATGCGATGAGTAAATTAGGGGTAACGAATAACGTTGGTTTAGCGAATTATTTTGCCACTAGTGATCTCTAATGCGTCGATATGCTATAGGATTTACTAGTTATAAAAATCAATAGATTACAGATTTTAGGGGTGCTATTGGGGTGCCATAATAACAGCACCCGGTGGCTCTTGAGGGGGTTTGTGAGATTATTTTCTTTTAAACTGTATCCTCTCCAGTTCTTTTGAGGCCTGCTCTCTTTGCTTATCAATGTATGTGGCAAGATCATTCACATGAACTATTCTTGGTGATTTTTGGCTGTCATTTAACTTATATGTAGGGATGTCCAATTTTCCTTCGTTTGCTTTACGCTCGGCTGTGCCGGGACTCATCTTGAAATACCTTTCTGCTATGTTTGAGAGCGGAATTTGTGAGGTCCCAAACTCCGCCATTAATAGAAACACTGTATTCATTTTCACTTTTCCCCTCCTTTCTGATACCCGTTCTCCAAAACTATTTTAGCCACTCCCGCAGGTGTTACCCTGTCACTCCATGTCGCATCAAAAATAAGGTTGTTCAGCTCCGTACTGAGAATATCCTCCAAATTTTTTGGCCTTTCGGAGTAGGGCACCTCATCGGGCACACCGTCCATTATGTCGATAATGAGTTCAGCGATTTCCTTTTCTCCCCGTGCTGGCTTCCGGTATCCTGCCTGCCATATTGCGTCTGTGATATCAGCAGGATCACCCCAGACCGAAGCGATTATTTGGGTGAGGTGGAATGAGTTATTGGTCACTTAATGGCCTCCTTGTATTCGATTACTGCCTTAAGGTTCTTCATTTCGACAATCTCAAAATAAAGCCTCATTATGGTTCTCCAAGACGGCCTGTACTTGAGGTTCTGAGTAACGCCGTTTAATTCATAGAGGTAACCAAAGGCGTAAAAACGATTATTTGTCCAAACCCTATATTTATTATTGCCATCCACAAAGGTAACTGCGTGCGAGTCAAATTCTCTAACCTTGCAGTTATCAAGCAGGTAGTTGAGCTTCTTATCCCATTCAGCCAAATATTTGCGCTGGTACATAAAGAACACTTTGTTCATTAACAATCTGAGCATCACAGAGAATTTACTCATGACCGTACCCCGTGAGTAAACAGGCTTCCAGTTCGTAAACGAGATTCATCAATTCAGATTTTTTCTTCCACTCGGTCTGTAAGGTATTCAGGCGTTGTTCGATTTGCTCCAACTCCTTTTTCAGTACGGTACTTCTGGGAACTGTCAGGAAATTGCTAGGTTCAATCGCCTGCTTCTGCTCACCTGCCTTCCTCAATAACCACTCTGTCCACTCACGTCCATCATCAATGTGACCGGGCAACCCAATTTCATTCTGTGCGTTATCGATGCTGAACATTATTTTTTTCCTCGCTTTACACTTTTGTTATTCTTCACGGGCGTTATCTTCACCTCTGCCACTTTGGGTGCGGGCGGCAGAGGAGGGCAGATGCCCTCGTGAATGTAAAAATTACGTCTCATGCGGTGGATATGCCGCTTGGTGTGATCCCTGCCGTCGTCGATATGGACTACCGTTCTGACCAGTTCGTCGTTAATGTCCACCCTCTGGCGGTGCTTATTTGTCACTGTTTGCCTCCCTGCAATTACACTCGACATGGCATGACAACAAACTGAGGGTTGCCATAACGCTGATTGATGTTGTCGCTAAACTTCATCAAGCAGCTATCTGTCATGCCGGAGGGATACATGGAAACGGTGATGAACCCTGAATCAGCCTTAAACATTTCGTAGGGGTAGGCCAAGTACTCCGCTTGAAAGTGGGGAATAGCATTTTCCACCTTCTTTGGGATCACACGGTCTAAGTTAGGGAAGCGACCATCCAGCATCGATAAAACGGTAAATCCCACTCTCATTCCGGTAATATCCCTGTGTACGGCATAAGGCTCTTTGGTAAAATGCAGTTCCGTTGTGTCTGCTTTCTTGGGGATCTTCCCGTGAAACTGAACGATAGCTTTACGGCGCGTGTTTACCCCATGCTCCAACCGTAAAGCCACAGCGCCGTCTGTGGCTTCCAGATATTTCGGGATGATATGCACCCCACACAGGTAATAACGTGGGTCATTCTTCGCCACACAGACCAGTGCGGCACGTAACAAGTTAGAATTAATAATCATCGTTTGTCCTCCCATCCAATAACCTGAAAGATCCCCATTTTGGGATGTGACCAGCGGGTGCCGCGCTTCTCTGCTTCGCTCATCATCAAACGGAACGCGCTCATGAAATCTTCCTTGAATACAATTTTCATGGGGCGGGGTTGTCCATCCGGCGTCATGATGGTGACGGTATCTGTAGGAACGTTGTACTGTTCAGCCAAAGTGCGGCATTTGGGATTGGTTAACCCTGATTCGGTCGTAGCCAGGGAAAACCCAATCCAACCGGCGGGAATGGTTCCGCGCTTGATTTGCTCGACCGTTTCCTGAACCTGTTCAACCCTCTCATCAATATGGTTGATTTGACGCTGTTGTTGGGCTGTGTGGCTGGCGATCCTGGCAATCATTTCAAGTTCGCTCAGTGCAGTTTGAGGTTTGCGGAAATAATTACTGACCAGTTCACGCTGAACCTGCCACGCAACATCATCATTGAACGGCTTGGTTAACATGAGATAACCAGACTCAAAAAGCACAATCCCGTTGGGGGCGAACTTGGAAAACAGGCCATCTGGTAGGTCGGTACGTATATCGTCCTGACTTAAAACTTGATAATCCACGCCTTGTACAAAGCGGTGGTTGTTCCTATTGAATGCAGCCTTTGCCGTTCCTTCTGGTCGTGCGTGAACCTGATCAATCATTGAAAATGTCACAACACGTTGCCCTTGGTATTCCACGACAGGCATTTGGGTTTTATTGATGGTGATTACTTCGTTCATTATTTCGCTTCCTTAATTTCAATCTTCATTCTTTTTGCTAAACGCCGCATCGCTCTATTTAGTGGTACTCTTTTTCTTTTCGCCATTACCATCCCTCCCGAATAGTTATTCTTGCTTTCCGAGCGCAGCGAAAATTATTCTTGGTGCATTCCTGTTCTTGTTTTTTGTTATGGGATAATAAGAGAGCCTCACCCCATTTATTGGCAGCACGGCGAAATAAGCCTTTTAGTTCTAAACTTTGTGATAATTCTTTTGCCTGTTCATATGTGGTCATTACTCACCACCTGTTTATTTATGTGTTTCTTCAATGCTGCTGCCATTTGTCGGTTTTCTTTCTGAGTTTTCATTGCTTCGCTATAGCTGTTATGTAAGGAATGCCTTTTTTCGTTATGCTCCTGACGATATTCAGACCATAATTGAGTATTAAGGCTGGTGGCTACTTCTTTGGCCTTCC
>NZ_JAQRFI010000049.1 GCF_028598805.1 Xenorhabdus yunnanensis | reverse complement strand
CCTCTTAGCCTCTTAGCCTCTTAGCCTCTTAGCCTCTTAGCCTCTTAGCCTCTTAGCCTCTTAGCCTCTTAGCCTCTTAGCCTCTTAGCCTCTTAGCCTCTTAGCCTCTTATTTCTGGTCTACTTGCTTGGTGTGATGGCTAATCATACCTTAGGCTTTTGCATAATATTCAATAATCCTTTGAATCGATATCCACCATAACCAGATGCAAAGATCCATAAATGGCTTTTTACTGGTTTAAGCACAGTTTCATCTTTCAGTTCCATGCCGCCATAATCCATTAATTTTATAAATTCCATTCTCGCATAAACAGAGTAACAATCAAAAAACAATAATAACCAATTGAAATTAATGTCGCTTATCTATTTTATAATGAAATTTGTTATCTAACTAACAAATTTAGTTTATTTATTTGCATGAATTTTATTTTGTGAACATTATGATATCTAGCTTAATTTATAATAAAACACCCTACAATATACAATAAAAATGAAGATAAAATTGCCCTCATAGATGACCATGTTGTTGTCCGTTCAGGCTTTGCTCAATTATTAACCCTTGAAGATGATATTATAGTCGCCGGTAAATACAGCAGTACCAATGAAGCATGGTCGGATTTACTAAAAAAACGATTGATATCGTCATCATGGACATCTCCATGCCCAATGAAAGTGGCCTACAGCTTTTAGCACGACTTCGCCCTACGTGCCCAAATTTTCGCACAATTATGTTGAGTATTTATGACACTGCTGCACTTGTGCAAAGTGCGTTAGATTCAGGTGCTCGAGGTTATTTGACGAGATGCTGTGGGCCAGAAGAATTAATCCAGGCCGTATATACTGTCCACAAAGGCGAAATTTACCTTTGCGCTGACGCATTGAAAGCTCTACGCCAGAAACCTCAAGAACTTGTAGCACTACAAGCCCTAACCCCAAGAGAAAAAGAAATTTTTACCTTATTAATCAATGGGAATAGTGTAAAAGCTATCGCGGAACAACTTGAGCTTAGCCACAACACAGTTCATGTCCATCGAGCCAGAGTTTTAGATAAATTACAATGTAATACCACTATTGAGCTAGTTCATTATGCCTTACAGAATCAGATTATTACGAGTTAATCAATGAATGAAAAATTTCTCTTCATTTTACAATCACTCTTCCTCTGTCTATTTTATTCACTTATTTGGATTTCGCTATGGGTAATTGGTTTTTACTTTCACAATAGCGGTCAGCAGGCAACGCTATTTTTACCCCAAGGGATACGTTTAGTTTTTATGGCCCTACTAGGGCGGCGTCATATTCCAATCCTTCTGGCTAGCGAAACCAGTATTCTATTATGGCTAAAAAGCGAACAGCTTATTATGCATCCCATTATTCTACTCTCACCGTTTATTAGCGTGATCACAGCATTAGGTATTCAAAAGATATGGTGGAATTACTCTCTTTATTGGCAACAGCTTTCTATTCTGTTAATGGGTGTTATCATTAATAGTCTTTTACAAATCTTGTTCTTGAGTTTTGCATTACCTGATAAAATTGGTTTTATTTTTCTGTCTTCCCTGACTGGTGGCGTTTTACTCTCTTCATTCGTCTATCTGATTTATGTTTATTTATATGAGAAATATTGGAAAAATCAGCACACCAAAGCCGATATATCCGATCCACAATTAAGAACATCTTTGCTGATGTGGTGTTTCTTGTTTAGTTTATTGGGAATAAGTGGCCAATATATTCTATATTCAGAAATAGAATGGTTATTGTCTATTTTAGTCTTTATTCCTAATGTATTTATGGCCTATCGCTATGGTTGGCAAGGAGGCGTTCTATCAGCATTGTTAGGAAGCTTACTAGTCACCACTGCCCGTCAAGTCAATGGCTCGTTCAGCGAATTGCAGGAATTGGAGGTTTTTTTAACCACTCAGGCTTTGTTAGGGATAGGACTTGGTATTGTGTTTGGAATTTGGTTATGCCAAAGAATACGAGGAATACCACGGGAACATGGTTTGCCTAGTGTAGGACATTGGCGGCAAGATACAATGGAGCTACGACAAGAACGGTCGTCTTCACCAATGCCCATGATTCAAATTCTACGGGAAACAATTTTATTCAACCGTACCATCTGGCTCCTTGGATTTTCTTATGTTCTCGTCTATTTCATTAGAATCGCAATTAATGATTGGGGTAATTTATGGTTATTAGAAACACATAGAGCCAACTTACTTAATGCCAATGCTACGCTATCACTCTTTGAATTAGGTGGATTATTGGGCGCTCTCTGCTCTGGATGGGGATCAGACTTGCTATTTCGTAGCCAACGTGCACCAGTAACTCTACTATTTTCTCTCGGTCTTTTCTTTTCTGTAGCTGCTCTCTGGTTAATTCCTATAAATAATTATGTGCTATTGTCTATCTGTATTTTCAGTATTGGCTTTTTTGTATTTGGCCCACAGATGTTAATAGGCCTTTCAGCAACGGAACATTGCCATAAAAAAGCCGCAGATACAGTAACCGGATACTTAGGATTGTATGCTTATTTTGGTGCTGCAATTGCTGGTTGGCCATTAAGCCAGATCATTGACAGATATGATTGGACTGGTATGTTTGCCTTATTGACTCTTGCAGCCGCTGTAATGGGATTATTACTGATGCCAATGTTAATGGCTGATGTCAGTAAAGCACATAAAGCACGTAGATAACCTAAATAATTGGCTTACTGAGCCAGTAACGCAATAAAGACCTATGCTATAAAGACCCATATTGAGAAATAGCTCATATGGCCTATAACTTTTAATATGTCCAATCATCGTACAGGCTCCAAAGCTGTCGGCAATTGTACCGGGATTCATTGCCTCACCTTACCAACTGAAAACGCTAAACATGAAGTTACTAAGTTCCGCCCAAATTTTAAAATTGAGGTTAACAAATCAACGACAAGATCTGTAAACTTGTCATATTTGTTAGTCTCCTTTTGAAAAAAGCCCCACAACACTAGGCTCCTGCGCCCATTACCACCAAAGTTTTTTATCCAATCAAATCCTTCAGCAAACCAACAATATAAATCACCTATTCTGCCTATCAACTCATCAATAAACCCTGTAAAATCATCTATGCTTTCTGGATATGTCACACCGCAAAAAGACCATTCATTTCACTTCTAATAAATAGGTTTTACAATGCATCAGTCTGATGTTGTAGATCGTTCACTTTTTTCATTAAGCTGGCCGATTTTCATTGATATCTTTCTGCATATGGCGACGTTATTAATCAATACGTACATGATCAGCCATATTTCTTCTTCTTACCTCGCCGCAATGGGGGTAGGTAATCATGTTTTTGATCTCTTTATTACAATTTTTAATTTCATTAGCGTTGGTTGCAGTGTTGTCATCGCACAATATTTAGGCTCAGGAAAACGCAATAAAGCCAGTCAGGCGATCCATATTTCTATTGCTTTTAATTCTGTGCTGGGTCTCTGTTGTGCGCTGATCACGGTGTTCTTCGGTTATAAAATTCTGTATATCATGAACCTGCCCGAAAATCTGATGGATGATGGGTTCGCTTATCTGCATGTTCTTGGTATCTGCCTGATACCCGAAGCGATTTCGATTATTCTGGCGGCCTGCCTGCGGGTTTACGGAAAATCGAAAGCTGCCATGTATGTCACGCTGATTGCTAACTTGCTCACCATTGTCGGCAATATGATCGTGCTGTATGGGTTCTTTGGGCTACCTCAATATGGGCTGGAAGGTGTAGCATGGTCTACAGTATTTGGTCGAGTTGTTGCGGTTATTCTGCTTTGCGGGTTGTTGTTCTGTAGTTTGAATATTAAGTTCGAGTTTAAATTACTCGTGCACTGGTCTAAGAGTATGTTGAGCAAAATTCTGCATATTGGCTTGCCCGCCGCCGGTGAAAACTTGGTGTGGATCCTGCAATATATGACCGCACAGGCGTTTATTGGCCTGATGGGCGAAACATCTTTGGCTGCCCAAACTCTGTATTTCCAGCTATCGCTGTTCATTATGCTGTTTGGTATCTCTACCAGTATTGGCAATGAGATTATGGTTGGTCATCTTGTTGGGGCAAAACGCTTTGAAGATGCCTATATCCGGGGGCTAAAAAGCCTGCGAATTGGTGTCATTGTCACAGTAGGTGTCGTATTACCGTTCTGGATTTTCAGGGAACCACTTCTCAATGTCATGACGGAAGATAAGAATATTATTGAACTTCTTCTGCCGTTGTTCCTACTCTCCGTCTTTTTGGAGCCGGGTCGTACTTTCAACATTGTAATGGTCAATGCCCTGCGTGCTTCCGGTGATGCCCGTTTCCCACTCTATACCGCGTTGATTTGCATGTGGGGTATTTCCATTCCTCTCGGTTATTTCCTGGGAGTTACTATGGGCATGGGAATCTTGGGGATTTGGATGGGATTCTTCTTCGATGAGTGGATCCGTGGGTTAGTGAACGCTTGGCGTTGGAAGTCTAAAAGATGGCAAACCAAGCGATTGGATATCTAATTCAGAAATAACAGTAAAAATAAATGTAAAAAATGCCGCAGATCACTCTGCGGCATTTTTATTTCAATTAAATCTTATAATTTTTTTCTTATAACTTTTCTTTGCCATAGAACTCTGAACGAGGGCCATACAGCAAGCGACCATATCCACCTGCATTTAACAAACGATTGCTGGTAATGCCTGCAATATCATGGCCTCTGTCCATAACCGTATTTGCTATCTGGGAGATGGCTGCTGACACTAACATGCCAATCAAACCACCACTAGAGTAATTATCATTTTCTGTGGAAGACGCCGTTGCGAAACCACTCCACAGTTGTTTACCCGTGCGCAAATCCACCAGACGGGCTGTCGCACTGACGCGGGTATCACTGTTAATGATTTGATATTGTGTACCGTATTGCGTGATATTCAGGTAAAGAGCGGAATCTGCGCCAAATATATCATGCAATTTTTTGTAGCTGATATTGTGAATATCCTGCGCTTCTGTTGCGCCATTTTGGCGGAATGTTTCTTCAACCGCCGCAACGGGATAAACATAATAACCAGATTCTGCCAACGGATAAGTCACTTGAGACAACAAACTGCCAGAAGCCTGCACTTCCACTGATTTATTTACGGCAGGCAAAACCAAAATGGATTTAGGTTTGCTTTCTCTCAGTGCTGAATAATCATACGGTTTATGTTCGGCACATCCTGTCAGTACCAGCAAAAATAAAGCACCAATCGCCGCCAGTAAACGGTTCATTATTTCACTCCCTTATTCTTGCTTAACAGAAAATCCATGTAAGACGCAGATTCAGGAAATAGGCTTTTTTCTATCTCAAATTGCTGGAAAGCATCCTCAATATTGCCAATTTTGCTGTAAAGCAATCCCATTTGCGCGTGCAAACCGGGTGGAACAGATTTATCTTTGGCCTTAGCTTGCTCGATAACTTTTTGCAATGCTTGAAGCTGTTCCTGTGGCCCCGTTTTATCCTGCTGATAATATTGGTACAGAGTTGATTGATAATCACCCCACTCGTATATGGTCTTAGGGGCTTTTACACATCCTACCAATAATAGAGCCGCCAGCAGCATACCCGTCTTTTTCATCAAAAACATACAAAAATTTTCCCTAAAATATCTCACCAATTAATTTTTAAAACAGTAAAAAGTAAAAATTAATTAGTTAGTTGGCTTCCATACACCATTATCAATACCGGCTACCAAATCATTGATTGCTTCACGGATCGCCAGATCCAGTACCTTGCCATTCAGAGTCGAGTCGTAGCTGGAAGTACCACCAAATCCAATGACTTCACGACTGGAAAGTTTATATTCCCCAGCTCCCGCTGAAGAGAAGACGACCTCAGAGGTTTCAACATTTACAACATTCAACATCACTTTTGCATAAGCAACTTGTGACTTGCCACGTCCCAAAATGCCCCATAATTGATGATCGCCCACTTCTTTGCGACCAAATTCAGTCACGGAACCCGTAATAATGTAATTAGCTCCTTTCAATTTCTGAGTTTTGCCCTGTAAACCCGCTTCCGCTTTCAACTCAGCCAAATTAGTGCGTTCCAATACGTTAAAACGACCTGTTTGTTGCAAATGAGTTACAAGGATAGTTTTTGATTGATTTCCTAAACGGTCAATGCCATCAGAGAAAATGCCATTTTGGTAGCTTGAACGGTTTTCAAATTTGCCCACTGCAATCGGGCTACGAATATTGGCATAAGTTGTTTTATAAGAAGTAACTTTTTGCACTGGAAGTGTTGTTGAAGATTCCGTTGCACAGCCAGCCAGCATGAAAGAAGCCAAGCAAAGTAAGGCTAATGTGAGTTTGCTTTTCATTATTATGTCTTCCTGAGTGAATGTTCAAATAAATCTGTTCGGTTTTTTATGCAGCGAATACTGCTAACATAAAAGTGAGGAGATAATAAATATTGTTACAAGAAAAGTCCATTTAATTAAAAAAAAAGCTTTGGTCAAAATCAAACAACAGACTGATTTTTAAGAATTTAAAAGATGATTTATTGAGTGATTATCAGGCAACTTAATTTCAATCTCGGTCACTAGTTAAACATAAAAAACATTACTAATCTTATTATTTATTATAGATAAATAAAATAAACTCGATAAGAATTTCAATTATATTAATGAAAATAAAATCAACCTGATTTCTTGCTTACATATCCATGAATAAGCATTATTCCGCCAAATAATTTGGGATAATTGTTAATTTTGAATAACTATCGATTTAGCATAGTTATAAATATCGAGTTACATCTAAAATATTTATATCCCGTAAAAATTCATTTCAAACAAAATATAACTCATGGATATTGAAAGTAAAACTAAATATATAAATTTTCATTCTAAGATCTTAAGAGCCTCTGCTACCCACAAAAACCATCGTGAAAGAGGGTTTATTCAGTATTTATTGATTTATCTTCATTTCCAATCGGAAGGCGAGAGGAAAATATACATCACACTATTTCACTAGCAAAAAACTCTAGATTAATATACTGAGTTACATCATAATATTAGCAATAAAAAGGATTTAATACTGACAAGGTGTTTTGAATTGATACAAACGTGATAAAGCACGCAACTTTTCTTTCTGGTTGTTTCAATTGTTAATATCACAAATACTCACAACACCTTCGCAAAGAGAATTAATTTCGTTTTTTATCAAAATGATACAAAGCGCCAATTTTCTTTTTTGCACAGTCTCCCTTTGCGATTTCTCATTGAGAACAATAAATGGCGATTTCTTCTTTATGAAGAAATTGTTCTCTCAAAAACTGTAGTAGATGGAATGTTTAGGGAAATTTTTTCTCCTTGAAATCATTCACTATCAGCACACGACAACTCTCTTACTAAAAGAGTGGTTATTTAGTAGGTGTAGTTATTTTTCGGTGTCTTACGTGATGCATTTCTCCCCCTATCTGTTCAATACTATTGCAGAACCAAAGATGTAAGCGAGAGCTATTATGAAAACAGCAACAAAAAACAATAACACGCCACACCTATCCTCATCAGCCAAACGTGCCAACATGACGGAAGCAGAATGGAAAAAAGCAATAAAATTCGACCATACCGATACTGGCTGGGTCATTATGAGTATTGGCATGGCAATCGGGGCTGGAATTGTTTTCTTGCCTGTTGAGGTTGGGTTGATGGGATTGTGGGTTTTCCTGCTTTCTTCCATTATTGGTTATCCCGCCATGTATCTTTTTCAGCGACTCTTCATTAACACTCTCGCAGAGTCGCCAGAGTGCAAAGATTATCCCAGTGTCATCAGTGGCTATCTTGGTAAAAACTGGGGCATTCTGTTAGGCATACTCTACTTTATTATGCTGGTGATCTGGATGTTTGTTTATTCCATCGCCATAACCAATGATAGTGCTTCTTACTTGCAAACATTTGGAGTCACCGATGAATTAATGTCAAAAAATCCACTATTTGGGTTGGCGCTAATTTGTGTTCTGGTCGCTATTTCATCTCGTGGTGAACGATTGCTGTTCAAAGTATCCAGCCTGATGGTCATGACAAAGTTATTCGTTGTCGCGATATTGGGAATTTCCATGATCGGTATGTGGCATCTTTACAATATTGGGGCATTGCCTCCCTTCGGTTTATTGATCAAAAAAGCCATTATCACATTGCCTTTTACACTCACATCTATCTTGTTTATCCAAACACTTAGCCCAATGGTGATTTCTTACCGCAATCGGGAACAAAACCGTGAAGTTGCCCGTCATAAGGCGCTGAGAGCTATGAATATTGCCTTTGGTGTCCTGTTTTGTACGGTATTTTTCTATGCCGTCTCTTTTACACTGGCAATGGGACATGAGGAAGCGGTCAAA
This sequence comes from Xenorhabdus yunnanensis, assembly GCF_028598805.1. Classification (GTDB taxonomy): domain Bacteria; phylum Pseudomonadota; class Gammaproteobacteria; order Enterobacterales; family Enterobacteriaceae; genus Xenorhabdus; species Xenorhabdus yunnanensis. The sequence goes on along the minus strand of NZ_JAQRFI010000049.1, from coordinate 24,668 downwards.
GCCTATGAACAGAATATTTCAGCACTGGCAATTGCCGCTCAGTTCTTTCCTGGTGGTTGGGTGATTGTCGTCAGTATTATGCTCAATATCTTTGCTGTGATGACTGCTTTTTTTGGTGTTTACCTCGGATTTCGCGAAGCCAGCCAAGGAATTGCCATGAACATTCTTAGTCGCTTGATGCCTGTCGAAAAAATCAATGAAATGTGGGTTCAAAAAGGCATTATGGTTTTCGCCATCTTATTGGCATGGAGCGCCATTATCCTAAATGCGCCAGTGTTGAGCTTTACTTCTATCTGTAGCCCAATATTTGGCATCGTCGGCTGCCTCATTCCTGCCTATTTAGTTTACAAGGTTCCCAGTTTGCATCATTACAAGGGGATATCTCTCGTTTTGATCATCTTTACCGGGATCTTGTTATGCATTTCCCCTTTTCTGGCCTTCTCCTGACATAAGAGCTATCCATTATAAGAGTTATCCATCATAAAAGTTATCCATCATAAAAGCTGTCCAAGTGCCCGAGGACCAATGTCGAAAAAGTCCTCATTTAAGAAGGTAATATTTAATAAATTTAATGTATAAGAAGAGCAATACCTGAGAAGATCATTGAGATTATGGCGCACAAAGCCAGTTTTGCCTAAATAAGCAAATAAGGCCAAGAAATTTCTTTTTGCAGTTTTTTTGGCCTTAATCAAATCATATTCCACATACTTCATTCATAAAATAATCATTTTAATGATGGATCGATATTTAATTAATCATAAAAAATATCTGTTTAAGTAAATTTCATAAATTAAACAAAAAACGATGATTTTCTTAAACTAAACATCAAAACAATAAACATTATTAACTATAATATAACGAACAAAACGACCTCTCTTGAACGGGATATCACTCCAAATATAATCATATTATCTATATATTATACCAATTTATTTCGAAAAAATGCGTAAAAAACCAATAAAACACTAAATATGTAAACGCAACTTCATTCGTATGATAAAAATAGATGATTTTTAGTCAATTACGATGCATTATGTAAACAGCTTAGATAAATCATTTACTTTTTTCGCTAAATGCAGTAAAAATATAAAGTTAGCACACCAAAAAAGAATGTTAGAAGAATAAAAAACTAGGAACTAAACCAAGCCAAATGATTAGTTGCAAAGTTCGATAAGGCTGTTTTTATGTATGGAATTCTATTTATGAATGTCTCATTCTATGTATCAGAGCCACATAATACGTATCTATAAGGTTTCAATTAGTATTTCCATTAAAAATAAGACGAATAAAAGAAGAAAATTTTTTCTATTTGCGGCATTCCAATTAAATAAATTTGATATTTTTCCAATCGTATTCAAAAAATACTAATCGCTTATTGTATTCGATTGGCTTAAATAACTTGCTATTCACAATTAATCTCTCTGATTTCATAGGAATGATAATTTCATGAAGCAACGTAAATTTTTAACCCGATACGAAATAGACGCAATTTTGGCAGAAACAAAACAAGGACGTCACGCAGAACGGGATTACTGCATGCTATTAATGTGTTTTATTCACGGTTTTAGGGTCAGTGAGCTATGTAATTTATGTCTATCTGATCTTGATCTAAATTCAGCGATCATTCATATCAGACGGTTAAAGGGTGGGCTTTCAACCACACACCCTTTAATTCCAGAGGAAATTATAGCATTGCAAAAATGGTTAAACATTCGTCAAAAATGGCGAGAAGCCGATTCTCCGTGGGTATTTCTCTCCCAAAAATCCGGCCCTGTTTCACGACAACAAGTTTATGCATTATTGAAACGTTATGGGAAGCAGGCATCGGTCAGTGTTTCTCCACATCCACATATGTTAAGACATGCCTGTGGTTATGCATTGGCTGATCTTGGTCGTGATACTCGCTTGATTCAAGATTATCTCGGGCATCGTAATATTTCACATACCGTGATTTATACCGCCAGTAATGTGAAACGTTTCTCCAGAATTTGGGAGTTTCCCTCTAAATAACTGTGTTATTTTTTATGCTGTTTTCACTAACATGACCTGTTATCGCAATAATCTCCACAAATTAATTAGTGGAGATTGCCGCTAGATGAAATAAATTATTATTTTTTACGTATGACAAACTCAAATTGTGAATGAATTTTATTTTTATTGTTTTATATTTGTTAATTAAACAAGGAATGCTTTACTGAAACTTAAACCTAATAGGTGAATATATAAAATAAGTTTCTATTTAAACTTGAGCAGCGAATTTATATAAATGATTTCACTGCTCAATAAAGAATAAAAAACAAACAATTAAATATGACAAGAAAATGATTACTCAGATCATCATCTATAATGCTCATTATTTCCCGATCAGTTCCACAAATTTTTCACGGATTTTCTGTTCAGGCAGCTCCATGCCAATGAAAACCAGCACACTTTCACGTACTTCATCATCACGCCATTCTCTGTCCCAATCTGCGCTATACAGACGCTGAACTCCCTGAAACAGCAACCGACGTGACTCCTCTTTGATAGCAAGAATTCCTTTGTAACGCAGCAGGCTATCCGCGAAACTCAGCAATAGCTCTTCCATCAGGTTAGAAACTTCTGACAGCTCAACGGGATGCGATAAGTTAATGACAATCGACTGGAGCGTGTTTCGTTGTTTAGGCATAAATCGAAACACAGGAGCAGAAACCGTCAGTTTGTCATTCAACATAAAGCCTTCGATATCGAACAGTAAGGCTAAATCGGCTTCACCTTGAATGACTTTATGAATAGGTGCTCTGGCATTGATTCGTTGTAAACGTTCAACTAAGGCATCGGGTACCGGAGCAACATCTGTTTTCGTTAAAATGATCCTATCTGCATATCCCACCTGCGCCTGTGCAATGGAAAAACGATCTAATTGTTGTTCCACATGGGCAGCATCCACCAGCGTGATAATGCCATCAAGTAAAAAACGCTGGCACAAAACTTCATGAGAAAAGAAAGTCTGCATAATAGGGCCGGGATCAGCCATTCCGGTACATTCGATAATCAGTCGATCAAAGTAGATCTGCCCTTTATCCATGCTATCCAGCAAATCCAATAATGCATCTTCCAACTCATTCGAACGACTACAACAGATACATCCATTGCTTAATGTCTTAATCTGAGTTGCTCGATCGCCAATCAATTCATTATCAATAGGGACTTCACCAAATTCATTTTCGATGACGGCTATTTTATAACCGTGATTGGCATTGAGGATATGATGCAGCAGCGTCGTTTTGCCTGATCCCAAAAAACCGGTCAGGATCGTGACTGATATTGGTTGCATTTTCGTTTCCCGATGCTCATTAATTGCTAAATAATTTCTATTGATTTAGCCGCTTTTCTAACAACAGTTTTTCTAACAAAAAGTTATCTAACAACAGCGCATACCGCCTTTTCCATCACCACCATAACGAGCATTCTGGCGTTCGCGAAAAAACTCTTCATAAGTCATATAAGGTTTATCCGGGTGGTTTTCCTTCATGTGCTGTACATATGTGTCATAGTCAGGAACTCCCACCAACATACGGGCAGCCTGCCCCAGATATTTGCCTGCCCGACCAAGATTACCAAACATAAATTGCCCTCCAAAAAATACCCCACATAATACAAAGTTGATTATGTGGGGTATAGCAGTTACTGATACAGAATGATTTAGCTGATATCAGTTTAAGTATCATATCAGTGCGTAGAAGAGACTTTTACCCCACCTTCCGGAACTGGAACATAAGGCGTTTCATTATCGGTACGCTCCGGATTTTTGCTGGCTTTTATCGCCGTTTTGATACCATAGATAATGATGCTATACACCACCATCAGGAACAGAATACTTAAACCCGCATTGGTGTAGTTGTTCACAACAATGTGATTCATGTTACTGATTTGCTCAGCAGTCAATTCCGCTCCACCTTCTGCAATCCGCTGCTTATACTCTTTCGCAAGGAAGAAGAAGCCTTCAAGCCGTGGGTTATCACTGAATAATTTCAGCCCCAGCGCCCATGTAGTACAAATCAACAACCAAACTGCAGGAATAACCGTTACCCAAATATATTGAGTGCGTTTCATCTTGATCAGTACAACCGTGCCCAATACCAACGCAACAGCGGCCAGCATCTGGTTAGAGATACCAAACAGCGGCCACAGGCTCTTAACACCGCCCAATGGATCAACCACACCCTGATACAGCAAATAACCCCATAGACCTACACAACCTGCTGTGCCAATGATGCCCGCTATCAGTGAGTCTGTTTTTTTCAGGAATGGAACAAAGTTACCCAAGAGATCCTGCAACATGAAACGACCGGAGCGTGTACCCGCGTCCAGCGCCGTCAGGATGAACAGGGCTTCAAACAGAATACCGAAGTGATACCAGAAACCCATATCTGCCGCAGGTATAATCTGATGGAATACGTAGGCAATTCCTACCGCCAAGGTTGGTGCTCCCCCAGCTCGGTTCAGGACAGATGGTTCACCAATGTCTTTTGCTGTTTGCAGAATTTGATCTGGCGAAATAACAAAGCCCCAAGAGCTTACAGTTGCTGCCGCATGAGTTGTCACTTCTTTCAAAGAAGCCATAATCATCGGTGCTTCGGCAGTACCCAAGTTATGCAGGTCAGGCATAGTGATACCCAACGCTGCCGGAGGGGTATTCATGGCAAAATACAGGCCCGGCTCAATGATGGATGCGGCCACCAGTGCCATGATCGCCACAAATGACTCCATCAACATCGCACCATAACCAATGAAACGTGCATCTTTTTCATTTGCCAGCAATTTAGGTGTCGTTCCCGAAGAAATCAGGGCATGGAAACCAGACACCGCACCACAAGCAATAGTAATGAACAAGAATGGGAACAACGTTCCTTTCCAAACCGGCCCTGTGCCATCAATATACTGTGTGACGGCTGGCATTTTCAGCTCAGGGTTCAGGATGACAATCCCAATCGCAAGACCAACAATTACCCCAATTTTCAGGAAAGTCGCCAGATAATCACGCGGAGCCAAAATAAGCCAAACTGGCAATAATGCAGAGATAAAGGCGTAACCGATCAGCGCATAAGTGATGGTGGTATCTTTGAAAGTCAGGGTTGGTCCCCAGTAAGGGTCTGCTGCGACAACTCCACCAAACCAAATGGCAGCAATCAGCATGAGAATCCCGATCACGGAAACTTCACCTACACGACCCGGACGGATATATCGCATGTAGATCCCCATGAAAAGCGCAATAGGCACTGTTGAGCAAACAGTGAATACGCCCCACGGGCTTTCTGCCAATGCTTTCACGACGATTAACGCCAATACCGCCAGAATAATGATCATGATTAAGAAGCAACCAAACAGAGCAATTGTTCCCGGCACACGCCCCATTTCTTCTTTGACTATCTCACCCAGTGATGCTCCATTACGGCGTGAGGAGATAAACAGCACGATAAAGTCCTGCACTGCCCCGGCAAGTACAACTCCTGCCAATAACCACAATGTTCCCGGCAGATAACCAACCTGTGCCGCCAATACCGGCCCTACCAACGGACCAGCCCCTGCAATTGCCGCAAAGTGGTGACCAAACAGGACATTTTTGTTGGTGGGTACATAGTTCAAACCGTCATTATTGACGACCGCAGGCGTTGCTCGCGTAGCATCCAACTTCATCACCTTAGTGGCGATATACAGGCTATAATACCGATAAGCAACCAAGTAAACCGCAACGGAAGCGACAATGATCCACAAAGCACTAATGTGTTCTCCCCGACGCAGCGCAACAACCCCAAGACAGGATGCGCCAATTATCCCCAATATCATCCAGGGGATATGCTTTAAGAATTTATTATTGTTCATAAAACTTCCTTTCCATAGTAAGACGAACAGCAAATCATTATTAAATTTTTACTTTCTACTCCATAAACCGGCCATCTATAGCCGGAAAGAAGTGATACCCATATAACCATATAAAGGTAATACCCATATAAAGGTATGTACTCCTCGCCACACTGCACGATGATATAAAACTCTTTCTGGTAAGACAGGAAAGATCTAGGCCAGCGGTTGAATACTGCATTAAGCGGTCAAAATCCACCAATCAATGGTTCACACACATAAAATATGCATCAAATTTTGTGATATCAGTCACTTACCCAAGCGTTTTCAAAATTGCAATACAATCAAAAAAGCTATAATTTGAAACACAAAGGTATATTCATCAATCGAAGTTAATGGCATCATCCTGCAATTGATTAAAGTCTTTATATTCGTTACTAAATGAAATCACTGTATGCTGGTTCTGGCACTTTTGGTTGGAAAACCAATCACATTCGGATACCAAGCGAGGCTCCTCAATACCCAACCATGTGGATAACATAGGCAATAGATTCAGACCGCTGCGGTGAGCGTCTATTATATTTTTGTTGAAATGGTTTTTGTCAGAACGCTTTTTGTCAGAATAGTCGTAACCAGTGATAATAAAAGGAACTTGATAGTTCTGCTTATTAGCATCGTCATGGGTCAGATTTTCACTATCGCTGTTCTTATTCACAAATGACAAACCATGATCCGCAAAGTAGAGCATTGTCCAGTGCAATTGATTTTTATTGGCAATATTTTCAATATCAGCCAGCAGGCGATCCGTATTGTGGATGCTCTGGAGATAACATGAGATATTCTTGGAATGAAAATAGGTGCTGTACTTCTCATCAGTTCTGGCGCAAGGTTGTGGGTGTGAACCCATTAAGTGAATAACAATCAGCTTCTTCTTCTGTTCATTCTTCACTAATGCCTTACGAATATAAGGCAATAAATTTTCATCCGGCATATAACTGCGATCATCTGAATTGCCTTCTTTTAGAAAAGTATAATGATTGGCCTGCTGCCCAATCAGCGCGACAGGAGAATCAAAACCTCCCTTCATTCCCTGATTAGACAACCAGTAAGTTTCAAACCCCGCTTTTTTCGCCAGCGAAACAATACTGTTGTTCAATTGAATTTCATTTGCTTCACGAACCGCCAGAGAGTTAGTCAGCGATAATTGTGTTGACGGCGCCGCAGAAATATAGTTGGTTAACACTGTCGCATTCGCGTTGTCCAGCCAAGGGGTATTTTTATCCGGGAACCCATAGGAATTCATAAAATCTTTTCGGACACTTTCACCAATAACCATTATATATGTGTCATATTTTTCTTCTTTCACCACTGGCTTCCAGTCATCACGATTTTGGATAATCTTGGCAAATCGATTATTTTCCGACATGACTTTCTGGTAGCTTCGATAAGTATCAGTGAAAAAGCGAATCTCCGGTAAACTGATATTCAAAAGTTCCGAACTATCTTCAAAACCCGATTTTATATACCCTTTGGCTGGCGACCAGAAAGCCGATATGAAAAACAGGGCCAATAACCCCTTTTTACTTTTGCCTGATAAGGTGATATTTAGCTTAAACGCAAATATCATCAGAACAAAAATGGCTATAACAGTTAAATAAGTTGAAATCGAAAGCCCGCTAATATACTCCGCTGTTTCATTCCTATTTGTATAGATTAATGATCCCACCGCATTGACATCTGGATAACCGTAATTGAGGCCAATTGGGGTATAGAGCATCCCCACCAGAGAGAAAAAAGCGATCAAAAAGATATATACTCGTTTACTTGTTGCAACCAAAAATAAAAAGAGTGCAAAGGCACTGAAGACATATATCAGTTTTAATTGATATCCCAAACATTTATGTATAAGAAAAACAAGAGAAAAAAGAACAAGAAAACAAGAAGAATTCTTGTTTTTATAAAACCAAGACATAATCACCCTGTCATTTCAAATAGCCGTAGCTAAATTTCTATTTAAGTAAATTCATTTTAAGTAAATTCATTGTGTTTGAGCAAAACCCTATCCACAGATTTTGTTCATAAATCCAACATGCAGCCATTTTAGTCAAACTTGAGGATGAGGGTAAGTTTACCTGATTTCACTAATCAATAAGCCGATTTATTTCACAAAGAAAGTTTTTTCTTTTAAAGAACATTTTGTAAACTATTGTCCGATTTTGCATTATAAAGAAAAAGATTTATTTAATGACAAAATAAAACCCAATACCGTATAACACAGCATCAGGTTTAGCTATCACACAATCTTATTACGCAATAAATGGTGAGTTACTGGCTGGTTGACAAGTAACGTTCAAAAACTTCATGTTCTTCATCCCGCAGAGTCAATACCTCAAAACCATCACGGGTTACCAGAATAGTATGCTCAAACTGAGCCGATAACCGACGATCTTTAGTCGTTACCGTCCAGCCATCTTTATGTAGCTTAACATCCTTTTTGCCTTGGTTGATCATAGGCTCAATAGTAAAAGTCATTCCCTCTTCCAAGGTGATACCTTCCCCCGCCTTACCGTAATGCAAAACTTGCGGATCCTCATGCATGCTGCGACCAATGCCGTGACCACAATATTCACGCACTACTGTGTAATTATTTGCTTCGGCATGCTGCTGTATCGTATGACCGATATCCCCCAGAGTGATTCCCGGCTTAACAATCTTAATCGCCTTATATAGACATTCTTGAGTCACATTGACCAAACGTTTGGCGTGAGACGGCACATCACCGACACAAAATGTAATGCTGCTATCGCCGTAATATCCCTCTTTTTTGACGGTGACATCCACATTAACGATATCTCCATTTTTCAGCCTTTTTTCCGAAGGCCAACCATGACAAACAACGTGATTTACTGACGTATTGGCCGTATAAGGAAAACCATATTGCCCTAAGCTACCCGGTATCGCATCAAGAGTATTGATAATGTAATCATGGCAAAATGAATCAATTTCAAGGGTCGTAATACCTGGCACGATAATCTGACGAACAGCTTCAAGCACCTGACCAGTCAAGCGCCCCGCTATTTCCATCTTCTTTATTTCGTCCATACCTTTTATCAGTATTCCGTTGTTTCTCGTCATATTGTTTTTCTCTTAATTTTAGTTATGTAGGCTCCTTTTTAATAATGCACTTACATTCGTTAACAACTCAAGCCAATGTTTATCTCAAATTGGTCTAAAAAAGTTCGTATTCCAATATAAATCTCTTCATACTATAATTTCAGTGGACAAAAAACATTCTACTTTTCTTACGACTCATCAATTAAAAAGGATGATAAATGGAAAAATTCTACCTGCTGAAAATTACACTTATCGAAGCTGAACCCAGCATATGGCGTCGTTTTGTTGTTCCATCCATTATTTCATTGGATCGATTACACGATGTGATACAAACTGTCATGGGCTGGAGTGACTACCACTTACATGAGTTTATTTTTGGTATCAAGCGCTTTACTGAAATGCCTGAAGAACCTGAAGACGTTAAAGAAGAAGGAAAAGTTAGGCTTAATTCATTAATCAAAAGAAAAGGCAATAAATTCATTTACATTTACGATTTCGGTGACTGTTGGGAACATGAAATTGTTCTTGAAAACAGTAATTATTCCCGTGACGAACTCCCTATGCCTATTTTCTGCCTTGATGGTCAACAAGCCTGTCCGCCGGAAGATTCCGGTGGTACATATGGCTATATTGATCTGCTCAATATTATCAACGATCCAAGCCATGAAGATTATCTGGAAATGTTTAAATGGATTAATGGCAAATCTGATGTTTCCCCCGATAAAATTTTTTCCCCAGAAAAATTCAATATGGAAGAAGTGAATAATAGACTGGCTTTATATTATCGTTGGTCAAGGGATCGTTATTTACCACTATTTGAATGACTATTATTTGAATGACTATTATTTGAATGACTATTCTGTTGGTCATGTATTTAATAAATTGAAAACAAGTATTTATAAAATACATGGCCCATTCTCCTGCTTATCCGCCCCGCCAATAGCCTCCTTTCTTCGCACCAACACGAATCAAACGACCAGCATCCTGTAATGTTTTAATATTTCGCTCTATTGTACGTCGCCTGATACCTAACTCATCGGTCAGTTGGGTTATGGTAATAACAGGGCGAGCAACACTAGCTGTTGACATCCTCCCCGCCCAAAGAGGCTGTCGCAAAAGCCTCTAAAGGACGGGGTCTTACGACGCATCGAATAAATATAGCTACTGAGTAATATCGTTGATAACAGCCTCGATCCTCGCCCTCGCTATACCGGTTACACGTTTAAAACCGAACATTCGTGCAATCTCTACCACCCGATCCTCTTCTTTGCTTAATGCAGCCAGTGGGCGTATTTCTTCATAAGCAATTTCACTCATGGAACGTATGTCATCTTCCGTTGCAGGTAAACGCACCTGATACCACTCTTCACTTTGTTTTTGTGATAGCCAAACAAAATCCCCATCGATTTTGTCTGCTTTGATAAAGTGATTACTTGCCACGATTTCTAAAATGCGATTGCGGATCTTTTGTCCTGCCCTGCCGAAACCATGTGCTCTGGCGATGCGTTGCACCAATAATGTATCTAATAACGGAGCTTCTTGTTCGAGAGCATGAACGATCAATTGACGCAATGTAGCGTTATATTCAGAGTGATAAAATTTATCTGGGTTAATACTGGAAACAAAGCCAGAAAAATCCGTTAATTTGTACTCTCTTATTTGATGTTCTATTTCTATTGGCTCTATATGGCGAACATGACTATTACGAACATTATCGCTGTTGTCTCTCTCAGCTGCATAGTTACGAGCTATTCTTTTCTCAGAGAAGATAAAATCATTTTGTGTTCCATTAATATCTGTAATAACACCTGCTTCTTTTATTTCTGTTTTCCCGGAGGATAAGGACTCTGGAATCTCCTCACCCTGTACAATGGCATCTTGCAAGAAGGTATTTTCGGTTGTATTTTCAGTGACTGTAGGTGTTGTTTTCACAGTGCTATCAGCTAAATAAATGCGTTCTGCTTGTGCTCTCGATTCTGCCAATAATGCTTCGATTGCGTTATGAAGGCGCTCAAGTGCCCCGTGTTTATCCACCCACCACTCTGTTGACCAAACGCGAACTAATTCCCATCCCAATCCTTTCAGGATCGCAGAGCGTACTTTATCTCGATCCCTTGCAGTTGCAGCACTGTGATAAGTTGCGCCATCGCATTCAACACCAACGAGATAGTCCCCAGACCGATCAGGATGCACGATACCCAAATCAATGCGGAAACGCGATACCCCTATTTGAGGGACAACATGCCATCCTTTCTGGCGCAATCCCTGTGCAACAGCTTCTTCAAATGGCGAATCATAACTACCTAAAGACCCCTTAATCGCTTGCGCCAATGCAATCGGCCCACGTTTGGCAAATTCAATAAAATGTTTGAGATCCCGTACTGCACGGGCATTGGTCCGGTTAAGATCGATCATAGATGAGTCAAATGAGGTAAAGAGCAACATTTCATGTCTGGCCCGCGTGATTGCTACATTGAGCCGACGCCAGCCGCCTTCTCTGTTCAGTGGACCAAAATTCATGGACATCGTGTTAGCTTCTGGCTCCGTCGGGCCATAGCCGATCCCCAGCATAATCACATCACGCTCATCCCCCTGTACTGTCTCCAAGTTTTTGACCACCACAGGTTCATGCAAATCATCTTGGAAATAAGGCTCAATTGCCGGATATTGTTGGCGAGCTTTATCCAGTAAATCAGAAATCAAACTTTGCTGTTCACTATTCAGTGTAATGATGCCAATCGACTGGCCTGTGTTAATAAACGCAGGATCCGTCAGGCGTTTGACGGTTTCTGCAACAATCGCTTCGGCTTCTTTTTGATTACGTTTATTTTTCCCTTTGGTATAAATACTATCAATTCTGTGCCACTTAACTGTACTCGGTGTTGTCTGGGCCGCAGGGAAAGTAATCAGATTGCTGTCGTAATAGCGGTGATTGGAAAATGCAATCAGGCTTTCATGGCGGCTGCGGTAATGCCAGCTTAGGCTATGGTTATATAATCCGGCTGCCAAGCATTCATCAAGAATGCTTTCCATATCCTGTTCCGTATCATCTTCTTGATCCGCCGTTCCCCTGTTAAAAAAGCTGGTTGGTGGCATTTGACGCGGGTCACCAGCTATCACTACCTGCTTGCCCCTTGCTATAGAGCCAACAGCATCCCACGGGGAGATCTGTGATGCTTCATCAAAAATGACCAAATCAAATAATTCCTGATTGGCAGGAAGGAATTGTGCAATTGAGAGTGGGCTCATCAACATGCAGGGAGACAATTTTGACATCGCATCCCCCATTTCCTGAGCCAATTGGCGAACTGGTTTATGTCGGCGGGATTTTTGCAGTTCATGTTTTAAGATCCCAAACCCACTCTGTTTACTCACTTCATTTTTAGCGGGGATCAATCCACATAATTTTGCCCTGATATACCGTACAGCGAGTTCTGATAAACGATCATCCTGCTTACGATAGGCTTCTATATCACTCATATGCTCTGCGGGGACAAAATTGTGCAGAAGCGGCTCGGCATCAATTATCCATGCAGCAAACCAGCGAGCGTAAGCTGTTTCGAAAATTTCAGTGAGTTGCCCCTCAGGTAATTCATTCTTAGGTAATCCATTCTTAGACAATGCATTTTTAGCCAGTGCTTCTGTCATCGGTTGTAAACCAATGGCATTCGCTTCTTCCCGTACTCGACACCAATCACACCAGGATTTCAATTCAGCCTTATGTTGGGTAATGTTTGCAGCAAGAGCCCTGATATGGGATAGATCTTGTTCATGTAGCTTAAGCTCACCAGACTGTTCACCAAGACGCTCTGCTGTATGTTGAAAATCAGTCATGGCTTGTTTCAAGTTCACTAAACGAATGGCTAGATTTCCATCTTGGTTCAATAATTCATTGGAATCAATAACCAAAGTCGCAATAGCAGTACGAAGTTGTGCAAAGTGTTGTGAGGATGTTGCGATTGTACTCATGGCAGCCCGAATTTGTTCAGACAAATCCACCATAGCCGCCATTTTTTTCAGGTCGCTGTTTTGAGCATTCCAACCCGGTATATCCTGTATTTCAGGCGTGCATCCTTCTATATCTGTCAGGCATTCCCGTAGCTTGCGCAATTTTGCCAAGTCACCCAAAACATTAGGATTACCCGATGCTCCACCTTGACTTGCCAGATCTCGACTTACTTTCTTTTTCGCCAGTGAACTCAAAAACCAGAATTTCTTTTCAGCTTTTTGCCAATCACGTTCGAACTGTTCAATATTAATGCGACGATAGCTCTCCACCGAATAAGCAATGGATAATGTCTGTTGTGTCTCGCGGTATACTTCCACCAGTGCGATGGCCTTCCTTGCCGTATTCACTTTCTCACTGATATTAGGAGCGAACATAAAACGGAGATCGCAGCCATATGCTGCCAGCAATAACTCTGTCAGTCGAATCAGCTGGTGCAAATGGTGGATAGATGTTTCATTGATATTGCCGTTAATCACAAGGCTTGTGGCTGTTAGTAATTCGTCCACTGCCACAATCAGTCGTCCCAGTGTATTGGGAAGATCACCAGCAGTCGCAACGATACTTTCCTGCCAACCATTCGACCAATCAATTCGCAAAATTGCATCAAACACGCCTGAAAGTTGTTTAGCTGATTGCGCATTCAAATCAAGGCGTCGAGCAACGTCCCTTAGCTGAGTCATGGCATTTTGATCGTGAAGCGTTCCTGCTGGCCACTGTAATTTTGGCGTTGCGTCATTGGCATCCCGAATAACTCTACCAATCGCCTGATGTACGGTTAAATCGTTGGGCCACTTCTTATGCAGAACGTCAACCGTATTGTTCAATTTTTCCCGCAAACGTTGAACGTGACGAGCCTCTTTTTCCCACTCTTCCTTTGACAAGACATCACGCGTATCCCACGCCCTTTCCAGTTGCTTCAAAAATTCGACTTTCGACGTTTTACTGGAATGCAATTCAATACAAAATTCACCAAGCCCTTTCTCTGCCAACCTGCGATAAACCACGTCCAACGCCGCTTTTTTCTCGGCAACAAACAAGACTCGCCGACCCAACGCCAAGTTATGGGCAATCATATTGGCAATGGTTTGTGATTTACCTGTGCCCGGAGGCCCATCCAGAACAAAATCCCGACCACTGGCAGAAGCAACAATAGCAGAGAGTTGTGATGAATCCGCTGGCAGAGGAATGAAAACGTCGCTCGCCTTAATGTTATTATCCAGCTCTTCTGCCTTAATAAATTCTCCCGACAACTCCAGTTTCGCTTTGTCTGTTTGCCGTTCAATCAAGTATTTCACTAATGAGTGCTGCATCAACTGCTCAGAGCGATCCGCCAAATCTTTCCACATTAAGTACTTGGAAAATGAAAATGTTCCTATAACCAGTTCTTTGGTAACTTCAAAACCCGATATATCACGAACCGCCCGGCGAACTGTGTTCCAAATCCCCTCGACATCAATGCCACTTCCATCCGTTGGCAATTCGCCTTCCAAATCAGGGATAGTCAATTGAAAATCATGGCGCAATAGTTCGAGCAACGTAAGATTAAAGCGTGGCTCCTCCTCAATGATGCGCATCGTGACACCAGATAGAACACTTTTACGCTCAAGGCGTATGGGAAGTAGTATCAGTGGTGCAGAGTATGTTTTGGGATCATCCACCGATTTCTTCCATTTCAAAAACCCTATCGCTAAAAACAGAGTATTTGCGCCCCCTTCGTCCAAATCATTGCGGGCCTTTCGGTAAAGATCGATCAAGGAAACTTCAAGTTTTATTTTTTCCAGCGCACCAACAACTTCACCACGCTTCAAAGCCCCTCTGGCATATTCTTCATAGAGATCTTCACTGTGTTGCTGTTGGTAAAGTTCAGCATCACGACCAGCCATTTCTAAATCAGGCATGGCAACAATGCGAATAGTTTTACCTTCTGCCAGTTTATCCTCCAACTCTGCGGGGTTAGGGCAAATCAACCTGACTCCCTTAGCATTTTCTGGTAAGTGAAGCAGTCGGTTTCGAGTGGTGAGATCCAACAGTTTTCTTTGCCAAACCGTTAGCTTATCAGCAACGCTATTGGGCAAATCCGTTTGAATATCTACATCAAATCCGGGTAAAACAGGGGCTTCTTCCAATGCATCGTTGATCACCTCCGCTTCAATATCTTGCGGCAAAGTTTCTGCTAAATTCTGTGTTGCTAAAGCAAGAGGACGGATTTTCTGCATGCGTGCCCGATGGATATCAACCGCCATGATGAATTCCTGTTCCGTCAGCTGACGCTTTGCCGTTTCAATGGCCTGACTAAAAGACGGAGCAGGAAATTTGGTTATCATTGTCGTTTCAAAAACCACCATTTCCTGCAAATCAATGCGTTTGCGGACAGAAGAAACGTCTTCTGTGATCAGCGTTGAAAATTCCTGTGGCTGTAACCAGAATCCAACAAATGCGTGGCCTTCAGTGAAAACCACCAGTGGATTCATTCCCATCTGTTCAATAGCCGCTGCAAAAAGCAAAGTACTATCAAGGCAGGTTGCAATTTTCCCATCCAAAATGGTTGATGGCGTGCGTATTTTTTGCCCTTGTGTATCAAAACTGGCGGGTGGCAACGCATAGCTAAGTTTCAGACCAGCAACCGCAGACCACAATGCCGAAACCAACTCCCAGCAACGCCGTCTGGATTGAGCGTTATAGCCATTAATACCGTCATTTTTTCCAGCCCTGCGCAATACATCTGAAGTTCCCTTCAACACCTTATCAATTGCCGCATCATTTGGCATGACAAAGGCAGCGATCAGCTCTGGCATGGTTCCACCACCCCATTGATTTTTTGCCAATAGCTCTATTGGATAATGACGGGTTTCGAGGACGTTTTCCCCCTCAGAGAGCATTAACGTAATATCCCCTTTAACGCTCTCTGAGAGAGAAAACAGATATTCCGCATTCAGTTTGATATCACGCTCTGTGATTTCAATGCTGGTGTCTGGAGATAATTGATCGATGTTCCATGTTTTGGGTTCTAGAAAAGACGGCGAAGATGTAAGCGAAAGGGTCAAATTTTTATAATCTTTTCCCTCTATGCTTTCTTCTTCGTTTTCCTCCGTTTCTTCGTTCTCCCTTATGTTCTCCCTTATATAGTTCACCCGTAACTCACGTAAAATAGGTACAGCATTTTGGTGGGAGACAAAACCAATTTTATTGGCGATACTTCCTTCTAACGTGATTTTCATTGATGGAATCTCCAGAGTATATGCGGCCTTGACATCCGCTCAGGGCGATTGGCAGATTAAAACACGTCTACCCAATGTCAATGTATAAGTTCTTTTAGGTTAGATACGATGATTCAGGTTAAAGTTATAGCTTGTTGATGTTTTGTTCGTTTCCGGCAATGTAACCGCGTTATTATTTGGAATGAACAGTCACGCAATTAATATGCCTAAACTGCTTACTATTGATAGGAATAACCCAACACAAAAACGATGAGATTTGAAAAATAAAGATGTGTCCATTTATCGCATCTTATTGAAATATATAATTATTATTTATAAACTAAAATTATAGACAATAATAAAACCCAATACAAATAATTATTATCACCATTTGCAATATAAACAATAAATTTCAACCAATTGAATAAAAAAAGCATAATGTCACGATAATAAGGATGAAATCGAGCCACTTCGCAATCCTGCTGAATAGTGAAAAAATCTGATACATTCCTGCGAGTATTCCTGCTAACCTAACGACAAAATCTTCCTAATCGAATCCACAGATGAATCACACAGATTATCAGTGATAAGATAGCGTTTTCGCCCAGGATGAGGTTCATTAGCGTTCCATCCTTAGCTGATTATATTTAGGTTTTGTCATTTAGATGGGTTGACTGAGCGTCGATGGCCCAACTGAGTCAACAGGAATAATAGAATTGAATCAAGTCAATATGAAAGAATCTCCAGCAAAGGATTTAGATAGCCATACTCCCATGATGCAGCAGTATCTGCGCCTGAAATCACAGCACCCGGATATCCTGCTACTTTATCGGATGGGAGATTTTTACGAGTTGTTCTTTGACGATGCCAAAAAGGCAGCGAAGTTACTGGATATCTCCCTGACCAAACGCGGACAATCGGCTGGTCAGCCTATTCCCATGGCAGGTGTTCCTTATCACGCAATCGAAAATTATCTGGCAAAACTGGTTCATCTCGGTGAATCTGCGGCCATTTGTGAACAAGTTGGCGATCCTGCAACCAGTAAAGGCCCTGTTGAACGTAAAGTTGTGCGTATTGTCACCCCCGGCACAGTCACTGATGAAGCTTTACTACAGGAGCGTCAGGATAATCTGCTGGCTGCTATCTGGCATGATAGCCAAGGTTTTGGTTACGCGACGCTGGATATCACTTCTGGCCGTTTCCGCGTCTCCGAAATGACCGATGAAGATACCATTGCCGCAGAATTGCAACGTACCCGCCCTGCGGAATTGCTCTATCCAGAAGCATTTGGTCATATGGCATTGATTGAACGTTGTCACGGCCTGCGTCGGCGCCCAATGTGGGAATTTGAGCTGGATACGGCAAGACAGCAACTTAATTTGCAATTTGACACCCGTGACCTGATTGGCTTCGGTGTGGAAAAGGCGACGCTTGCCCTGCGGGCAGCAGGCTGTTTGCTGCAATATGTTAAAGATACTCAACGCACTGCCCTGCCTCATATTCGTAGTCTTACGATGGAGTGTCAGCAGGAAACGGTCATTATGGATGCCGCCACCCGCCGTAATCTGGAATTGACGCAAAATTTATCCGGTGGCACTGAGAATACACTGGCTTCGGTACTCGATCAGTGTGTAACACCAATGGGCAGCCGTATGCTAAAACGCTGGCTGCATACGCCAATTCGCAATAAAGATGTGCTGGAAAATCGTCAGCAGGCCATTTCTGCATTACAGGAAATCGGTTATGAATTGCAGCCGTTTTTGCGTCAGGTTGGTGATTTAGAACGTGTACTTGGCCGTCTTGCTCTCCGTTCTGCCCGTCCCCGTGATTTGGCCAGAATGCGCCACGCTTTCCAGCAATTACCCGATATTCACCAGATCATGGCATCCTCTGATTCCCCTTATATTCAGGCGCTACAGCAGCGTGTGGGACATTTTGATGAATTGCAGGTACTGTTGGAGAATGCAGTTGTCGAAACGCCTCCTGTTTTGGTGCGTGACGGTGGTGTAATCGCCACAGGTTATAATGCCGAACTGGATGAGTGGCGGGCATTGGCCGATGGAGCCAGTGATTATCTGGATAAACTGGAGATCCGCGAACGCGAAAAACTTGGCATTGATACCCTGAAAGTGGGCTTCAATGGAGTGCATGGTTACTATATTCAGGTCAGTCGGGGACAAAGCCATTTAGTACCGATCCATTATGTCCGCCGTCAGACGCTGAAAAATGCAGAACGCTATATCATTCCTGAATTAAAAGAATATGAAGACAAGGTACTGACTTCCAAAGGTAAAGCACTTGCCATTGAAAAGGCCTTGTACGAAGAGTTGTTCGATTTGTTGTTGCCTCATCTGGCCGATTTACAGACCTGTTCCGAGGCGCTGTCAGAGCTGGATGTACTGGCAAACCTTGCCGAACGTGCTGAAACCCTGAATTACACCTGCCCGATACTGACGGATAAAATCGGTATCCAGATCATTAACGGTAGACATCCGGTTGTCGAACAAGTATTGAGCGAACCGTTTATTGCTAACCCATTGGCACTCTCATCACAGCGCCGTTTGCTGATTATTACAGGGCCGAATATGGGCGGGAAAAGTACCTATATGCGTCAGACAGCTTTGATTACGTTGCTGGCCTATATTGGAAGCTTTGTTCCTGCCGAAAAAGCGGTTATTGGCCCTGTAGATCGCATCTTCACTCGTGTCGGGGCATCTGATGATCTGGCATCAGGACGTTCTACCTTTATGGTGGAAATGACCGAAACTGCCAATATTTTGCATAACGCGACGGAATACAGTTTGGTTTTGATGGATGAAATCGGGCGTGGTACATCAACTTATGATGGTTTATCCCTTGCTTGGGCTTGTGCTGAAAATTTAGCTAACCGCATCAAGGCGATGACACTGTTTGCTACTCACTATTTCGAACTGACAACACTGCCTGAAAAGCTGGAAGGTGTCGTCAATATTCATCTTGATGCTGTCGAACATGGCGATACCATTGCTTTCATGCACAATGTGCAGGAAGGAGCAGCAAGCAAGAGTTATGGACTCGCTGTTGCCTCACTAGCTGGTGTTCCGCGCGATGTGATTAAACGCGCCCGTCAAAAGTTGAAAGAGCTAGAATCGCTCTCCAATAACGCGACGGCAGGCCATGTCGATACACCACAATTAACCTTGCTGACAGAAGAAACCTCTCCAGCCGTTGAAGCATTGGAAAACCTTAATCCAGATACCTTGACACCACGTCAAGCATTGGAATGGATTTATCGTCTGAAAGATATGGTTTAACAATGAATGGAATAGCAATGGATGAAACAACGATGAATGTAACAACGGTGAATGTAACAACGGTGAATGTAACAACAATAAAGTTTGATACTAATCTGTTAGCACCCATTTATCAGTTTTTACAATGCGAAACTCCTGACCAATGGGTTGAAAAGGCTCGGCAACCTGAAAACTTGCCGATTTTGTTGCGCGATCATCTGATGTGTGAATTGAAAGCGGCACAAAGTGCCATGTTCTTAATTCGTAAATATGCTGTTGATCCTGAGAGTGCGGATACGCTGTTGGCTTGGTTTCAGCCCTATGAGGATTTTGCCTATAAAAAAATTGGCGATATCCATTCATTGAAAGGAAAAAACCAAGCCACCAAGCAAATTATTGCCCGGGCAAAATCACCTTATAGTCAGGATCTCATTGATAAGATGGTGTTATTGATTAAAGAAGAGTTGCATCATTTTTATCAGGTATTGGAAATCATGGATGCCAGAGGGATAAGCTACGACAATATCAGTGCCAGCCGCTATGCTAAATCTCTATTTCAGCATATTACCAATCATGAACCTTATACATTGGTCGATAAATTGATTATCGGTGCCTATATTGAAGCACGTTCATGTGAACGTTTCGCAAAATTAGCTCCCCATCTGGATGAGGATTTAGGTAAGTTTTATATTTCCCTTCTTCGTTCAGAAGCTCGCCATTATCAAGATTATCTGACACTGGCTCAATCGATATCCAAAGAAGATATTACAGCAAGGGTAAATTATTTTGGTCAGATTGAAGCGGAACTTATTCAAACGACCGATCATGATTTCAAATTTCATAGTGGTATTCCCATTATCTGAAATTAATCAATAAAACCCTCAGTGATAATGGAAATATAAATAATTGAATAAAAGGTGGGCTTATTTAGCCCACCTTAGGATTACAACCTAATATACTTTATCTTTCTAATTGTTGCTTCGTGAATTACTTTCACCCATTCCTATCATCCAGTTA
Source organism: Xenorhabdus yunnanensis (assembly GCF_028598805.1). Taxonomy (GTDB): domain Bacteria; phylum Pseudomonadota; class Gammaproteobacteria; order Enterobacterales; family Enterobacteriaceae; genus Xenorhabdus; species Xenorhabdus yunnanensis. The sequence goes on along the minus strand of NZ_JAQRFI010000049.1, from coordinate 4,215 downwards.
TCACTGTTTCTGGAAATACGTTTATTTTCCACTACGCTGCAATTTGAACTTGCTCAGATATAAAGAATTAAGTATGGAATAGTGATTCCATATTCAAACCTTGGGTATGCAATATATCTCTAAGACGACGCAATCCCTCAACTTGAATTTGACGAACTCTCTCCCTTGTTAATCCAATTTCTCGCCCAACATCTTCTAATGTTTCTGCTTCATATCCAAGCAAACCAAAACGACGGGCTAGTACTTCGCGCTGTTTTGCATTCAGTTCAAACAACCATTTCACAATGCTTTGTTTCATATCATCATCTTGAATGGTTGTTTCTGGCCCTGAATTATTTTCATCAGATAAAGTATCCAATAATGCTTTATCTGAATCACCACTAATTGGTGTATCGACAGAGGTAATACGTTCGTTAAGCCGCATCATACGACTCACGTCTTCAACGGGTTTATCCAGTTTATCCGCAATTTCTTCGATACTGGGTTCATGATCCAATTTGTGTGCCAGTTCTCTTGCAGTACGTAAATAGACATTCAACTCTTTGACTATGTGAATAGGCAGACGAATTGTGCGAGTTTGATTCATGATGGCACGTTCAATTGTTTGACGAATCCACCATGTTGCATAAGTAGAAAAACGAAAACCTCTTTCAGGATCAAATTTTTCCACCGCACGAATAAGCCCAAGGTTACCTTCTTCAATCAGATCTAGCAGTGCCAATCCACGATTGCTGTAACGGCGGGATATTTTTACAACCAACCGCAAGTTACTTTCAATCATACGTTGGCGGGCAGCAATATCTCCCCGCAATGCCCGTCTGGCGAAAAAAACCTCTTCCTCTGCTGTTAGCTGAGGTGAGAAACCAATCTCTCCTAGATAAAGCTGTGTCGCATCAAGAACCCGCTGGTTCACCCCTTGCAACAAATCCAAATCTTCATCAAGATCAGTTACATCACTCTCATTTTTCAGCGACACTTCATCAAAGTCATCAGCTTCCATGCTACTTTCGTCTAAGTCCGCATCATCATACAACTCATTAACTTCAAGGCTCATCAGCTGCTCCTACCCATGATAATGCGGGCAGGAGTTTCAGATCCTGCCCCGGTTTATCGCTGCGGAAGATAACGCAGCGGGTTTACGGATTTTCCCTTATAGCGAATTTCAAAATGCAATCTTACTGAACTTGTTCCGGAACTACCCATAGCGGCAATTTTTTGCCCCGCTTGAACATCCTGCTGCTCACGAACCAACATTGTGTCGTTGTGCGCATAGGCGCTTAGATAGTCGTCGTTGTGTTTTATAATTATTAGATTTCCATATCCACGTAATGCATTTCCGGCATAAACCACTTTCCCTCTGGCTGTTGCAAATACGGGTTGACCACGACTCCCCGCAATATCAATGCCTTTATTCCCTCCCTGAGAATCAGAGAAACCTTCAAGAATTTTTCCTTCTGCCGGCCATCTCCAACTATTAATGGCACTAATATCATTAATAGCGCTATTTATCTCCGTATCTGTTGCTGTAGATACTTTTGAAGCGGCACTGTCTCTAACAGAAATAGTTGCTCTTGGCAACATTTTTTCTGACCTTGGTCTATCAATATTTGCAGGATACGCATTAATTTTTTGAAAATCAACCTGCTTAATTTCAGATTGAGTACTATTTGATGCTATTAATACACCATTTTTGGAGGTTGCGTTACCTATTCTTAGGACCTGACCAACATTTAAGCTATAAGGCTCCAAGATACTATTTTTGTGAGCAATATCACGAAAATCATCACCTGTAATCCAAGCTATGTAGAATAAGGTATCTCCGTGTTTAACCGTGTAGGTATTCCCGTTGTAGCTTCCTTTGGGGATATTTCCGTAGTTACGGTTATAAACAATTTTCCCTTGAGACGAACGACTATTAGCAGCATCATTCACTAGCTGACGGTTTCTGGCAGCATGATTATCTGATGCGCGATTTGTTAATATTGGAGGAGCAGAAGATGGCATTGGTGTCGAAATTGATGACGGTCTAGAGAATAATTCTCCGTTTTTCTCCTTATTATCGATATTCACTATCGGGGCAGGACGATTTGGTGTATTGCTACAACCTACCAGTACAACGCCCATAACAGTACTGGTGATTATCCACTTTATTTTTTTCACTGGGTTTTCTATATTCATACCTTATTCCCCTATAAAGGCAAATATAAATGCAAATAATGATGATTTATAAAGAAATTTAGAATCACAAAAGATTTTAAGCGAAACATTTTGCTTAATTTCAGAAAAAAGAACAGCTAATTTGAAATTGAATCTCAAATAAGTTAGCTGATTATGCTAGCTCGCCTTGAATTAGGGGTACAAAACGGACGGGTTCGATAACGTCGCCATGAAAATCATTCCCATAACGATGTACCACTTTCAGTGACTGAGTACGCTCACCGACAGGCAAAACCATCACGCCTCCATCGGCAAGCTGATGGAGCAACGCCTGTGGAATTTCTGGTGGCGCAGCGGTGACAATTATAGCGTCAAAAGGGCCTTTTGATGGCCATCCATCCCAACCATCACCGTGGCGGGTTGAGATATTGTGGAGGTCAAGCTGCTTTAGTCTGCGCTTAGCTTGCCACTGCAACCCTTTAATCCGCTCCACGGAGAAAATGTGTCTGGCCAGATGGGCAAGTATTGCTGTTTGATAACCTGATCCTGTTCCAATTTCCAATACATTGGATTCAGGGGTTAAATTCAGCAACTCTGTCATGCGAGCAACAATATAAGGTTGGGATATGGTTTGCCCATGACCAATGGGTAGTGCGGTATTTTCATATGCTTTATGAGCAAGGGCTTCATCTACAAAACATTCCCGAGGTACTTTAGCAATAACCTCCAACAAGTGCTCATTATGAATTCCTTGCTGACGCAATTGCGCCAGCAGATTTTTCATTGACCGGTTTAACATTCCCCAATATCCCCGACTTTTGCTAACCAATCACTTATCAGCTCCTGGGCTTTATAAGCCGTTAAGTCTATCTGCAAAGGAGTAATGGAAACAAACCCTTCTTCTACTGCCGCAAAATCCGTTTCAGGTCCAAAATCACTCTTTTCTCCCGGAGGGCCTATCCAATAGAGCATATTGCCTTTGGGATCTTCCAAGGTATAGACTTGCTCAGCTGCACTGCGGCTACCACATCGGGTCACCCGAAACCCTTTGATTTGTTCAATGGGAATATCAGGCACATTAATATTCAGAATATTGCCCGCCCTCAATGGCGTTTTTTGCAGCAAAGTTAATAAACGCACTGTCACTTCTGCCGCTGTTTCATAATGTTTATCGCCATTGAGCGATATCGCCAGTGCAGGTAACCCTAAGTGGCGCCCTTCCATAGCAGCCGCAACCGTACCAGAATAAATCACGTCATCACCGAGGTTAGGGCCACAGTTGATGCCTGAAACGACAATGTCAGGACGAGGATGAACCAGATTATTCACGCCCAAATAGACACAATCTGTCGGTGTACCTCCCTGAACGGAAATATCACCATTTTTTAGTGTGTTGGTACGCAAGGGGCGATCCAGTGTTAAGGCGTTCGACGCACCACTACGGTTACGGTCAGGTGCAACTACCTGAACATGATAGTGTTTCCGTAATGTAGCCGCTAAGGTTTGAATACCCGGCGCGGTGACACCATCATCGTTACTCAGCAATATCCGCAGCATTGGCATATCTCATTGATTTTATTGGTCATGATATGAGTGATAGATTAATTTTGTCCGGTATGTTGTCCTATTTATCCGAAGTGACTAATATTAGGACAATATTACAGCAGGCAATCTTAGCATGGCACTATATGTTTTGTGGAGCGCTTTACATTCGCCTTCTATATATAGATACAACCCCTCTCGGTTACAAATACAACAAGGTTGACAAGGCAGGGTAATAATGTAAAACCAGTTGACACAAAAATACTACTTCTGCCCCAAATTCCACACCGAATCCTCCGGCATCTGGACGCGGACGTCTAAGCGGGTGAGTAAGGGGCGCTAGGCCCCTGTCATCACTTCGGCTGTTCCGGCCAGTTAATATCCGGTGCAATAGAACAATCCACTCGGTTGAGTAATACCCGGTATTTACGCCATGCGGTGAGTACGGATTTCTCTGTGTCGGTGGCGATACCTAAATCGGCGGCGTCCTGCAATGGCGCGATTCTATCTCTGGCC
>NZ_JAQRFI010000048.1 GCF_028598805.1 Xenorhabdus yunnanensis | reverse complement strand
CGCCCTCGTAAAACACGAGATTACAAAACACCGAATGAGTTATTTAAAGGAGTACCCACTCATTTACTTCGTTCATTACGGTGTTGCGCTTAATATGTGAATCCAAGAAATATTTAGAAGAAATCAATAAAATTTTCGAACTCTGGTTAAATGATAACAATATTATTACCACAATCGATGATTATGGCATCTGTATTAAAAATATAGATAAAAACAATCTTTCCGGTATTTAATTTATCGTTATTTAAATAGATATTTGAATAAACATTTATTTAAATCGTTTTTAACGACTATTCCGATAAAAAATTTAAAACCCCATTAAAGGTGATTAATCAATTATAATTTACCTACTTTTAACATAATGATATCGTTTACAAGTCAAATCTGATCACAACCATACTTAAATAAGCATTATGAATGACAAGATTGACTTATCATATATTGTGAACATTCCATATCTATTCAATAAGATTTATTTATTTATTTATTTATTTATTTATTTATTTATTTATTTATTTAAAAGTCATATTGATAAATATAACAATTTGCATCATCAATTATTGACAAATATTAATGTCTATATATTATTATTGCATAATTAATTATTCTTATTGTGATGAGTAGCTCATCAAATCATGTAATTAAAATAAAAACGTAACTAATTTATTAATAATTTTATAACACCAGGAATAAACCCTATTTCGTTTAAAAAGGAGTTAAGGTGTTTCTTTCAAGAGAGTTAGCAAATTTCATTGTCGTAGCCAAAAATAAATCAATAAACAAGGCAACAGAGGAGCTTTTTATCACACAGTCGCCAATTAGCCGTAGCTTAAAAAAATTGGAGTTCTCATTAGGTGTAAAACTCTTTGTCAGAAAAAGCCAAGGATTAGCTTTAACAGAAGAAGGTGAATGTCTATACAATAAAGTTTCATTAATTTATGAACAGCTTAAGAATATCGAAAAGGATTACAAGAATCATAAATCACCCTATTATTCACTTTATCAGAAAGACATATAGATATTTAATTAACCAGTTTAATTAACCAGTTTAATTAACATTATAGACTTATTAATTACTCATGGAGATAGAAAGTAAAAAACAATTATATATGAATGAAGATCATTCCACCAGTTGAATTTTCTTTCTTTTTCCATTTGATAATTTTCACAAAGAACCAATTCTTCAATAGAGATAGAAAAAATACCTATATCTTATTGAGTGATATTTTTCTAATTAAGCCAAAGATATACAAAATAAATTTTCAGGAGAAAATAATGACATACAGTTATGACAATAAAATGATTTATAAAAAAAAGTCCGGGTTAAATACGACTTTGGAAGCTTTGCATCTTGATAAACCAGATACAGAGAAAGTCTCTGCTGCCTATCAGCACCAGTTGCATTCTGTCATGACAAGATTCCAGAAGAAAACGGATTCAATTCTTGAAGAATCCAAACAACCCCCGTCCTCCAAGAAAAAACCATTAACGGTAAAAAAATATACCAAAAAGGCTTTGCAAAACTTTGCTGCCCATGCCGGCTATTTGCATAACAACATTTATCAAGATGAGTTTGTTAATTTTAAGAACAACAACCAAAACTTAGCCCCCGGAAAATTGTTTCCCGGTGTGGAACTACTGCCTCAGGAACCTATTGCAATAAGCGCACCAGAAGGAGGTTGGAAAAATAAACTTAGTAATGACATAGCACGTGCATTTAGCGATAACATGGCAACAGAATACTCAGTCAAGGATATTAATAAGTTTATTTCAGGGCTGCAAAACATGTATGAAAATAATGGGCAAATGTTGCACCCGATGACTCAACGTCTGGTTGAAAATCATATTGCACATAACGGGGGCATCTTGCCGACAATGGCAGGTATTGCTGGCCTGCATGCAGAAGTACAAGCATTGAACCAGTTATTTATTAAAGCAGATCAGGATGTTGGCAAATCATCCGAACCCATCAACCCAGCTCGTTATGCCAAGGCAATGCTTCAATCATCCATTTTCACCAAACGGTTGACCACAACGAAGGCCGGACAAGACTTCCCGGCTTGTCATAACTGTTCGGGTATTATTCAGTCACCAGCTAATGTAATTACGGGAACGGTTGACAGTGCAGGCAGCAATTTTTCTGCACAGACTGCAAAACGCCATCGTTCCCAGTCACTAAGTCAATAAATGACTCCCTTTGTGAACCTGAACAAGGTTTCATAGAAAAATTGTAATACACAAACTATTTTGCGGCCTAATCATAGAATTAATTTCAATCATTATTGCCAATTTATTTTTACTGCCAATTATTAACAAATAATCATTTAAACCACGCTTTACTCATATAAATCGCCACATTCTCATTAAACATGAAAATATGTAAAAAGATTTAAGCCCTATAAAAACCAGAAAAATAACAGCTCATCCCCATTGAAATATTAAGGAATAGTTATGCCCGTATATGAAAATAAAAAAAAGAGAAAATATTCAAAAAACCCTTCACGTAATATTTTTCCTAATAATCAACTTATTGATCAAAGTCTGGAACCTACTTCACAGCAAAAAACAGCAACACCGTTCCTCATCAATGAATTTAAGCAAGGTGATATCCTCTATGGTCTGGATGCACCAAGGGCTAGTGCTTTATCAAAGCTAGATAAAATGGGATTTAAGCGCAAAGGCCCTACGTCAGATTTTTCAAAAACATTATTGTCCAAATTCGGTCAATGTCTTGGAAAAAAAGAAAAGATAAAAAACAATATACTGATACAAAATGACATAACCAATGCTGTCTGGGATGCCAGTAAACCAACAGAATATGCCAGCGATAAAAGTATCAAAAAAGAGTTACATGATTATAAGCGTGCGATGGGATTTAGGGAATTTTTCTCTACTCATCCTAAATACAATGTTAAAAATGATGAAACACTCTTAACAGCATTAATGAGAAACCCATCACCGAGCGCAGCAGTACCGCTCTGGAAAAAAACAAGTAAAGCTGGATTGGAATATCAGTTAATGCACAGAAAATCCCCTGTTCATTTTTTAATCGATACTATTGGGGATGATATTAATACCGTGATATCAAAAAAGGATCATGGTGCAAGTATAACGTCCAGCGAATTACGTTGGCTATATCGCCATAAAGATACCGAAGCAGTTAAGCAGAATTTAAAATTTTGGCAGGATGGGAAAGCAGTGCCTCACAGTGAAGTGTTTGCTGAAGAAAAATGGAATAGTTATCACCCAAAAAACAGATATCCCAAAATCGCTAATCAATAAATAAGTTAGTGTTACTGGATTGAGCTGGCTAACTCAAAAAGAACTTAGCCAGCTTTACACTATTCAAGATCCTGAAAAGTCGGGCCTTGGAAGTAAACAGCGTTAATATGGCAACTGCGGGGTTGGGTGATAACAAATCGCAGGGTTTCCCACACTGAACGACCGTTAAGAATTTGTTTTCCTGTTGTTTTATAATCAATTTGATGATCACCCAACTCCTCATCAAAACCATTAAGTTCAAAGTCAGGTGGATAAAGCCCGGTCACGCGAATATTTTCTTTGCTTAAATGATGGGCTAAGTTCTGGCTAAAGCCACTCATGGCATGTTTAGCTGCAAAGAATGCCGGATGAGCGACGGATTCAGTAAATTGAGGAATACCACAAACTGATACCATTGCAACAATATCGGCACCTTTTGACTGGCGCAGGCTCGGCAAGAGTGCCTTGGTCAGCAGGATAGAACCTGTTATACCTGAGTTCACTGTACTGACAATATCAGCGTCACGGTCACCTTCTCCTAAATGCCCTTCCAGCCATTGGGCAGCACTCAAAATCAGAATATCGATAGGTTGATTGTCTTGCAGCAATTGGGTGGCGAAATCACTAACGGATCGGGCATCACTCATATCACACTGATAACCTCGAGCTATGCCACCTTCATTGCGAATAATTCCACATGTCGCTTCAACGCTGGCTAATTGGCGGGCACAGAGATCAACATGTGCGCCTTCACGGGCCAACCAAACAGAAACTGCTTGCCCAAAATCACGCCCTCCGCCTGTCACCACCACTCGCTTACCTTTCAAAACACTCGATACATTAACTTCATTGAACATCATGTTGGCTTTCCTTATATCAGTGATTAAGCTGGATGAGGAACCGTCACTCTGTCAGTCTGATTTATTAATAAGTTACGGTATAGAAAGCCAACTTTACTTGAAAGTTTTCATTATAGTGCAACTATTTTGTGCTATTTTTTATATGATTTGAAAAAACTTTGTTTATGTTTCAAATACAAAAAGTTATCTCACCTTCCGTTTCAACAATGATTCAATCACCTTTGCTTTTGATTGTTATGGTATAGGGATTATTATTTTCATAGAAGTATTCTTATTAATCTCAATTTACTGTATGAAATACAAAGAAAAATTTAGTTTTTCTACTAAATTTTATTAACATCATTAATATATTTCATTCAATATTTTATAAAAAAAACGCCGCAATATCTTATATAAATATCAAGTTTCTTTAATTAACTTTATGAAATTCATCTACTGCGGCTCTATACTACATTTAAAATAAACAACAAATTAATTCGTCATTAAATTCACAAGTCGCTAATTATTATTATATTTATAAATGTTTAATCTCATACCCCATCCATATCGTCTGGAGAATTATTTTTGATAGAATTAAACTCATCCAATAACCATTGGAATTGAGTTAACTTTTCTGGAGAAAAGGCAGCCTCAATCTCCTTATAGCTTTCTTTTATCGGCCCTTTTACCTGATCATAGTATTTCTGGCCCTTCGATGTCAGGCTAATATACAGTTTGCGCTTATCATTTAAAGGCTTCATACGGTGGATAAGGTCTTCACGCTCCATACGTATCAAAATACCTGTCAGGCTTGGACGCAAAATACAAGTGATACAGGATAACTCATGAAAATCAACAGAACGTCTATGTGCTAGTATTGATATGATACGCCATTGCTGTTCTGTTAACTTATAATCTTTCAATATAGGCCGGAAGAAAAGCATAGCGGTGCCTTTAGCTTGGAGTAATGAAATTATTAATGATTGGGTCATAATTAGAGTAAGCTCTTTTCAGTTAAATCAGTCAGATATAAATTGCAATTTTGGTGCGGAATGGGCTTAAGCACATTCATAATAGGGTCCTTCATATTTCATACAGTGGAATACATAAAGTAATAAAGATCATATCATGCTTATCGACACTCCCTCATAAAAACAATTCAACATAAACAAGAAAGTAAAAATCTCTCTCTTAAAATCCTAAAAAAGATAACCTAATAATAGTTAGATTCGAGCTCAAATGACTCCATCAATAATATAACAACGAATTTTAATGTGTAAAAACAACTACAGACAAAGCATTGTTACACAGCTCACGATTAAAATTAATAAATTTATTTGGAATATAGAATATATAACATAGAATAACCAACGTTATATAAATAACATTCCAAAATAGTGCTACACCTTGTACAACATAAGCACTTTGTATTCAAATGGTTGAAGGAACTATGTGTAGCAGAATTATGAAATCCTATTTATTCTATATTTAATTTTGTATTGTCAACACAACATATCAATAAATCATCTTGCCATACATCATTCAGGTTTCAAGGAACTGTCTTAGTTTTGATCTCAAATGACTTTACCAACAATATAACAGTGGATTTTTGTGTATAAAAAACAAGCAATCATAAAGCACTGTTACATAGATCACAATTAAAATTAACAATTTATCTAACATATTGAAGATTATTACCACATGCCTTATTAATAAATCATCTTGCTATACGTCATTCAGGTTTCAAGGAGCTGTCAATGAAAGGCACTGTCTTTGCCGTTGCCCTCAACCATAGTAGCCAAATCAGTTTCTGGCATGAGACATTTCACCAAGTACCTTATAATTCCCCCCCAAAAACGCCAATTTGGTTTATCAAACCTCGCAATACCGTAATTAACTCAGGGGATGTTATTCCCCATCCCATTGGTGAAACGGTGCAAAGTGGAGCAACTCTGGCGCTGTTGATTGGAAAAGCAGCACGCAAAGTTTCAGTTCAGGATGCAGAACAATATATTGCAGGTTATGCATTGGCAAACGAAATTAGCCTGCCAGAAACTTCATTTTATCGTCCCGCCATTAAAGAAAAATGTCGGGATGGTTTTTGTCCGATAGGTCAAATGATCAAGATCCATTCAGTGGAATCACTCGATATCGTGACCGAGATTAACGGACACGAAGTTGATCGCTGGTCTACCCAAGATCTTGTCCGTTCAGCACCAGAATTGTTGGCAGCATTAAGCGAATTCGCCACTTTAAAAGAGGGTGATGCAATTCTATTGGGAACTCCCCACCAGCGCATCACTCTCCATCCTGCCGACAAAGTCACAGTCAGGGCCGAAGGCTTCCCTAACCTGGAAAATTCGGTTGTATTGACTGGAGGTCAAAAATGAGATATGCCAAAATTTTTTATCAAGACCAAAATCTAAATGTCGACATTGACGAACGGGAAAATATCCTTCTGCCAGATGGAAATATGGTAAGCGGTGACGAAGTTTTATGGCTTCCTCCCGCCAATGGAACTCTGTTCGCACTGGGACTGAATTATGCCGACCATGCAACAGAGCTGGAGTTTAAGCCACCGGAAGAACCTTTGGTATTCATCAAGGCAGCCAATAGCTTAACAGGGCACCGCCAAGTTTCTGTTCGTCCTGATAATGTGGAATACATGCATTATGAAGCAGAATTAGTTGTCGTGATTGGTGAACCAGCCCACAAAGTTACCAAAGAAGAAGCCATGAATTACGTTGCGGGTTATACCGTTTGTAACGATTACGCCATTCGTGATTATCTGGAAAATTATTATCGCCCCAATCTGCGAGTGAAAAGCCGCGATACACTCACCCCAATCGGTCCTTGGATCATAGATAAGCAGAAGATTGCTGATCCTCATAATCTGACCTTGAAAACATGGGTGAACGGTGAGCTTCGCCAACAAGGCACAACAGCCGATTTAATCTTCGACATTCCTTTCTTAATCAGCTATCTCAGCGATTTCATGACACTGCAACCGGGCGACATGATCGCTACAGGAACACCCAAAGGTCTGTCCAACGTTGTTCCGGGAGATGAAGTCATTGTGGAAGTCGAAGGTGTTGGGCGTCTGGTGAATCACATCGTCAGCCAGCAAGAATATGAGGAGAGTTTGTTATGACCATGATTAACCATTGGATCAACGGCAAGAATATCGGCAGCAAAACCTATTTTGAAACGACCAATCCTGCTACAGGTGAGGTGCTGGCTGAAGTTGCTTCGGGTGGGCAGGAAGAGATCGCCCACGCCGTTGAGGCTGCCAAAGAGGCTTTCCCCAAATGGGCAAATACCCCAATGAAAGAACGCGCCCGTTTGATGTGCCGTTTGGGTGAATTAATCGACCAAAATGTTCCCGATATTTCTGCGATGGAAACTAAGGATACGGGTCTCCCCATCCATCAAACACAAAATATCCTGATTCCACGGGCTTCCCAGAATTTCAATTTTTTCGCTGAAATTTGCCAGCAGATGAACGGGCGTACCTATCCTGTTGATGACAAGATGCTCAATTATACGTTAATCCAGCCTGTTGGTGTCTGCGCATTGATTTCCCCGTGGAATGTGCCTTTCATGACAGCAACGTGGAAAGTCGCACCTTGCCTGGCACTGGGAAATACGGCTGTTTTGAAGATGTCCGAACTCTCCCCATTGACTGCCAACCGTTTAGGGGAGCTGGCGCTGGAAGCCGGAATTCCGGCCGGGGTGCTGAATGTGGTACAGGGTTACGGTAACACCGCAGGTGATGCGCTGGTAAAACATCATGATGTGCGCGCTGTCTCCTTCACTGGTGGGACAGCAACGGGCCGCCTGATTATGCAAAATGCCGGACTAAAAAAATATTCCATGGAACTGGGCGGAAAATCCCCTGTTCTCATCTTTGAAGATGCAGATATCGAACGCGCGCTGGATGCCGCCCTGTTCACCATTTTCTCCCTCAATGGCGAGCGCTGTACGGCAGGTTCCCGCATTTTCATCCAAGAAAACATCTACCCCGAATTCGTTAAACGTTTTGCTGAACGTGCCAGTCGGCTGCGTGTCGGTGATCCCCAAGATCCCCAAACTCAGGTTGGCAGCCTGATCAGCCAGCAACACTGGGAAAAAGTCTCCAATTATATCCGCCTGGGAATCGAAGAAGGTGCCACACTGCTAGCCGGAGGCCCTGATAAACCCGCTGATTTACCTGCTCATCTGAAAAATGGCAACTTCCTGCGCCCTACTGTATTGGCAGATGTAGATAACCACATGCGCGTGGCACAGGAAGAGATTTTCGGGCCTGTAGCCTGTTTGCTGCCGTTCAAGAGCGAAGAGGATGGGCTGCGCATGGCCAATGATGTGGAATATGGCCTTGCATCCTATATCTGGACACAAGATGTCAGCAAAGTTTTGCGTCTGGCACGTGGCATTGAGGCAGGCATGGTGTTTGTCAATTCTCAGAATGTTCGCGATCTGCGCCAGCCATTTGGTGGCATCAAAGCCTCCGGCGTAGGGCGTGAAGGTGGGGAATACAGTTTTGAAGTGTTTGCCGAAGTGAAGAATGTTTGTATCTCAATGGGAGAGCATCCTATTCCTCGTTGGGGCGTTTGAGCCATACGATTTGAGCAAAAGGTTTGAATAAAAGACTTGAATAAAAAAATTTGAGCAATAAGGAGCGTAATAAATCTCAGCGTTAACCACGGATTGCCATTCTGATACCAAGTGAGGATTTATGGGAAAGTTAGCGTTAGCAGCGAAAATTACACATGTACCTTCGATGTACCTGTCTGAATTACCGGGCAAGCATCACGGTTGCCGGCAAGGTGCCATTGACGGACACAAAGAGATCAGTCGGCGCTGCCGTGAAATGGGGGTTGATACAATTATTGTGTTCGACACCCATTGGCTGGTTAACAGTGCCTACCATATTAACTGTGCCGATCATTTTTCCGGCATCTATACCAGTAATGAACTACCACATTTTATCCGCGATATGACCTACGAGTATGACGGCAACCCCGAACTTGGCAGGATGATTGCGGAAGAAGCACGTCAAATGGGGGTTCGTGCTCAGTCACACGAAATTTCAAGCCTGAAACTGGAATATGGCACGCTGGTGCCAATGCGCTATATGAACAGCGACCGCCATTTCAAGGTAATTTCAATTTCTGCCTTTTGTACTGTTCATGCGTTTGAAGACAGCCGCAAACTGGGAGAGGCAATTTTACGGGCGATTGAGAAATACGATGGCATTGTTGCTGTACTGGCAAGCGGTTCGCTGTCCCACAGTTTCATTGAAGATCAACGAGCCGAAGAAGGCATGAACAGCTATACCCGCGAGTTTGATGAACAGATGGATCACCGCGTCGTACAGCTTTGGAAAGAAGGTAAGTTTCAGGAGTTCTGCAAGATGCTGCCGGAATATGCGCAATATTGCCGGGGAGAAGGCAACATGCACGATACCGTGATGTTGTTGGGCCTGCTCGGATGGGACAAGTATGACGGTAAAGTGGAGTTTTTAACGGAATTGTTCGCCAGCTCAGGGACAGGACAAGTTAACGCGGTTTTCCCGCTGCCGGGCTATATTGTTAATCCGAATTAGTTATTAATCAAAAAAACCATCAATAAAACGGATGTCTGACAGGAGAAAACCGTGCCACATTTTTACGCTGAGTGTACTGAAAATATTCGTGAAGAAGCCAAGTTGCCGGAATTGTTTACCAAAGTGAATCAAACACTGGCAGATACGGGCATTTTTCCGCTGGGCGGTATCCGCAGCCGTGCCATTTGGTTGGATACGTGGCAAATGGCAGATGGTCAACAAGATTATGCCTACGTTCACATGACACTGAAAATTGGTGCCGGACGCAGCCTTGAAGATCGGCAAAAAGTCGGTGAAATGTTGTTTGGCTTAATCAAGGCGCATTTCAGCGAATTGATGTCTCGGCGCTATCTTGGCCTCTCTTTCACTATGGAAGAACTCGACCCGGTGCTGAATTATAAATCCAATAACGTTCATAACCTGTTTAAAGCAAAAGAGTGATGGTGATAAGTGACATAATTAAAGCCACTAATGTCTATCCCTATGGATTTCAAGATGCAGCCAACAAAGCTGCAACTTGAAAGACGACGGGTATATTTTGTTGAATAAAGAGGAAACCATGACAAGTAATTTGGATACATCATTACTGCGCCAACAGGCTTATATCAATGGTCAATGGATTGATGCGGACAATAAAGCGACCTTTCAAGTCACCAACCCTGCCAATGGTGAAGTGATTGCTAATGTCAGTGATATGGGAAATAAAGAGACCCAATGTGCCATTGAAGCGGCCCAAAATGCCCTTCCTGCATGGCGGTCACTGACTGCCAAACAGCGTAGCCAAAAGCTCAGGCAATGGTGCCATCTGATTATGGAAAACCAAACTGCCTTGGCTGAAATACTGAGTACAGAACAGGGTAAACCCCATGCTGAAGCAATGGGAGAGATTGCTTACGGTGCCAGTTTTATCGAATGGTTCGCGGAAGAAGGCAAACGCATTTATGGTGAAACCTTCCCTTCCCCAATGCCGGATCGACGTCTCGCTACTATTAAACAACCCATTGGTGTTGTTGCTGCTATTACACCGTGGAATTTCCCTAATGCGATGATTACCCGTAAAGTTGGCCCGGCACTCGCTGCGGGTTGTACAGTGGTTCTGAAACCTGCGGCTGAAACGCCACTCTCTGCGCTGGCATTGGCTGTATTGGCAGAACAGGCTGGTATTCCGGCGGGTGTACTGAATATCGTAACGGGAATAGATGCCAAGGCGATTGGTGAAGCGCTGACATCAAGCCCTATTGTGCGTAAGCTTTCGTTCACTGGCTCTACCCGTGTTGGCAAGTTATTGATGGCACAAAGTGCCGATACCGTGAAAAAACTCTCCCTCGAACTGGGTGGTAACGCACCTTTTATTGTGTTTGATGATGCCGATCTCGATGCCGCAGTGGAAGGAGCGATGGCAGCGAAATTCCGTAACAGCGGGCAAACTTGTGTCTGTGCCAACCGCATTCTGGTACAGGAAGGCATTTACGATGCTTTTGCCGAACGTCTGACGCAAGCCGTGAAACAGCTTCATGTCGGGTCAGCCATTGATCTTGCGTCACAACAAGGCCCTCTGATTAATCAAGCAGCAGTAGAAAAAGTACAAGCACACATCAATGATGCTGTTTCCAACGGCGCACGTATTCTGGTTGGTGGTAAATCCCATGCTTTAGGTGGCCTGTTCTTTGAACCAACAGTACTGGCAGATGTTACCGAGTCTATGCAGGTTGCCCGCGAAGAAACCTTCGGCCCTCTGGCACCACTGTTCAAATTCTGTGATGAGGCTGAAGCCATCCGCATTGCCAACGACACTGAATTTGGTCTGGCTGCTTACTTCTATTCCCGCGATATTGGCCGAATTTATCGGGTCGCGGAAGCATTGGAAAGTGGCATGGTCGGCATCAATGAAGGTTTGATCTCCAACGAAAGTGCGCCATTTGGCGGTATTAAGCAATCGGGGCTGGGACGTGAAGGTTCACGTTACGGTATTGAAGATTATCTGGAAGTGAAATACCTCTGTTTTGGAGGGCTATAAGCTTTTGGAAGACTATAAGCTAAAGGAGCTTAACACTCTATGCTACAGCAAGAAGTCGTATCTCTCGTTGCACGCCGTTTACATCAGGCAGAAAAAAACCGTGAGCAAATCCGACAAATCTCACTGGATTATCCAGAGATAACTATTGAGGATGCTTACGCCATTCAACGTGAATGGGTGGATTTGAAAATCAGGGAAGGCCGGATTCTGAAAGGACACAAGATCGGTCTGACATCCAAGGCCATGCAAGCCAGTTCACAGATTGATGAACCGGATTATGGTGCCTTGCTGGATGATATGTTTTTTCAGGACGGCAGTAACATTCCTTGCGAACGTTTTATTGTGCCACGCATTGAGGTAGAGCTGGCCTTTGTGCTGGCAAAGCCTCTGCGTGGGCCAAACTGTACGCTGTTTGATGTTTATAACGCGACAGATTATGTCATTCCGGCACTGGAGTTGATCGATGCCCGCTGCCACAACATTGATCCCGATACTCAGCGTCCGCGCAAAGTATTCGATACGATTTCCGACAATGCCGCCAACGGTGGAGTGGTTATTGGGGGACGGCCGATCAAGCCAGATGAACTTGATCTGCGCTGGGTCAGTGCCCTGCTTTACCGCAATGGGGTGATTGAAGAGTCCGGCGTGGCAGCAGCGGTTCTCAATCATCCTGCCAATGGTGTGGCATGGCTTGCCAATAAACTGGCTCCGCATGGTGTCGAACTTGAAGCAGGCCAGATTATTCTGGCCGGCTCCTTTACCCGCCCTATTCCTGCGCGCAAAGGTGACACCTTTCATGTGGATTATGGCGTATTAGGTTCAATTAGCTGTCACTTTGTTTAACGTCTTCTGAGATATAAGGTCTATTGAGATAACAGTATGGATCAACTAACAAATAAATTTAAACATGCCCTGAAAGCAGGGCATTCACAAATCGGGTTATGGCTCGGACTAAGCAGTGGGTATAGTGCGGAAATACTGGCAGGAGCAGGGTTTGATTGGCTGTTGATTGATGGAGAACATGCCCCCAATGATATTTCTACCATGCTTGCACAATTACAGGGCATTGCCCCTTATCCAAGCCAACCTGTCATTCGCCCTGCCTGGAATGATCCCGTGATCATCAAACAATTGTTGGATATTGGCGCACAAACCTTGTTGCTCCCGATGATTCAAAATGCGGAACAAGCACGTGCAGCTGTCAGGGCGACCCGCTATCCCCCCGCCGGTATTCGTGGCGTAGGTAGTGCTCTGGCACGCGCTTCCCGCTGGAACCGCATCCCTGATTATCTATCCCGTGCTAATGATGAAATGTGTGTACTGGTACAAGTAGAAACTCGTGAAGCTCTGCAAAACATACCGGAGATAGCAGCAGTTGAAGGCGTCGACGGTGTGTTTATCGGCCCGGCAGATCTCAGTGCTGATATGGGACACATTAGTAACCCACTGCATCCTGAAGTCCAGGCCGCAATTGAACAAGCCATTGTTCAGATCCAATCTTCCGGCAAAGCCGCTGGTATTTTGATGACCAATGTTGATATCGCTGAACATTACCTCAATCTGGGCGCGCTGTTTGTTGCCGTGGGAGTTGATACCAGCTTGCTAACCGGAGCAGCCAACGCTTTGGCAAAGCGTTTCGGCAAAATTAAGGAGGAGCAAAATACACTATCATCGAATACTTATTAATTTAAGTTCCCAATATGGCAGATGTTGATCGCGACATCTGCCATTGAAGTTGAAGGATTTCAAATCCCCCGCCTAAAGGAAAATCAAGTAATCAATAAACAAGGAACAGAAAGATAAAGGGGGATAACAATAATAAAAAAGGAAACAACAATGAGCACTTCACCTGACGCCATAGCAAAACCAGAAAATCAGCCCCATCAACATAAAAAACTGACGGTCCAACAGCAAAGTGTTATCAATAAATTATTCCGGCGTTTGATCCTCTTTCTCTTTGTCCTGTTCGTTTTCTCTTTTCTGGATCGCATCAATATTGGTTTTGCTGGTTTGACGATGGGAAAAGATCTTGGTTTAACATCCACAATGTTTGGATTGGCCGCCACACTGTTTTACGCTACTTACGTCATTTTCGGCATTCCCAGCAATGTCATGTTAAGTATTGTGGGTGCTCGTCGCTGGATCGCTACCATTATGGTGTTATGGGGAATCGCTTCCACCGCAACCATGTTTGCCACTGGCCCTACGAGCCTGTATATCCTGCGTATGTTGGTAGGCATTGCAGAAGCGGGATTTTTGCCGGGTATTTTAGTTTACCTGACTTATTGGTTTCCGGCTTATTATCGTGCGCGTGCCAATGCACTGTTTATGATCGCCATGCCCGTAACGATGGCGTTTGGTTCACTGATTTCCGGTTATATTCTGGAAATGGACGGCATCTGGAATCTGCGTGGCTGGCAGTGGTTATTTTTGCTGGAAGGCTTCCCTTCTGTTCTGCTTGGTTTTGCTGTCTGGTTTTATCTGGATGATTCACCGGAAAAGGCCAATTGGCTGACTCGTGAAGATAAGCGATGTCTTCAAGAAATGATAGAAAACGATAATCTTTCTATGATGCAGCCCAATGAACATATTCAACAACAAAAAACCAGCTTATGGCGCGAAGTTTTTACCCCAATGGTATTGATGTACACCTTCGCTTATTTCTGCCTGACCAATACTCTGAGCGCTATTAATATCTGGACACCGCAGATTATGCAGAGTTTCAATCAGAACAGCAGCCATATTGTCATTGGTGTTTTGACTGCTATTCCACAATTCTGCACGATTTTGGGCATGATTTACTGGAGTCGTCGCTCAGACCGCCTGCAAGAACGCAAAATACATACGGCCTTACCTTACCTGTTTGCCGCCACAGGCTGGATTTTAACCTCACTGACCAATAACAGCATGGTGCAATTGTTAGGGATCATCATGGCTTCCACCGGATCGTTTACTGCGATGGCGGTATTCTGGACGACACCGGATCAGTCGCTCAGCTTGCGCGCCCGTGCCGTCGGGATCGCCGTGATCAATGCAACTGGAAATGTGGGATCGGCTGTCAGTCCTCTGCTGATCGGCTGGCTGAAAGATCAAACGGGTAATTTCAACGCAGGGCTTTATTTCGTCGCCGGGTTACTGATCATCGGTGCGTTGATGGTTTTTCTGATTCCGATGAAACATTCACGATCACAGGTTACCCCGTAAATAACGAGCAACATGTTCATACGCCAAATTCCTGAGCCAGCAATAAGTTACCGGAGGGAAAGTCTATGCCTGCATGTAATAACGCTAAATCCATCATTACCAATATTGATATCAGCAAGGACTATGATGAAACGCAGGGATCGGATGATGTTCACTATCAAACTTTTGGTCGCATGGCGGCATTTTTCGGGCGTGATATGCAGGCGCATCGCCATGATGGTTTTTTTCAGCTTCATTATCTGGTAACAGGACGGATTGAACTGCAATTGGACGAACAGCGCTATTCCGTACAAGCCCCACTGTTTATCCTGACCCCACCTTCTGTCCCCCATGCCTTTTTTACGCAAGAAGATACTGACGGCTATGTACTGACCATCCGTCAGGAATTGATTACTCCATTGCTCAGCTCGCTTTATCCTACACATCGAGAAATGGTTGATATTCCGGCCATCTGCCTTTCTGTTGCGGATAAATCCGCTGAATTGGAAACATTCAACCATTATTGGGCACTGATCGGGCGTGAGTCTGCCAATCAATTTGCTGGGCGAGAACAATCACTGGCATTTCTGGCTCAATCTTTGTTTACCTTTCTACTGCGCACTATTCCTCTTGATGATCATCGTTCCGGTGGTGTCAGAGGAGAATTAAAACTATTTCAGCGCTTTCATCAATTGGTCGATCAACATTATCATCAGCACCTTTCCGTGCCGGAATATGCGGAAAAATTGGATATTACAGAATCACGCCTGAAAGATATGTGCCGACGCTTTGCCAATCGCCCACCTAAAAAGCTGATCTTTGACCGACTGTTACGAGAGGCAAAACGGTTATTGCTGTTTAGTGACAGCCCTGTATTTGAAGTGGCGTACCAGCTTGGATTTAAAGATCCGGCTTACTTTACCCGATTTTTTAATCGGTTGGTGGGGTGCTCACCAAGTGTTTGGCGGGAAAATAGTTTAGTTGGGGGTAAAAAGGTGTTTTAAAATTAGTTTAAATAAAACGATTATTTATTTGTATTATCTCTGATTCAGATATTGTTTTATTTTGTACGATTAAATTAACAATTCATAAAGGACTGCACGAAAAATGGATGAAAGATCCAGAATATCGAGCTGCTTACGAAGAAGAAATAAGAAAAGAGCGATTGCAAGAAACTTTGCAAAAATTATTGGAGTTAACCTCTCAATAGTAAGCCGAATGGAATCAAACGTTAATAAATGAAGTAAAAATCACGGAAGCAACGATCGCTGATATTTCTTGTGTCTACCCACACTCTATAAATGATCACGATATGATGCCATATGAAAAAGTCATGCTCAATTATAAGTCCATATCATGGAACCATATAACAGCAGGTACATCTGCCTATAGTATATGGGAAGACAGGGTTTACTAAATATAAAATTAAGCATATATGATATATATGCTTAGTGACATAATCCTATATCTTTCACATATTCATTTTGAGCAAGCCATGATTTTTTTTCACACGTAACATACCCTGAATTTTTCAACTTAATATCTACATATAAAGAAACCGGAAAACTAGTTATAAATGAAACCACGAACACAAGTGAAAATAAATAAGAAGTTCACTTACTTTATATTCATTATCAAGATAATATAGAAGTCCTGCCACAGCAAAACCAACGGAAAATAACCCTATTGCTACTACCATCACACTAACACCGGCAGTCAGAATAGTAGCAGTTACAATTTCCCCCACTATTATAGCAGCAGTTGTAGAAACAATTGTTTTCGCAAGATCCATTGTAATGTTTCCCGAAAAATATTTTCATCAACTTGAACAATACCTCCAAAAAAATGCCGATTTAGTAATTCATTTTGTTTTTTAATATCCATTAAACACTCCATTAAATGATATGAAATAATAATCTCAATGTCTTAAACTATTAGACCAAGTTTTAACGTTAAAACTCTGCCGTCGGAAACTCGCATATTAATCATGTCAGCCTGAACTGACTAAACATCATCATCACAATCAATTTCTCTTCTGCGATAAGCTGGCTATTGGCTAACACTTTACTTATTTCCTGCATCAATACTCCTTTATCATTCATACCTCATCTCCATACTTGACTAATGATTAGAATATAGCATCTTTATATGAAAAATAATCATATCAATCAAATAAAAAATAAACTATTAAAATCAAACATTAATCACTCATAAATAATGATTGTAACTTGATAGAAGTTTATGTATCCCTACCCAAAAATAACAGAAATAAGTAGCTCAATTCGTTAACATCATCACATTGATCTTATTATCGAAAGATTTGATTCAAGCCGTTAAGCTTAAGATATTATTGGCAAAATCCGATAAGCAAGGAGGCGCAGCCCTGAGATTGATCCGCATAGGTAAAATTCGTTCTACCTATGTGTCTGTTTCGCCTTTTCTATGGCGATTCAAACAGGCGAGGTAATAACTCACCGGTTAAACACTACCGCTTTAAAACAAGGGACAGCCGATCCAAAAGCCATCCTGCGCCACTTCACCCGAAACAACGTCCAGCATCCTACTTATTAAGGTGCTCGCTGAGTTGGGCAAAGTGATCAAAACTATTTTTCTGTGCCGATACATAAATTCTGAAGAGCTTCGTCAGGAGATTAACGAGGGTTTGAATGTCGTGGAAAACTGGAACAGTGCAAATTCATTCATTTTTTACGGCAAAGGCGGTGAAGTCACGACCAATCGGCTAGAAGATCAGGAATTATCGATTCTGCCACTGCATTTGTTGCAGATTGTCCTACTATACGTGAATATCCTGATGATCCAGCTGATACTCAAAGCTATCACGGTTGAAAATGGAGGGCTTTAGGGCACTAACGCCGTTGATTTACTCCCATGTGAATCCCTATGGAATATTTGAGCTGGATATGAACACGAAATTGCCCATAGAGGTGTCTACTTAAAAGTTGGCGGTTATCGCAGCTACCCGGTCACTACACCAACTTGATCACATTTTCAAAACAATTTATTCTCATTCACCGAAAAGTACCAGCAAACCTTCCGAAAGTCTCTTCAATAGAAACCATTTAGTCGCTTCAATCAAACAGTGAAAGAAACACAAAATTAACACCTAATCCCCATATGGGTAACAAATCAAAATGAGGGGATTCTGCGGAGCATGAGGTTACTATGAAACTAGAAGATTTGCGTGCTGATCATAAACGCCCATTTACCAGCAAAGAATATCTGAGTTCACTACAAGATGGTCGTGAAATTTACATCTACGGTGAACGAGTCAAAGATGTTACAACACATCCGGCTTTCCGCAATGCGGCTGCTTCAATTGGTCAGCTATATGATGCCCTGCATGCCCCGGAAACTCATGATGCACTCTGTTGGGATACCGATACCGGAAGTGGCGGCTACACCCACAAATTCTTCCGTTTCGCCACCAGCACTGATGACCTCCGTCAACAGCGCGATGCCATAGCCGAATGGTCGCGCCAAAATTACGGCTGGATGGGGCGTTCACCCGATTATAAAGCTGCATTCTGCTGCTCACTGGGCGCCTATCCCGAATATTATGGGCAATTCGCTGACAATGCCCGCATCTGGTATCAGCGCATTCAGGAAAGCTGCATCTATTTCAATCATGCGATTGTTAATCCACCAATTGATCGCCACAAGCCCGCAGATCAGGTTAAAGATGTTTTTATCCAGATAGAAAAAGAGACGGATGCCGGAATTATTGTCAGTGGCGCCAAAGTTGTCGCAACCAATTCAGCCCTGACTCACTATAATTTTATCGGTTTTGGCTCTGCGCAGGTTATTGGTGACAACCCTGATTTTGCCCTTATGTTCGTTGCACCAATGGATGCCGATGGCGTGAAATTGATCTCTCGCACTTCCTATGAATTGGTGGCGGGTGCTACCGGAGCACCTTTTGATTACCCCCTTTCCAGTCGGTTTGATGAAAATGACGCCATTCTGGTGATGGATAAGGTATTAATTCCATGGGAAAACGTGTTAATTTATCGCGATTTTGACCGTGCCCGTCATTGGGCAGTACAAAGTGGATTTGCACGATTATTCCCCATGCAAGCCTGTACGCGCTTTGCCGTTAAGCTGGATTTCATCACGGGCCTGCTGCAAAAAAGCCTTGAATGCACTGGCGTGGTGGATTTTCGCGGCGTTCAGGCTGATCTGGGAGAAGTCGTCGCATGGCGCAATCTGTTCTGGTCACTGACAGATGCGATGTGGGCAGAGTCCCAACCGTGGGAAAACGGCGCTTATCTGCCCGATACCCAAGCGATTCAATCCTATCGCGTGATGGCTCCCATGGCTTATACCAAAATCAAAAATATTATTGAAAGCAATGTCACCAGTGGCTTGATTTATTTGCCATCCAGTGTGCGTGATATGAATAACCCTGAGATCAATAAGTATCTTGAAAAATATGTTCGTGGCTCTAATGGTATTGACCACGTAGAACGAATCAAGATTTTGAAATTAATGTGGGATGCCATTGGCAGTGAATTCGGCGGGCGCCATGAATTATACGAAATCAATTATGCCGGCAGTCAGGACGAAATTCGCCTGCAATGTCTGCGTCATGCCTATGGCTCCGGCAATATGAAAAAAATGACGGAATTAGTGGATCGCTGCCTCTCTGACTATGATTTGGATGGCTGGACCAGACCCCACTTACATAATAACCGTGATATTAACCTGTTAGATAAGTTGCTGAAATAAATCAGTAGCAGGAGGCCTATTATGTCTATAGAAAATAAACATCGCCTGCGTTTCAGAGATGCGATGGCAAGCCTTTCCGCTGCGGTAAATATCATCACCACGGATGGCCCTGCGGGGCGCTGCGGTATAACTGCAACGGCGGTGTGTTCTGTGACAGATACGCCTCCGACTTTGATGATATGTATGAATCGCAATAGTGCCATGAATCCGGTATTTCAGGAAAATGGTCACTTGTGTGTCAATATCCTGAATCATGAACAAGAATCTCTGGCTCGCCATTTCGCTGGCATGACTGATGCCAGTATGGAAGAGCGCTTCAATTGGGATATTTGGCACAACGGCTCACTGGGGCAACCTATGTTAAAAGGAACCCTTGTCAATCTGGAAGGCAGTATCGAGCAGATACAGGAAGTCGGTACTCACTATGTTTATTTAGTGGAAATAAAACAGATCCTGATCAGAGAAGAAGGCCATGGGTTGATTTATTTTAAGCGTGATTTTCATCCTGTAATGGCTAAATCAATAACAACGACTGTCTAAAAAAACATATTTAAAACAAGAATACCCTCACATAGCCTCCAAATATGAAGGTCCTTTATCAAAGGGCCTTCATCTCCTGATTCTTACCAATATCTTTCTTAATTAATATTTGAGAGATTTTTAACTGATTATCACCAAAAAGTTTCGATAAATCTCAATTTGAACACCCTCAATTTCATTTAAAAAGATGGAATAGACAGTTAAATACATAACAAAAAATTAATATATAGATATTACTGATTTTATTTGGTGTTTACTTTTATTTCCTTTCTCATTTTTCAACACATAATAAATACAATGGGTTGAATGACAATCAAATTGATTCATTTACGAACACACAACCCTCTGATTAATAATTTTTGATATTAATTTAGTGAATATTCTGTCAAATCTGGTATTACTTTTTTTCGTTAGTGTGATCAACCATTGAGAAGATACTATACCAGTATATTAACCTACTCCGCTTCACGATCACCCTGAATAAATAAACCAAATCACAACCCGTGCGATACATTAAGTTACAAGCAAGTTAACAACAGTATAATTATCTGGATGTATTGCCCAGCGCAATGATAGCTAACAGAGGCATTCACTATGAGTAAAACCGGTCCGGTCGGTTTATGGGATCAACCAAAACCCTTTTTTATGATCTTTTTTGTGGAACTATGGGAACGGTTTGGTTACTACGGCGTTCAAGGCATTCTTGCCGTTTATTTCGTTCACCAACTCGGTTTTTCAGAAGCACAAGCTTTTATCACCTTTGGTGCATTTACTGCACTGGTTTACGGCCTGATTTCTATCGGTGGTTATGTTGGTGATCACTTACTAGGGACAAAACGGACTATCGTTCTGGGTGTCATTGTAATGGCAATGGGCTATTTCATGATTGGCCTGTCTATCATGCATCCTGACCTGATTTTTTATGCATTGGGAACCGTCGCTGTCGGTAATGGCCTTTTCAAAGCCAACCCCGCCAGCCTGCTGGCAAAGTGTTACCAGCCACAAGATCCACGTTTAGATGGTGCATTTACGCTCTTCTATATGTCCATCAATCTTGGTTCTCTGGTTTCTCTCTCCCTTGCTCCCGTGATTGCCGAAAAATATGGTTATGCCGTCACCTATAATATCTGTGGTATTGGTCTGATTATCGCCCTGCTGGTTTATATCGCCTGCCGCCGTATGGTACATAACATCGGTTCAGAACCCGATCATGCTCCGGTAAACTATGCAACTTTGCTCGCGGTCCTCATCGGCACAGTGATCACGATTGGCATCTGTTCCTGGTTGCTCCACAATATCAAAATTGCCAATATCGCCCTGATGGTGATTTCCGCTGTTGTCGTTTTCATTTTCTTCTGGCAGGCATTTAAACAAGATCGCATTGGCCGTAATAAAATGTTCGTGGCATTTATTCTGATGCTTCAGGCCATCGTATTTTTCATCCTGTATAACCAAATGCCCACTTCCCTCAATTTCTTTGCCATCAATAACGTACATCACCAAATTTTGGGTTTTGATATCAACCCTATCAGTTTCCAAGCACTGAACCCATTCTGGATTATCGTTGTTAGTCCAATATTGGCGGTTGCTTATACCAAGTTGGGTGCCAAAGGCAAAGATTTCTCCATGCCAACAAAATTTACCTTCGGCATGTTCCTGTGCTCTCTGGGTTTCTTGACCGCCGCCGCCTCTGGTTTATTTGCTGATGAGAATGGCATTACATCGCCATGGTTTATCGTGCTGGTGTATTTTTTCCAGAGCACAGGAGAGTTAATGATCAGTGCATTGGGACTGGCAATGGTGGCTGCGTTTGTTCCTAGCTATCTAACTGGCTTTATTCTGGGTATGTGGTTCCTGTCACAAGCTGCTGCATCAGTATTGGGCAGTTATGTAGCTACCTTTACCGCCGCACCAGAAGGTGTGGCTGATCCCCTGCAAACTCTGCCAATTTATACTAGTGTATTTGGTAAAATCGGGATTGCCACTCTGGTTGTTGCCGTGATTATGGCCTTTATGGTGCCGTGGCTGAACCGTATTATGAGAGAGAAAGTGAAGGCGTAATCAGCCTAATCCTGCTTTATTGAACAAATTTTCCGCTCGTTGATAATTCAAATAACGGGCGGGAATTTTGTCTCTTCAAATCTAGTGTCACCTTACCTGTACTTTTAGGCCTCTATCAGGATGCTCCATCTAAAGGTGTGCTCGTTTTAAGACAAGAAAATAAACAAGCGCGCAAGTTCCCCAATCTGAGTTAAAGCTTAAATCAGATTGCACTCCGTTATGGAGTACAATCTGAAAATTGACTATCTATGCTATGCAATTAATTATCTCAATTACAGCACGTCAATCGCATTTAGTTCTTTAAAAGCCTGTTCCAGACGAACGATCATGGTAACCTGACCGGCACGCAGCCAAACACGCGGATCGTAGAATTTCTTGTTAGGCTTGTCCGCGCCTTCTGGGTTACCCAACTGGCCTTGCAGGTAGCCTTCATTCTTTTTGTAGTAGTTCAGAATACCTTCCCAAGTTGCCCACTGGGTATCGGTATCGATATTCATTTTTACTACACCGTAGCTAACCGCTTCCTGAATCTCTTCTGCGGTAGAACCGGAGCCACCGTGGAAGACGAAATCCAAGCTGTTGTGTGGCAGGTTGAATTTCTCAGAAATGTAGTCCTGTGAGTTACGCAGGATTTTTGGCGTCAGTTTAACGTTGCCTGGTTTATAGACACCGTGAACGTTGCCGAAAGAAGCCGCGATAGTGAAACGTGGGCTGATAGCATTCAGTTTCTCATACGCATAAGCCACGTCTTCAGGCTGAGTATACAGGGAAGAGCTGTCCAAATGAGTGTTATCAACACCATCTTCTTCACCGCCGGTACAACCCAGTTCAATTTCCAGTGTCATGTCGATTTTCGCCATACGTGCCAGATATTGGCTGCAAATCTCGATGTTTTCTTCCAGGGATTCTTCAGACAGATCGATCATGTGAGAAGAGAACAGTGGCTTGCCAGTTTGCGCGTAGTGTTTTTCACCCGCATCCAGCAGACCGTCGATCCATGGCAGCAATTTACGTGCACAATGGTCGGTATGCAGGATAACAGGAACACCATAAAGTTCTGCCATCTGATGAACATGGTGAGCGCCAGAAATGGAACCGATAATCGCGGCTTGCTGACCTTCTGCTTTCAGACCCTTACCTGCAACGAAAGACGCACCGCCGTTAGAAAACTGGATAATGACCGGAGCACGTACTTTTGCCGCCGTTTCCAACACTGCGTTGATAGAATCAGTACCGACACAGTTAACCGCTGGTAACGCGAAGTTGTTTTCTTTAGCGACGGCAAAGACTTTTTGAACATCATCACCAGTGATGACACCCGGTTTTACGAAATCAAAAATTTTAGACATGTTACGTGGTCCTGTATTGACATTGAACAGGCAGTCAATGCTACCTGTTATTACAACTTAGTTACTTTTAGCACGTTCTTCCAGCATCACAACGGCTGGCAGTTTTTTGCCTTCAACGAACTCAAGGAAAGCACCACCACCAGTAGAGATGTAAGAGATTTTGTCAGCAATTCCGAACAGATCGATTGCTGCCAAGGTATCACCACCACCTGCGATTGAGAAAGCATCGCTTTCAGCAATTGCACGGGCAATAATTTCGGTTCCTTTACGGAAGTTAGGGAATTCAAAAACACCTACCGGGCCATTCCACAAAATGGTCTTGGCACTTTTCAGAATTTCAGCCAGACGTTCGGCAGAATCATCACCCAAGTCAAGGATCTGCTCTTCGTCTTTAATTTCGCTGGTGGATTTCAGTGTTGCTTCCGCAGTTTCAGAGAACTCGGTCGCAACACGAACATCGGTAGGAACTGGGATATCACAGCTTTCCAGCAGTTTTTTCGCTTCTGGAATCAAATCATCTTCGTACAGTGAACGGCCAACATTGTGCCCTTCAGCGGCAACGAATGTATTGGCAATCCCACCACCCACAATCAGTTGATCGGCAATTTTGGACAGTGAATCAAGAACAGTCAGTTTGGTTGAGACTTTAGAACCACCCACAATCGCCACCATTGGACGAGCTGGGTTGTGCAGTGCTTTACCTAAAGCGTCCAGTTCACCAAACAGCAGCGGGCCAGCACAGGCAATTGGGGCAAACTTAGCAACGCCGTGAGTTGACGCTTGCGCACGGTGCGCAGTACCAAAAGCATCCATTACATACACATCACACAGTGCTGCATACTGCTTTGATAACGTTTCATCGTCTTTTTTCTCGCCTTTGTTGAAGCGAACGTTTTCCAGAACAACTAATTCGCCTTCCACCACTTCAACACCATCCAGATAGTTCTTTTCCAGACGAACAGGAGAAGAAAGTGCTTCTTTCAGATAATCAACGACAGGTTGCAGTGAGAACTCTTCGTTGTATTCTCCCTCGGTCGGGCGCCCTAGGTGAGAAGTAACCATGACCTTGGCTCCCTGACGCAACGCAGCCTCAATCGTCGGCAAGGACGCACGGATACGTGCATCAGAAGTCACTTTGCCATCTTTTACAGGCACATTCAGATCAGCGCGGATCAGTACACGTTTGCCCGCCAGATCTAAATCAGTCATCTTAATTACAGACATGGTGAATCCTCTCATTGATTCTTTATAAAATTACTCAATCTTCTGCTATGTGTCGTGTGTGACATAACAAATGATTATTTGAAACCAGTTGCGGCCATTGCCAGCGTTGTATCAATCATGCGATTGGCAAAGCCCCACTCATTGTCACACCACACAAGGGTTTTAATCAGGTGCTTCCCGCTAACCCTCGTTTGTGTGCCATCCACAATGGCACTGTGGGGATCGTGGTTAAAATCCGTTGAAACCAACGGCAAATCAGTATAATCCACTATACCACGAAACTCTCTGGCCGCTGATTTTTGCAGGAGTTGGTTAACATCTTCAACATTCACTGCCGCACGGACTGTCACGCTCAAGTCAATGGCTGTCACATTGATAGTTGGCACTCGAACAGAAATTGCCTCAAACCGATCGCTGAATTTAGGGAAAACACGTGAGATCCCCGCAGCCAGTTTTGTATCAACAGGAATGATGGATTGACTGGCTGCCCGGGTTCGACGTAAATCACGGTGATAAGCATCAATCACGGGTTGATCATTCATGGATGAGTGGATGGTTGTCACCGTACCAGATTCAATATTGAACTCATCATCCAACACCTTGATAATTGGAATGATACAGTTTGTTGTACAGGACGCATTGGAAACAATGCGATCTTCTGCAACCAATGAATGGTGGTTGACACCATATACCACAGTTGCATCCAGATTATTTCCTCCCGGATGTGAAAACAGGACTTTTTTGGCCCCGCTGGCAATATGAGATTCTCCGTCTGCCCGCTCACCATACTTGCCTGTACAATCAAGGACGATATCAATGCCCAGTTCTTTCCACGGCAAAGCCGAAATATCCGGTTGATGAAACAGCCGGATACTGTCATCCCCTACTTGCAATAAATCATTATTCAGGCGTACATCCCATGCAAAACGCCCATGACTGGAATCGTATTTCAATAAGTGGGCAATGCCTTCGGCATCCGCCAACTCATTGATAGCAATTATCGAAATTTCAGCCCGACGCCCGGATTCGTAAAGAGCACGTAAGACGCTGCGCCCTATTCTTCCGAAACCGTTAATAGCTATCTTGATAGTCATGTTACTCCCTGAATTTATCTGTAGCCACGCGATCGCTTAGAATAACTGAGCAATGTCTGATTGTACGGATAATTCATCACAAAATTAATCAGATTGTGACAGGCAAGACATTTTATTTATCTAATTTACACAACAAACTGAAACGGTTCAGCTTCTATAAAGGCAGATTACGAGAAAAAAAGCGTGATGGCAAGTGTCATTAACTACGTTACAGAGGAGCAATTGGACAAAAAAAGAGCGCATTCGCTCTAACATTGATGCGAATGCGCTTATACGGACTATTTGCAGATTATTTCAGCAAAGCTGATGCCTTGGCTACCACATTTTCAACAGTGAAACCAAATTCTTTGAACAGAGCATCAGCAGGTGCAGATTCACCGAAAGTCGTCATACCAACGATAGCACCATTGATGCCAACGTATTTGAACCAGTAATCAGAAATACCTGCTTCGATGGCAACACGAGCAGAAACTGCCGCTGGCAGTACCGCTTCACGGTATGCAGCATCCTGCTTATCGAAAGCATCAGTAGATGGCATGGAAACCACGCGAACCTGACGGCCTTCAGCACTCAGTTGTTCAGCCGCTTTCACAGCCAATTCCATTTCAGAACCCGTTGCAATCAAAATCAACTCAGGCTGACCTGCACAATCTTTCAGGATGTAAGCACCTTTCTCGATATTCGCCAATTGCTCAGCAGTACGCTCCTGCTGTGCCAGATTTTGACGGGAGAAGATCAGTGAGGTTGGGCCATCTTTGCGCTCAATTGCATATTTCCACGCCACCGCAGATTCAACTTGGTCACATGGACGCCATGTACTCATGTTTGGAGTTACACGCAGGCTGGCAATCTGCTCTACTGGCTGATGGGTTGGGCCATCTTCACCCAGACCGATGGAATCGTGGGTATAAACGAAGATGCTACGCACTTTCATCAGTGCCGCCATACGTACAGCGTTACGGGCATATTCCACGAACATCAGGAATGTTGCGCCATAAGGCACAAAACCACCATGCAGTGCGATACCGTTCATAATGGCAGACATACCGAATTCACGCACACCATAGTGAATGTAGTTACCGTCCTGAACTTCGTTCAGTGGCTTGGAGCCTGACCATATGGTCAGGTTACTTGGTGCTAAGTCAGCAGAGCCACCCATGAATTCTGGCAGAACTTTACCGAATGCTTCCAATGCGTTTTGTGATGCCTTACGGCTGGCAATGGAGGCTGGATTCTGTTGCAGGTTTTCAATGAATGCCTTGGATTCTGCTTCCCAGTTCGCTGGCAGTTCACCACTAGTACGGCGGGTGAATTCAGCAGCCAGTTCTGGATGAGCGTTGGCATATGCAGCAAATTTCTCTTCCCAAGCGGTTTCTTTGGTTTTGCCTGCTTCCTGAGCGTTCCAGCCAGCATAAATGTCCTGAGGAACGTCAAACGCAGGATGTTCCCAGCCCAGAGCCTTACGAGTTGCTTCAATTTCAGCATCACCCAGCGGAGCACCGTGACATTCTTCTTTACCTGCTTTGTTTGGTGAACCAAAGCCGATAATGGTTTTGCACATCAACAAGGATGGTTTACCTGTCTCTTTACGTGCTGCTTCAATGGCTGCTGCAATAGCGTCAGAGTCATGGCCATCTACGCCACGGATAACATGCCAGCCATAGGCTTCAAAGCGTGCTGCAGTATCATCGGTGAACCAGCCTTCTACTTCACCATCAATAGAAATACCATTGTCATCATAGAATGCGATCAATTTGCCCAGTTTCAGTGTGCCCGCCAAAGAGCAAACTTCATGGGAGATCCCTTCCATCATACAGCCATCACCCATGAACACATAAGTGTAGTGATCGACGATATCATGGCTTGGGCGGTTGAATTGTGCTGCCAGTGTACGTTCGGCAATCGCAAAACCTACTGCGTTGGCAATACCCTGCCCCAATGGGCCAGTAGTGGTTTCTACGCCGGGAGTATAGCCATACTCTGGATGGCCTGGAGTTTTAGAGTGCAATTGACGGAAATTTTTCAAATCATCAATAGAAACATCATAACCCGTCAGATGCAGCAAGCTGTAAATCAGCATAGAGCCGTGACCATTGGATAACACGAAACGGTCACGATCAGCCCAGTTAGGGTTAGAAGGGTTATGGTTCAGATAGTCGCGCCACAGCACTTCGGCAATGTCAGCCATTCCCATTGGTGCTCCAGGATGCCCTGATTTTGCTTTCTGCACAGCGTCCATGCTCAAGAAGCGGATAGCATTAGCAAGGGTTTTACGAGTGGTCATTCTTTACTCCAAGTCGGATAAAAGTGTTAGTGAACTAAGAATTAATTTTCGCAGCGCGGCGTATAAACCGCAATCATTAATACCGGATAAGGAGAACTATATTAATTTTCCTTTGGTAACAATTCTTTGATTTACCCCGTTGTTTCTATGCATTCTCAGGCCAATGCGTGCAACTGAAGGCGAATTTGCGCAAATGAGGAATTATTTCATACCGTGATTTGCGCAATAGGAAAGAGATGTATTAGACACGATACTTAACAAGTTAATCAAGACCAAAAGAGTGAGTTTTTCTGCCAAGCTAGGATCATGATTATAAAAGTGATAATACTCTCTGACTCGAAACATTTACTGATTCAGGGAGCGGTAGATTTCATAATTTTCCTACTCATCATTTCACTATTTCCCTCCCATTATTGCCATATACATCGCAAAAATCTTACTGTATGGTATTTAATCACCTCTTGTTCAAAAATCAATAATAAATGACAAAACTCAACCCTACATCTGATTCAATATCAGCACCAACTATCATGCAATTAGCTTCTATTAATACAAAACGTGATGGGCTGATTCACTTACTTCAAGATTGTGTCGAAAGTGATGCCTCCATCGGATTTATTGCACCACTGGAAGAAAACGAAGCGGAGCAATATTGGCAAGATGTCGAGGCAGATCTTACATCCGGTCATCGATTGCTGTTGGTCGCTCAGGAAGGTGAGAACATCACAGGTTCAGTGCAACTTTCCCTCTGCAAGAAAAAGAACGGTCTGCACCGCGCAGATGTAGAAAAATTGATGGTACACACTGCTTATCGCCAGCGAGGCATCGGTCGAATACTGATGGATGAATTAGAATTTTTAGCAAAACAGCATCAGCGCAATTTGCTGGTTTTGGATACACGCACCAATGATCCGGCTTCAGCGCTGTATCGAAAATGTGGTTTTATTGAAGTCGGGCAGATACCAGACTTTGCCATTAATTCCAATGGAGAATGTTCAGGAACTACGTATTTCTATAAGTTGATTTGAGATTTTCTGCAAATGCAAAAAAAGCCCCGAGTTAAAAACTCAGGGCTTATAAATTCTGGCGGTGCGGACGGGACTCGAACCCGCGACCCCCGGCGTGACAGGCCGGTATTCTAACCAACTGAACTACCGCACCGCATGGCGTTCTGGTTAAGAACGGGGTGGATAATACGGGCTACAGTAAAATCCGTCAATCGCTTTTTATAACAAAAGGTTTCGTTTGCACAGTTTTTCACCTCAGCCAAGCATTTACCCCCTTTTTTCTCCTGTTTTATCAATGTAGCGGTTCAGGTTTTGAACGCCAAAGACAGCTTCCCCCTTTCTTTTCCACCAGATCCAAACGAGATTCATGCTGAATTAATTCTTCATCAGAAGCATAAACAATTTTCAGCCCAGTCTGCGGACGAGTAACCTTCTTGATTTCTGCAACCTGAGCATTGCCTGATACTTCACCTTCCATTGAAAATGCCAATGATGTCTGACCACCTGTCATTGCCAGATAAACATCAGACAGAATCTCGGCATCGAGCAATGCTCCGTGGAGAGTACGTTTTGAGTTATCGATAAGGTAACGATCACACAACGCATCGAGGTTATTACGCTTGCCAGGGAAAAGTACCCTTGCCAACACCAAACTATCTGTAATAGTACAAAAATCAGCGGTTGGTGGAATATCTCGATTCAGTTTACTGAACTCATAATCCATAAAGCCGATATCAAACGTTGCGTTATGAATAATCAACTCAGCACCACGAATAAACTCAATGAATTCATCAGCGATATCAGCAAATTTCGGTTTATCCTGCAAAAACTCATCACTGATGCCGTGAACTTCAAACGCTTCCGGATCAACCAAACGTTCCGGCTTAATATAAATATGGAAATGGCGTCCTGTCAGACGACGGTTGATAACTTCCACAGCACCAATCTCAATGATGTTGTGTCCCTCATAGTGAACACCTAACTTGTTCATACCGGTTGTTTCGGTATCGAGGACTATTTGGCGGGTAATAGCAGTGCTCATAGTGTTTTTTTGTGTCAGACTTAGAGTTTTGATTAAAGATGATATAGGAAGAGTCTACCAAAGATGAGCAAACAGGTAGAAATTTTCACCGATGGTTCTTGTCTCGGCAATCCTGGTCCCGGCGGATATGGCGTTTTACTGCGCTACCAACAGCAAGAAAAAACCTTGAATGGCGGTTATTTTCACACAACCAATAATCGTATGGAATTAATGGCGGCTATAATAGGGCTGGAAACGCTTAAGCGCCCCTGTAATGTGATTTTGACGACGGACAGCCAGTATGTACGCCAAGGGATCACTCAATGGATCCACAACTGGAAAAAACGCGGCTGGAAAAAAGCGGACAAATCTCCTGTCGTCAATGTTGATCTCTGGCAGCGACTTGATAAAGCTATTTCGCGCCATGACATTGATTGGCGCTGGGTCAAAGGCCACGCCGGGCATCGGGAAAATGAGTTATGTGATGAACTGGCTCGCGCAGCCGCCAATAACCCTACTCAGGCCGATACTGGCTATATTGAAAACGAAAATTAATCCATCCTTAAGAGCGTCGGTGAATCTTCTTCACCGCCCCCAACGCATTACTGAATTTCGGTTTCAACAATTTTGTTCGCATGGGATTTAATGTCAAAGGTATTGTCCGCTTGCGGGCAATAATCACATTCAGACAACCAAATATTGACGCATTGAGGCTATAAAGACTCTTTTCATTTTTGTGCCACGGTAAAACATGGAAATTAGCATGATGAATGATTTCATAATTAAGAAGGCGCAGCCAATCTAATTGGCGTAGCATTGAAAACATCTGAACCTTACAAGATTGTCGGCGGCATATTGGGGAAATCATTTTCCTTAAACCCAATATACTTATTGGATTAAAACCACTGATCACCAACCACCCATCGTCGATCATGATCCTATCCACTTCCCTCAATAACCAATGCGGATCAATACTATAAGACAACATATGTGCCAACAAACAGGCATCAACAGATTTACTTTCAAAAGGGAGGTAGTTGGGATCAGCAATGACATCCATATTTTTCCCCGGCAATCCAATATTGACTTGATGGCGGATCAAACAGGAACGGGTGTCAATTTCAGCGCTTAAGTTACCGACTTTCACTAAATGAAAGCCAAAGATTTTTGGCCACCACGGTTCCAATTGACGTTCCAGAGCGACACGGTAATATTCTCCCCACGGTAACTCGGCCCAAGAAGCAGGGAGGGTTATTTGCTTGATTGAACGTGCTGATTGCATGTCATCTTCCTTCCAACCTACTATAAACCTACTAAAACCTACTATGAAAACGAGGCGTATAATGGAGCTTATCAGGATTTCTGCCCTTTCGGATAACTACATTTGGTTACTTTGTGATGAACATAAACATTGTGTCATTATCGACCCCGCTGAATCAGCGCCTGTCATTGATATTCTAGCAACAAACCAACTTATTCCCGCCGCTATTCTGCTGACACACCACCATTATGATCACGTTGGCGGAGTTTCCGGGCTACTCAAACAACACCCCGAATTACCCGTATATGGCCCTGAGGAGACGCAACAAAAAGGAGCAACCCATATTGTCCATGAAAATAACACCATTGAAATAGGAAGTTTTTCTTTCCGTATTATGGAACTGCCAGGGCATACACTTGGTCACATTGCATTCTATCAGGCCCCCTACCTATTTTGTGGAGATACTCTATTTTCTGGCGGTTGTGGACGTCTATTTGAAGGTACAGCCGAGCAAATGTTTTCCTCTCTTGAGAAAATTTTATTACTACCCAACGATACATTGATCTGTTGTGCTCACGAATATACTGTAGCAAATATGAAATTTGCAAAAGCAGTATTACCGAATAATCTGATTATTCACGATTATTACCAAGAAATTCTTAAATTACGTGAAAATAACCAAGCAACAGTTCCAACCAATTTACAAACAGAGAAAAAAATTAATGTTTTCTTAAATTGCCACGACATTGATTTACAAAAAAATATCGGTATCAAACCCAATTCAATATCACTTTCTTCTGTTTTTCAGCAATTAAGGGCTTATAAAGATCGATTTTAATTTTGTTGGGTTGTCTTCTACGTAATAGGTCAGTATTATTGCTCACCTTTTAGGCAAAGGTCGAAAAATAACATGAAGACAAAAGCTATCTTGCTCGCCTCTGTGCTTCTTGCTGGATGCCAATCGAGTCTGCAACCAAAGGCTCCTTCCCAGCAACAAGCACAGAAGATGTCTTCAACGAATCAGAAAATAGACGGTATTGCAGAACCAGAAGATGCTGCAAACTGGAAGGAAAGTCCGACAGCCCAGCAAGATTTATGGGGACATATCCGCGATGAGTTGAAGATGGGAATTCCTGACAATATCAGGGTGAGCGAACAACAAAGTTACTATTTAAAACACAAGAAACATCTCCAAAATGTGATGTTACGTGCAGGGCCATATATTTATTGGATAGTTGATCAGCTTGATAATCGACATATGCCAATGGAGCTGATATTGCTGCCTATAGTTGAGAGTTCTTTTGACCCTCATGCCACTTCCTACGCCAAAGCCGCAGGTTTATGGCAGATTATCCCAAGTACAGGCCGTCATTATGGCCTGAAGCAAGATAAATGGTACGATGCGCGTCGTGACATTGCTGCATCAACAGCGGGCGCTCTTGATATGCTTCAATACCTCAATACAAGATTTAATGGGGATTGGCTTTTGACCATTGCCGCCTATAACAGTGGCGAAGGTCGGGTTATGCGTGCTATCAGAGAAAATAAAGCACAAGGAAAGCCAACAGATTTTTGGTCGTTATCACTGCCGCGGGAAACAATGCATTATGTCCCCAAAATATTGGCACTGAGTAATATTATTCGTCATGACGAAAAATTTATTTTCGAACTCCCTAAGCCTAACAACCAGCAAGCACTGGCTAAAGTGGAAGTAGGACAACAAATCATGTTGTCACAAGCGGCTGAACTAGCCGGACTATCGTTGACATCAATCAAGGCATATAACCCAGGATATAAACGAGGTATGACGTCTCCTCATGGGCCGTATTACATCATGCTACCAAGAAAGAACGTAGGCCAATTTAAAACTTCTTTGGAAAATAAAGAAGTCTTGAACGACATCCGACTGGCTGTTGTGCACAATACCCGCAAGTTACAACAACAAAGCCATTATACGGTTCGGTCAGGAGATACACTGTCAGCGATTGCGAAGCGCTTCAATACTACTCACCGAGAATTGCAGAGATTGAACAGTTTAAAAACCGCTGATCGGCTCAAGATCGGTCAAGTGCTGAAAATCGATAATAAAGGCCCAGTCACCTATCATGTACGAAAAGGTGATTCATTTTTCAGCATCGCTAAACTCCACGGTATAAACCCTAATGATCTACAGAATTGGAATAAAAACGTCAAAATCAAAGATATGAAGCCGGGTATGGCTCTGATGCTTTATCTTAATTAAGTGTATTTATTCTTTCCAATGTATGGCGCCCTGTCCTTATGGACAGAGCGCTATTCCTCTATACCTGACTAACTTCGAGTTGCAGTATAATCAATAAACTCAATATAACTATTATATCCAAATTATAAGATAATATTTTAAGTTAAAGTTATTATTGTGATCATAAATTGATAGTTATTCGTAGCTAGACTATGAGCTGATACAAACTTGATAAATATCATTTAATGCATCTATGATATTAATTCACCTAAAAAATCTTATGTATTACTTTTAGTAATTCTAAAAATTTCTCCTAGCTATTCATGATTTTTTTGATGTTACTATCAGAGAAAAATGAATAAACTTATTTACCAGTTTAAAGCCCCTTATCCTATTGATTTATTAGTATCAACAGAGAGGTAAAAATTGAAATTATCAAAATCAAAGACAGACAACTTTCCTGATGCTTTTACT
Source organism: Xenorhabdus yunnanensis (assembly GCF_028598805.1). Lineage (GTDB taxonomy): Bacteria > Pseudomonadota > Gammaproteobacteria > Enterobacterales > Enterobacteriaceae > Xenorhabdus > Xenorhabdus yunnanensis. The sequence continues at coordinate 971 of NZ_JAQRFI010000048.1, read as the reverse complement.
AAAGTAAAAGCATATTTGTTACTTCCCACAGGGCTTCAACTGGATACCATTCCCTGCCTCGAAACAGAAAGCCATGACTATAGCGCCATGCGATTTCAACTTGATGGTAAAACAATAGTTTTTCGTCAAGCTAAAACAACGCCGAGTAAACAAGGGCAATTCGTCACTCTTTGGAAAAGGCCAAATTCAACTTCAGAATTAATGCCTTTTGACAAAAGTGATAACATTGATTTTTGCCTAATAGCGACTTTTTCAGAGCAGCAAAAAGGTATTTTTCTGTTTGACTCACATACCCTGATAAACCAAGGCGTTTTCTCAAGTCCAATGAAAGAAGGTAAAAGAGCCATTCGGGTCTATCCCACATGGGTATCACCTACATCAAAACAAGCTATCCAAACCCAAAAATGGCAATCCTTATATTTTATAAATTTCGATAAACAGGAAGTTGCTATTGAACAATTTAAGACTATGTTTTCAAATAATAACAAAAATGATGAATAATTTATTAAAGTTATTATCATTTGTTTAAACTTTACATTTAGCAGTATATTCCCTTCTATAAATTGATAAGAAATGTTTTTTAAGGTCACGTATTCAATTTGTTGTTTCTCATGTATACTCCTCACTTTTTCAGGAAATAAGATGGCAACGGTAGAAGTGAAATGTCGATTTTGTCAACAAACTGAATCGGTCAGAAAACATGGTACAGGTCAAGGTGAACGTCAGCGTTATCGTTGCCTGTCTTGTCGCCGTACTTTTCAGCTTGAATATGCTTATCGTGCTTGCCGGACGGGCATAAAAGAACAAGTGGTGGATCTTGCAATGAATAATGCCGGCATCCGTGACACTGCACGGGCACGGCATATCAGTATTAATGCTGTCGTTCGCACTTTAAAAAATTGTCCCCACGATGTGTAACCACATTACCGCTGGAACAGGTGGAAATTCAGCTCATCTGTGAAGTCGATGAG
>NZ_JAQRFI010000047.1 GCF_028598805.1 Xenorhabdus yunnanensis | reverse complement strand
GCTTGTTGGACTAAACGGATCCGCCAGAAAACGCTCAGCGGTCAGTTCCGGGCGATTCAGATACCCGCGCGCCAGCCCTGCGCCCGCAACATACAACTCACCCACGACTCCGTCCGGCACCGGTTGTTGCTGCGCATCCAGCAGATACAGTTTTAAATCAGGAATACGCTGCCCGACCGGGCTTTGGCTCCTCTGGCTGTCCTCACGGGTCAAAGGCCGGTAAGTCACATGCACCGTGGTTTCTGTTATCCCGTACATATTGACCAGCTGTGGCTGTGACTCGCCTGTCGACTCATACCACCCGGACAGCAGCGCCGTATCAAGCGCCTCACCACCAAAGATGACATAACGCAGTGCCAGCGCTAACGGGCGCTGCCGTTGCTCCGCTATCAGTGAGCGGAAAGCGCTGGGGGTCTGGTTCAGGACAGTGATGCCCTCACGGCTGAGCAACTGATAGAAGGCCGCGGTATCACGCGTCTGCTCTGTCGGCACCAGCACCAGACGGCCCCCATGCAGTAGGGCACCCCAGATTTCCCATACCGAGAAGTCGAAGGCGAACGAATGGAACAGGCACCAGACATCCTGTTGACTGAAACCAAACCAAGGCTGTACAGCGCTGAACAGACGGCTAACCTGACGATGCTCAATCATCACCCCTTTCGGCGTCCCCGTGGAGCCTGAGGTGTAGATTATGTAGGCCAGATGCTGCGGAGCCGCCCGGCCCTGAGGATTATCCTGTGGCTGCAGGTCATACACCTCTGGGTCGTGCAGCAACCACGGCGCCTGATACCCCTGCTGTTGCAGGGTGCGCTCACCTGTCGCGTCACACAGCACCAGAGCTGGCTGAGCATCATCCAGAATCAGGCGAATACGCTCTACCGCATAAGTCGGGTCAATCGGCAGATAGGCGGCACCGGACTTGAGAATAGCCAGCAACCCCACCATCATCTCCAGCCCGGGAACGGCACAGAGCGCGACGGGACTGTCGGCGTGTACGCCTTGTTGGATCAGTGCATGGGCCAGCTGGTTGGCACGCTGGTTTAGCTGCTCGTAGCTGAGCGACTGGTCGCCATAAGTCAGCGCTATCGCCTGCGGATACAGCGCGGCCTGCTGCTCAAATTGCTGATGCACACAGAGCTCGACAGGCGCTACCCGCAGCGGCAGGTTGCGTTGTTCAGTCAGGGCGTGAAGCGCTGTAGCAGGTAAAACGGGGAGTTGTTGCAGAGGCGTTTGCGGTGCTTGTTCCAACGCCTCCACCAGTGAGGTTAATGTTAGCTGGGTATACGCCAGTATTTGTTCAGCACTCAGTGAGGCAACAGCCTGTAACGTGAGCCCCGTTTGATCGCCATAGTCTTCAACTGAAAGGACCAGTGGATAACTGGTGGTTTCATTGAAATCAATCAAGGAGACTTCAGGGAAATCTACCAGCGGTTGCGTATAAATTGCTGTGCTGGAGTTATGCCGATAGTTGAGTAATGCGCCAAATAACGCGGCAGGCGGCGCTATTCCACTGGCCTGTTGAGCCGTAATCAGCGACGCTTGCTCGTAAGCCAACAACTCAGCTAGCTGCTGATGCATATGTTGTAGCGCGGCATCAACAGCGCGCGCATCAACGTCAACACGCGCTGGCAACGTATTAATGTACATGCCGAGCGCCTGACTATTACCTTCACTGTAGGCTCGACCAAAAAATACGCTGCCAAATACCACTTGCGATTGGCCGCTAATTACTGAGAGCACTCGAGCCCATGCCAGATGAAAAATACTCGCCAGGCTCACCTTCCTTTGCCTTGCCTGTTGACGTAGGCGATTGTTCAAATCAGGCATAATGATCTGTTTTAACTCTTCGATGCTCTCCCCTTGGGTCATCAACGGGTTGAGAGCATAAGGCAAGCAAGGCTCCGTAATATCACCCAGCTGCTTAGAGAAAAACTCACGCTGGCGTAGCAGACTTTCATTCTGGCGAGTTCGCTCAATCAAGGTACGAAACGCCAGAGCGGACGGAAGGGTAATGTCCGGCTGAACCATTAAGCTATTTAACTCGCGATAAATAATCTCCAGCGTACTATGGTCACCCACCAGATGATGAAGTTGGTGTAACAGCAGCCAGCGCTCATTTGGCCGATCTTCTACCGCAACAACTTGCAGTAAAGGCGCTTTGTCCAGTGGTAACGACGTATGACGCGGGTCATAGCGTTCACGCAGTTGGGCGTAAACATCCCCTTCATGGCTGTCGAGTTCCAGCCAGGTGACAGGGAGCGAGAGACGACGCATGACAACCTGAACAGGATGAGCTATTTCTGGTCCATGAATAAACGCCGTACGCAAAATATCATGCCGTTCAATCACTTGTTGTAGAGCAGCCAGATACCGTTGCAACGTCTCTCGTTCAGGGAATGCCATAATAGTGACTAACAGATAAGGATCGCCGCGCTCAGCCATCACGTGGTGAAAATAGAGTCCTTCTTGTAACGGTGAGAGTGGATAAATATCCTGAATATTGCTGACATCAGCGCCAAATTGGGCGCAAATTGCATCAATAGACTGCTGATCGATCTGCAGCAAAGGCAACATTTCAGGCGTGATACGCGAAGTGTTTTCCGGGATCATCGATGCAGAATCTGTGACCTGCTGAGCAAGCTGCAAGCTAGAGGCAAACCTATGCAACTGTGGAGACTGGAACAATTGCTCAACACCCGTCTGCCATCCCAACTCTCTTAGGCGACCAATCAATTTCATGGCCAGTAATGAATCACCGCCTAGCGCAAAAAAGTTATCCCACCGGCCAGGCTGTTTAACCTGTAAAAATTCAGCCCACAGTGTGGCAATGACGTGCTCACGCTCGCCCTGAGGAGCTTCATACAACTCCCTGGAGAACGCTTGATGGTTGGGTTCAGGCAAGGCCTTACGATCGATTTTGCCATTTACTGTCAGTGGTAGGCTGCCCAGGATGACAAATGCGGCAGGTACCATAAAGGCGGGCAGCACTTTCTCTAGTGCCTGGCGTAGGGCGTTAATGTCGTACTCGGCGTTATCTCCGGCCACCAAATAAGCGACTAAGCGCTTAGTGTGATGCTGGCTATCACGGACGATCACCGTGCATTCGGAGATCCCCTGCTGCTTGATAACGGCTTCAATATCACCCGTTTCAATACGGAATCCATTAATTTTAACTTGATGATCCTGTCGTCCAACAAACAACAGCTCCCCATCAGGCAGATAACGTACCAGATCCCCCGTACGATACAGACACTGCGCTGAATCAGGCTGAAAAGGGTTTGGTATAAATCTTTCTGCATTCAGTTCACTGCGATTAAGGTATCCCTGTGCGACCGCTTCTCCACCAATGTAAAGTTCGCCAATACTGCCAAAAGGAACAAGGCGTTGCTGGACGTCTAACAAATAGAGTTTGCTGTTGCCGAGTGCTCGCCCAATGGGGGCAATATCCCCGGTATAATTTTCAGGGCAGCGCCACGCCACATTACAGACGGTTCCTTCCGTCGGACCATAACCATTAATGACGGTGTTACGTTGGCTTAACTGATGGAACAACTCAATGCCCGGAGCCTCACCCGCCAGCGTCAAGACGACGCCCTTCAGGCCCTGGCATAACTCTTTGCTCTGATTGAGCAAAGCTGGGGGAAGCGTTGCGTGCGTAATCTGGTGCGTGTCGAAGAACGCCAGTAAAGCGCGCTCGTCCAAACGCTGGTGCGCTGTAGGGCAGTACAACGCACCACCATAGCCGAACGCCATTGCCATTTCCCAAATGCTGGCATCAAAGCTCAAAGATGCAAATTGTAGTACCCGACTCTGGCTATTTACCTGAAGTAATGAACCCTGTTCATCTATCAAGCTGCACAAGTTAGCATGGGATACCCGCACGCCTTTCGGTATGCCTGTCGAGCCTGAGGTGTAGATGATATACGCCGTTTGTTGCAACCGTTCTAGGTCACTGCTTATCAGAACATCGGCGGCGAATTTACCCGGTTGTTGAGTATCAAGGCGCTGCATCATTAGCCCTGTTGGCAGTACGCCCGACAAGACCTTCTCTCCATTCTCATCAACCAATACCAGAGTTGGGGAAGCATCCTGCAAAATAAGCGCCAGGCGCTCTGCGGGATAATCAGAATCGAGAGGAAGATAAATAGCGCCTAATTTCCAGGCCGCCAGTATGCCGAAAAACAGAGCCGGTTTTTTTTTCGTACAAAAAGCAATCACATCACCGGACTTTATCCCACATGTCGACAGATGGCTGGCCCAGCATGCAGCCTGCTCATCATAATGCTGGTAACTCACTTGAAGATTGTCGAAAAACAAGGCGGTTGTTTCAGGAGCCGCGCGGGCAATGTCGCTTATTTTGTCGGCCAAAGTCCCTTGATACTGCCGGTGGTGCAGGGATGGATTCAGTCCATTGATAAGATAATCTTGCTCACTCGGTGGCAGCATCACTAAGTCGACGCAGCGTTGCTGTGCAAGATCTTGGCTTAACTGGCTCCCCAGCATGTCCAAATAACTCAAAATACGCTCTATTTGAACGCCGCTCAGGCTATCTGGGTTATACCCTAAACGAAAACTGTTCTCGTCAGGTTTACGGTGCAAAGTGAGTTGCTGGGCAACCGCCTCGCTCTCTCCTTCTGCAATCAAGATCGGCCAGCATTGCCCTGTGGGGGCGGGCTGCAACGAACGGAGCTCGGGATAACGCCAAGGCAGGGTTTTGGCATAAGCCGGTAATGTACTGATTCGCTGTTTTTCTTTAGAAAGAAAGGTGAGCATTTCAGCGACGGTTCGCTCCTCATCCATCCACAGATGGAAAGGGACACTTTCACTCATTATTCCAGTAAGCGGGGAAGCTGAAGTGGCTTTCGACCAACCTAGCTGCAAATCGACCCGATCCGTGATCCGGCTCAGTACCAGAAGAAAAGCCAGTAACAGCGTATCTTTTCCATCTGCTGTCGGCCAGGATTGCCAGGGTGTATACAGCCAGGATGTCGTCGCTCCAGAGCTCCCCGTGCTCTCCATGCAAGCGGACAGCGCCAATGGGCTAAAACTGAGCAAACGCTGAGACCAGAAAGCATCATGCCGAGCCGCATTTTCATGCCATTCCGTTAAGCACTGCTGCTGGCTATCGGTAATGACAGGTAAAATGTCCCCAATGTGCAACTGAGAAAAATCACACTCAATTTCTGCTCTAGCCGGTTGATTAGCTTCTAATGGCTTTAATCCACTGATACGCACATCGAAATCTGCGGTCGCAATCGTCAGTTCGTTTTTACCGATTGCCAGTAGCGTGCCTGCGGTCTGGACACTAGGTTCGGGTAATACGTTGAGTTTGGTCGCCAGCAATACGGTGCCATCTGCCAGCAAAATTTTAGGGATATCTAAAGAGGCTACGTAATATTCACCGTAATCCAACGCTCTGATTAATGCTGAAAGCTCGGCTGCCGTATTATCCCAACGCACTACCCCACCACCCGGCGGGCGGCGGTAACCGGCATAAAAGCTGCGCTCAGCCACCGCTTGCGGGAGGGCAACGAGAGTCTGTTGCTTTAGTGACGCCAGTAGCTGATCAAATCCTTGCCTGGCGGCTTGGTAGCATTTCAAGTTGAGGCTAAATGCCGTTTCATCAGCAGCGATGGCCAATGGAATTTGAACAACAATATCTCCCCGATCAACGCCGGCGACGAGTAAATGCCAGCTCACGGCATAATCCTGTTCTTGATTAAGCAATGCCCAGCCAGTCGCGTTTTGCCCGGCATAACGAGGCAAGGGGCTATCATGGTAGTTAAAGCAGGCTCCTTTCACCTTCTCAATAAGCTCAGGCGAAAGAATATGTGGATTCACGATGGAAAAAAGATGCGCAATAGAATGATCCTGGCAATATTGTTCTAACACGGCCACATCATCCAGGCAATAAATCCCTTGTTCTTCAGCCCATTCTCTAAATACATGATCCACACTGACAACTGCGGATAGGGTCTGCCCGGAACGTAACCATTGTTGTGCACAATATATTGCTAAGGTTGTTCCACCAATAATTACAGCAGGCAAAGACTGCACGCCATAATCTTCAGAATGGCAAGCATATTTAATCGACATTAGCATCCCAACCAGTTAATGTTAATAGTGAACATTCATCATTTAATGAAAACTACAGGCTATGCTTCTTTACCATCACACAACTTTATTAACCGATCGGCGCAACAAAAATATTGCTCGTCATGACTAATAGCGATAACCGTTTTTCCTTTCGCTTTCAGTTCAGGGAGTAGTTTTTTATAGAAATGGCATTTAAATTCCGGATCTTGAGCAGCAGCCCATTCGTCAAAGAAGTAAATACTTCGGTCATCGAGATACGACTGCAATAGTGCCACTCGATTTCGTTGCCCGGTTGACAGTTCGAGTGAAGAAAGCATGCCGTTCTGGTAGTAAATCGTATTATTCAGGCCAAGTTTATTTAATATATCATTCACTAAACTCTCAGATGCGGCCTGTCCTTGAGCATCAATAACATGCTCAAACAGATAGGACTCATTAAACACCCCGGCAAATAAAGCTTTATAGGATTCAGTGGCTTCTGAGATATCTACACCATCAATAGTAATATGGCCCGATGCAGGTTTCAGCAGTGAAGTGAGCAACAGTAAGAGCGTTGTTTTCCCGCTGCCATTACCGCCAACAATGAAGACAATTTCCCCTTGATTTATTTCAAGGTGGTAAGGCCCTAATCGAACTTCTTTTTCATTATTATCAACGTAGTGATAAACAACATTTTCAAGACTGATTTTCTGCCAATTATTTAAACTGCACCTCTCGAGCGGCTCTGAAGGGGGACGACTTTCAGCGAGAGTGGATAAATCTTCAATACGTTGGTTAAGCAACCCCATACTTTTCAAACGATATATACTTGTCAGCCCGAGGATCACTGGAGAACCGGTGTTCATAAGAAAAGTAAAAGGACCAATGATAAAGAAAGAACCAACAACAAAACTCATTACTGTTTTATCTGTCAAATGAAATATATCCATGCCGAAATAGGCAACCAAAAACAAAAAAGTATAAAAAATAATCATTCCCCATGTGCCATTCATCCCCCAATATAAATAGACTTTGTTCGTCAATTTCTCAGCTTTACTGATATTGGGTAGTAGCGTTCGCTTTGTGAATGATTCTCTTCTTACGACGTTCAGCAACATTTCCTTTTTTCCGTCACTAATCGCCGAAAAGCTATTGTAAATATCATCTTCGCTGCTTCTCATTTTTTCCGAGTAGTGGCGAGTCCACTTGAAGGTGAAAAAAGAGTTTATAAATTGCAGGACTAATCCGATAGCAAAGACCAGAAACATTAATGGTGACACATAAACCAGATAGCTACAGCAAGAAATAAAAAGAATAGCATTGTAAATAAATTGAGGTCCCAGCATAAACAGCGGCGCTATTCTTGCAATATCCCCCATCAGCGCGTTAAAAATTATCTTTCGTTTATTTATAAACTCCATATAACTCAAAAAAAGCACCTGACCTGAAAGCATCCGTCGTAAATCAGATAAGCCCCCGGCTCCGAGACGAGCCATAAAATACTGCATCAACCCTGAGGCAGCAAAGAGGACCAGCATAGCCAACATCCCATTGATGAATATATTATTGCTTTCGACAGAATAATTCTTACTGACAAGAGCATTAATATTATGCAACAAATACAAAGTAGCTGCCGCGCTGACTAAAGATAACCCCGAAGCCATTAAAACAAGGCGCAGGTATTTAGTAAAAATATTTTTTTAGCATAGCGCATACTCTTCTCTTCATAATAAAGAGTCATCATGATTCACCCAAAGAAAGAATATTAAATAATTATCTTAACTTAGATAATCATAGATGAGTAAGGCTTCATCATACTGACGGCTATCTTTCTCACTCCTGTGTAAGGAGTTCTACCGTGGGTATAACGCATATTATCCAACAACAGAATGTCACCGACTTGCCAATCAAAACAATAACGATTCGCAGCTAATGTTTCTCGAATGAAATTCATCGTCTTCATTGGGATTTCAGAACCATCGCCAAACAGAGAATGACGAGGGACTTTATCACGCCCAAAAGCTTGCTCAAGCGCCTTAGCCGACTGTTCCCCTGCACCAGTAATATGAAACATATGGCACTGATTAAAGAACAGCTTTTCATGATGTATCGGATGGGATGCAACGCCCTGACATACCTGCCAGGTACGTAATGTTTGGCTATCTAGCCATTGATATTCAATATCATTTTCCTTGCAAAATATCCCCACGTCTTCAGGATTTTCTGTCTGAAAAACAGTTTGCCATGACAAATCAACAAAAGGTCGATAATGCCGAACATAGCGAACTTTTCTTTCTTCAAATTCGCTGATTAAATCTTCTCCCAGACTTTGCGTTATCTTGCTCAAATCAGCAATGGGCGTTTGTCCCCCAGTCGTGGGGCTGGTAATACAGCAAAAGCCTAAAACCATTGGCCAATCACGTTGGTAAGCATTTTCTGAGTGCTGATCGATATGAAGAGAATTGGGGTAATCTGTCGCGGTAAACACATTCTCACTCAATAAACGCCTGGGTGTTGAACGATAGACATAATTAAGTGGGCTATCGAACAAAATTGCGGACAACTTCGAGAAATGACCAGAGCTGGATGAACCAAAATTTCTCAACAAAATTGCCCCTTCCTCCCAGAGCAATGTTTGCAAATCCTTAGCGTTACTGCTGACAAAATCCAACACGCTCCTATTTTCTTGAACTGATCTCAAGCATATCGGACCGAGAATATTTCCTTGTGGCTCTAAACGGCTCGTGTTAACAAAGCGCATCTCTCCCCCTCCCTATAAAGAATAATTAGCCCATCTCTGGCGGCGAACCTTATACATGAGAAGCGATAATATCAATGCAAAATTCAAAAAAAACATATTTATACACAAAAAGGGTTACGTATCCAACCCGTTGATAGTTGTGTATAATCGCTAATTTTTCGGAGAAATTAGATGGCGACGGTTGAAGTGAAATGTCGATTTTGTCAGCAAACTGAACGCGTAAAAAAAATGGGGTAAAGGGGAAGCCGGTCACCAACGCTATCGCTGTTTCTCCTGCAACCGAACCTTTCAACTTGAATACGCCTACCGCGCGTGCCAAGCGGGTATCAAAGAACAAGTTGTTGCTCTGGCCATGAACAACGCCGGCATTCGTGATACTGCCCGGGCGCTACATATCAGCATCAAAGCCGTTGTCCGCACTTTAAAAAACTCCAGCCACGATGCGTAACGACACTCCCGCTGGATAAGGCCGAAGTTCAGCTCATCTGTGAAGTTGACGAAATGTGGTCATTTGTCGGAAATAAAAAATGCCAACGCGGGTTGTGGTATGCCTGGGAGCCTCGTCTGAAGCGTATCATTGCTCATGCGTTTGGGGCGAGAAGCAAGAAGACGTTCAGAAAACGGCTCAAGAAGCTCGCCTCGTTTAATGTTGTGTTCTGGTGTACCGATAATTTCAAAGCTTACAATCTATTACCCGAAAACCAGCACCTTGTCGGAAAGATTTTCACCCAACGTATTGAGCGAGAGAATTTAACTTTGCGCAGTCGAATTAAGCGACTCAATCGTAAGACACTGGGTTATTCTAAATCCCCCGAACTGCACGATAAGATCATTGGTACATTCATTGAACGTAATTACTATATTTGACACGCATCACCGGCTTAAATACATGACCCTTACTCGCCTACGCGATCCCCGTTTTCAAAGAATAAACAGGTTTACCCAGCGTACTGCTTAAAGCTGATATTAAAACAATAGCAAGATATGTATTTCGTTATCCAAATAGAATTATACTTGATGGTCGTAGTGGTAATTTTATATACGAAAAAGTGTTAAAAAGAAGAGTCGGTATAGATTTAGAAGGTAATAAATTAAATAAAGCAAGGGTTGTTACTAAACCAAATGGTGATTTGGTTACAGTTTTCCCAGAACTTAAATTTAAGGAACTTAGCTCAAAAGATATAATTTTACGAGGATAAATAATATGGGTCTTGATATACATATTACGACAACTGACAATGAAGTTATTCATATTGTTATGAGTGAGGACTTGCATGGAAGTATTTTTTATACACCTGAAACGAGATGGAGCAGTGCAAAAAATTTAAGAAAAATGAAAGATTATTACGAAGCTTATTGTGTATTTGAGGGTGAAGCAGCTATTTCTTTTCTTGAAGAATTATCTGAAATGGAAAATAGAATCATAGATGGAAAAAATGAATTACATGAAATATTTGAGAAAGTGAAAGGTAAAAAAATCAGTTGCATTAGAATAACGGGTGATTAATAAGTAACTAAAGAACCGGAAGATTTTTTGTGATCTTCCGGTTATTATTTATGGAAAGAACCTATCTATCTGCCAAGAGTGGCAAAATAGGATCATGATTCCAATTTATTGATAGTGGCGAATATTCAGATAATATCCAATGATTCTGTCATGCATGATAAAGTCATCAGCACTTTCATTGAATGTGAATACGATGTTTAACGCCAATCAACGGATTGAATACGTGACCAGCTCCTGCGTTCTGGACACGGATTAATTATTTATTCCCCACAACCATGAATCTATTTCTTTCTACATCATTGGGATTAGAGATTACCAATTGGGGAAAATTTAATTCGTTCATTTTCTGGCCTAAATACTATTATGAATATCAACTCAAATATTAAAAATAACCATGTATATTATATTTTTCTTCCTAAAAAAATAGTCAAACAACTTAGCAATAATTTCATTTTATTAAACACAACCCTCATTCAAATAACACCAATCAACTACACATCTAACCAACTCTTCCGTAGCATCAATATACCTATCCGTATTACCTTCCCTTTTAAGAATCACCGGTATTTCACTACACCCCATAATAAACTTTTCAACCCCAACATTTTTAAGCTGAGAAATAACCGACTCCATTAACCAATAAGCCTTTTCTTCATCCCCACCTTTATAAACCAAAATACTTTCCATAATAACTCCCTGCTGAATATCATCAGGAACTACAAAATTTACCTTTTCTTTTTCCAACTGAGATTGATAAAGCCGTGCCTTTATCGTCCCTGTTGTAGCAAGAATCGCAACGTTATTAACCCCTTCCCTTACGATTTTATTACAAGTAATTTCAATCATATTCAGAAAGTGCATTTTAGTTGATGCTTTTAACTCATCATACCAATAATGTGCTGTATTACACGGCATAATAATACACCGTGCTCCCGATGACTCTAATATTCTCAATGCAGACAACATGTTATTTAATGGCGACACTCCACCAGAAAGTATACTTTCCGTTCTGTCTGGAATATTAGGAAAAGAAACGGTAATAACAGGAATATGTTCCTGATCTCTGTTTGCTGGTGTATATTGAATTATCTTTTCCATTGTATCTACAGTTGCGGCTGGCCCCATGCCGCCAAGAATACCAATTATTTTTTTCATATGCCATCTCCATAAGTAATCGTTATGATGGCATAAAAATTACGGTTCGTAATTGCAATATTTCTATGGCCTATGTTGAATTTGCATAAACTGTTTTATTTATTGATATCAACAAGCGTTATTTTGTATGGTGGGTTTATGTTTAATAATATTGAGCTGAAATGGTTATATGATGCAGTAATGTTGGAGGAGTTACGAAGTTTTACGCTTGCCGCAGAACGGAGGAATATATCTCAATCTTCTTTTAGCCGCAGGATTCAGGCTCTTGAGAATGCGGTTGGTTTTGAAATATTTAATCGTAACTCGAATCCATTACAACTTTCGTTAAAAGGAAGAGGTTTTATTGTTTATGTCAGGAATCTTCTTGGTGATATAGAATATCAAATCGGCAAATTAAAAGGTGGAGAAACATCTAAATACCGAATTAACATCACCGCAGCTCATTCGCTTTCTATTTCTCTATTACCTGAATTGATTTCTGGTTTTGCGGAAAAATCAGATAAGGTTTTTAATATTGAATCCATTAATGTTGATGAGGCTGTCAATAATCTCAAAAACGGTAAAAGTGATTTTATTCTGTCTTTCTTTAATGAAGAATTGATGACATCACCGTTCCTTCATCATAAGGTGTTGGATGCTCGATTATACCTTGTCTCTGGCTGTACAACGGATGGAAAACCGTTATATCGGCTGAAAGATACGCCTTTGCCGTTAATGAAATATACCGATGAAAGTTATATGGGGCGTCAGGTAAATCAGTTACTGGAAAAAGATTTCAGGGATCGATTTACTTATTTTTGCCTTTCATCCATGAGCGAACTGCTGAAACGTATGGTGCTGGATGGTCACGGTGTTGGTTGGCTGCCGGATTATTCAATTCGTGAGGAACTCAGGGAGCAAAAATTGTGTTTGCTGGAACCAGAGCAGGCTTCGATAAAAATGGGCGTTTTTATTTATCGGACTTATTCCCGCCTTAATCCTTCCTCAGAGCGCTTTTGGCAATATATGCGCAAACGGTGGGCAGTAATCTGACCACCAACCTGCTATCAGATTAACTTGCTGTAATCGCTACGGAATACAGCAAGTCTGCTTACGCTTCTTAGCTAGCGATTTCACTTTGCTGCTCTGCCCGTTCGTCAATACCCTGCTTTTCTTCTAATTTAGCAATCACGGCGGTGGAAATGCTGTTACCCACGACGTTGGTCGCTGTGCGCCCCATATCAAGGAATTGATCAATGGCGAGGATGAGTAAGATCCCCGCTTCTGGCAGGCTGAACATCGGCAATGTCGCCGCGACGACTACCACCGAAGCTCGCGCAACGCCAGCCATGCCTTTGCTGGTGATCATCAATGTCAACATAATCAAAATTTGTTCAGTGATACTCAGATCGATGTTGTAAGCCTGTGCAATAAAAAGGACTGCAAAGGATTGATACATCATCGAGCCATCAAGGTTAAAGGAATAGCCCAACGGTAATACGAAGCTGGAGATTTTTTTCGGGACACCAAAGCGATCCAGTGCGTTCATGGTTTTGGGGTAAGCGGATTCGCTGCTCGCCGTGGCAAAAGCCAATGTCACAGGTTCCCGAATAAGTTTCATCAGTGAAAACATGCCGTTGCCGAGGAAAAAGAATCCAACAGCTGACAAAATCGCCCAGAGCAAAAATAATCCGAGGTAAAAGAGACCAATCAGTTTGCCGTAGTCATAAAGCAAGCCCAAACCTTGTACAGTAACGGCGGATGCAATAGCAGCAAACACAGCAATCGGCGCAAATGACATTACGTAGTCTGTGATACGAAACATGATGCGCCCCAGATCTTCAATCAAAGTCACGATGGGGCTTTTTTTCTGGCTGTTGTGGCAGATATATGAAAGTGCAGCACCAAAAAAGATCGAAAAAATCAGGATCTGTAAGATCTCATTATTCGCCATCGCAGAAGCGAAGCTGCTTGGGAAAATATGGCTGATAAAGTTTCTCAACGAGAACCCGCTGGTATTGAGGCCGGTAATCACTTCTGCCTGTTGTGGGATAGCGACATTTAGCCCAACACCGGGCTGAAATACGTTAGCCATCAACATACCAATACCAAGTGAGACTAATCCCGCGACAATAAACCATACCATCGCTTTGAGGGTAATGCGTCCTACGGAAGATGACCCGCCAATTGACATTAATCCCGTCACAATCGTAGCAAATACAAGTGGTGCGATGATCATTTTTATCAGGCGCAGGAATATATCGGTGATAATATTGATATAGGCGGCGACTTCTTTTGTCTGACTGGCATCAAGATAATGATGAAAACCCCAACCGGTAATAATCCCAAGCAGTATGGCGATGATGATTTGTCGCATGAGCTTTTGCCTGTTCATGATGACCTCTTATTTTTTGTTTTCTGATTTCTACTTGATTAGATGTTTACATTTTTTTAACTTTTGATGAAATGCAAATAAAAGATGCAGTATGCAGAAAACGCATGGCTCTATTGGGATAGAAATTAATTCCGAAAATTATGAGGTAAGAATGGATATGAAAAATTAATTTTTCGATTTTATGGTCTTTATTAATTTTTATAGTGAAGGAATAAGGTATTATCTGTATTTAAAAATAAGTCACTTTATCTATTAAGGCATTTAATTTAAATTATGTCATAAATGAAGAATAATATTTAGAAAAACGCTTTACTCAATATCGTAAAAATAATTTATTAATTCTGTTACTTTGAAATATTCAGAACATAACAAATCACATTATTCATGTTTAATTAAATAACACTGACCTGTAGATTGGGATCAAATATTTTTGCTGCTTCGGTACTGATACCTGATAACAAAACATCGGTTGTAACAATCAAGAGGTTCGCAGTAAACCCTGACGCAACCCCCGCAATCGCGGCCAGCAGTCCGGCCACGGGATGTCGGCCAACTGCAATAAAAATCAGCGCTCCTAACGGTGGCATGATAACAAGTGCAGCATCCGACGAAATATGGCTAAAAAAGGCGATAAACAGCACCATATAACTGGCATAGCGTTTATTAATGCCAGAAGCCATCCTATACATCAGGGCTTGCAGTAATCCGATTTTTTCCGCAAGCCCTGCGCCAATGACCAACGCTAATATGGCACCAAGTGGCGTGAAATTACTAAAGTTTTTCACGATATTCGGCAAGATCCACTGTAATCCTTCGGCACTCAGTAAATTTTTAACTCTGATGAGTTCCCCATTGGTGGGATTTTTTACACTCAAATCAAACCAAGAAAAAATAGCCGTCGCTATCATTAAAACAGCAATTAAATAAACGAATAAAACAAAAGGATTTGGAATTTTATTTCCGACTTTTTCAATCCAACCAAAAATACGCCCCGGACTTTTATTTACAGGAATAGTTGCTTCACTCATAATTTTTTCCTTTATATTTGCTGTAGCTATTATTTTGTAATCAGGTAGCTTTGAAATAAGGTAGGTGAAGGGCAATAGTCGCTAAGGTTTTCACTGCAGTGGTCATTACGTTCTCATCAAAATCAAACCGCTCATGATGGTGACCCGCACTGAGTTCTGCTCCGAAAATGAGGTAGGTAGCCTGACCGCCATTCGCTTTGACTCGCTCCATAAAATAGGTCGCATCCTCCGATCCCGCAGGTTGTTGAAGACTTTTGACAACAGATGAAAGCTCTGGAATATGTTGTTGGGCTTGGTGATAAATAAAATCGACCCATGCAGGACTGGGTTGACTGCTTTGGGCAGCTCCCATTAATTTTATGTCACATTCAACACCCTGCATTTTTGCCGCTCCATCAATAATATTAATGGCTTGATGGTAGACAAACTCATTGATCTCATTAGTTTTACCACGCGTTTCCACTTTCATTAATGCGTGATCAGGTATAACGTTCCGGCCAATACCCGCCTGTAACACACCGACATTAATGCGTGAACTGCCCTCGCTGTGGCGAGAAATAGCATGTAACCCTAAAACGGCATGAGCAGCGGCTAACAAGGCATTTTTGCCCTCTTCTGGTTTTGCGCCAGAATGGGCGGCAACGCCACGATAAGTGACATCTATTTTGGTAGTGGCAAGAAAATTATCACTCCCGCAGACCAATTCGCCTTGAGGCACACCAAGACCGATATGGATAGCGATAAATAAATCTACATCATCGACGACACCCGCTTCCGCCATTGATTTTGCCCCACGAGTTCCCTCTTCCGCAGGCTGAAAAATCAGTTTTATTTTTCCTGTTAGTTGGCTTTCATATTTCTTCAATATGTTGGCAAGCCCCAAGCCGATTGCTGTGTGACCATCATGCCCACAGGCATGCATCATCTGTGCGTTGCAAGAGGAAAAACCTTCGACATAAGGGAGATGTACATGAGTTTGCTCCTCATTCTGGTCGAGAGCGTCCATATCAACCCGAAAAGCCAACGTCGGCCCCGGTTTGCCTGTATCGAGTGTCGCAACAATGCCAGTAAATCCGCCAGAAAAATAAGGTAGCCATTCAGTCAATGCTCCCTGCTCAATAGCACGCTGTTCTTGTGCCTGTAATGCCTGCTCTGACGGTAAGCCCATTCGGGCATCTGCCTTGATAACCTCTTTTCCCATTTTCAGGCTATAACCTAAACGATGTAGTTCATCTGCCACGATAGTTGCTGTTCTGAATTCAAACCAACCTGATTCGGCAAAATGATGGAAATCGCGGCGCCAGTTTTGTAATTTCCCGGCAATTTTCTGAATAGATTCGCTTAGTAAAATATCCATAATAATATTCTCTTTGAGTTATCCAAGAAGATGGAAGTTCTTTTATTTATTTCGTCAACATTGATTTACGTTAATAAATCAAATTAGTTTTATTCCAATTAAATTATTTTTATTTAATTTTTTAATAATTGAAAATATTTTCGTTCTTTGATCAGGAGCCAATTTTTATTACTAATTTCTAATGTAGACAATAAATTCCATTTAAATAAGATACAATTAACTTTGCCTATATAATTAAAAGTTATCGTGAGAGAGAACAATGGCAACACCAATAAAACTAAATCAATTACGTGCTTTTGTTGAAATCAATCGTCATGGCAGCATCAGAGCGGCCAGCCGTTTTCTATCACTCTCCCAACCTGCTTTGACTAAATCAATACGCGAGTTGGAAGATGCACTCGGTGCGAAATTATTTATCCGCAGTAACCAGGGTATTCATTTAACAGAGTGTGGGAAAGGTTTTCTACAACGCGCAAACTTAATACTTGAAGAGCTTAGAATTGCTCGGGAAGATATCCAACAAAGCATTGGCTTAATTGGTGGGGTCGTGAATATCGGTGTCGCAGGCAGTCTTGCACGTACAATTATGCCAAAGATAATTACGCAGTTTCACCGTGATTACCCAACGGTAAAATTAAGGGTTGTAGAGGGGCAATTATTGACTATGCTGCCTCAACTCAGACAAGGTGAATTGGATTTTACCGTGAATACCTATTATCCCGGCAGTTTGGATGCAGAATTGAGTTTCGAAAAGTTGATGGAAAAAGAGTACAAAGTGATTGTACGCAAAGGACATCCAAAAACGCATGCAACCTGTCTGGAAGAATTGGTTGATTGTGACTGGACGATGCCAACGCCGAAAGGCACTTATTATCGCAGTTTATTTGAGAACTTTTCATCGCTGAATAAACCACCAGTCTTTAGTGTTACGTGTGAAACATTGATGTCTTGTATGAGCTTAGTCGCCGAAAGTGACTTTTTAACGATTGTGGCAGTCGATGTGGTTAATGAGGCTTTGTTTGATCAGCAATTTGTGGCTTTAAACCTTGCAGAACAACTCCCGTTCGCGATTTTTGGCCTTGTTCAACGGAGAGATACAAAACTGACACCCTCAGGAGAACATTTGGCGAGACTTTTTCGGATGTATTGTCGGGATTGAGTTTTGTGCTCAGATTTCCCAACTCTTCTAATGCTTAGACAATAACAGCGGAAGAACCTCCTGATGAGGCAGGTATAATTTTACCCGCAATGGCTATTTTTCGCACAAAACCCATAAAAAATGTATTTAGATAAATATCGTGAAAAAATTATTATTTATATAACGAAAGATAATTTACAGAAATAGTTACTGAATAAGCCCCCATTCATCAAACGGTTCCTTAATTTCTTTAATAGAAGTCAGTTTAATCTTAGGTATCGTCAATTGCTCAAACAATGCAGCATAACGTTTTCTGCTTTTTGGTGTGACAACAGTAATATGATGGATCATATTCCATTTGATGCTGTCTTTATTGCCTTCCAGACCACCATAGCGGTTATGTTGGAAAAGAGTTCTGTTTGCATAACGCAGCAGGCTTGATGGCGTTGAGATATCTAATAAAATGACGCCTGTCGCTCTGGAGAGACGCTGCGGTAGACATTTTCTATAGTTTCCGTCTATGACCCAACTGTCTTCCTTTATTGCCATATCATGCAATGAGATGAATTCATCTACAGGACGTTCCTGCCAGTTTGTATTTGGTAGATGAAAAAGCTGATCCAGGTGAACCACTTTTAAATTACATTTTATGGAGATGGCATTAGCAAGCGTAGATTTACCGCTATTTGAAGGCCCCATAATACAAATTCTATTTCCCAAATCCAAAAGTTTCATAACAGCCTCCAGTAGTTATATATCCACTTCTGTTATCAATATCACTGATATTAATGAGCGCCAATTTTTCACATATAAAAATCGTGAACTTAATTTAGTTGTAAACTACAACTCAGAATCAGAATTTGCGGCATTATGTGGGGTGGGTCTTGTTCTTGTCCAGAAAAAACGCATCGTTATAGTTAGCTACCACCGTTAACAGACAGCGCCGTTCAAGGCGTTACGCGCCATGCTCGGCGCACTATGAAAAGCTACCTGACTATTGTCAGGTAGCCAAGAGTTCTATTGACCGCTTTTGGGAAGGTAATAGGCGAGGTACTTTGAGAGTAATTCTTTTCCCATTGGAGTGAAATGCACCGGATTTGCTGCATTAGCCAATGCTGAATTCGTATTCTTGGTATCATAGATCGGCATGTTTTCATTTACCTCCCATCGGGTTAGCTGCTGGTAGACGCGCTCAGCAAGCATTGGTAGCAAGGGCAACAATGCATTGTCGTCTAAATGAGGATCGGCAGTCAGCCTGGAGAGCCATTCGTTGTAAGGGAGTGGCTGCAATGGAGATCCATAACATTCCTCTAAAAGGCGGAAGAACTCATCAATGTCAATGGACTGCTCTCTCTCCGGGACGAGGTGGTAAGCCTGACCTAGGTTCCGGATGTCAGTCGCGATAGTCAAAAGCGCCGCACTAACATAGTCAACCGGGACGAACTCCTTCCACTGACGCGGCAGTTCCGGACAGGCGCCGATAGTAATGCACCCCTTCATCAGGCGTGCGACGAAGTCATTCGGATTACCGACGCCGCTAACGCTGTCGCCCATAATGAAACCCGGCCGATAGACGGACAACGGGATACCGAGGTCCCGGGCCTGCCAGATGAGCTGTTCTACAACCCATTTGCTCTGTGCATAGCCGGTATCATATTTCAGGCCCTCGATATAGGGAATGAGGCTCTCATTCTCGTAGATACGAGTCGTCGAGTTCAGCAATCCCACCGGACCGAATGCTGCAATCGTCGATACGTAATGCACGGCTTTGGCTTTGCCTTGTGTGGCGAAACGAAGAATGTTCAGCGTGCTATCGATGTTGGAAACGCGCTGCATCCGGTAGGGATGAATGTAGTTGACATTTGCGGCCAGATGAAAAACGACATCGCTCGTGTTGACCAATTCGTCGTAGCGTTTTTCGCTTAGCCCTAATCTGGGTTGAGATAAGTCACCAGCGATGGCCCTAATGCGCCCGGTGAATGAGGTTTCCCACAATCCGTACTTGGAAAGGGTATTCTCAATGCGTTGGTGTGCCGTGGCATCGTCTTTCGCTCGAACAAGACAAACTACGTTTTTTATATTCTCGAGAGTGAGGAGATCACGTAAGAAGAACGCCCCCAGAAAGCCGGTCACGCCTGTCAGAAAAATGGATGGGTTAGCAAGACGCGCCCAGTTCTGCGGTGCCTCCGGTAATGGCCTGATATCGTCCGGTAGTTGCCCGTCGCGTAACCATTCCTCCATTTCATCCTGCGCCTGTGGGGAATTGCCTTGTGAAACGATTTTGGCAAGTTGGCGGAGGCTTGATACCTCGTAAAGGGTCTGCACCAAGAAATTCTGCTTGAACTGACGAGCAAGTTCAATCACAAGACGCGACGCTTGCAGGGAACTGCCTCCCATTTGAAAGAAGTTGTCGTCAAGCGAGATCTCGCTGTTGTTCAGGATTTTGCTCCAAATGCGATACACCGCATACTCGGTATCGTTGAAGCCAGCGGGGCGCTCCTCAGACAGTGTTTGCTCTGTGAGCAGCGCCATGAGTTTGTGCTGGTCTGCCTTTCCATGTGGCGTCATAGGGATATCCTCAACGACAAAAAGACGAGGCAGCATGTATGCGGGCAGATACTCACCCAATTCCCGTGTAAGCCGCTCTCGGTCGAAAGCGTTCGGAGACCGAGGAACAACGAATGCGGCAAGGAAATCGTCTTCACCCTCGTTCTTCACGGCGCAGACCTTGGCCAAGCGGATCTCCTTGCTTTTTAGAAGCTGAACTTCGATTTCTTCCAGTTCGATACGGTGACCTCGTATCTTCACCTGGCTGTCGATGCGGCCTGAGAACATGAAGACGCCATCATCACGCTGCCAGCTGAGATCCCCCGTCTTGTAAAGCCGAATCGGCAGGGAATGTCCGGGGATAGTAACATGTACGAAACGATCGGCATTCAGCTCGTCACGGTTCCAGTATCCCCGCGAGAGTCCCTCTCCACCGAGATAGAGTTGTCCCAGGTTTCCTGGCGCCAGCGGCACCAGATTATCATCCAAAATGAATGCACTGGTACGGTTGATCGGTCGTCCGATAGGGACACTGCCATCAACCAGATCGTCCAGACTGATATCGTGTGAAAGCGCAAATATGGTGCTTTCCGTTGGACCATACCCATTAAGAAGGTGTTGGGGGGGAGCGCCCGCTTCCAGAACCAGCTTCACCGTGTGGGCATTGAGCGCTTCGCCACCTATCAGAAGATAGCGAACATCGCGGAATGCCTGGGGGTATGTTTTCGCGATCAGATTGAAGAGCGTTGCCGTAACGAAGACTATAGAGATTTCTCTCCTCGCCAGTTCGGCTTGAAAATACTCTATGTTCAGCACATCCTTTTTGTGGAACACGAAAGCCGTTGCACCATTGAGGAGTGCACCCCAGATCTCGAACAATGAGATATCAAATGTCGGATTGCAGGTGCAGGCAATGCGGTCTTCAGGCGTGAGGCGTATATATGCCGTATCAACGACAACCCGCATGATGCTTTTTCCCTCGATCTGCACGCCTTTCGGCTTGCCGGTCGTGCCCGAGGTAAAGAGAACATGGGTTCTATGATGTGGAGCCAGACAAGCAATCTCGCTATTGGTTTTGTCTAAGCCTTCTCCTTCAAGAAGATCGTAAAATGAAACGAATGTGGTGTGTAATTGAGGGGAGCTGTCTGGCGAATCGGTAATGGTCCATCTCACGGCCAGATCATCCAACATGTCGTTTAGGCGCGCTGGAGGTACATTCGGGTCGAGAGGCACGCAGCTTCCGCCAGCCATAAGAATGGCAAGCTGGCTCGTGATTTGTTCAATGCCCGGCGGCAGCAGGATCGCAATAGGCTCTTCATGCATTATCCCAAGTGACCGTAGCGAGCCCGCAACGGTGGCTGCTTGCAGTTTGAGTGTACGGTAATTGAGTTCTTTTTCAGATGTGAGGATAGCGATCTTGTCCGGATAACTACGGACCTGTTTCAGGAAATAAGACAGCATTCAAGTCCCCTATAAGGTAACAGGATAATAATATCTATGATAAATTATATGTTATGCAAATTATTGCATAATGTTATTATTTATATAATGAATGTTGTCAGCTTCGAATACAAGTCCCTTTGCTAGATAATATCGTCATGATATTTCAGATCATATTTGGCACTTACTGGAGCCGCATTTACCGGGGCGTAAAGGCGCATGGAGCGGGTGCTAAAAGCGGTAATCAAGCTATGGAGCGTACAAAAGGAGGTTTAAC
Source organism: Xenorhabdus yunnanensis (assembly GCF_028598805.1). Classification (GTDB taxonomy): domain Bacteria; phylum Pseudomonadota; class Gammaproteobacteria; order Enterobacterales; family Enterobacteriaceae; genus Xenorhabdus; species Xenorhabdus yunnanensis. The sequence continues at coordinate 14,136 of NZ_JAQRFI010000047.1, read as the reverse complement.
ACCAAGATACAACCTGACGACTCAACGGCACAATATGTTTAGTTTTCATTTTCATACCACGCTGAAATTACTTAACTCCTTCAAGGGTTTTTCTTGTTGTAGGTATGTGCCAAAATAGCCCTTTCAAGATCTATTTCTTTCCAACTGGCAAATCTCATCTCACTGGAACGAACAAACGTTAATAACGTCAGTTCTACCGCAATTTTGGTCAGTAAGCGCCCACGGTAACAGGAAAGACGGGTGAGAAATTCGGGTAAACGTTCATGGGATAATGCAGGGTGATGTTTGGGTTTTACTATGGTGAGAGTACCCGCCATATCATTGGCAGGGCTATATTCAAGGATGTCATTTTGAACTGCATAACGCATGATGGCAGTAACATGTTGCTGTAATCTCTGGGCTATGTCGTGCTTACCATCTGTATCAACGGCTTTGATCGGTGCTAACAGTTGGCTGGTTCGCAAAGTGCGAATATCGAGAGTACCAATATAGGGGAAAATGTATTGCTCGAAACCTCGCATCATCCGCTCTCGATGGTCTTCGCTCCACCGTTTATTGCTTGCGTGCCATTCACGGGCGATGCGTTCAAAGGTATATGCACCCTTTAATTCGGCTTGCGCGTCTTTCTTCTCTGCTTTGGGATCAATACCTTGAGCAAGCAATTTTTTGGCTTCATCCCGTTTGGCACGAGCATCAGCTAATGAAACGGCAGGATAAACACCAAAAGCCAGCCGATCTTCTTTTTTATCAGCAGGGCTGATGATATTTCATGCGCCAGTATTTAGAACCGCGCGGAGTAATTTCGAGATATAAGCCAGCACCATCCGCTAATTTATAGGATTTCTCTTTAGGTTTCGCAGTCTCGATTTGTCGGGCGTTTAGTTTCATTTTTGGGGCACATTTAAAATCGAAGTGTAAGTGCCCCAAATTATGCCCCTTGGTGCATGTTGATTGCAACATACCATAGGAGACGTCAAAATAACGAACTTTGTTGATTTATTGGGGTTTTTAGGGATTTTGTAGACTTGGGTAGACGTTAGAAAACTAACGAATGGTGCCGAAGGCCGGACTCGAACCGGCACACCCGAAGGCGGTTGATTTTGAATCAACTGCGTCTACCGATTTCGCCACTTCGGCACTGAAGGGTTCGGAGAACGGAGGTGATTATACCTGTAAGAAGAACGTTCGCAACACTTATCCTTTCAATTTTGTTTAAATGCCGAAAAAAGAATCATTCATGACTTTTTTTGACCAATGCAGTTCAAAATACAACCCTCTTTACTACTACATCGCAAAATTCCTCTCTCACAATCCTGTCCTGCCAATAGACAACCTACAAACTCCTTATATAATTCCAAACAATACACTGCTATGAGGTAAATTATCATGACTATTATCAGTTGGATTTTCACAGGTATTCTGGTAGGTATCGTTATCGGCGCCATTATCGCGGTATTTAAGAAAAACAAATAACGGCTTTACTTTCCCCACGTGAACGCTCCCTGATTGGTTAATCCAAAAATGAAAAAACGGCTATATAAACTGTGTACAGTTTCCGCCCTGGCGTGGGTGATGTCAGCTTGTGCGGATTCTAATAATTCAAACCAGAGCAAATTTAAGCAATTCAATGCGCAATCGGCAAAGTGGGAAGTTTTCGAGGGTAACGGTAAGATCAAGAAAATGTCTACCGCGCTGGTCGATCAGTATTCGCAATCCATCTTTGATGAAGGCAATCCTTTGGGAATGGCAATGGTGGTGATCGACAATAATCAGGTTGTGCATCGCAGTTTTGGGGAAACTTATCCAAGGAGCGGCGTTCGGCCACGGCAGGACTCTTTGATTCGTATTGCTTCTATTACTAAATTGATGACCAGTGAGGTCATGATTAAATTGGCACAAAAGAAACGTCTTAAGACTACCGATCCGCTTCAAAAGTACACTTATTACGGTGTTCATGTACCGGATTATGGTGTAGGTCAGCCAATCCGACTGTATCATCTGGCAAGCCATACCAGCGGGTTACCACGAGAACAACCGGGTGGGAAATGGGGACGTCCTGTGTTTATCTGGCCGACTCAATCGAACCGCTGGGCTTGGCTGCAAACCGCAGGGTTAGATGCCACGCCCGGCACGACAGCTTCTTATTCCAATCTGGCCTATGATTTATTGGCAGATGCCCTTTCCAAAGCGACGAAAAAACCCTATACCCGCCTGTTGCAAGAGGAGATTACCCGCCCTTATCACATGAAGGATACAACACTGACACCCTCGCAATCCCAATGTGCCCGTTTGATGGCAGGGTTTAAACCCAGCCCTTGCGTAAATACCATTGCCGCCGCGGGCAGTGGCGGAATTTATTCCACCCCCGCAGATATGCAGCGCTGGATGCAGCAGTTTTTATCTTCCCATAATCAATTGAGAAAACAGACTGCCAGCCGTGAACAAGGTATTTACTTTAAACGCGCTGATCTGACGTCAATCAAAGGGATGGATGTAGCAGGTCTGGCGGATGGTATCGGGCTTGGCTGGGTCTATATGGAGGCCAAAGGCGATGTTCCCGGCATTTACCAGAAAACCGGTGGCGGTGGCGGATTTAATTCTTATATGGCGATGATACCTGAACAAAATATCGGCGTATTTGTGGTGATGACACGTAAGGAGCAAAGTAAATTTAGCCGCGTGACAAGTGGGGTTAATGAGTTAGTTGCAGCATTGGCGCGCAATCATAATCAAATTTAGTTTCGTTATTAATAAAATAACGCCAGATACCAATCAGAGTATTACACAGCTAATACTCTGATTGGTCATGATGGAAAAATAAGTGTAATGAAATTCAGTCTGTTATGTCTTCTTGTGTAACAGTAAGTAAACACTCACCCCAAAGAACAACAAACTTGGCAACAGTGCGCCCAATATCGGCGGCATGCTATAAACCAGACTGAGCGGGCCGAATATCTCATTTAAGACATAGAAAACAAAGCCCATGCTGATCCCCACAACTACCCTGAATCCCATTGGCACGCTGCGCAGTGGCCCGAAAACAAAAGAAAGTGCCATCAGCATCATCACAGCAACCGATAAAGGTGCAAAAACCTTCTTCCACATATTGAGCTGGTAACGTCCGGCATCTTGCTGTCCCTGCTTCAGATATGTGATGTATTGGTGCAAATCACGAATAGAGAGCGCCTCAGGATCAAGGGAAACCACTCCCAGCTTTTCAGGTGTCAGCCGGCTTTTCCATTCTGCCGATAAACGCTGTGATCCCGTGATTCGCCCACCCTGCATTAAATCAGACTCTTCAACCTGAGATAATTTCCATTGATGGTTATCTTTGTCATATACCGCCGAAGCAGCATATCTAACGGACAGCAATTTTTTATTTTTATCAATATGATAGATGCTGATGCCATTCAGAGAATTATCCTTGCCCACGCTCTTTATATAGACAAAGTCCTGCCCATCTTTCGCCCACAAACCTTTGGTCGTGGACATCAGTGAGCCGCCGAACATTTTTTGGGAGCGATAATTACGGGCAAGCTGCTCTCCTTGTGGAGCAACCCATTCACCGATGACCATCGTCAGCAAGACCAATGGGATCGCCGTTTTCATGACAGAACCCGCCACTTGCAGGCGGGTAAAGCCAGAAGCCTGCATCACCACCAGCTCACTGCGCGTTGCCAGAGCTCCCAAGCCCAATAGCGCGCCGAGTAAGGCGGCCATGGGAAAGAAGATCTGAATATCTTTGGGAATACTCAACAGTGTGTAAATACCGGCAGAAAATGCGGTATATTCCCCCTGCCCGACCTTGCGCAACTGATCGACAAATTTGATGATGCCGGAAAGGGATACCAGCATGAACAAAGTCATCAGGATGGTTTGCAGGATTGTACGGCCGATATATCTATCCAATACCCCAAACATCATGACGCTCCTTGACTCTTAAAGCGTGAACGCAGTCTGCGCATGGGTACGGTATCCCACAGATTAAGCACCACAGCTAAGGCAAAATACGCTCCGTTGACCAGCCACATCCAGAACATAGGATCAAGTTTGCCTTTCCCCCCATTGGAACGCAGGGAACTTTGCAGCAGAAAGAAAATCAGGTAAAGCAACATGGCTGGCAACATACTGAGTATCCGCCCCTGACGCGGATTCACGGCACTCAACGGAACGACCATCAGCGCCATGATCAGCACCGAGACAATCAACGTCAGGCGCCAGTGAAATTCTGAACGGGAATCATTGTCAGTGTCATGCCAAAGCTGCTCAATCGATTTTTGTTCAACTTTGTTGCCATCGATATCTGCGCTTTGATGCCCAATCACTGCCTGATAATCCTTGAACTCAGTAATGCGGAAATCACGCAACTGCGCTGTACCTTCATAGCGCGTCCCCTTATGGAGTACCGCCACTTGGTTACCATTCGGGCGCTCTTCCATATGTCCACCATCCGCAAGCACTATGGAAGGACGCTGGTCATTCGCCGGGCGGAGCTGAGCCAGAAAAACATTTTCGAACGTATTGCCCTTCACATTGCCGATATAAAGCACCATGTTGCCATCACGAGAAGACTTGAACCGCCCTTCCATAATTGCTGCCAGGCTTGGATTGGCTTTTACATCCGCCACTACTTGTTCTTTATATTTTGAAGACCACGGAGTGAGCCAGATAACGTTGGCAGCCGCCAACGCTGATGTAAGTAGAGCCAGAATAAGAGCTGATTTCACCAATGCACTTTTGCCCAACCCACAGGCATGCATAACGGTGATTTCACTTTCGGTATAGAGTTTGCTGAACGTCATTAATACCCCGAGAAATAAACTCAGGGGCAAAATAAGCTGCGCCATATCTGGCAAACCTAAACCTAACAACGATAGAACCAAATTTGTAGGAATATTTCCTTCTACCGCCGCACTCAACACCTCAACTAATTTCTGACTGAAAAAGATCAGCAATAAGATGAAAAGTATTGCAATTTGGCTTTTCAGGGTTTCCCGTACTAGATATCTAATGATGATCACGCTTATTACGCCTGTGAAAACTTGTCTTTTTGCAGGAAAGTCGCTAACTTCGTCGTATATCTACCATTTATATGAATCAATTTGGCTTCCCCATAGCTAAAATGATACCAAAGCATCCCATATATTGGTTCCCAATTAGAACATACTTATTGTTAGCTAAGTACCAAAAAATAATATGCTCAGCTTAACATAACAGTTACTTTTCTTTGGGATGAATTAATGCGCAACGTGATATTTTAGCGATTGTATCCGTCTTTGTCTTTAAGATTCAGGAGAACGCATGGAGTTTAGTGTAAAAAGCGGTAGCCCGGAGAAACAGCGTAGTGCCTGTATTATTGTCGGCGTGTTTGAACCCCGCCGCCTTTCCCCTATCGCAGAGCAACTTGACAAAATAAGTAACGGCTATATCAGTGCCTTATTGCGCCGTGGTGAACTTGAAGGCAAGGTAGGTCAAACCTTGTTGCTGCATCATGTTCCTAATGTATTGTCTGAACGTATTTTGCTGGTTGGTTGTGGAAAAGAGCGTGAACTGGACGAACGCCAGTATAAGCAAATTATCCAGAAAACGATCAGTACCCTCAATGAAACCGGTTCAATGGAAGCAGTTTGTTTCTTGACAGAACTGCATGTGAAGGGACGCAACAATTATTGGAAAGTACGTCAGGCAGTCGAAACAGCCAAAGAGTCACTATATGTTTTCGATCAACTCAAGAGCAACAAAAATGAACTGCGCCGTCCACTGCGCAAAATGGTGTTCAATGTACCGACACGCCGTGAACTGACCAGCGGTGAACGTGCCATTAAGCACGGTCTTGCCATTGCATCAGGCATCAAGGCAACGAAAGATCTGGCCAATATGCCACCCAATATCTGTAATGCCGCCTATTTAGCATCACAGGCACGCCAGCTTGCTGACAATACTATCAATCTGACAACCAAAGTGATTGGTGAAGAGCAGATGAAAGAGTTGGGCATGAATTCTTATCTGGCGGTTGGTCAAGGTTCGCAGAATGAATCTTTGATGGCAGTCATGGAATATAAAGGCAGCAAAGATGCCAATGCGAAACCTATCGTACTGGTTGGCAAAGGGCTGACTTTTGATTCCGGCGGTATCTCTATCAAGCCATCCGAAGGCATGGATGAGATGAAATATGACATGTGCGGCGCAGCTTCCGTTTATGGTGCCATGCGTGTTGTTGCCGAGCTGGAATTGCCAATCAATATCATCGGCGTTCTGGCAGGTTGTGAAAACATGCCCGGCGGACGAGCTTATCGTCCTGGAGATGTTTTGACCACCATGTCCGGTCAGACCGTTGAAGTGACAAACACCGATGCGGAAGGCCGTTTGGTACTGTGTGATGCGCTGACTTATGTTGAGCGTTTTGAACCGGAATTGGTCATTGATGTGGCAACCCTGACAGGCGCTTGTGTCGTCGCTCTCGGCGGTCATTACACGGGCCTGATGTCCAACCATAATCCACTGGCGCATGAGCTGCTGAATGCTTCAGAGCAAGCAGGAGATCGCGCATGGCGTCTGCCGTTGGGTGATGAATATACCGAACAGTTAGAATCCAATTTTGCGGATATGGTAAACGCGTGCGGACGTTCTGGTGGCGCAATTACCGCAGGAGCTTTCCTGTCCCGCTTCGCTACCAAATACAACTGGGCACATCTGGATGTTGCTGGTACAGCGTGGCGTTCAGGTAAAGCGAAAGGAGCAACAGGTCGTCCGGTTGCGCTCCTGTCACAATTCCTGTTAAATCGTTCAGGTTTGAATTCTGATGATTAATGCCCCGGCCTCATATTTTGTTCGATAAGCTCGATAAAAATATGACACAAAGGTATTAAGGGAATAAATGGAATTAAGGGTATTGCAATTGCAATACCCTTTTCCGTCACTATTTCCCGTAATCTTGCAACCAAGAAACTATGAAAAACGCCATCTTCTATTTGTTGGAAAACCAGTTATTGGAAAACCAGTTACCGGAACAATCATCGTCAGATGATCTACAGCCACATGAATGGCTGGCATGTCAGCTTGCTGCTGACCAATGGCGTGCAGGGAAGCGGGTTCTGATTGCTTGTGAAAGTCAGCAACAGGCTGAAAAATTGGACGAAGCATTATGGCAACGGGAGCCGGGTCAATTTGTACCGCACAATCTTGCCGGAGAAGGCCCTCGTTATGGCGCACCTGTAGAATTATGCTGGCCACAAAAAAGAGGCAATGCTCCCCGCGATGTACTGGTAACACTGCTTCCTCATTTTGCAGACTTTGCCACAGCTTTCCATGAAGTGATAGACTTCGTTCCTATTGATGAAAATCTGAAACAGTTAGCGCGCGAACGATATAAATCCTATCGTAGCGTCGGCTTTAATTTGACCATGGCAACCCCGCCAACCTATTAAATATCAAGACACAATGGAAAAGACACCCGCTAATCAAACGCAATCTGAGCCATCTCTCGATAAAACGTATAATCCGACAGAGATAGAGCAACCTCTTTATAGCCACTGGGAACAGAGTGGTTACTTCAAGCCGAATGGCGATACCAGCCGTGAAAGTTTCTGCATCGTCATTCCGCCACCAAACGTCACTGGCAGCCTGCACATGGGGCACGCATTCCAGCAGACGATTATGGATACCATGGTGCGTTACCAACGCATGCAGGGGAAAAACACCCTGTGGCAAGCGGGAACTGACCACGCAGGCATCGCAACCCAAATGGTTGTTGAGCGTAAGATCGCAGCGGAAGAAGGTAAAACCCGCCATGATTACGGTCGTGAAGCCTTTATCGACAAAATTTGGCAATGGAAAGCAGAATCGGGTGGCAATATCTCCAACCAGATGCGTCGCCTGGGTAACTCCGTGGATTGGGAGCGTGAGCGCTTCACCATGGATGAGGGGCTGTCCAAAGCGGTTAAAGAAGCCTTCGTCCGCCTGTATCAAGAAGATCTGATTTACCGTGGCAAGCGTCTGGTGAACTGGGACCCGAAACTGCGCACGGCGATTTCTGATCTGGAAGTCGAAAACCGTGAAGTAAAAGGTTCCATGTGGCACCTGCGCTATCCGCTGGCTGACGGCGCTAAGACCGCAGAAGGCAAAGAATACCTGATTGTTGCCACAACCCGTCCAGAAACCATGCTGGGGGATACCGGCGTTGCGGTTAACCCGGAGGATCCGCGTTACAAGGATCTGATTGGCAAAGAAATCCTTCTACCATTGGTGAACCGCCGTATTCCTATCGTTGGTGATGAACACGCAGATATGGAAAAAGGCACTGGCTGCGTGAAAATCACCCCAGCCCACGATTTCAATGACTACGAAGTCGGTAAGCGCCACAATCTGCCGATGATCAATATCCTGACCTTTGACGGCGATATCCGCGAAACCGCAGAAGTATTCGACACCAATGGCGAAGCTTCTGATGTGTATTCGTCTGATATCCCTGCTGAATATCGCGGTATAGAGCGTTTTTCTGCCCGTAAAGCGATTGTGGCAGAGTTCGAAAAACAGGGACTGCTGGTTGAAATCAAACCTCATGACCTGACCGTGCCTTACGGCGACCGTGGCGGTGTAGTTATCGAGCCGATGCTGACTGACCAATGGTACGTCCGCACCGCACCACTGGCAAAAGTGGCGATTGAAGCGGTTGAGAACGGTGATATCCAGTTCGTACCAAAACAGTACGAAAACATGTACTACTCTTGGATGCGTGATATTCAGGATTGGTGTATCTCCCGCCAATTGTGGTGGGGCCATCGCATTCCGGCATGGTATGACGCACAAGGCAACGTCTATGTTGGTCGCGATGAAGAAGAAGTTCGCCGTGAAAACAATCTGAGCACAGAGACCACCCTGACCCAAGACGAAGATGTACTGGATACATGGTTCTCCTCTGGCCTGTGGACATTCTCCACACTTGGCTGGCCTGAGCAGACTGAGGCGCTGAAAACCTTCCATCCAACCAATGTGCTGGTCAGTGGCTTCGACATCATCTTCTTCTGGATTGCCCGCATGATCATGATGACCATGCACTTCATCAAAGATGAAAACGGCAAGCCGCAAGTGCCATTCAAGACCGTCTACATGACAGGTCTGATCCGCGATGACGAAGGTCAGAAGATGTCGAAATCCAAAGGGAACGTTATCGATCCGCTGGATATGATCGACGGTATCTCACTGGAAACACTGCTGGAAAAACGTACCGGCAATATGATGCAGCCACAACTGGCTGAGAAAATCCGCAAGCGTACTGAAAAACAGTTCCCGGAAGGCATTGAAGCCCACGGTACTGATGCCCTGCGTTTCACATTGGCAGCTCTGGCTTCTACCGGCCGTGATATCAACTGGGACATGAAGCGTCTGCAAGGTTATCGCAACTTCTGTAACAAGCTGTGGAACGCCAGCCGCTTCGTGCTGATGAACACTGAAGGGCAGGATTGCGGCCAGAACGGTGGTGAAATGTCGCTATCACTGGCAGATCGCTGGATTCTGGCAGAATTCAACCAGACCGTTAAAACCTACCGCGAAGCGCTGGATACCTACCGTTTCGACATCGCTGCGAACATTCTTTACGAATTCACGTGGAACCAATTCTGTGACTGGTATCTCGAACTGTCAAAACCAGCTATTAACAAAGGATCAGAAGCAGAAGTCCGTGCGGCTCGCCATACGCTGATTGAAGTGTTGGAAGGTTTGCTGCGTCTGGCACATCCAATCATTCCATTCATTACAGAAACCATCTGGCAACGTGTGAAAGTGGTCAAAGGCATTGATGCCGATACCATCATGCTGCAATCTTTCCCTGAATTTGATCAGACGAAAGTTGATGAACTGGCACTGGACGATCTGGAGTGGATCAAGGAAGCGATCATTGCGGTACGTAATATTCGTGCAGAAATGAATATTGCACCAAGCAAGCCGCTGGAAGTTCTGCTGCGTGATGCGAATGACGATGCACAACGCCGCGTTGCTGAAAACCTCAACTTCATTCAGGCGATGGGCCGTCTTGCTTCCGTTACCGTATTGGCAGCAGGAGAAGAAGCGCCTGTTTCTGTCACCAAACTGATCAATGGGGCAGAAGTGCTGATCCCAATGGCAGGTCTGATCGATAAAGATGCAGAACTGGCACGTCTGGATAAAGAAATCGAGAAACTGGATAAAGAGATCAGCAGCATTGAAGTCAAGCTGGCTAACGAAGGTTTTGTCAGCCGCGCACCGGAAGCGGTTGTTGCCAAAGAGCGCGAACGTCTGGCGACTAACAATGCAGCGAAAGAAAAATTACTGGCGCAGAAAGAAACTATCGCTGCTCTGTAATTTTTCTTAATTGAAATTTATTCATGTAAAGCCACTGCAAATAAAATTGTAGTGGCTTTTTAATTTTACAACCCACACCCATCTATATTACATCAACAGAAATTGCATCAACATAAAGAACGCCAATGACAGAAACAAACTTTTCAATATAGAATGAGTATATTTGCTAATAAAATAAGCCAAAACAACCGTCAATAATGCAAGCACATATTTAATATTAAACTGTTCGATTAATTCACTAATAGATAAATTATTTAATGATATATTGACAATAATAGTACCCAGAATAAAACAGATGGCATAATCCAGTGAAGTAATCAGCAAGCTCTTTCCTTTGAATAACCGATTGTTATTCATAAAGAAAGGCGCTGTTCTTAATATAAGACTTATCACTCCCATTAATACTATCAGCAGCATCATGATGTTTTATCCTGTCTAATTTTCCGCTCCCATAATGCAATTCCTATTCCACATAAAATAGGGATGACCAAATCCATGACTTTCATATCCACTTCATTCAATAACGGGGCGCACAACCCGCCCATGACCGTCGCCAATACGGACATATCTTTACCGGAACGCTTGGCTGTCAGAGACGCGAAATGAATAGGAACCAACATCACTAAAAACAGTGAAACGGATTCATAATTCAGGTGTTCTGCCGAAAGATATCCCAACAAAGTGGCACAAAATGTTATCACAAAGCAGGGGATGGCAACCCCTAGATAAAAATTAAATTGGGATTTTCCATCCGTAATATTTTCCGCAGAGAGATGTGAATGCGTCACCGTATAAGTACTGGCACTGAATCCTAACATCGACGGTAGGATCTTTCGCTTTGGGATACCATGAAAATACTGTGACATTACCATTGCCATCAGGAAAAAACGGAAATTAATCAACAATGCCAAGATGATAACAGAGAATACTGTTTCATCCGCCAGATAACCTACCGCAGCCACCTGCAACGGTGCTGCATATATCAACAATGATCCAACCAATGTTTCCGTTAATGGAACACCATGATTTTGATAAAGTGCACCAATCGACGCAAACATAAGAAAAAAGGAGACACAGACAGGCAAAGAATCAACCATGCCTTTTCTAAAGAACGGATTCAACACTTGGCACCTATATTTAAAATTGTAGAGTAATCGGCTAACATCATCATAACGATATATCCAACAAGTTATCTGATTGAAAAATAAGACATAATAAACCTAATAGTATAATAGTATGTTTATTAATATCTGTGACACCCTTCAATATAAGAACAATTCATTAATGATGAATGAGTAAAATTAATCTAACAGTAGTAAATATTTTTACACATTGGAACATTTAAATTCTCAGAAAAATAAATTAATAAAATAAGCCTCTATAACCAACCTAAAAAAACAATTAACAAACTTAAATATATACAATTTATTCAAAAATTTGGTAAGAATCCAGAGCGGAATAACGTTTTATCATTAACAACATAATGAAATCAAAAAACCAACTCTGAATAATTGCGGCATTTCTACCAACAAATAATATTTTTAATAAGTATCATTTAATTAAACCAGCATATTTAATAGAATATAAACCATCGCATCAATTTAGGTAGCAAGCTTATAAAAATTATGATAAAAATCCCATTATATATTTACAACAGATAAGATAATAAAAATCATTTCTTATACACTCAAATCCAATCATATAGGAATTACAGGTAATTCATTTAAATAAAATTCATATTCATTTTTATCATCATGGAGAATAACACATGAAAAAATATAAAATTGCCATATGCATCATCCCGTTAACTTTAGCATATGCCACAACTGCGACTGCCGCATCTCTGAACTTCAACCCAGATAGTGTATCAGTCACCACTTCATTAGGAGGGCTTTGGGGCCAAGCAGACGAATACATCTATGACTCCCAGACTGGACATAAAAATAGCGAACTAAATTGGAAAATTAATAATGCACCTATTATCAAAGGTGATATTTCGTGGGATGCCCTGCCAAATTTAACACTGAACGCACGTGGCTGGATAACATTGAAATCAAGCCATAGCAGTATGGACGATTATGATTGGATACGTCCTGAAAAGGCAATGTGGACTAACTGGAGCCATTCCAACACAAACCTAAATTATGCCAATGAATTCGATATTAATTTAAAAGGCTGGTTACTAAAACAACCTAACTACAATTTCGGGGGCGTATTAGGTTACCAGCAAACCCGATTTAGTTGGACTGCAATTGGAATGCATGGCTTATATGAAAGTGAAAGCATAATTGACTGGTATAAGCCAGTTCATGCCAATGGTCCAGGGATTGGTTATAAACAAAAATTCAGTGCTCCCTATATAGGATTAATCGGTCAATACCGTTACCACGATTTTGAATTTAATGGATTGCTAAAATTCAGCCCGTGGGTTCAAGCAAAAAGTAATGATGATCATTATCTACGTGATCTCACCGCCCGTAATAAAACCAGTAAATCACATTACTATTCTGCCACTATTAATGCCGGATATTATGTTACTCCGAATACTAAGGTATTCACAGAATTTAGCTGGAATAAATTTACTCAAGGTAAAGGAGAGCTGGAATGGATGGATCGGGGAAAAGGTATATATTTATACGATAGCGGCGATGCTTCTGGAATTGCAAATACTAACTATAATATTACAGCGGGTATTCAATATCGCTTTTAATTTAATAAAACAGGTGCCTTTGGCACCTGTGAAATATTTACCCATATTAATAGAAGTAAACAAATGAATAGAATATAACTTTATTTTATATACGAAGGCTTTGTAGCCACCGTTATGATAGCAAACATAATTTTTAATTTTAGCCTTCGGAGATATAATGAAAACTATCATAAGTATACTACTGGTAAGCATCTTCCAACTAAATATCTCTCATCTTGCTTATGCACAATCCACCCTTGATAATATTCAATCCACGGGAATATTCAGAATTGGAACAGAAGGTGCTTATGCGCCATTCAGCTATCATGATGCCGCAGGGAAATTGACTGGATTTGATGTAGAAATCGGTCGTGAAATTGCATTACGCATGAAAGTGAAACCGGAATTTATTGAAGGTAAATGGGATGGTCTGATTGGCGGCCTTGATGCCGGGCGTTCCGATGCAGTAATGAACCAAATCGCCATGACACCAGAGCGCGAGAAAAAATACAGCTTTTCCCTGCCTTATGTGGTTTCAGAAGCGGTATTGATTACCCGAAAAGACAACAACGACATTAAGACGTTTAGCGACTTAAAAGGAAAAAAATCAGCACACACCCTGACCAATAACTTTGCCCAGATTGCTCGCAACTACGGTGCAATAATCATCGGCACTAATGGCTTCAGTCAGGAAATAGAACTGGTAAGCACTAGCCGGGCAGATGCAACAATCAACGATAAACTTTCTTATCTCGATTACAAAAAACATCGGCCGGATGCGCCGGTAAAAATTGTTGTTACGGATACTCAGACTGCAAAAATCGCTGTACTGCTGCGTAAAAGTGATACTGAATTAAAAGCCGCAGTAGATAAAGCCATTACTGAGATAAAAGCGAATGGTACTTATCAACGAATTTGGAATAAATATTTTTTTGAGGGAAATGCTGAATAATCACAGTTAGAGCCTAACGGAATAGGCTCTTATTTTACTTTATAAAACGTGGATTCACCTAATAAGTGCAATTTCTAAGAAAGGCGGTCAGTTGCTATAGTAGGCATCTTTCTCGCCAAAGGAAAATGCGCTATGACCTATAAACAACTGACCGAAA
>NZ_JAQRFI010000046.1 GCF_028598805.1 Xenorhabdus yunnanensis | reverse complement strand
CCCCGTGACACCCAAAGGCACGGGCTGGCGGTATTGGTCAAAGATATAGATTTGGTTGTTGGCTACCGGCCGACCGATGGGAGGCAGGGTCGGCCACTGTGCAATGTCCTTACCCAAGGGGTATGCCGTCACAACGTGGCTTTCCGTCGGGCCGTAGTGGTTGTGCAACCGGCAATCACCGGCGCGTTGCAGGAAACGCTGAATGGCCGGTGTAATGCGCAACTGTTCACCGGCGGTAATAATGTGGGCCAGACCGGAAAAATCCCCCTCACTGTGAACGGCGGCTTCGGCAAGGTGCTGGAGAGCAATGTAGGGCAGGAAAATCCTATCAATCTGTTTTTGCTCAATCAGCCGCAGCAGTTGTTGCGGCTCCCGTCGCAGGGCTTCATGAATCAAGACCAGACAGCCGCCTTCACACAGGGTGGTAAAAATTTCCTGAAAGGCGACATCAAACCCCAGTGCGGCAAATTGCAGGGTTCTGCCATTACCGGCGGGTTGTGAAGGGGAATGCCGATGCCATTGCAGCAGGTTTGACAGCGCCGCCAGCGGCATCTCCACCCCTTTGGGCATGCCGGTCGAGCCGGACGTGTAAATCACATAGGCCAAATGGCGTGATGTCAGCCCCAGAGCCTGAGTGTCGGGATTGTGGGTCGGTTGTGCAGCCAGCGCGGGGTCTGGTGCATCCAGCAGCACGGTAATATAGCCGGCTTCGGTCGCCACGGCATTGTTCAGCATACCGGCGAAGGCGGACTGGGTGAGTAAAGCCACCGGTGCGGCGTCCTTGAGCATATACGCCAGCCGCTCGGTCGGGTAGGCCGGGTCGAGCGGCACATAAGCCCCGCCCGCCTTGAGGACAGTGAGTAATCCCACCACCATTTCCGGCCGGCGTTCAACGCAAATCGCCACGCGTTCATCCGGGCGCACGCCCAAGGCCATCAAATGATGAGCCAGACGATTGGCGCGTTGGTTGAGTTCGCCATAGCTCAGGGTTTGATCTTCAAAGATGACCGCTGTTGCCTCGGGATATTGTGCTGCCTGTGCTTCAAATAAGGTATGGACGAAGGCGTCTGGCGGGAAATTTACCCGGGTGGCATTGAAATCCACCAGCAGTTGCTGTTGTTCCGATTCTGGCAGCATCGGTAGGGCGGCAATAGTTTGCGTCTCATCAGCGGCTATTGCCGTCAGGATATTTTGCAAGTAACCAGCCATGCGCTCAATGGTTGTGGTATCGAACAGATCGGCAGCATAGGTTATGGCACCGATCAAGCCAGATTCAGTTTCGGTCAGTGATAACGTTACGTCAAAGTAGGCACCGTGATGTGCCTGTTCAACTGATGTGAGTTGTAAATCAGGCAATGTCAATTTCTGTGCTGGTGTATTGTTCAGGGTCAGCATTACTTGAAAGATAGGACTGTAGCTTAAGCTGCGTTCAGGCTGCAATGCTTCTACTACCTGCTCGAAAGGCAGGTCCTGATGAGTATAGGCGGTGAGCGCCTGTTCCCGCACTTGTGCAAGCAGCTCCGCCACATTGAGGTCATCATTGAATCTGACACGCAAGGCCAGCGTATTGACAAAGAAACCAATCAGTCCCTCAAGTTCCTGGTGCGGTCGGTTGGCGACGGGGGTACCGATAACAATATCATCCTGACCACTGAGTCGGGCGAGTACGATACTCCATGCGCTTAGCACGGTCATGAAGAGAGTGGTGTTATGGCGTTGTCCCAGCGCCTTAAGTGATGCCAATAATGCGGTATCAAAGTGGAAAGTGATTTGGTCGCCGACATAAGTCTGTACTGCCGGGCGTGGTCGATCGGTGGGAAGTGTTAACAAAACCGGAGCACCCTCAAGTTGGGTACACCAGAAATCACGCTGTGCAGCGAAGGCCATTCCTTTCAATTGATCATGTTGCCAGACAGCATAATCCGCATACTGAATGGGCAGTGGTGGTAAGGGATTATCATGACCATCAAGAGCCGCACGGTAGAAAATACCCAGTTCTCGCACCAGCACACTAATAGACCAGCCATCAGTGATAATGTGATGCAGGGTGAGCAGCAATACATGCTCCTCGTCTGCCAGTTGCAGCAGTTGACCACGAATAAGCGGGCCTTGGGCGAAATCAAAGGGAGTTTGCGCTTCAAGGCTGGCGAGTTCGGTAACATGGTTGGTATGCAGGGTCGGATCAAGTTGGCGCAGATCGTGACAGGACAGGGCAAAACCGATATCAGCAGGGTCAATATGCTGGCAGGGCTGCCCTTCAATTGATTGCCCTTCAATCGGTACAAAACGCGTGCGTAGGCTCTCATGGCGAGCGACCAGACGGTCAAGCGTAATCGTCAGAGCATGACGATCAAGCAAACCAGTAAGGCGCAAGGCAGCAGGGAGATGATAAGCCTGACTGGCGGCCGGATCGAGTTGACCGAGGAACCACAAGCGCTGTTGGGCAAAGGATAGTGGCAGGACTTGGCTGCGGTCAGTTGTGGGAATAACGCTCTGAATGACCGTGGTTGCCTCAGTGAGTGTATGCGCCAGCATCATCAGAACCGGCTGATCAAAGAGTATCTGTAACGGTAACTCTCGCGCCAGAGTCTGGCGTATACGTGCCACAAGCTGGACGGCAAGCAGAGAATGCCCACCAAGCTCAAAGAAATGATCATGTCGCCCAACCCGCTTCACGCCCAGCAATTCTTGCCAGATATGTGCCAGAACGGTTTCTGTTTCCCCCATTGGGGCGGCATAGCTGCGAGTCACCACCGCAGAGGAATCCGGCTCAGGAAAAGCCTGACGGTTAAGTTTGCCATTGGCAGTCAGTGGGAACGTATCAAGCGTAACAAAGGCACTGGGCAACATATATTCGGCAAGATGTCGGGCGAGTTGCTGACGCAGTTCAGCAGGGAGCAGTTCAACGCCATCCTGTGGTCGCAGATAGGCAACCAGCCGCTTCTGTCCCGCTGTATTCTCAGAAGAAATGTCTTCGCGGGCAAGCACTACAGCCTCACGTACTCCGTGGCATTGCATCAGACGGGCTTCGATTTCCCCCGGTTCAATGCGGAAACCACGAAGTTTGACCTGAAAATCATTACGACCGAGATATTCTATATTGCCGTCGGGTAGCCAGCGGCCAAGGTCACCTGTCTTGAACATGCGAGTACCGGGGTCTGTACTGAACGGATTGCTGAGGAAACGTTCGGCAGTCAATTTTGGACGGTTCAAGTAACCACAAGCAACCCCCGTGCCGGCGATATATATTTCCCCCGTCACGCCAATAGGAACGAGTTGACCGTGGGAATCGAGAATATAGCTTTGGGTATTGGCGATCGGCCGGCCAATCACTGAAACCTCCGGCACACCGGATTCAGCGGAGTATTCATACCAAGTGGCATCACCATTAATTTCGGACGAACCATAAAAATTCAGTAACCGGAGCCAGGGACAATCTGTCACTACCTGCCGTGCGAACTCAGGTGCCAGGCGTTCTCCGCTGCAAATCAATATCCTGATTGATTTCAGGAGATTATTCTTATCACGATGATCATCACGATTAGTACCATGATCCTGTATCAAGAGTTTCAATAGCGAAGGTACAACCACCAAGTAGTTAACATCAAAATGCTGCAAGCCCTCACTGAAACGAACCGGGTCTTTCACTTCGTGGTTGTTGAAAACCACCAGTTTGCCACCAGACAACAATACGCCCAGCGTTTCAGTCAGCGAGTCGACAAAACTGATACTGGTTTTCAGGGCACCCACCAATGGGAATGTCACGATATCCCGGACGAACCACAATAGCCGGTTACACAGGGCCTGATGGCTACTTATTACCCCTTTGGGCAGACCTGTGGAACCTGAGGTATAAACAACATAAGCCAGATGCTGGGCGGTCAGGCCTGATACCTCTGGATTGTGATCCGGTTGTATTTTCATGACGGGATCTGGGGCATCAAGTATGACTATGGGGGTGGAGTTCGTAGGTATGGCACTTGTAGATTCAGAGCTTGTAAAGATATCAAGGAATGCCATTTGGCTCAGTATTACTACCGGTGCTGAGTCCTTAAGCATATATGTCAGTCGCTCGGTTGGATAAGCCGGATCAAGTGGCATATAAGCACCACCCGCCTTGAAGATACTGAGCAGACCTATCACCATTTCCAGACTACGCTCGACACACATCGCTACCCGATCGTCAGGACGTACACCTAACGCGATTAAATGATGAGCCAGACGATTGGCACGACGATTCAGTTCATCATAGCTGAGCGATTGCTCACCGCACACCACCGCGATATCAGCAGGATGACATGCCGATTTGGTTTCAAATAGTTGATGGATCAGAACATCCTGTGGAAAGTCTGTCTGTGTGGCATTGAAATCTACCAGCAGTTGCTGTTGCTCCGAGGCAGGCAGAATCGGTACTTGTTGAATAGGTTGTTGTAGATTATGGATGAGGGCATCAATTAGACCACTGATGGCAGTCACCAGATAACTGGTTATACGTTTGGGATTAACACTCGTCACCGTCTGAGCGGTTAAGTGGAAACCAACACCCATATCATCCACCGTTAGCGTGATTGGAAAGTTGGTACGTTCTTCTGCCGCTAGGATGCGTACACCCGTCCAGGTTGAATCAACCGTTTCTGCTTCACCGGTTTGTTTATTATTACCTGATTGGCTATGGCGATAGTTCAGCAGGGTAGTGAACAGCGGCATGGGTTGCGCCACGCCACTGCATCGTTGTGCCAGCGATAACGGTGCCTGCTCATGCTCTAATAATGTTGTCAGGTTTTGGTAGGTAGCTTGTACCACTTCTTGCACGCTGAATCCGCTCAGCGCAATCCGCATTGGCAACGTGTTGATAAACATGCCCAATATTTTGTTGGCTCCGGCGATCCCCTGTAGACGCCCTAACAATACGGAACCAAAGACCACATCATCATGACCGCTGGTTCGGGCCAGCACTTGTGCCCACGCAACATGGAACAGGACACTGGGGCTGACACCCAAACGACGGGCCTGAGAACGAATAGCCTTCGCCAGAGAAGAGGGGAATGAAAGGCTGTCTTCGTTGATAGAACTATTATCGCTTTGTATTTTGAGTATCCCGAATGGTGCGGTTGGTTCATCAACATCAGCAAGCTGGCTACGGAAATAGGCTTCATGCTCTGTGATTGGCACGCTTAGCGTCCGGGCAATAAAGTCGCTATAAGGCAACGCAGCGGGCAGCATTTTGGCATTTCCCTGCAACACTTGGGCAATCTCAGCGAAAATCAGTTCCAGTGTGACATGGTCGCTGACTAAATGATGAAAACGCAGAGACAACAGCCATTCATCGTGTACTGGATCATGGGTAATATCGGCGGCGAACAAGGGCGCGCGACTCAGATCGAGACGATGCTTGCGCGGATCAGTGTAGGCACGCAATTGTAATAAAACGTCTTGTAATAAAACGTCCTGTGATGAAATATCGCCTTCTGTCGTAGAAATAAACGTTGAGGTAAAAACCGGAGTAAATACATTGATGCACAGCGGTGCTTGACGCCAAACCACTTGAACTGGCTGTGTCAGATCCTGCCAATAAGCGGAAGTGCGCAAAATATCATGGCGATCGATAATTTGTTGCAGGGCATCCAAAAAGATATCGAGACGTTCGCGAGTATCGAAAGCGAGCAGACTTTGCAGCAGATAATCATCACCTTGTGTCTGTAGCAAGTGCTGGAACAGGATACCTTCCTGCAACGGTGCCAACGGATAGATATCTTGTACATTGCTTGCCCCACCGGGGATAGTCCTGATAATGGCATTGATTTCGGATTGAGATAGCGAAACCAAAGGCAGCATATCGGGAGTAATGGTAGTGCAACCTTCGGGAATAAGATTGGGAGGGACTTCGAAAGCGCAAATGTCGTCCTGATATGCCAAGATGGTTTGTGCCAACTCACTCAGAATTGGGGTGGCGAACACACTGCGTACATCGAGCCGCCAGCCAAGATTGTGCAATTGTTCAATCAGGTTGACGATCATCAGCGAGTGCCCGCCGAGCTCAAAGAAATGGTCATGACGACCGACCTGCTCCAGTCCCAGCAAATCTTGCCAGATTTTGGCTAAAGCCGTTTCCATTTCTCCGGTTGGCGCTTCATATCCGCGTGTTGCTACCGCAGACGCATCAGGGGCAGGGAGTGCCTGACGGTCGAGTTTGCCATTGGGCGTCATCGGGAAAGCGTCAAGAGTGATAAAGGCGCTGGGCAGCATATATTCGGCAAGATGCTGTGCAAGTTGCTGACGCAGTTCAGCGGGGACTAATTCAACGCCCGCGAGTGGTCGCAGATAAGCAACTAATTGCTTTTGTCCTCCTGTATTTTCACGGGCAATTACCACCGCTTCGCGCACGCCATGACATTGCATAAGTTGCGCTTCGATTTCACCGAGTTCAATGCGGAAACCGCGTAATTTAACCTGAAAATCATTGCGGCCGAGGTATTCGATATTGCCGTCCGGCAGCCAGCGCCCCAGATCGCCCGTTTTATACATACGTGCGTTTGGATCGGAAGAGAACGGATTGATGGGGAAACGTTCAGCTGTGAGTTCGGGGCGATTCAGATAACCACGGGCAACACCAGCGCCAGCGATATGAATTTCACCAGCGACACCAATAGGAGCCGGGTGACCATTGGCATCGAGAATATAAATCTGGGTGTTAGCAATCGGGCGGCCAATATGCGTGGTAGCACCCGTTGTCCGGTTCATGCGCGTCCATGTTGAATAGGTTGTCGTCTCTGAGGGGCCATATAGGTTACACACATCTTGTATGGAGGAACGGGCAAACAAATGTTCAACAATATGTGGCTTAAGTGCCTCACCGCCTAAATTGACAGTGCGCACCTGCGGAGGAATGGCGTTAGTTTCAAGCAAATGCGCGATGGCTGACGGCACCGTGTTGATTAGACTGATTGCTTGTTTTTCAGCAGACCGCTCTGTAATTGATCGTTCTGTAATAGATCGTTCTGTAATAGATAGCTCGGTAGCGATTAATGACAGCACGTCGGGAACAATATGAACCGTACCGCCGGAAATAAGTGGTACAAAGCATTCGTATACGGATAAATCAAAATTAAATGATGTCGCAAACAGAGTATGAGCCAGCTCCTCAGGGCTGAAAGTTCGTTGTGCCCAAGTGAGGAAATTAACCGTATTGCGATGAGCGATCGCGACCCCTTTTGGCAGTCCGGTGGAGCCAGAGGTATAAATCACATAGGCCAGATGATTTGACGTTAAGCCCAGAGTCTCAGCATCAGGATTATTTGCTGACCGTGCTTCAATAGACTGAGCCTCAATAAATGATTCTTGGAGATCGAATATGTTGTCGATAAACACCACCGGCACGGCGCTGGTTAGTCTGTCGGCTACTGTTTTCTGGGTCAGTAATACTAAGGGAACTGCATCTTCAAGCATATACGCCAACCGACTTGAAGGATAAGCGGGATCGAGCGGAACATAAGCTCCGCCTGCTTTGAGAATGGCAAGCAATCCCACCACCATTTCCAGACTACGTTCGACACAAATCGCCACTCGGGCATCGGGTTGTACTCCGAGTTCGATCAGATTATGAGCCAGACGATTAGCACGGAGATTCAATTCGTTATAGCTGAGAGACTGGTCTCTACACACTATCGCTGTAGCATTGGGCGATTGTGCCGCTTGCGCTTCAAACAGTTGGTGGATCAGGGCATCTTGTGGGAAATCAGTTTGGGTGGCATTGAACTCCACCAACAATTGTTGGCGCTCTGAATCCGATAGCATCGGCAGGTTGGAAACGGATTGTATTTTGGAAACGGATTGTATTTTGGAAACGGATTGTATTTTAGAAACAGATTGCCTTGCATCGCTCGTCATTGCTACCAGTATTCGCTGCAAATAGCCGATCATGCGTTCTATAGTTGAAGAATCAAATAAATCAACGGCATACTCCAGTTCACCGAACAGACCATTCTCCGTTTCGGTCAGCGATAATGTCATATCGAAGTGAGTGCCGAGGCGTACTTGCTCAACCGGAGTGAGTTGCAACCCTGGCAGCGTCAGCGTTTTGGCTGGTGTGTTATTTAAGGCCAGCATCACCTGAAAGATCGGACTGTAGCTCAGGCTGCGTTCAGGTTGTAATGCTTCCACCACTTGCTCAAAAGGTAGATCCTGATGCGCATAAGCGGAAAGCGCCCGTTCGCGAATTTGTGTGAGCAGGTCAGCAACACTGGTGGTATTACTCAATGTGACGCGCAGGGCCAAGGTATTGACGAAGAAACCAATCAGCCCTTCAAGTTCTTGATGTGGGCGGTTGGCAACAGGGGTGCCGATAACAATATCATCCTGACCACTGAGTCGGGCGAGCACGATACTCCAGGCTGCCAGTATGGTCATAAACAGGGTAGTGTTATGGTGTTGACCAAATAATTTAAGCGATTCCAGCAAAGTAGCATCGAACTGAACAGGTACTTGATCCCCCGTATAACTCTGTACTGGTGGGCGGGGTCGATCAGTGGGCAGATTCAGTAAGGCCGGAGCGCCTTCGAGTTGGGTACACCAGAAATCGCGTTGTTTCGCAAGGACGGCTCCTTGCAGCCACTCACGCTGCCAGACAGCATAATCGGCATACTGAATGGGAAGTGGTGCAAACGGAGCATCGTGATCGCCATTAGCATGATTGCCGAGAGCGGCACGATAAAAAGCCCCCAGTTCGTGCACCAGCACACCAATAGACCAACCATCAGAGATGATGTGATGCTGAGTAAGCAACAATACATGTACTTCATCTGTCAGTTGCAATAGCTGACCACGGATCAGCGGGCCTTGAGCCAAGTCGAAAGGCGTCTGTGCTTCAAGAGTGGTAAGTTCAGCGATGCGGTGATTGTGCATCTCTGAATCCGAAGAGCGTAGATCCTGATAGGACAGAGCAAAGCCGATATCAGCAGAATCAATGTACTGGCAGGGTTGTCCCTCAATAAGCATGAAACGGGTACGCAGGCTTTCATGACGGGCAATCAGGTGATTGAGCGCGGTAGTCAGGGCATCATGGTTAAGCTGACCGGTCAGGCGCAGCGCTACCGGAATATGATAGGCCAGACTGGCGGCAGGATCGAGTTGGTTAAGAAACCACAAGCGTTGTTGGGCGAAGGACAATGGCAGAGGAAGATCACGGGCCACTTGCTTGATTGGCGGTCGCTTCTGATGCTTCTGATTTTGTAATTGTTCTTTAATTTTCTTTTTTAAAACAGCACGTTTCAGATTATCGTGATTCATGTCGGCCCTTATCATTTGCTACTGTCTCCGCCTAAAATTGCCATTAACTCTTCTGTTGACATCAAATCAAGTGCGTTTTCGAGTGATTCAATATCGTTTTTTCCTATGGCATCCATTTGAGCTGTAAAGATGATGTTTGCCTGTTCCACTAATTGAGGGGAAAGAAACAACGAAGAGATGGGGATATCGACCATAAACTCATTTTGTATGCGCGTGGCTAATTGCACGATCATCAGTGAGTGTCCGCCAAGTTCAAAAAAGTGGTCGTGGCGACCAACTTGTTCCAGCCCCAGCAAGCCTTGCCAGATTCGAGCCAGAATAATTTCTTCCTCGCTATTCGGTGCTTCATAGTGACGAACTACCACCGCAGACGAATCAGGTGCAGGAAGTGCCTGACGGTCGAGTTTACCATTGGGGGTCAGCGGGAAAGTTTCCAATGTGACAAAAGCACTGGGCAGCATATAGTCGGCAAGGTGCTGAGCGAGCTGCTGGCGCAGTTCAGCAGGCACCAATTCAACGCCAGTTTGAGGGAGCAGATAGGCGACTAAACGTTTCTGGTTTCCCTTATTCTCATCGGAACTGTTATTAGGATCGTCATAAGAACGGTCTTCGAGCATAAGAACAATGGCGTCACGTACACCGTGGCATTGCTTCAATTTAGCCTCGATTTCGCCGGGTTCGATGCGGAAGCCCCGCAGTTTGACCTGAAAATCATTGCGGCCGAGGTATTCGACATTGCCATCCGGCAGCCAGCGACCAAGGTCACCGGTTTTGTACATGCGTGCCTCCTGATTTGAAGAGAATGGATTGATCAGGAAGCGTTCAGTGGTGAGTTCGGGACGGTTCAAATAACCCCGGGCAACACCGGCTCCAGCGGCATAGATTTCACCCGAGACACCGAGAGGGACGGGCTGAAGATATTTGTTAAGAATATAGATTTGAGTGTTGGCAATTGGGCGACCTATGGGAATAGTACGGTCAGCATTGATTGGCGAATCAATGGAGTAGGTTGTGGTAAACGTTGTGTTTTCCGTTGGGCCATAGCCATTAATCAAGTGTGCCGGCTGAGGCTCAGTCAACTGAGCGTACTGGATCGCTCTTGGGTCAAGGACATCACCGCCAGTGATCAGGTAGCGCAATTGACCAAACAGGGGTTTAAGCGCATAGAGATATTTGTTGAATAAACCCGCCGTTAACCAGAGGGCGGTAACGTGTCCCCGAATCAATGAATCGCAGAAACGTGGCGGATCGAGTAACGTTGATTGTGAAACTATGTGCAGACGACCGCCGTTTAACAGGGCAGACCAGATTTCCCATGTTGACGCGTCAAAAGCAATATTGGCGCAATGGGCAACGCAGTCATCTGCCCCGATATCTGCATAACCATTATTGATCACCAACCGATTGACACTGCGGTGTTCGACCATCACACCTTTCGGTTGTCCGGTCGATCCCGACGTGTAAATCACATAGGCCAGATCCCGTGATGTCAGCCCTAGAGCCAGTGTATCTGGATTATCAAATGCCTGGTTATTAAATGATTGGCGGTCGGCTAATACATCGTCAAGCAAGACTGTCGGCACGGTTTTGGGCAGCTTATCGGCTTGTGCTGTCTGGGTCAGCAAGACAACGGGAGTGGAATCCGCCAGCATATACGCCAACCGCTCAGCCGGATAATTCGGATCGAGCGGTACATAAGCGCCGCCAGCCTTAAGGATGCCGAGTAAGCCGACGATTATCTCTGGACTGCGTTCAGCGCAAATTGCGACCCGATCATCCGGACGCACGCCCAACGCAATCAGGTAATGAGCCAGCCGATTGGCACGGCGATTCAATTCGCCATAGCTGATCGTCTGATCTTCAAACATCTTCTGATCTTCAAAAACTAACGCAGTAGCCTCTGGACGACATGCCGCCTGAGCTTCAAAAAGCTGGTGGATCAGGGCATCTTGCGGATAGTCTGCTTGTGTGGCGTTGAAATCCACCAGCAATTGTTGACGCTCGGCTTCCGGCAAAATAGGCACGTCCAGAATCAACTTTTGTGGATTGTGAGCTAAGACATCAACCAGACCACTTATGGCTGTCAGCAGATAATGGGTGACACGATCCGGATCGATACTGGCGATTGTGTGGGTGGTCAGATGAAAACCAACGCCCAAATCGTCCACCGATAGAGTAATTGGATAGTTGGTGCGTTCCTGTGCTGAGATAATGCGCATTCCTGACCAGATGGTATTAGCTACAGTATTAACTGCGTCTGCTTCGTTGGTTTGGGAATGGCGGTAATTGAGCAGGGCACTGAACAGCGGCATGGGCTGGGCTACACCGCTGCAACTTTGTGCCAGTGCCAGCGGAGCCTGTTCATGTTCCAGCAGTGCCATCAAATCATTGTAGGTAGCTTGTACGACTGCTTGTGCACTGTAGCCAGCCAGAGAAACACGTACTGGCAGGGTATTGATAAACATGCCCAGTATTTGGTCGGCACAGGCTCCTCCTTGCAGACGGCCCAAAAGAACAGAGCCAAAGACCACGTCGTCGCGACCGCTGGTCTGTGCCAACACTTGCGCCCATGCGACATGGAACAGTACGCTGGGGCTGACTTTCAGACGCTGGGCTTGGGCACGAATGGCCTCCGCCAGTTCGGGAGCGAGGAGAAGACGGGTTTCGGCGATAGATTCAACATCACTCGGTACTGAAAGCACACCAAACGGTACTGTCGGAGCATCAATATCGGCGAGCCGTGTACGAAAATACGCTTCATGCTCTACTGCCGGTACGCTCAGAGTCCGGGCGATAAAATTGCGGTAGGGCAGTACCATGGGAAGTTTTTTCGCCTCCCCCTGCAACATTAGGGCGATCTCAGCAAAAATCAGCTCCAGTGTCATATGGTCACTGACCAGATGATGGAATCTCAAGGCCAGCAGCCATTCATCCTGTATCGGATCGTGAGTGATATCAGCAGCAAACAGTGGCGCTTGGTTCAAATTGATACGATGTTGGCGTGGATCGGTGTGAGCCTGTAGTTTTGCTGGAACATCTAGTTGTGCCGGAACATCATTCTCTGTGGTTGGCGTAAAAACCTTGATATCCAGTAGAGCCTGACGCCAAACCACCTGAACTGGATGTTCTAATCCTTGCCAATAAACCGCAGTGCGCAGGATATCGTGGCGGTCAATAACCTGTTGCAGGGCATTCAGAAAAACATCGAGGCGATCACGGGTATCGAAAGCGAGCAGGCTCTGCAACAGGTAAGTATCACCCTGTGTTTGCATCAGATAATGGAACAGAATGCCTTCCTGCAACGGTGCCAGTGGATAGATATCCTGTACATTACTCGCTCCGTCAGGGACGGTATCAATGATGGCATCAATCTTAGTTTGGGAAAGCGAAACCAGTGGCAGCATATCGGGCGTGATGGTTGTGCAGCCTTCAGGAATGAGATTGGGTGGCACCACGAAAGCATTGGCATCACGCTGGAGAGTCTGGGCCATGTCGGCGAGAACAGGGGAAGAGAAGACACTGCGAACGTTGAGTTTCCAGCCGCTGCTACGCAATTTCTCAATCAGACTGACGATCAGTAGTGAATGACCACCGAGTTCAAAAAAATGGTCATGGCGACCGATTCGCTCTAATCCCAATAAATTTTGCCAAATCCGGGCCAGCGCTGTTTCTGTTTCACCGATTGGCGCTTCATCGCTGCGTATTATATCAGCAAATGAATCGGGTGCAGGAAGCGCCTGACGATCGAGCTTGCCACTGGAAGTGAGCGGGAAAGCCTCCAATATCACAAAAGCGCTGGGCAACATATAGTCGGCAAGGTGTCGGGCAAGTTGTTGACGCAGTTCGGTCGGCACCAGTTCAATACCCGCTTGAGGCAGTAGATAAGCCACCAAACGTTTTTGTCCGGCCATATTTTCATCAGAACGGTCTTCACGTAAACCGTCTTCACGTAAACCGTCTTCACAAGCCAGTACCACCGCTTCACGTACTCCGTGGCATTGCCTCAGTTGTGCTTCGATTTCGCCGGGTTCAATACGGAAGCCCCGCAGTTTGACCTGAAAATCATTGCGGCCGAGGTATTCGACATTGCCATCCGGCAGCCAGCGGCCAAGGTCACCGGTTTTGTACATGCGTGCCTCCTGATTTGAAGAGAATGGATTGATCAGGAAGCGTTCAGTGGTGAGTTCGGGACGGTTCAAATAACTCCGGGCAACACCGGCTCCAGCGGCATAGATTTCACCCGTGACACCGAGAGGGACGGGCTGAAGATATTTGTCAAGAATATAGATTTGGGTGTTGGCAATTGGGCGACCTATGGGAATAGTACGGTCAGCATTGATTGGCGAATCAATGGAGTAGGTTGTGGTAAACGTTGTGTTTTCCGTTGGGCCATAGCCGTTAATCAAGTGTGCCGGCTGAGGCTCAGTCAACTGAGCGTACTGGATCGCTCTTGGGTCAAGGACATCACCGCCAGTGATCAGGTAGCGCAATTGACCAAACAGGGGTTTGAGCGCATCGAGATATTTGTTGAATAAACCCGCCGTTAACCAGAGGGCGGTAACGTGTCCCCGAATCAATGAATCGCAGAAACGTAGCGGATCGAGTAACGTTGATTGTGAAACTATGTGCAGACGACCACCGTTTAACAGGGCAGACCAGATTTCCCATGTTGACGCGTCAAAAGCAATATTGGCGCAATGGGCAACGCAGTCATCTGCCCCGATATCTGCATAACCATTATTGATCACCAACCGATTGACACTGCGGTGTTCAACCATCACGCCTTTGGGCTGTCCCGTCGAGCCTGACGTGTAGATCACATACGCCAGATGGTGTGATGTCAGCCCCAATGCCTGAGCATCTGGGTTATGAATAGGTAGTGTAATAGATTGTGTCCCTAATAACGTTTCCTGAGTGTCGAGCATAACCACAGGCACAGTGTTTGGCAGCCTGTCAATCAGCGTTGTCTGAGTCAGTAATACTAAGGGAGCTGCGTCTTCAAGCATATATGCCAGCCGCTCGGTGGGATAGGCTGGATCAAGTGGAAGATAGGCGCCACCGGCTTTAAGGATGCCAAGTAAGCCCACAATCGTTTCGAGACTGCGTTCGAGGCAAATTGCGACCCGATCGTCGGGGCGAACGCCCAATGCCAGCAAATGATGAGCCAGACGATTGGCGCGATGGTTCAGCTCGCCATAACTGATGATTTGATCTTTAAAAACCACTGCAATAGCGTCAGGGCGTTGCTCCGCCTGAACTTCAAAAAGCTGGTGGATCAAGGCATCTTGTGGGAAATCTGTTTGAGTAGCGTTGAAGCTGACCAGCAGTTGTTGCTGTTCTGTTTCCGGCAGCATCGGCAGAGTGGCAATGCGTTGTGTCTCGTCAGTGACCATCGCCGTCAGGATATTGGTTAAATAGCCGACCATGCGCTCAACAGTTGAGGCGTCGAATAAATCAGTGGCATATTCCAGATCACCAACCAAACCCGCCTTGGTTTCGCTCAGTGATAACGTTAAGTCAAAATGTGCACTACGACGAGCCTGTTCAATCGTTGAGAGCTGCAAATCGGGTAATGTCAACTCTTGAGCTGGGGTGTTGTTTAAGGCCAGCATTACCTGAAAAATGGGGCTGTAGCTCAGGCTGCGTTCCGGTTGTAGTGCTTCCACCACCTGCTCGAAGGGCAGATCCTGATGGGCATAGGCGGCAAACGCCTGCTCGCGAACCTGTGCAAGCAAATCTGCCACACTCAGGCCATCATTGAATGTGATGCGCAAAGCCAGTGTATTGACAAAGAAACCAACCAATCCTTCAAGTTCATGGTGCGGACGGTTGGCAACCGGCGTACCGATGACGATATCGTCCTGACCACTGAGTCGGGCGAGTACGATACTCCAGGCAGTCAATACCGTCATAAACAAGGTACTGTTATGGCGTTGTCCAAGCGCCTTAAGTGATGCCAATAATGTGGCATCAAGGTGGAAAGACACTTGACCGCCGGCATAAGTTTGTACCGTCGGGCGAGGTCGATCGGTGGGAAGTGTCAGTAAGGCCGGAGCGCCCTTAAGCCGGATACACCAGAAATCATGCTGTTCAGTGAGAGCCGTTTCTTTCAACTGCTCATGTTGCCAGACAGCATAATCCGCATACTGAATGGGCAATGGAGGCAAAGGATCGTGATGACCATCAAGGGCCGTGCGGTAGAAAGTCCCCAACTCTTGCACCAGCACACCGACGGACCAGCCGTCAGTGATGATGTGATGCAGGGTGAGCAATAACACATGCTCCTCGTCTGTCAATTGCAGCAGTTGACCACGAATAAGTGGTCCCTGAGCAAAATCGAAGGGAGTCTGAGCTTCAATATCAGCCAGCTCGGTGACACGGTGAATATGCAGGGCCTGATCGAGCTGGCGCAGATCATGGCAGGACAGAGCAAAACCGATGTCAGCCGGATCAATGTACTGGCAGGGCTGGCCTTCAACCAGTATAAAGCGGGTACGCAGGCTTTCATGGCGGGTAATCAGGCGATCGAGGGAAGTTTTCAGTGCATCTCGGTCGAGCCGGCCGGTAAGGCGCAGTATCACAGGCAGATGATAGGCTTGACTGGCCGCCGGATCGATTTGGCTGAGAAACCATAATCGCTGTTGTGCGAAGGATAGCGGCAGTGGTCGATGTCGGTTCGCTGGTTTTATCAATGACTGTTGCTGCTGATAGCCGCGTACTTTCAATTGTTCTTCAAGTCTTTTTTCCAGAACCGCACGTTTCAAGTCATTGATATTCATGTTAGCCCTTGTCATTATTTGCTGTCTCCGCCTAAAATTGCCATCAATTCTTCTGCCGACATTGAGTCAAGATCGTTTTGGATTGACTCAGTCTCGTTTTCCCCTACCGCATTCATTTGAATTGATAGAATGACATTGGCCTGCTCCATCAATTTGGGCGAAGTGAATAACGAAGTAAGGGGGATATTGACCAACAATTTGTTTTTTATACGTGTTATTAGTCTTATGACCATCAGTGAATGACCGCCCAGTTCGAAGAAATGGTCGTGACGGCTGACACGCTCCAGTCCTAATAAGTTTTGCCAGATTTGAGACAGAGCGGTTTCTATCCTTCCCTGTGGTGGCTCATAATCGTGTGTCACCACGGCAGACAAATCCGGGGCTGGAAACGCCTTGCGGTCAAGTTTGCCATTGGGGGTCAGTGGGAAGGCTTCAAGCACCATAAAGGCGTTGGGCAGCATATACTCGGACAGATGCTGGGCGAGCTGCTGGCGCAAATCTACAGGAACCAACTCGCAGCCATCCTGAGGTAGCAGATAGGCAACCAAGCGTTTCTGGTTCGGCTCGTTTTCGTGGGCTAAAGCTGTTTCTTGAGTCAAAACCGTTTCTTGAACTAAAACGACAGCTTCACGAACACCGTGGCACTGCATGAGTCTTGCCTCGATTTCGCCCGGTTCGATGCGGAAGCCACGTAACTTAATCTGAAAATCATTGCGGCCGAGATATTCAATATTGCCATCAGGTAACCAACGACCAAGGTCTCCGGTTTTGTACATACGTTCATCTGGATTTTGCGAGAATGGATCGATCAGGAAGCGTTCGGCTGTCAGTTCTGGACGATTCAGATAACCGCGTGCAACACCTGCACCAGCAATATAAATTTCTCCGGTCACACCAAAGGGAACGGGTTGACCATACTTGTCAAGAATATAAATTCGGGTATTGGCAATCGGGCTGCCAATGGGAACAGAGCGAGTCACATCAACGGGGGATATCATTGTATAGGTGGCGGCAAAGGTTGTGGTTTCCGTTGGGCCATACCCGTTGATCAAATGTGCTGGTTGTGATTCAGCTAATTGTACTTGCTGTATCTTTTTCGGATCGAGGACATCACCGCCGGCAAGTAAGTAACGCAATTGCCCGAACAGGGGTTTGAGCGTATCGAGATATTCGTTGAACAAGCCAGCCGTTAACCAGAGGGCGTTGACTTGCCCCTTGATCAGCGATTCGCGGAAACGTATCTGATCGAGCAGCACGGATTGTGAAACCACATGCAGGCGTGCGCCATTGAGCAAGGCAGACCAGATTTCCCATGTCGATGCGTCAAAGGCGATATTGGCACAATGGGCAACGCAGTCATCTGGCCCAATATCTGTAAAGCCATTATTGATAATCAGACGAAGTACACTGCGATGCTCAATCATGACGCCTTTGGGTAGCCCTGTAGAGCCTGAGGTATAGATCACGTATGCCAGATGGTGTGAACTCAGTCCTAAAGCCTGTATGTCTGGATTATGGGTCGGTTGTTCCGCCAACAACGTATTTTGAGCGCCAAGTACTATAATAGGCATCATAGGCATCAATATAGACCCAGAATTGGACAACCTGTCGGCTTGGGTTATCTGCGTTAGCAAGACCACGGGAGCCGAGTCTTCCAGCATATAAACCAGCCGCTCAGTCGGATAAGTCGGATCGATTGGCACATAAGCTCCGCCTGCCTTGAGGATAGCGAGCAGACCTACGATCAGTTCCGGACTGCGTTCGACACAAATGGCTATCCGATCATCTGGGCGGACTCCCAATGAAATCAGATGGTGGGCCAACTGATTGGCGCGGCGGTTCAGCTCGCCATAACTGAATGTTTGCTCCTCAAATACCACCGCGATGGTGTCGGGATGGCTTGCCACTTGAGCTTCAAACAGTTGCTGAATCAGCGAGTCTTGCGAGAACCCCCTCTGTGTGGCGTTGAGATCTACCAGTAATTGCCGGCGTTCTGTAGCAGGCAGGATTGAGATATTTCTAATCAACTGTTGTGGCTCACGCGCCAGAGCATCAATCAAACCATTAATGGCGGTAGCCAGATAATGGATTACGCGGTTGGGTTCGATATCAGCGACTGTTTGCGCGACCAGTCGGAAATCGGTGCCCAAATCATCCACTGACAGGGTAATTGGATAGTTGGTGCGTTCTTCGGCCGCCAAAATGCGCATACCTGTCCAAACGCTGTCAACCGTCTCTGCTTCACCAGATTGGCTGTGGCGGTAATTCAGCAGGGTACTGAACAGCGGCATCGACTGCGCCATACCGCTGCAACGTTGTGCCAGTACTAATGGGGCCTGTTCGTGTTCCAGCAGCATCATCAAACCGTGGTAAGTGTCTTGTACTACTTCCTGAACAGTACGATTGGTCAGGGAAACCCGCATTGGTAAGGTGTTGATGAACATACCCAGCACTCGCTCAGCACCGGCACCTCCCTGAAGTCGTCCCAATAGCACAGAACCAAATACCACGTCATCGCGACCGCTGGTTTGTGCCAGCACTTGCGCCCAAGCTACATGGAACAGCACACTCGGACTGACACCCAGACGACGCGCCTGAGCACGGATGGCTTTTGCCAGATCAGGTTCAATGGCGAGGCGGGCTTCAGTAACGAGTTCGCCGTCAGTTTGTACTTTAAGCATCCCGAATGGCGCAGTTGGTTCATCAACATCAGCAAATTGGGCACGGAAATAAGCCTCGTGCTCGGCAGTCGGCATATTCAGGGTTTGAGCAATAAAGTTGCGATAGGGCAATACAGCCGGCAAGGTCTCCGCATTTCCCTGCAAGATAAGGGCAATTTCAGCAAAAATCAGCTCCAGAGTCATATGGTCGCTAACCAGATGATGGAAGCGCAGCGCCAGCAACCACTCATCTTGTGTCGGATCGTGGGCGATATCTGCGGTGAACAGCGGCGCGCGGTTCAGATCGATGCAATGCTGGCGCGGATCAGTGTAAGCCCTTAGCTGGGCGGGGACATCATCCGCCGTGGTTGGGATAAACGTATTGATGCTCAGTGGAGCCTGACGCCAGACTACCTGAACCGACTGTGCCAGTTCTTGCCAGTAAGCAGCAGTGCGCAGAATATCATGACGATCAATGACTTGTTGCAGAGCAGCCAAGAACGTATTGAGATGCTCATAGGTATCGAAGGCGAGCAAACTTTGTAGCAGATAATTATCCCCCTGCGTCTGTAACAGGTGGTGGAACAAGATCCCTTCCTGCAACGGAGCGAGCGGATAGATATCCTGTACATTGGCGACACCTCCCGGAACTGTTGCGATAATGGCATCAATCTCAGTCTGGGACAGAGTAACCAAAGGCAGCATATCGGACGTGATGGTCGTGCAATCTTCGGGGATACAGTTGGATGGCACGACAAAAGTGCGGGCATCATGCTGGATGGCCTGAGCCATATCGACGAGGACAGGTGCAACAAACACGCTGCGTACGTCGAGCTGCCAACCCAGACCGCGTAGTCCTTCGATCAGACTGACAATCATCAGCGAATGGCCGCCGAGCTCGAAGAAGTGATCATGGCGACCGACGCGCTCCAGTCCCAATAGATTCTGCCAAATCTGGGCGAGAGCAATTTCCATTTCACCGATCGGGGATGCATACTCGCGTACCACGATGGCAGACAAATCGGGTGCAGGAAGCGCCTGACGGTCGAGTTTGCCATTGGGGGTCAGCGGGAAAGCGTCGAGCGTGACAAATGCGCTGGGCAGCATATATTCAGCGAGGTGCTGGCTGAGTTGCTGGCGCAGTTCAGCCGGAACCAATTCGATACCATCCAGTGGACGCACATAGGCAACCAGACGTTTTTGTCCTTCGGTGTTTTTATAAGAGGCTGAATGAGAAGCGTCTTCACGGGCCAGTACTATTTCTTGAGCCAAAATTTCTTGCGCTAAAACTACGGCTTCACGCACGCCGTGGCATTGCTCAAGTCTTGCCTCGATTTCACCCAGTTCAATCCGGAAACCACGTAATTTAACCTGAAAATCATTGCGGCCGAGATATTCAATATTGCCATCGGGCAGCCAGCGACCAAGATCGCCGGTCTTGTACATGCGGATATCCGAATCCGGGCAGAACGGATCAGCGAGGAAGCGCTCGGTAGTTAGTTCAGGGCGATTCAGATAGCCACGGGCAACACCGGCACCGACGATGTAGATTTCACCTGCCACACCAAGCGGCACTGGTTGACCGTAGGGATCAAGAATATAAACTCGCAGATCAGACAGAGGCTGACCAATCAAGCTACCCCGTCCTGAGTTGATATCGGATTCTGTCAGTTCGCGATAGGTAGCATGTACGGTAATTTCGGTGATGCCATACATGTTCACCAGACGGGTTTGCGAAGTAGGATTACGGGTAACCCACGGTATAAGCGTATGTAATTCCAACGCTTCGCCCCCAAAAATGATGCAGCGCAGAGAATGCGCAAGAGAATACGAAGTGTCATCTTGGGCAGAAATCAATTGACGGAAAGCGCTGGGGGTCTGATTCAGTATCGTGACCTGTTCACGACACAGCAGTGAATAGAACATCTGCGGTGAGCGGGCACAATCTGCTGAGATAACAACCAGCCGACCGCCGTAAGCCAAGGCTCCCCACAATTCCCATACCGAGAAATCGAAAGCAAAGGAGTGGAACAGTGTCCATACATCTTTGTCATTGAACTGGAAACGTGATTGCGTTGCTGCCAACAGGCGAATGACGTTGGCGTGCTCGACCATGACACCTTTCGGTTGTCCGGTCGATCCTGACGTGTAAATCACATAGGCCAGATGACGTGATGCCAGCCCCAGCGCCTGAGTGTCCGGATTATCGGTTGGTAGTGTCGTCAGGAACGAGGCTGGGCTATCAAGCTCATTATCCGGCAAGACCGTATCCAGCAAGACCGTATCCAACAAAACCGTAGGCAGGGCGCAATCAAGTTTTTCGCTCAGCGTTGTCTGGGTCAGTATGGCTACTGGAGTTGCATCTTCAAGCATGTACGCCAGTCGGTCGGCTGGATAGGCCGGATCAAGCGGCACGTAAGCACCGCCTGCTTTGAGAATGGCAAGCAATCCCACCACCATTTCCAGACTGCGTTCGACACAGATTGCCACCCGATCGTCAGGACGAACACCCAGCGCAATCAGATGATGAGCCAGCCGATTGGCATGGCGGTTTAGCTCCTTATAGCTGAGTGTTTTCTCGCCAAATACGACGGCGATAGCATCAGGATGCTGTGCTGCCTGAGCCTCAAATAGCTGGTGGATCAGACTATCCTGCGGGAAATCCTCTTGATGGGCATTGAAGCCCACCAGAAGTTGTTGCCGCTCTGATTCCGGCAGCATTGGCAGAGCAGCAATAATTTGTGTCTCATCAGTCACCATTGCTGTCAGTACATTTGTCAAATAACCGACCATACGCTCAATGGTTATGGCATCGAATAGATCAATGGCATAGGCCAGTTCACCCACCAGACCCGCCTCAGTTTCAGTCAATGACAAGGTTAAATCAAAGTGAGCGCTATGATGTTCCTGCTCAAGCGATGTGAGTTGCAGATCAGGTAATGATGACTCTTGTGGCGACGTAAACTCTTGTAGTGACATATTGTTCAAGGCCAGCATCACTTGGAAGATCGGGCTGTAACTCAGGCTGCGTCCGGGCTGGAGTGCTTCCACCACCTGCTCAAAAGGCAGATCTTGATGGGTGTAGGCCGCAAACGCTTGTTTCCGGACTTCTGCAAGCAAGTCAGCGATATTGGCAGAATCACTCAGCGTGATGCGCAAGGCCAGCGTATTGACGAAGAAACCGATCATTCCTTCAAGTTCGTGATGCGGACGATTGGCGACAGGCGTACCGATGACAATATCATCCTGACCACTGAGCCGGGCCAGCACGATACTCCAGGCGCTTAGCACAGTCATAAATAAGGTCGTGTTATGGCGCTGTCCAAGCCTTTTAAGCGCAGCCAATAAATCAACATCAAAGTGAACAGGAACCCGGCTGCCAACATAAGACTGTACTGCGGGGCGTGGCCGGTCGGTGGGAAGTGTCAGTAAAGCCGGTGCTCCTTCAAGCTGAGAACACCAAAAATCGCGTTGGGCGGTGAGGGCTTCTTGCAACCAATGACGCTGCCAGACAGCATAGTCGGCATACTGAATGGGCAATGGTGGTAAAGGATCGCTTTGACCCTCAAGGGCGGCACGGTAGAGCGCCTTCATCTCATGCATCAGCACACTGATAGACCAGCCATCAGAGATAATATGATGTTGAGTGAGCAGCAATACATGCTCCTCGTCCGCCAGTTGCAGCAAATAACCGCGGATCAGCGGGCCTTGGATAAAGTCAAAAGGCGTTTGTGCTTCGGCAGCAGTAAGTTCAGTGAGGCGGTTGTTTTGTGTTTCTGGCGTCAACGAACGCAGGTCTTGGTAAGACAGGGCAAAGCCTATGTCAGCCGGATCGATTTGCTGGCAAGGCTGGCCTGAAACCAGAACAAAGCGGGTACGCAAGATTTCTTGTCGGGCGACCAACTGGTCAAGTGCGCTGGTCATGGCATGGCGATTGAGTTGACCGGTCAGGCATAATGCGGTTGGAATGTGGTAGGCCAGACTGGCAGCCGGATCGAGCTGACCAAGGAACCACAGCCGTTGCTGAGCAAAGGACAACGGTAGTGGCTGGTTGCGGTCAGCCAATGGAATCGCGGCCTGAGTGGTGGTCGAAGCTTCCGTAAGCACTAGGGCCAGATCGCTCAGAAGCGGTTGATCAAAAAGTTGCTGTAACGGTAACTCTCGTGCCAATACCTGACGTACTCGTGCAGAAAATTGGACAGCAAGCAGAGAATGACCACCGAGTTCGAAGAAATGATCATGGCGACCGACGCGTTCCAGTCCTAACAAATCTTGCCAAATCTGAGCCAAAGCGATTTCTGTTTCGCCAATTGGGGCCTCATAGTGGCGGGTTATCACTGCCGACGAATCAGGCGCAGGAAGTGCCTGACGGTCAAGTTTACCGTTAGGCGTCAGCGGGAAAGCTTCCAGCGTCACAAAAGCACTGGGCAGCATATACTCAGCAAGATGTTGGGCGAGTTGCTGACGTAACTCAGCCGGAACCAATTCAATACCATCCTGCGGTAGTAAATAGGCAACCAGACGCTTCAGGTTTGGCTCATCTTCACGGGCCAAAACCACTGCCTCGCGCACACCGTCACATTGTGTGAGTCTTGCTTCTATTTCACCCAGTTCGATGCGGAAACCACGCAGTTTGACTTGAAAATCATTACGCGCAAGGTATTCAATATTGCCGTCCGGCAGCCAGCAGCCCAGATCGCCGGTTTTGTACATGCGGGCATCCGGCTCCGAAGAGAACGGATCCGCGAGGAAGCGCTCGGCGGTGAGTTCTGGACGATTCAGGTAACCACGGGCAACACCGGGGCCGGCAATATGAATTTCGCCAGCTACACCAAGGGGCACGGGCTGGCCTCGCTTATCCAGAATATAGATCTGGGTATTGGAGATTGGATGACCAATCGGGATTTTCCTTTCGCTGTTACCGTCCGTATTTTCCATCATGGGAATTTCATAGGCAGTAGCAAAAGTTGTTGTCTCCGTTGGCCCGTATACATGCAATAAGTGTGTTGGTGGATGTTCGGCTCTGAGGCGAATGGCAGGACGGGTATCCGTCTGTTCACCGCCGAAAAGAACATAACGCAAGCCAGACAATGATGGCGCAATCAAATTCGCATACTGGTTAAACAGTGCGGTGGTGAGGAATAGCGCACTGACACCTTCCGATGATAAACATTGACCAAAAGAGGTTGGTTGTAGCAGGGTCTTTTCTGGGATCAGCAGAACACGTGCCCCATGAACCAAGCCAGCCCATACTTCCCAAGTGGCGGCGTCAAACGAGACATTGGCGCAATGGGCAAGACAGTCATCAGGGCCAATCTCGGCGAAGTTATTATTGATGATCAGGCGAAGAACACTGCGATGCTCGACCATCACGCCTTTGGGCTGACCAGTCGATCCCGACGTGTAAATCACATAAGCCAGATCCCGCGATGACAGGCCTAGAGCCAGTGCATCTGGATTATCAAATGCTTGGTTATTAAATGATTGGTTATTAAATGATTGGCGGTCGGCTAATACATCGTCAAGCAAGACTGTCGGCACGGTTTTGGGTAGCTTATCGGCTTGTGCTGTCTGGGTCAGCAAGACAACGGGAGTGGAATCCGCCAGCATATACGCCAACCGCTCAGCCGGATAATTCGGATCGAGCGGTACATAAGCGCCGCCCGCTTTGAGAATGCCGAGCAAACCTATTATTAATGCCAGACTGCGTTCGGCACAGATAGCAACCCGATCATCCGGGCGTATGCCCAATGCAAGCAAATAATGAGCCAGACGGTTGGCGCGTTGGTTCAATTCGTCATAGCTCAGTGTTTGATCCTCGTAAATCACGGCAGTGGCATTAGGGCGTTGTAATACCTGCGCTTCAAATAATTGGTGAATCAATCCATTTTGTGGGAAATCCACCTGAGTGGTGTTGAAATTGACCAACAGTTGCTGCCGTTCTGCTGCCGGCAAGACCGGTATATCCAGAATCAATTGTTGCGGGTTATGAACCAAGGCATCAACCAAACCGTTAATGGCAGTAGCCAGATAGGTGGTTACCTGCGCTGGAACGATTTCATTGACGGTCAGGGCGGTCAGTTGGAAACCATCTCCTAAGTCATCTACTGATAAGGTGATGGGATAATTAGTGCGCTCCTCAGCCGTGACCAGCCGCATATCGGCCCAGATCGTTTCAGTGGCATCTCCCTTGCCAGCTTGGCTGTGGCGATAATTCAGCAAGGCACTGAACAGGGGTATGGGCTGAGCCACGCCGCTGCAACGTTGTGCCAGCGCCAGTGGTGCCTGTTCATGCTCCAGCAAGGTTGTCAGATTGAGATAGGTATCCTGCACGATTTCTTGCACAGTGCGCCCGCTCAGGGAAATGCGAATTGGCAGAGTGTTGATGAACATACCCAGTATGCGGTCAGCACCAGCACCGCCTTGCAATCGACCCAACAATACAGAGCCAAAAACTACATCGTCGCGGCCGCTGGTTTGTGCCAGCACTTGACCCCATGCCACATGGAACAGTACGCCCGGACTGACCCCCAGACGGCGAGCCTGAGTGCGGATAGCTTTTGCCAAATCAGGTGCGAGCAAAATCCTGTCTTTTGCAACGGACTTGCTATTATCTGACGATACTTTAGGAGATTTTTTAGGTGAATTTTTAGGTGGATTTTTAGGTATAGCAAGCACGCCAAACGGGGCCGTGGGTTCGTCGATATCGGCCAGTTGATCGCGGAAATACATTTCATGTATGGAAGCCGGTACACTCAGAACTTGGGCGATGAAATTGCGATAAGGCAGCATTGCGGGCAGTGCTGCCGCATTTCCCTGTAGTATCTGGGCAATCTCAGCGAAGATAAGATCTAATGTCATATGGTCGCTGACCAGATGGTGGAAACGCAGGGTCAGCAGCCACTCATTTTGTGCCGGATCGTGGGCAATATCAGCCGCGAACAACGGTGCACGAGTCAGGTCGAGGCGATGCTGGTCTGGATCAGTGTGAGCCTGTAGCTGTGCTGGGATATCATCCGTCGTGGCAGGGGAGAAAACACGGATATTCAGTGATGCCTTACGCCAAACCACTTGAACCGGTTGTACCAGATCTTGCCAGTAAGCAGCGGTACGCAAAATGTCATGGCGGTCGATAACCTGCTGTAAGGCTCCCAAAAAAGCATCGAGACGTTCACGAGCGTCAAAGGCAAGTATGATTTGTAATAAATAGGCATCACCTTGTGTCTGTAACAAATGATGGAACAGAATACCTTCCTGTAATGGTGTCAGTGGATAGATATCCTGCACATTACTTGCTCCGCCCGGAATATTATCGACGATGGCATCAATCTCAGTTTGGGACAGCGAAGCCAGCGGCAGCATATCGGGGGTAATGGCGGTGCAGTTATCAGGAATACGGTTAGGTGGCACCACAAAAGCATCGGTGTCATGCTGGAGAGCCTGAGCCATGTCGGCGAGGACAGGGGCGGCGAAGACACTGCGAACATCGAGTTGCCAGCCAATAGTGCGCAATTCCTCGATTAAACTGACAACCATCAACGAATGACCACCGAGTTCAAAAAAATGGTCGTGGCGACTGACTTGTTTCAATCCCAATAGTTTTTGCCAGATTTGAGCCAGAGTGGTTTCTGCTTCACCGATCGGGGATGCATGGCTGCGTATCGCTATCGCTGACGAATCCGGCGCAGGAAGCGCCCGATGGTCGAGTTTTCCATTCGGGGTCAGCGGGAAGGAGTCAAGCGTTACAAATGCACTAGGCAGCATATATTCGGCAAGATGCTGGGCAAGTTGCTGGCGCAGTTCGGCTGGCACCAGTTCAGCACCCGCCTGAGGCAGCAGATAGGCAATCAGACGTTTCTGATTTGTTTCATCTTCTTCAGGGGCTAAAACGACAGCTTCACGCACACCGTGGCACTGTCTGAGTCGGTTTTCGATCTCGCCAAGCTCAATACGGAAACCACGGAGCTTGATTTGGAAATCATTGCGACCAAGATACTCAATATTACCATCAGGGAGCCAGCGCCCCAGATCACCCGTTTTGTACATCCTTGCGTCTGGATTTGAAGAGAACGGATCAGCGAGAAAGCGTTCGGCGGTGAGTTCATGGCGGTTAAGGTAACCACGGGCGATACCGGCACCAGCAATATAGATCTCCCCAATGACACCAAGCGGAACCGGCTGAGTGTTGGCATCAAGAATATAGATTTGAGTATTGGCGATCGGGCGACCAATCGGCGGCGGATTATTTTCTTCTGAGCAGCCACATAAATAACGGTTACATAAATAACGGTTACATAAATAAAGAGTAGCGCAGACAGTAATTTCTGTCGGCCCATAGGCATTGATCATCTGCCGCCCTTGTGACCAGCGTTTGACTAAGCTCGGAGGACAGGCCTCTCCCCCCACAAGTAAGGTTTGCAATGTATCAGGCAGGGAATCCATGGCTGCCAGAGCCGTTGGTGACAACAGAACATGGCTGATGGCATGGTCTTCCAAGTAACTGGACAGTACCGCACCGGGCAGAAGGTCGGCACGTTTGGCCAGATAGAGACGCGCTCCCGCCATGAGAGCCATGCAACATTCCCAAATACAGGCATCGAAACTGATCGAGGCGAACTGCAAGAAGCGGCTATCTGGCGTGAGTGCCAGCGCATTTTTCTGAGTGGTGATCAAATTGCACAGACCACGGTGTTCGATCATAACCCCTTTCGGTTGACCAGTTGATCCTGAAGTGTAAATAACATAGGCCAGATGACGTGATGTTAGCCCCAGAGCCTGAGCATCCGGATTATCCGTTGGCTGTGTTGCCAAAAGCGGTGCTTGGCTATCAAGTGCATTATCAAAAGTATTATCAAGTAGAACCGTCGGCAAGGTACTGGAAAGCTTGTCGATCCACTCGGTTTGGGTCAGTAAAGTTACTGGTGCTGCGTCCTCAAGCATATATACCAGCCGTTCGGCCGGATAAACAGGATCGAGCGGCACATAAGCCCCACCGGCCTTGAGGATTGCCAGCAAGCCGACCACCATCTTCAGATTGCGTTCGACACAGATTGCTACCCGATCATCCGGACGCACACCCATTGCAATCAGATAATGGGCCAACTGATTGGCACGGCAGTTTAGTTCACCATAGCTCAGTGTTTGATCTTCGTAGACTAAGGCGGTGGCATTAGGGTGTTGCAATACCTGCGCTTCAAAAAGCTGGTGGATCAAGGCATCTTGCGGGAAATCTGCCTGAGTGGCATTGAAGTTCATCAGCACTTGTTGCCGTTCTGATTCCGGTAGCATTGGCAGAGTGGCAATGCGTTGTGTTTCATCTTCCGTCATTGCTGTCAGCACATTAGCTAAATAACCGGCCATGCGCTCAACGGTTGCGGCATCAAACAGATCGGCGGCATAGGCCAGATCACCCACCAGACCTGCCCCGGTTTCGGTCAGCGACAAGGTTAAATCAAAGTGAGCGCTGGGGTGCGTCTGTTCAACCGATATACACTGTATATCGGGTAACGCCAGTGCTTGAATTGGCGTGTTGTTCAAGGCCAGCATTACTTGGAAGATTGGGCTGTAGCTTAGATTGCGTTCGGGCTGTAGTGTTTCGACGACCTGTTCAAAGGGCAGATCCTGATGTGCATAGGCGGCAAGCGCCCGTTCCCGAATTTGGCTGAGCAGGTCAGTGACATTGGCGGAATTATTCAGTGTGATGCGCAAGGCCAGCGTATTGACGAAGAAACCGATTAATCCCTCCAGTTCATGATGCGGGCGATTGGCAACCGGCGTACCGATGACAACATCATCCTGCCCACTGAGTCGGGCCAGTACGATCCCCCAAGCACTCAGCACAGTCATAAACAAAGTAGTGTTGTGGCGCTGTCCAAGCTTTTTAAGGGATGCCAATAATCCCGCATCAAAATGAACAGGAACCCGGCCTCCGACAAAAGTTTGTGTCGCCGAGCGTGGCCGGTCGGTCGGGAGAGTCAGTAAGGCAGGAGCACCTTCAAGCTGAGTGTGCCAAAAATCACGTTGGGCAGTAAGGGCGGCTTCTTGCAGCCATTCACGCTGCCAGACAGCATAATCAGCGTATTGAATCGGCAGCGGTGGCAAGGGATCGTCCTGACCGTCGAGAATGGCACGGTAAAGGGCGCTCAGTTCATGCATCAATACACTGATAGACCAGCCATCAGAGATAATATGATGGTGGGTGAGGAACAATACATGCTCTTTGTCCGCCAGTTGCAGCACATGACCACGGATCAGCGGGCCTTGGGTAAAGTCAAAAGGTGTCTGTGATTCGGAAGCGGCAAGTTCAGCAATGCGGCTAGAGTGTGTTTCTGGCGCTAACGGGCGTAGATCTTGATAAGACAGAGTCAGGCTCATGTCCGCAGGATCGATTTGTTGGTAAGGTTGACCTGCGACCAGCACAAAGCGGGTGCGCAAAATTTCATGTCTGGCGATCAGATGGTTGAGTGCGCTGGCCAGGGCATGGCGATTGAGTTGACCGATAAGGCGCAATGCCCCCGGAATATGATAGGCCAGACTGGCTGCCTGATCGATCTGAGCAAGAAACCATAACCGTTGTTGAGCAAAGGACAAGGGTAGCAGTTGGTTCCGATTAGTGACAGGAATCACCCTTTGAGCCGTTGTCGAAGTACCAGTAAGCGTTTGAGCCAAATTGATCAAAACGGGCTGGTCAAAGAGTTGCTGTAGTGATAAGTCCCGTGCCAAGTCTTGACGTACATGTGCGACGAGCTGGACAGCAAGCAGTGAGTGACCACCTAATTCAAAGAAGTGATCGTGGCGACCGACTTGTTCCAGTCCCAGTAATTTTTGCCAAATCCGGGCTAAGGCGATTTCTATCTCACCCATTGGCGCTTCATAACCGCGAGCCACCACTGCCGACAAATCAGGAGCCGGAAGTGCCTGACGGTCAAGTTTGCCGTTAGGCGTCAGCGGGAAGGTATCGAGTGTTATGAAAACACTGGGCAGCATGTACTCGGCAAGGTGCCGGGCGAGTTGCTGGCGCAGTTCGGCTGGTGCCAGTTCAGCACCTGTCTGCGGCAGCAGATAGGCAATCAGGCGTTTTTGCTTTGTTTCATCTTCGTGAGCTAAAACGACAGCCTCGCGCACACCGTGACATTGTGTGAGTTTTGCCTCGATTTCGCCCAGTTCAATCCGAAAACCACGTAGTTTGATCTGAAAATCATTGCGACCAAGATATTCAATATTGCCATCGGGCAGCCAACGACCGAGGTCGCCGGTTTTGTACATGCGGGCATCCGGATTTGACGAGAACGGATCGGCGAGGAAACGTTCGGTAGTCAATTCAGGACGATTCAAATAACCACGGGCAACACCAGCACCAGCAATATAAATTTCGCCTGCCACACCGAGAGGAACAGGCTGACTGTGTGGGTCGAGGATATAAATCTGGGTATTGGCAATCGGGCGACCGATAGGAATGGAACGGGCAATATTGACAGAGGATGCGATCGCATAGGTTGCGGCAAACGTTGTGGTTTCCGTTGGGCCATAGCCGTTAATCAGATGCACTGGCTGGGATTCAGCCAATTGCACTTGCTGTATTTTCCTCGGATCGAGTGCATCACCACCAATAAGCAGATAACGCAACTGACCAAGCAGGGGTTTGAGCGCATCAAGGTATTCGTTGAACACACCAACGGTTAACCAAAGAGCGGTGACTTGTCCCTCGATCAGTGCATTGCAGAAATGCACCGGATCAAGCAGTACAGATTGTGAAACCACATGCAGACGTGCGCCATTAAGCAAGGCAGACCAGATTTCCCAAGTCGATGCGTCAAAAGCCATATTGGCACAATGGGCAATACAATCATTCGGGCCAATATCAGCAAAATCACTATTAATGATGAGACGAAGGACATTGCGGTGTTCGACCATCACGCCTTTGGGCTGTCCGGTAGACCCAGAGG
This sequence comes from Xenorhabdus yunnanensis, assembly GCF_028598805.1. Lineage (GTDB taxonomy): Bacteria > Pseudomonadota > Gammaproteobacteria > Enterobacterales > Enterobacteriaceae > Xenorhabdus > Xenorhabdus yunnanensis. The sequence goes on along the minus strand of NZ_JAQRFI010000046.1, from coordinate 5,791 downwards.
TATAGATCACATAGGCTAAATTGCTTGATGTCAGGTTCAGTGCCTGTATATCTGGGTTGTGAGTCGGTTGTGCCGTAAGGAACGACTCCTGAACATCAAGCGATGCTATATCAAGCAGTACCATAGGTATCACAGATGTAAGGCTGCCCAGCTTGTTGGCTTGTGCTGTTTGAGTCAGCAGAGCCACTGGCTCTGAATCCTCCAGCATATACATCATCCGTTCCGTCGGATAGGTTGGATTCAGAGGCACGTAAGCGCCGCCAGCTTTGAGGATGGCAAGCAAGCCAACCACCAGCTCCAGACTGCGTTCGACGCATATTGCTACCCGATCATCCGGGCGCACGCCCAGCGCAATCAAATGATGAGCCAGACGATTGGCACGGCGGTTGAGTTCTCCATAGCTCAGTGACTGAGCTTCAAATACTGACCGATCTTCAAATACCACGGCAATGGCATCGGGATGCTGTTCCACTTGGGCTTCGAACAATTGGTGAATCAACCCATTCTGTGGGAAATCCACCTGAGTGGCATTAAAGTCCACCAATAATTGTTGCCGTTCTGCGGCTGGCAGAATCGATACATCTTGAATCAACCGTTTGGGATCGTGGGTCAGAACATCAACCAAGCCCCTGATGGCGGTCGCCAGATAGGTGGTTATACGTGCCGGATCGATGCTCGTTACAGTCTGAGCGGTTAGACGGAAACCGATTCCCATATCATCTACCGATAAGGTGACCGGATAGTTAGTCCGTTCCTCAATAGCGAGGATACGCATATCCAGCTGAGGGATTTCAATGACATTGGCTTCGTCACCTTCTTTGATTTGACTGTGGCGATAATTGAGTAAGGCACTGAACAGCGGCACTGACTGCGCCACGCCGCTGCAACGTTGTGCCAGCGCCAATGGGGCCTGCTCGTGTTCCAGTAGTGCTGTTAAACTGTGATAGGTGGCTTGCACCACTTCCTGCACACTACGATTGGCTAAGGAAACCCGAACGGGCAGGGTATTAATAAACATCCCCAATGTTTGGGAAACGCCTGCACCTCCCTGAAGTCGTCCCAACAGCACAGAGCCAAAGACTATATTTCCGTGACTACTGATATTTCCGTGACTACTGATATTTCCATGACTACTGATGTTGTCGTGATCAATCGTTTTATCGTGATCAATCGTTTGTGCCAGCACTTGCGCCCAAGCGACATGGAACAGTACTCCCGGGCTGACTCCCAGACGACGGGCTTGCGTACGGATAGTTTCCGCCAGAGCAAGGTCGAGTGAGAGATGGGCTTCAACGACGGGATCATTATCACCCTGCATTGCGAGTACCCCGAACGGGGCCGTCGGTGTATCAATATCAGCCAGTTGAGCACGGAAATACGCTTCGTGTTCAGCGGTCGGCACGCTCAGAGTCTGGGCAATAAAGTTGCGATAAGGCAATGTTGCGGGCAGTGAATCAGCATATCCCTGTTGTATTTGGGCGATTTCGGCAAAAATCAGCTCCAGTGTCATATGGTCACTGACCAGATGATGGAAACGCAGGGACAGCAGCCATTCATCCTGTGCCGGATCATGAGCGATGTCAGCCGCGAACAGCGGGGCACGGCTTAAATCGAGACGATACCGACGCGGATTGGTGTGCTCCTGTAGTTGAGATGGAACATCATCCGTTGTCTCAGGGACGAAGATATTGACACACAGCGGAGCCTGACGCCAAACCACCTGTACCGGTCGCACCAATCCTTGCCAGCAGGCAGCGGTACGCAGAATATCGTGGCGATCGATGACTTGCTGGAGCGCGGCCAGGAAAGTATCAAGACGCTCACGAGTTTTGAAGGCCAGCAGGCTCTGTAACAGATAAGTATCACCGTGAGCCTGTCGCAAATGATGGAACAGGATACCTTCCTGTAGCGGTGCCAATGGATAAATATCCTGCACATTGCCTGTTCCGCCGGGAGTTGCCTTGACGATGGCATCAATCTCAGCCTGAGACAGCGAGATTAGCGGCAGCATATCAGGTGTAATGACCGTGCAGTCTGTAGGAATGCGGTTGGGTGGCACGATAAAGGTGTCTATCTCGCCTTTAATGGCCTGCGCCATTTCAGTCAGGACTGGTGCAGAGAACACACTGCGGACATCAAGCTGCCAACCAAGGCTGTATAGCCGTTCGATCAGGCTGACAATCATCAGTGAATGACCGCCCAGTTCAAAGAAATGGTCATGACGGCCGACTTGTTCCAATCCCAGTAAATCCTGCCAGATCTGCGCCAGCGTGGCTTCCACCTCTCCGCGTGGAGCTTCATAACCACGGATTATTATAGAGAATACATCAGGAGCGGGGAGTGCTTGACGATCAAGCTTACCGTTGGAGGTCAGCGGGAAAGTGTCAAGTGTTACAAAGGCACTGGGCAGCATGTATTCAGCGAGATGTTGGGCAAGTTGCTGGCGCAGTTCTGCGGGAACTAACTCAATGCCATTTTGAGGTCGTAGATAGGCAACCAGCCGTTTCTGGTTTTTTTCATCTTCGCGGGCAATAACTACCGCTTCTTGCACCCCGTGGCATTGCATCAATTGAGTTTCAATTTCACCGAGTTCAATGCGGAAACCGCGTATTTTGACCTGAAAGTCATTGCGGCCAAGGTATTCGATATTGCCATTTGGCAGCCAGCGGCCAAGGTCACCAGTTTTGTACATTCGGGCATCCGGCTCTGAGGAGAACGGATCGGTCAGGAAACGTTCTTTCGTCAGTTCAGGGCGATTCAGATAACCGCGAGCCACACCCGCACCGGCAATATGTATTTCTCCAATCACACCCAGTGGTACAGGTTGACTATATGCGTCCAGAATATAAATCCGGGTATTGGCGATCGGGCGGCCGACATGGTTTTCAAACCCTGTTGAGCGGTTCATTCGGGTCCAGGTCGAATAAGTCGTCGTCTCGGAAGGGCCATACAGATTGCACACATTCTCTACAGTAGAGTAAGCAAATAACTGTTCAACAATGTGTGATTTCAGTGCTTCACCGGCTAAATTGACGGTTCGGATGCCCATAGGCACGGCATTGGCTTCAATCAGATGTGCGATGGCTGATGGCACGGTGTTAATCAGGCTGACCGATTTTGTGTTGGTTGGACTTGTATTGATCAGTGACAGGACATCAGTAACAAGGTGAACCGTACCACCAGAGAGCAGAGGGGCAAAACATTCATATACCGCTAAATCAAAATTCAGCGAAGTTGCAAACAGAGTATTCGCCAGCTCATCAGCACTGAAAGTTCGTTGCGCCCAAGTGAGAAAATTCACCGTATTACGGTGAGCAATTGCCACACCTTTAGGCAGACCAGTAGAGCCGGAAGTATAGATTACATAAGCCAGATGGTGTGATGTCAGCCCCAGAGTCTGAGCATCTGGATTGTGAGTCGGCAGTTCTGCCATGAACGGCTCTTGGGCGTCGAGTATCAGTGTGGGGACAGGGCTGGTCAGCTTATCGATCAGTGTTGTCTGAGTCAGTATCACGACTGGCGCCGAGTCTCCAAGCATATACATCAGCCGTTCGGTTGGGTAGGTCGGGTCGAACGATACATAAGCCCCGCCCGCCTTAAGGATGCCGAGTAAACCCACCATCATTTCCAGACGGCGTTCAACACAAATTGCTACCCGATCATCAGGACGTACATCCAGTGCAATCAGGTGATGGGCCAGACGGTTGGCACGCTGATTTAATTCGTCATAACTGAGCTTCTGGTCTCCGCAGACAACCGCCGTAGCAGTGGGGTTATGTTTTACTTGTTCTTCAAACAGTTGGTGGATCAGGGCATCCTGTGGGAAGTCTGCTTGGGTGGCGTTGAAATCCACTAATAATAATTGCCGCTCTGAAGCTGACAATATTGGCAAACTTGTAATAGATTGACTTGCAATAGATTGACTTGCATCGGCTGCCATTGCCGTCAGTACCCGCTGCAAATAACCGAGCATACGTTCAACGGTTGCGGCATCAAATAAATCGGAGGCATATTCCAGCCCACCGACCAGCCCCGTGTCGGTTTCAGTCAACAACAGCATTAAATCGAAGTGAGCACTATGATTTATCAGTTCATGATTTATCAGTTCATGATTCATCAGTTCAATTCGGGATATTTGCAAACTGGACGGTATTTGGTCTTGAACCGGTGTGTTATCCAAGGCCAGCATCACCTGAAAGATGGGGCTATGGCTTAAGCTGCGTTCAGGCTGTAATGCTTCCACCACCTGCTCGAAAGGCAGATCCTGATGCGCATAGGCGGCGAGCGCCTGTTCCCGAACCTGTGCAAGCAGATCTGCCACACTGAGATCAGCGTTGAATCTGACACGCAAAGCCAGCGTATTGACAAAGAAACCAATCAATCCCTCAAGCTCACGGTTCGGGCGATTGGCGACCGGCGTGCCGATGACGATATCATCCTGACCACTGAGTCGGGCGAGAACAATACTCCAGGCAGTCAGCACGGTCATGAATAAGGTCGTGTTATGCTGTTGTCCAAGCGCTTTAAGTGCTGTTAATACAGAGGCATCAAGATGAAAAGGTATCTGGCTGCCAACATAAGTCTGTACTGCCGGGCGTGGTCGATCGGTAGGAAGTGACAATAAAGTGGGCGCATTTTCAAGTTGTGTGAACCAAAATTCTCGTTGTGCTGTAAAGATTTCACCCTGTAACCATTCACGTTGCCAGATAGCGTAATCGGCGTATTGAATAGGCAGGGGTGGCAAAGGATCATCATGGTTGTTGAGAATCGCATAATAGAGAATGTTTAATTCACGCACCAACACACTAATAGACCAGCCGTCAGTAATAATGTGATGCAGGGTGAGCAATAACACATGCTCTTCATCTGCTAGTTGCAGCAGTTGACCGCGAATCAGCGAGCCCTGAGCAAAATGGAAAGGAATTTGAGCTGCAAGATTGGCAAGTTCGGCAATACGGTTACTATGTAAAGTCTGATCGAGCTGGCGCAGATCGTGGCAGGACAAGGCAAAACCGATATCAGCAGGGTCAATATGCTGGCAGGGTTGCCCTTCAATCGAGACAAAACGCGTACGCAGGCTTTCATGGCGAGCCACCAGACGATCAAGTGCGGTAGTTAAAGCGTGGTGGTTAAGTTGACCGGTCAGACGCAAAGCTACTGGAATATGATAGGCCTGACTGGCGGCCGGATCGAGCTGACCGAGGAACCACAAACGCTGTTGGGCAAAGGACAGTGGCAATGGCCGGCGGCGGTCCGCCGTGGGAATGCGCGTCTGAGTGGTGATCGCCGCGTCAGTCAGTGTCTGGGCCAGCGTCATCAGAACGGGCTGGGCAAAGAGCGTCTGTAACGGCAACTCTTTTGCCAGTGCCTGACGTATGCGTGCAGCAAGCTGGATGGCAAGCAGGGAATGCCCGCCGAGCTCAAAGAAATGGTCATGGCGGCCAACCTGCGCCACGCCCAGCAAATCTTGCCAAATCTGAGCCAGAACGGTTTCTGTTTCCCCCAGTGGCGCGGCATAGTGGCGAGTCACCACCGTCGATGAATCCGGAGCAGGCAGTGCCTGACGGTCCAGTTTACCGTTAGGGGTTAACGGGAACGTTTCTAACGTCACAAAAGCACTGGGCAACATATAGTCGGCAAGATGCCGGGCGAGTTGCTGGCGCAGTTCAGCAGGGACTAATTCAACGTCCGCCAGTGGTCGCAGATAAGCGACTAACTGCTGTTGTCCTCCCGTATTTTCACGGGCAATCACCACCCCTTCGCGCACGCCGGGGCACTGCATCAGTTGTGC
>NZ_JAQRFI010000045.1 GCF_028598805.1 Xenorhabdus yunnanensis | reverse complement strand
CCTGTAGCGCCTGTTCCCAGATTTTGGCAGGGGATGGCATGTGACACCGCCTTTTATTTAAGGAAGAAGAGCCCCATCATGGCACAATAGGGATTACGGCTGTAGTATTAGTATCAAACCAGTTAAAGAGATCAATATTTATGGCAAAGATTGGTGTTTTCGTTGGTACAGTTTATGGCAATGCGTTGGCGGTTGCGGAAGAGGCGCAGCAGATCCTTGAACAGCAGGGGCATGAGATCGAGATTTTTGAAGATGCAACCTTAGCGCAATGGCAAGATTATTTACAGCAAGTTGTTTTAGTGGTCACTTCGACAACGGGGCAAGGCGATCTGCCTGACAATATCCAGCCACTCTATACAGAGCTGAATGATAAGTTGGGCTACCAGCCCGATTTGCGTTATGGCGTGATTGCGCTGGGCGACAGTAGTTACGACACTTTCTGCGGTGGTGGTCACACTTTTGATGAGTTGTTACAGGAACAGGGAGCCAAACGAATCGGTGAGATGCTGCTGATTGATGCTATTGAAGTGGTTGAGCCTGAAGTTTTTGCCCAAGACTGGATTGAGAAGTGGGGAACTCTATTGTAGTGCATTAGCATGGTTTTAGTGCATGTAGTGCATGTAGTGCATGTAGTGCATGTAATACAGGGATTTATACACCGCTTATTCCTTTAGTTGACTCGAGCCTCGGAAGGTTAAGCGGTGTATGACACAACTGACATATTACTTACGAGTCAGTTTTTCCAAATCTGCTTCGATTTCTGCAATCTTATTCGCAACGACATGCTCAAGATGACGTAAGTCGTCGAGGATCTTATGTTTCAAATCCATTTCGATCTGGTCATGCTTGCAAATCTGATCCAGTTCTTCAATCACATAACGCAGGTTGGTGTTTATCTCTTTGATTTCTTTGTAACCTTGGCTTGAGTGATCGTCAGAGATGGTTTTTAACTGGCGTGGATACTTAAATTTAACGCTCTTGGCAAAGAATTCGCCCTTATCTTTGCGAAAATAAATCTTCAGAATGTCGTTATTCGCTTCCTGACGGAGGCTATAGCGATCAATATCTTCAGGATATGTGATCCCCAAACTTTTCAAGTTATCATACATAGCGCGCCACCTAGTCACCTAAATGAAATGGAAAGGCAAAAAATAGTGGATTTATTATCCATTTCGTAATCGTTAAAAGTCAATTGGTTAATGGCGCTTGAGGGTATCTCCGCAAAATTAAAGCAAGTAGATTGCTTGAAATCATTCATGAACATACATATGATCAGTTCATAACAATGATTGGAGTTTTAATCGTGGATTATGAACATGGACTAGAGATCTTGTTAGACCTTCATTGCCAACGAGTTAATCGGGATGACGGTTACTGGTGGGAAATAAGAGCGTGGACAGTCAGTAAAACAAAGATGATACCTCATGGAATCAGGTACAATTTGACATTGCACGACAAACACAACACTAGAGTATTTGGTATGGATAACGTACATGCCATTTCCATGCCTAAGAAAGGAAAATATAAGGGGCGTATAGTCTATGATCATATGCACAGAAACTCGCATGATAAAGGAGTACCATATGAGTTCACGTCGCCTTATCAATTAATTGAGGACTTTTTCGCTAAAATTGATGAAGTCATAGCTGAGAGAGAATCTAGAGGTTAGCAAAATGAAAGCACTCATCGGCGTAATGAATGAAGAACTTATTCGTAAACGTATATTGGCAATCGCTAAGGGTGAATATAAACCGCAACCAGATGAGCCTAAGGTTTGGTTTACATCCATAATAGCACTGGCACAAGTATTGAGTGAAAACAACATTGCTTTACTTCGAATGATGGATGAGCAGAAGCCAGAAACCATAGCTGAACTTTCTGGGCTTTCCGGAAGAAAACCAAGCAATTTGTCAACTACGTTAAAAACACTTAATCGACATGGCCTTGTGCGGTTGGAAAAGAATGGAAAAAATGTCAAACCAATTGCTTTATTTACCGACTTTGAAATAAAGATTGAGCAGGATGTTACTGAAAGAATTATGAAAGCTTGTTCAAAAGGGGAAAAAGCAGCTTGAATGCGAATGAGACACTGTTTTTCTTTCCGGTATTTATCTAGCCACCCAAATGATGGGTGGCTTCTGCTATTTTTAAAATTTAGTCAATATTTCTCAGCAGTTCATTAATACCAACTTTGCCACGGGTCTTGGCATCAACCTTTTTCACGATAACAGCGCAGTATAGGCTGTAGCTGCCATCTTTGGATGGAAGATTACCGGATACCACGACAGAACCCGCTGGTACACGACCATAATGGATTTCGCCAGTTTCACGATCATAGATTTTGGTGCTTTGGCCGATGTAAACACCCATTGAGATCACAGAGCCTTCTTCTACAATAACGCCTTCTACTATTTCAGAACGTGCGCCGATAAAGCAGTTATCTTCAATGATGGTGGGGTTGGCCTGCAATGGCTCCAGAACACCACCAATGCCAACACCACCGGATAAGTGAACATTTTTACCAATCTGTGCACAGGAACCGACTGTTGCCCAAGTATCTACCATCGTGCCTTCATCCACATAAGCACCAAGGTTGACGTAAGATGGCATCAGCACGGTGTTACGGGCGATATATGCCCCTTGGCGGACAGCCGCCGGAGGTACAACACGGAATCCTTCTTTTTCGAAACGTGCCTGATCATAATCAGCAAATTTCATTGGTACTTTGTCGAAATAGCGGCTTTCAGCACCTTCCATCACCTGATTGTCATTAATGCGGAAGGAAAGCAATACCGCTTTTTTCAACCATTGATGAGTTACCCACTGTCCGTCGATCTTTTCGGCGATACGCAGTTTGCCGCTGTCCAGCATTTGAATAACCTGGTTAATGGCATCACGGGTTGCGCTGTCAACGGTAGTGGGAGTGATGTTTACACGGTTCTCAAATGCATTTTCGATAGTCGTTTGTAATTGTTGCATAATTATGCGGTTCCTAATTTCTGTTAAGAGAATCTTGCTATAGTTTATCCCGTGTGTTGAGGGCTTCTGTCAACCTTTCTGATAATTCATCCCTTATTTTTTTATGTAATGCGTTCTGATCTTTATCTGCTAATACAAAAAAATCTTCGACACTCTCACCGATAGTCGTAATGCGGGCTCCATGCAGGGAAACCCCCAATTCAGCAAAAATATTGCCTACCCGCGCCAATAATCCGGGTTGATCCAACGCAATTAATTCCATGTAAGTACGGCGAGTATTTTTTGTTGGTAGAAAGTTCACTTTGGTCGGGACATTAAAGTGACGCAACTTGGTAGGTAAATTACGTGCTTTTGGTATTTTAGGATGAGGATCATTCACAACTTGCAGTAAGGTCTGACGGATAGGTTCGTGACGATCAAGCGACAGCGGATGACCATTAGGTTCCAAAACAACAAATGTATCCATTGCCATTTCATCACGATTAGTGAAGATTTGGGCATCGTGGACACTTAAATTACGCTTGTCCAGTTCTCCAACAACGGCAGCAAAAAGCGAAGGTCGATCTTGGCACCAAATAAAAATTTCTGTGCCGCCGTGAGAAAATGCGGTACTGATCAGAACCATTGGTTCCGGGAAGTTGTGGTGGATTAAGTAGCTGGCGTGCCATGCTAACTGATCGGGGGTATGACGTAGGAAATAATCTGCGTGGCAACGGCTCCAGATGTTGTGCAATCGCTGTTCGTCAATATTTTCTTGTCGCAGAAGAGCCAATGCCTGCAAGCGATTATTGCGGATGCGTTCCCGTAAATCAGGGGGATTTTGAATACCCTGACGCAATTGGATTTCAGTGGTGAAATAGAGTTCTCGTATCAGGCTCTGTTTCCAGCTATTCCAGAGTTTGGCGTTGGTGGCACAAATATCTGCGACGGTTAGGCAGGCTAAGTAATTAAGACGATTTTGGTTTTTGACCCGGCTTGCAAATTGTTGAATGACCTCCGGATCTTGAATATCCCGACGCTGTGCAGTCACTGACATTAGTAGATGGTCGCGAACCAGCCATTCGATTAATTCTGCTTCGTGGTTTGTCAGGCCATGTTGCTGTGCAAATACGAAGGCATCTTTGGCTCCAAGCTCAGAATGATCACCATTGCGTCCTTTGGCTATATCATGGAAAAAAGCCGCCAGCCGCAATAATTCTGGTTGAGGAAGACGTGGATAAAGCTCAACACACAGAGGATGGATCATCCGGTTGTTTTCATCAGCAAAACTTTCCAATTTTTGCAGTACACGGATAGTGTGCTCATCAACGGTATAAGCATGGAAAAGGTCAAATTGCATCTGACCGACGATATTGCTCCAAAATGGCATATAAGCCCCTAATACACTATGAAGGTGCATTGGAAGTAATGCTCCGGCAACGGCATGGGGATGGCGCAGAATATCCATGAAAATTTTTCGTGCTGCGGGAAGTTCACATAAAGGGCTGTTCAGGTTTCTACGGGCATAGCGAAGTTGACGCAATGTTGTGGAATAGATCCCCTTAATTTCACGATGTTCAGCCATGTGATAAAACATTTTCATTATTGAAGTAGGATCACGGCTAAACAGCGTTTCATCAGTCAGATCGATGAGATTTCCCCGCAATTGAAACTCAGTATTCAGGAGGCGTGGTTTTTCATTGGACTGCAATGCCAAAATTGCTTCATCAAATAATTGCAGCAGCATGTTATTCAGTTCTCTGACACGACGAGTCACGCGATAGAAATCTTTCATCATTCGCTCGATTGGCTGATTTCTTTCCCCTTCATAACCAAGCAGTTGGGCGACACTGAACTGGCGTTCAAACAGTAGTCGATTATCATAACGGGTCACAACCAAATGCAGCGCAAAACGGATGCGCCAGAGAAAACTCTGGCATTCATTCAATTCATTACGTTCTTCTTGGGTCAGGAAACCAAAATTGACCATTTCATCTAAAGATGTGGCGCCAAAATGGCGGTGAGCGACCCAAAGTAATGTGTGAATATCGCGGAGTCCACCCGGACTGCTTTTGATATCCGGTTCCAGATTGTAACTGGTGCTGTGATAGCGTTGATGGCGTTCTTGTTGTTCAGTGATTTTGGCTGCGAAAAATTGAGCTGATGGCCAGAAATCATCACTGAAAATATATTTCTGCAATCGTAGAAATAGAGGTAAGTCCCCACAAATCAAGCGGGATTCAATGAGGTTAGTCGCGATAGTGAGATCGGAAAGCCCTTTTTGCTGACATTCTTCAAATGTCCTGACACTGTGCCCTACTTCAAGGTGGATATCCCAAAGCAGGGCAATAAGCTGCCCGATACGAGTTGATTGCTCCTCAGTCAATGGCGATTCACTCAAGATCAACAGGTCAATGTCAGAAAGAGGATGCAACTCACGGCGACCGTAGCCACCTACTGCAATCAGAGAAAGAGAATCTATCAGCTCAAATCCTTGTTCCCGCCATAATTGCTTTAACAGTTGATCAATATAGTCACTGCGGGTGTAAATCAGTGCATCTGGTGAAATCCCTGCCTTGAATGCTTGCTCAAGCCATAGCTGGAATTCATCAATATGCTGTTTAAGGGCAGGAAATTGCAGATCATCGTGGGAAAATTCCACAGGAGACAGGGGAGGAACGGGTGCTTGTGCTAGGGAGATATCAACTGGCATATGTAGAGACCTATTATGAGAAAGCTCATGAGGAAACAGACCATGATGACCAGATTACTGAGAAAATTGCGGGATGAACAGGTATTCGTGACAAAGATTAAAGCTCCCTGTGAGTTGTCAGGGAGCTTCTTGGTTACTTCTTGGCTGCTTTTCGGTTAAAGGTGATAAGCGCTCGCTGGCAATTATGCGTTCACTAATACCGCAGAGATATGTGCTTCTTCTTCTTTGCGCCAAGTCATGATTTCACAGCCATTGTCGGTAACGACAATGGTATGCTCGTACTGTGCAGACCAACCGCGATCTTTGGTTTTAACTGTCCAGCCATCTTTCATGGTGCGGATACGGAAATCTCCAGAATTGACCATCGGTTCAATGGTGAATGCCATGCCTTTTTGCAATACAACACCGCCATCATCAGCATCATAATGCAGAACGTGCGGCTCTTCGTGGAAGACTCTACCGATGCCGTGGCCGCAGTATTCGCGGACAACAGAGTAATCGTGACCTTCCACAAATTGCTGAATTGCTTTGCCAATAGTACGCAGGCGGATGCCGGGCTTGACCATTTTCAGGGCAATATACAGGCTTTCCTGTGTTATACGGCACAGACGCTCACCTTGAATGGTTGGCTTGCCGACAATGAACATTTTAGAAGTATCACCGTGGAACTCATCTTTGATGACGGTAACGTCAATATTGACGATATCACCTTCTTTCAGGATTTTGTCATCGCTTGGAATGCCGTGGCAAATCACGTCATTGACGGAGATGCACACGGATTTGGGGAAGCCATGGTAGCCCAGACAAGCTGAGATGGCCTGCTGTTTTTCGGTGATGTGCTCGTGGCAGATACGATCAAGTTCACCGGTTGTGACACCAGCCTTGACATAAGGCTCAATCATTTCCAGAATTTCTGCTGCCAGACGTCCGGCAACGCGCATTTTCTGAATGTCTTCTTCTGTTTTGATAGAAATAGCCATGAAATGGGTCCATTTAAGTCGGAAAATCACCGACTACTTGATATTAACTAAGAAAAGTGTTGTCGTTAATGGTATCAGCCCACCGAATGTATGCCAATATAACCCTCATTTTTCAAGCCATAGTTTGAGATTGAGATCGGAATATCTGTTGGATTACAAGCTATCAATCGGATTACAGATTATCAATTGGATTACAGATTATCAATTGGATTACAGACTATCAGCTGGGCTACAGACTATCAGAGGTGGTAGCAAATGTAGCTGTAACATATGTCGCTGTAACATATATAGCTGTAACAAATGTTGGAGTCTGATGGCGGTTTGTGGTATAAAGCGCGCCGGTATTCTGTGTAATTGTTGCTGGTATAGTGCAATGCACAGAGATGCTAAATAAAACTCATTATGTGTAAATAACACACACAGATCGGCACATACACCGGGGTGCTCTCATGCGGTTAATCCATTTATATGAGTAATCTTTATATGAATGGTCTGCAGTCAAAGAGTCGGTGTCATGGGATCTGTGGAGGCATAACCCCAATTAACTTTATAGAGGTTTAAAATGGCAACTGTTTCCATGCGCGATATGCTGCAAGCGGGCGTTCACTTCGGTCACCAGACTCGTTACTGGAACCCAAAAATGAAACCTTTCATCTTTGGCGCTCGTAACAAAGTTCATATCATCAACCTGGAAAAAACTGTTCCAATGTTCAACGGTGCACTGGCCGAGCTGAACAAAATTGCTTCCCGTAAAGGTAAAATTCTGTTTGTTGGCACCAAGCGTGCTGCTAGCGAAGCAATAAAAGAGTCAGCACTGAGCTGTGACCAATACTTCGTTAACCATCGTTGGTTAGGTGGTATGCTGACTAACTGGAAAACTGTTCGCCAGTCAATCAAGCGCTTGAAAGATCTGGAAGTTCAGTCTCAGGACGGTACTTTTGACAAGCTGACCAAAAAAGAAGCTCTGATGCGTACTCGTGAGCTTGGCAAACTGGAAAACAGCCTGGGCGGTATCAAAGACATGGGCGGCCTGCCTGATGCTCTGTTTGTTATCGATGCTGAACACGAACACATTGCTATCAAAGAAGCAAATAACCTGGGTATCCCAGTATTCGCTATCGTTGATACCAACTCTGATCCAGACGGTGTTGATTTCATCATCCCTGGTAACGACGATGCAATTCGTGCAGTTAAGCTGTACCTGACCGCTGCAGCTACCGCTGTTCGTGAAGGTCGTTCTCAAGATCTGGCTGTTCAGGCTGAAGAAGGTCTTGCAGACGCTGAATAATAAGGCATGCTCATTCTTGAGCCCTTATTGACCAGGTATTGAAATATATTGGTTAGGGGGCCTGTCATGGCCCCCTTTACATATCTGATATAGAACTATTATCTGATATAGAGCTTTTATCTGATATAGAACTTTCCACGCGGAATATTATCTTCCCGCGAGACACATCGAGGAATAAAACAAATGGCTGACATTACCGCTGCTCTGGTAAAAGAACTGCGTGAGCGTACTGGCGCAGGCATGATGGAATGTAAGAAAGCACTGGTTGAAGCAAATGGTGATATCGAGCTGGCTATCGATAACATGCGTAAATCAGGTCAGGCAAAAGCGGCTAAGAAAGCAGGCCGTGTTGCTGCTGAAGGTGTTATCCTAGTTGAAGTTGCGGCTGATGCTAAATTCGCAGCTATCGTTGAACTGAACTGTGAAACTGACTTCGTTGCTAAAGATGCAGGCTTCCTGGCATTCGGTAAAGAAGTTATCGCTTCTGTTATGGCAGACAAAAGCTCTGACATCGACGCACTGAAAGCTCAGTTCGAAGAACAGCGCACTACTCTGGTAGCGAAAATTGGTGAAAACATCAACATTCGTCGCGTTGCTATCCTGGAAGGTGAAGCAGTTGGTTCTTATCTGCACGGCGCTCGTATCGGTGTTCTGGTTGCTGCTGAAGGCGCAAGCGAAGAACTGATCAAGCACATCGCAATGCACGTTGCTGCAAGCAAGCCAGAATACGTTAACCCAACTGACGTTCCTGCTGACGTAGTTGAGCGTGAACACCAGATCCAGCTGGAAATCGCAATGCAATCTGGTAAGCCTCGCGAAATCGCAGAGAAAATGGTTTCTGGCCGTATGAACAAATTCACCGGCGAAATCTCTCTGACTGGTCAGAGCTTCGTGATGGACCCAAGCAAATCTGTTGGCGATCTGCTGAAAGAAAACAATGCTAACGTAATCAACTTCATCCGCTTCGAAGTGGGTGAAGGTATTGAGAAAGTTGAAGCTGATTTCGCGGCAGAAGTTGCTGCAATGAGCAAAAAGTCTTAATTTTCTTAAACGGAGCCGCCGATTGGCGGTTCTGTTTTATCTGATGATGAATTTTTACATCTGGGCTGTATAGCGTGGATGTGTAATAGTTGAGTAAGTCGTAATAAATCCCCAATATTCCTTATCTGCTTAGGACTGAACACCATGGCAACCAATGCAAAACCCGTATATCAGAGAATCCTGCTTAAGCTCAGTGGAGAAGCCCTACAAGGCGCAGAAGGTTTTGGTATCGACGCCAGCGTCTTAGACCGCATGGCTCAGGAAATCAAAGAACTGGTTGAGCTGGGTATTCAGGTCGGTGTCGTTATTGGAGGAGGCAACCTGTTTCGTGGCGCTGGTTTGGCAGAAGCAGGAATGAACCGTGTAGTAGGCGATCACATGGGTATGTTGGCGACTGTGATGAATGGTCTGGCAATGCGTGATGCTTTGCACCGCGCCTATGTGAACGCTCGTTTGATGTCTGCCATCCCACTGAATGGTGTGTGTGACAATTATAGCTGGGCTGAGGCGATCAGCTTACTGCGTCACGGTCGTGTTGTTATTTTCTCTGCGGGTACTGGTAACCCGTTCTTTACAACAGATTCCGCTGCATGTCTGCGTGGCATTGAAATTGAAGCGGATGTTGTGTTAAAAGCGACCAAGGTTGATGGCGTTTATTCTGCTGATCCTGCAAAAAATCCTGAAGCCGTTCTCTACAATAATCTCACTTATCAGGATGTATTGGAGCGTGAATTGAAAGTGATGGATCTGGCAGCTTTTACGCTGGCCCGTGACCATAACCTGCCAATTCGTGTCTTTAATATGAACAAACCAGGCGCACTTCGTCGTGTTGTGATGGGAGAAAATGAAGGTACGTTGATCTCTCACAACTGATTTTTCATAATTCGTGCTCAGAGACATCGGTGAAATTTGACGGTATGATCAGTGTCCTGATGCGCCAAACTTAATGACACAGGGCCATATATTCTTTAGCGTATTTGATTCACCTTATCTGTGATTTACATCTGGGTGATTTACGTATGGATGGTCTGGAAAATAACCATTTCTCAAGGGTTTGTAACGTGATTAATGAAATCAAAAAAGACGCACAAGACCGCATGGAAAAAAGCGTCGAAGCACTGAAAAACCAAATTAGCAAGGTTCGTACTGGCCGTGCTTCTCCTAGTCTGCTGGATGGCATCAGCGTTGAATATTATGGCTCAGCGACTCCTCTGCGTCAGATTGCAAACGTTGTTGCAGAAGATGCTCGCACTTTGGCGATCACAGTATTTGATCGTTCCATGACTGCGGCTATCGAAAAAGCAATTATGGCTTCTGACCTGGGCCTGAACCCATCTTCTGCTGGAACTACTATACGTGTTCCATTGCCACCACTGACAGAAGAGCGCCGTAAAGATCTGATTAAAGTTGTTCGTGGCGAAGCGGAACAGGGTCGTGTATCCATCCGTAACATTCGTCGTGATGCGAACGATAAGGTTAAAACTTTACTGAAAGACAAAGAAATCAGTGAAGATGAAGAACGTCGTTCACAAGACGACGTTCAGAAACTGACCGACAGCTTCATTAAGAAAATTGATGAAGCGCTGGCAAATAAAGAAACTGAGTTGATGGATTTCTAATTGCCATTTCATGCATACAACGCCGCAAGAATTGCGGCGTTGTTCTTATCTTTGATATTACACTTCTTATCACATTTCTTTCTCAAGCGATGGACATAGCGCTCTATTCCGCTCAAACTATTACGATTTTCTGTTGTGATTTTCCATTGTGATTTTATATCAGTAGCATACTTAGAGTATTAAAATGAAACGGTTAACTATTCTTGGCTCAACGGGTTCGATTGGGAAAAGTACGCTTTCTGTTGTCCGAAATAACCCGGATAAATTCAGTGTAGTCGCACTGGTTGCTGGGAAAAATATTGAAGTCATGGCACAGCAATGTTTGGAGTTCCATCCACAATATGCTGCAATGGCAGATGAGCAGTCGGCGAAGGCTCTGCGCCAGTTATTGCAGGAGCAGGGAAGCCAGACTGAAGTTCTGTTCGGTAAAGACGCCATTTGTGATTTAGCTGCATTGGACGAAGTCGATCAGGTCATGTCAGCCATTGTCGGTGTTGCAGGTTTATTGCCGACTTTGGCGGCTATCCGTAAGGGCAAACAAGTACTGCTGGCTAACAAAGAATCTCTGATTACCAGTGGTCGTCTGTTTATGGATGCGGTTGCTCAATATAAAGCACAACTGTTGCCAATTGATAGTGAACATAATGCCATTTTCCAAAGTCTGCCAGAGGTAGTTCAGCACAACCTTGGCAATATAAATTTAAAAGAACACGGTATCTCCAGCATTATTCTGACGGGATCGGGCGGACCGTTCCGCAAGACACCTTTAGATCAATTACCTGATGTTACTCCAGATGAAGCGTGTGCCCATCCTATCTGGTCAATGGGACGTAAAATTTCTGTTGATTCTGCCACCATGATGAACAAGGGATTGGAATATATCGAAGCGTGTTACCTGTTCAATGCATCTTCAGATGAAATGGAAGTATTATTGCATCCCCAATCAATCATCCACTCAATGGTTCGTTATCAGGATGGCAGCATCATTGCACAGCTAGGAACGCAGGATATGTGTACCCCAATTGCCTATGCGATGGCCTATCCTAATCGCATTTCATCCGGTGCAAAGCCATTGGATTTTACTGAATTGAGCATGCTCACTTTTGAGCCTCTGGATTATCAGCGTTACCCTTGTTTAAAATTGGCTATTGAGGCTTGTCATCAAGGACAGGCGGCAACAACGGCTTTGAATGCAGCAAACGAAGAAACCGTTGATGTTTTTTTAAACGATGGAATCCGTTTCACCGATATTGCGACAATCAATCGATTGGTAGTGGAAAAAGTAAATTTACCTGAACCTCAAAGTATCGAAGAAGTTCTAGAAATCGATAGCACAGCAAGAGCCTTGGCAAGAGAAATCATAAGAACTTTTGTCAAATAGCAAGTTTTGTTAATAAATATATGTTTGCGTTTAGGCAAATGGTATAGTTCGCGAGTGAATTATAGTTGCTATAATAGCCAATTCAATTATCTGGTTCCTGCATTCTAATCATGGATAAGCATGTAAGAGCTTACCAGAGATAAAGGCTTTCATTCAGGTCATGCCAGAAATAGCCGTGGTATCCGTGGTAATTATTGACACGTAACACGGCTTTTTCATGTTTGGAAGTGATTGGATTTATCGAAAAGTCAGCTTAGTTATTTAAGGATTATTTTGAGTGATATCTCCCAGTGATAGTGACTCATTGCCAGCATTACCCAGACATGTTGCCATCATTATGGATGGTAATGGTCGCTGGGCAAAAAAGCGTGGCAAATTAAGAATTTTTGGTCACCGTGCAGGAATTAAAGCAGTACGGAGTGCCGTGAGTTTTTCAGTTAAACATAACATTGAATCGCTGACGCTATATGCTTTTAGCAGCGAAAACTGGAATCGCCCACAGCAGGAAGTCAGTTCATTGATGGATTTGTTTGTTTTTGCCCTCGATAATGAAATAAAAAACCTGCATAAGCACAATGTGAAACTGTCTGTTATTGGTGATATCAGTCGTTTTAGCTCACGATTACAGGAGCGTATCCGCCGTTCAGTTGAATTGACAGCGGGCAATACCGGATTGCAGCTTAATATTGCCGCTAACTATGGTGGTCGTTGGGATCTGATTCAGAGTGTTAAACAAATTGCTGAAAAAATTAAAGCAAATGAATTGGTTCCAGAAGAGATCACCGAAGCTACAGTGGGTAGCTTTATCAG
Source organism: Xenorhabdus yunnanensis (assembly GCF_028598805.1). GTDB lineage: Bacteria > Pseudomonadota > Gammaproteobacteria > Enterobacterales > Enterobacteriaceae > Xenorhabdus > Xenorhabdus yunnanensis. The sequence goes on along the minus strand of NZ_JAQRFI010000045.1, from coordinate 25,125 downwards.
TTTAAGTCGGCAGCCCGAAGTTGATCTGGTTATTAGAACCGGAGGCGAACATCGTATCAGTAATTTCCTGTTATGGCAGATCGCTTATGCAGAATTGTATTTTACCGATATACTTTGGCCTGATTTTGATGAAACTTCTTTTGAAGGTGCTATTAATGCCTTTGTTAAACGAGAACGCCGATTTGGCGGAGCAATACCAGACGATGCCGAAGTGGGATCATAGGAGGAGAACTTGCTGAAGTACCGTCTTTTAACTACGTTGATATTGATTCCACTTGTTATTGTAGCGTTGTTCGTCCTCCCTCCGTCAGGGTTTGGGTTGGTTGTCATCGCTGTATCAGCACTTGCTGCATGGGAATGGGGACAATTTGCAGGTCTCTTCACTCAAGTTAAACGTATCACGCTGGCCGTGTTATTTGCTGTAGGGTTATTAGCCTTACAGTTCTCTTTGTCGGATTTTTCTCATCTTATTGAAAAACCACAAATTGTATATCTATTATGGGCTGGCATGCTTTGGTGGGTGGTCGCCATTTTATTGGTGGTAACTTATCCGACTTCTGCTTCCATCTGGAAATCATCAGTTATTTTGCGTCTGCTATTTGGGGTTCTGACTATCGTGCCATTTTATTGTGGAATGATGGTGCTGCGTACTCAGGGCTATGAAAATAATAGCTATGACGGTGCTTGGTGGTTGCTGTACGTCATGCTGCTGGTATGGGCTGCCGATTCAGGTGCTTATATTTTTGGTCGCACAATGGGTAAGCATAAAATGGCTCCCAAAGTATCACCAGGCAAAACACTTGAGGGACTTGTCGGTGGGTTATTAACTGCTGGGCTGATTTCGTGGTTGTTTGGGAAATTTGCCCCTGTCCCCGCGATGCCAGAACATTTGTTGCTGATTTCTGCGGTGGTGGTTATTGCCTCGGTCTTTGGGGATTTGACTGAAAGTATGTTCAAACGGGAATCCGGGATCAAAGACAGCAGTCAATTGATTCCGGGGCACGGTGGTGTTATGGATAGGGTTGATAGTTTAACAGCGGCGGTTCCAGTATTCGCTGGGCTGGTTATGTTGATTTCTTCTGGATTTATTCTCTGAAGGTACATAATGGATATTCTCTGGAATCTGGCTGCATTTATTGTTGCTTTAGGTGTTCTCATCACAGTGCATGAGTTTGGTCATTTTTGGGTTGCCAGACGATGTGGTATCTACGTTGAACGCTTTTCCATCGGGTTTGGCAAAGTGCTTTGGCGTCGGACAGATAAACAGGGAACTGAATACGTTATCGCCCTTATCCCACTTGGTGGATATGTCAAAATGCTCGACGGGCGGGTAGGAGAAGTTTCTCCCGAACGTCGTCATATGGCATTCAATAACAAAACTATTGGTCAGCGCGCGGCGGTTATCAGTGCAGGACCAATCGCAAACTTCATTCTGGCGGTGTTCGCTTATTGGCTGGTTTTTGTGATTGGCGTGCCATCCGTGCGCTCTGTAGTGTTGGATGTGAAGCCAAATTCTATTGCCGCACAGGCAAATATTTTGCCTGGAATGGAACTAAAAGCTGTTAATGGTATCGAAACTCCTGATTGGAATTCAGTACGCCTTGCCATGATAGGTAAAGTAGGTGCGACATCGGTAGCCGTGGATGTCTTACCCATGGCGTCGCTTGATAGTGTTCAAAAAACTCTGGATTTGCGTACATGGACTTTCGATCCGTCCAGACAGGATGTTTTGCTGTCTTTGGGAATTATGCCTGTTGTTCCACAGATTAGTTCGCAAGTGGAAAAAGTTCATCCTGCTTCTGCTGCTGAAAAAGCGGGTTTACAAAGTGGGGATAGGATCGTTAAAGTCAATGGTCAAGATGTAGATGTATGGCACACTTTTTCTTCTTTTGTCAGGAAGAATCCTAGTATTCCTCTAAAATTGGACGTTGCAAGGGCAGGTGGAATGATTTCTCTGTCTCTGACTCCTGAAGTCAGAAAATTGTCCAATGATCGTGAGGAGGGTTTTGCTGGCGCCGAACTGAAAATCATTCCATTGGCGGATGAATACAAAGTTATTCAGCAATATGGACCTCTTTCTGCCATTTATGAGGCAGGAGATAAAACCTGGCAATTGATGAAGCTGACAGTCAAGATGATCGGCAAATTGATTGTGGGCGACTTAAAACTTAATAACCTGAGCGGCCCGATTTCCATTGCCAAAGGTGCCGGAGTATCGGCTGATTCTGGCTTGGTGTATTATTTAATGTTTCTGGCGCTGATTAGCGTCAACCTTGGGATCATTAATTTGTTCCCATTACCCGTACTAGATGGTGGACACTTGCTTTTCCTTGCTATCGAAAAGATCAAGGGAGGGCCAGTCTCCGAGCGTGTACAAGACTTCAGTTATCGCATTGGTGCTATATTACTGGTGTTATTAATGGGGCTTGCACTTTTCAATGATTTCTCCCGCTTTTAAGGTGGGGGACCGGTTAGGAAAACGCATAACAACGATGGCGATGAAAAAGTTGCTCATAGCGTCGCTGCTGTTCGGCAGCGCCACTGCATACGGTTCAGACGGATTCGTAGTTCGGGACATTCACTTTGAGGGTCTTCAACGTGTCACCGTTGGTGCAGCATTACTGAACATGCCAGTTCGAGTAGGTGATACGGTTAGTGATGAAGATATTAGCCGCATGATTCACTCATTGTTCTCAACTGGAAACTTTGAAGATGTTCGTGTCTTACGTGATGGCAATTCACTTGTTGTTCAAGTAAAAGAACGGCCAACTATCGCCAGTATTACTTTCTCCGGCAACAAATCGGTGAAAGATGATATGCTCAAGCAAAATCTTGAGGCTTCGCGTGTTCGTGTTGGTGAAGCCCTCGATCGCACCATGCTGTCCAATATTGAGAAAGGGCTGGAAGATTTCTATTATAGTGTTGGTAAATACAGCGCGACAGTAAAAGCTGTAGTCACGCCACTGCCCCGCAACCGTGTTGATTTGAAGCTTATTTTCTCTGAAGGGGTTTCTGCCAAGATCCAACAAATTAATATTGTTGGCAATAAAGCATTTTCAACTAATGAGCTGCTTAACCATTTCCAACTTAGGGACGATGTTCCTTGGTGGAATATGATGGCTGATCAGAAATACCAGAAACAAAAATTAGCAGGTGATCTTGAAACCCTGCGCAGTTTCTATCTTGATCGAGGCTATGCTCGTTTCAACATCAACTCGACTCAAGTTAACCTGACGCCAGAGAAGAAAGATATTTATATTACTGTCAATATCACCGAAGGCGATCAATACAAAATCGCAGGTGTTGATTTGAATGGTAATTTGGCTGGTTATCAGTCTCAAATCGGCGAATTGACTAAAATTGAGCCGGGCTCACTGTATAACGGTGCAGAAGTGACCAAGATGGAAAAAGCAATCAAAAACCTGCTTGGTCGCCATGGTTATGCTTATCCTCGTGTGATGACACAACCTGAAATCAACGATGCGGATAAAACGGTTAAGCTGCATGTAAATGTTGATGCCGGCAATCGTTTCTACGTGCGTAAAATCCGCTTTTCAGGCAACGATATTAGTAAAGATTCGGTACTGCGTCGTGAAATGCGTCAGATGGAAGGCGCATGGCTGGGGAGTGATTTGGTTGAACAGGGCAAAGAACGCCTGAATCGATTGGGATATTTTGACTCTGTTGATGTGGAGACTGAACGTTTACCGAGCAGCCCAGATCAGGTTGACGTAGTTTACAAAGTCAAAGAACGTAATACTGGTTCCATGAACTTTGGTGTTGGTTTCGGTACAGAAAGTGGCATGAGTTTCCAAGTTGGTGTCCAGCAGGCTAACTGGCTGGGAACCGGAAACTCTGTAGGTATCAACGCCAGTAAAAATGACTATTCAACTTCGGCCGACTTATCCATAACTAACCCTTACTTCACTGTCGATGGTGTAAGTTTGGGTGGACGTGTGTTCTATAATGACTTCCGTGCTAATGATGCTGATCTTTCGAATTATACTAATAAAGCATATGGTACTGAGGGAACGCTCGGCTTCCCATTGAATGAAAATAACGGCTTATCATTGAGACTGGGTTATATACATAACTCCTTGTCTAACATGCGACCACAGGCTGCGATGTGGCGTTATTTGGACAAGATGGGCAGGAAAACAAATTTTGATGACAAGGCGAAATTTGATTCCAATGACTTCGCGATAACTGTGGGATGGATTTACAACGATCTTAACCGGGGTTTCTTCCCAACATCGGGCCTGAAATCATCTCTGGATGCGAAAGTGACAATCCCTGGCTCAGATAATCAGTTCTATAAAGTCACTTGGAACTCAGCAGGCTATTATCCATTGAATGATGCTCATTCATGGGTGCTGATGGGGCGTACACGTCTAGGGTATGGCGGCGGTTTTGGTGGCAAAGAAATGCCATTCTATGAAAACTTCTATGCCGGCGGTACCAGCAGTGTTCGTGGCTTCCGTTCGAATAATATTGGCCCGAAAGCTGTTTATTTAGATAAGACTGGTCAACCAGAGAAAAATAGCCCATCCCGTGATGCTGTGGGAGGTAACGCGACGGCAGTTGCCAGCTTCGAACTGATTACCCCCACACCATTCTTGGATGCTAAATATTCCAATTCCCTGCGGACTTCTCTATTTGTGGATGCAGGAACTGTGTGGGATACCAATTGGACGAAGACTTACGCTGGGATGCCAGACTATAGTAAACCAAATAATATCCGTGTTTCAGCCGGTATTGCTTTGCAATGGATATCACCATTAGGGCCATTGAGCTTCTCTTATGCGAAGCCAATTAAGGAATACGAAGGTGATAGATCGGAGCAGTTCCAGTTCAATATTGGCGGAGTTTGGTAATTATTAATCATTTTTGGTAAAAATCGCTCTACTATTAGATAAGGCGATATTGTGAGTGAATTCCAAATTGAAAAGGGCAAGATATATAGCTCAGTGGGATAGGCTCTAAGTTTTCCAATTTGTAAAATAGCGTAGGTCAAAGGAGTTTATAGTGAAAAAAATATTGTGTGCAGCAAGTTTGGGTATGGCATTAGCGTTTTCTGTAGGTGCTCAGGCGGCAGATAAAATTGCTGTAGTGAACGTTGCTGAAGTTTTCCAACAATTACCTGCTCGTGAAGCTGTGGCAAAACAGTTGGACAGCGAGTTTAAAGGCCGCGCAACCGAATTACAGCGTATGGAATCTGATCTGCAAACCAAAATCCAGAAATTACAGCGTGATGGCTCAACAATGAAAGCCAGTGAACGTGAAAAACTGGAAAAAGAAGTGATGGTGAAACGTGATGAATTTCTTCAGAAAGGGCAGAGTTTTGAAAACGATAATCGTCGTCGCCATATGGAAGAACGCAATAAACTTATGAGCCGTATTCAGGATGCAGTTAAGGTGGTAGCAGGCAAAGAAGGTTACGATCTTGTTCTGGATGCAAGTGCCGCTGTGTATTCTGCATCTGGTAAAAATATCACTGCAGAAGTACTGAAACAGGTTAAATAAGTAGATGGTTTCAATTCGATTGGCTGATCTCGCTCAGCAGTTGAATGCGCAATTGCAGGGTGATGGCGATATCGTCATCACCGGTATTGCGCCAATGAATTCAGCAAATAACGAGCAAATTACATTTTTATCCGACAGTCGCTATACTGACAAGCTTTCTGCGTGTCAGGCTGCGGCTGTTGTGCTGCGTGAAGCAGACCTTCTTCACTGCAAGGTTGCCGCGTTGATTGTCGATGATCCTTATCTTGCCTATGCACGCATGGCACAAATTATGGATACGACCCCAAAAGCTGCACAGGATATTCACCCATCAGCGGTTATCTCCTCTGAGACGGTTCTGGGCAAAAATGTAGCAATTGGTGCTAATGCGGTTATCGAGTCCGGCGTTGTGCTTGGTGACAATACCATCGTTGGCGCGGGTTGCTTTATTGGAAAAAACGCACGGATTGGCGCAGGAACTCGCCTATGGGCCAATGTATCGGTATACCATAATGTTGAAATTGGTGAATCATGCTTGATCCAATCAGGAACTGTTATAGGTTCTGATGGTTTTGGTTATGCCAATGAAAGTGGAAATTGGATTAAAATCCCACAGATAGGCACAGTGATCATCGGAGATCGCGTTGAAATCGGTGCTTGCACAACAATCGATCGGGGGGCGTTGGATAACACAGTTATCGGTAATGGTGTTATCATAGACAACCAATGCCAGATTGCCCACAACGTGACGATCGGAGACAACACAGCAATAGCTGGTGGTGTCGTTATGGCGGGTAGTTTGAAAATTGGTCGTTACTGTATGATTGGTGGAGCCAGTGTCATTAATGGGCACATAGAAATCTGTGATAAAGTGAGCTTGACTGGTATGAGCATGGTGATACGTCCAATTACAGAGCCTGGCGTATATTCGTCGGGCATCCCGTTACAACCGAACAAAGTCTGGCGTAAGACTGCCGCTTTAGTCATGAGCATCAACGAAATGAATAAGCGATTGAAGTCAGTTGAACGCCAACTGGAAGGTGAAAACGAATAATCATACTAGCATCTTGATCTTGGGTAGACATCTTTGATTAAACGTTTTTAATTAGCATTTTTGGTTGTGCTTTTGATTTTTGCGGCCTGCCTGATAACTCTTAATTTGGAGTTAACGCAGGCCGTGTCGTTAATATTATGATTCTTATATGACAGGAAGAGTATTTAGATGAGTGATAATCATACTCTACAAATTGAAGAGATTTTAAATTTACTGCCTCACCGCTACCCGTTTTTGCTGGTAGATCGTGTTTTAGATTTTGAGGAAGGTAAATTTCTGCGCGCAGTCAAGAATGTATCATTTAATGAACCATTCTTTCAGGGGCATTTCCCGGGTAAACCAATTTTCCCTGGTGTTCTGATCCTTGAGGCAATGGCCCAAGCTACCGGTATTCTGGCATTCAAAAGTGTAGGATCGCTGGAGCCAGGTGAATTGTATTACTTTGCAGCGATTGATGGCGCTCGCTTTAAGCGTCCGGTTCTGCCAGGTGATCAAATGATAATGGAAGTAGAATTTATTAAAGAACGTCGCGGTGTTGCGCGTTTCAGGGGCGTAGCGAAAGTCGATGGAGAAGTGGCTTGCGAAGCCGAAATGATGTGCGCTCGCCGTCGAGAGGCTTAACCCATGATTGATCAGACCGCTGTTATCCATCCCTCTTCCATTGTTGAAGAGGGTGCTGTCATTGGTGCCAATGTTCGTATTGGCCCATTTTGTTATATTGGTGCTCAGGTTGAGATTGGTGAAGGGACTGAGTTGAAATCCCATATTGTGATTAATGGGCTCACCAAGATAGGTCGTGATAATCAGATTTATCAATTTGCCTCCATTGGTGAGGTGAATCAGGATCTCAAATATCAGGGTGAACCAACTCGCGTTGAAATTGGTGACCGTAATCGCATTCGTGAAAGTGTTTCTATCCACAGAGGCACTGTTCAGGGTGGTGGTATGACTAAAGTTGGCAGTGACAACTTGTTGATGATTAACGCCCATATCGCCCATGACTGCATTGTTGGTGATCGTTGTATCATTGCGAACAATGGTACATTAGGCGGGCATGTTATTTTGGGTGATTACGTCATTATTGGTGGAATGACGGCGGTGCATCAATTTTGTCAGATTGGTTCCCATGTTATGGTCGGTGGTTGCTCTGGCGTTGCTCAGGATATTCCTCCTTACGTCATCGCACAGGGAAACCATGCAACACCATTCGGGTTGAATATTGAAGGTCTGAAGCGCCGTGGGTTTGATAAAGAATCACTGCATGCAATTCGTAATTCTTATAAAACGCTTTATCGCAGTGGAAAAACATTGGAAGAAGCCAGAGAAGATATTGGCCTTCAAGCAGAAAACAATCCGCATGTGAAAGTATTCAATGATTTTCTGGAAAATTCCGCAAAATCCAGTCGTGGCATCATTCGTTAAGTAGATGAAGGATACTCCTTTGACTACCTTTTCTTCTATTATTGATAATCAGCGCCCGCTGACAATTGGCTTGGTCGCCGGAGAAACATCCGGTGACATCCTTGGGGCTGGGTTGATTCGTGCATTGAAAGCAAAAATTCCGCACGCCCGCTTTGTGGGTGTTGCTGGCTCCCTTATGCAGGCAGAGGGTTGTGAAGCCTGGTATGAGATGGAAGAGCTGGCAGTAATGGGGATCGTCGAAGTTCTGGGTCGTTTGCCTCGTTTACTAAAAATACGCAAAGACTTAACAGCGCGTTTTACCGCGTTGAAGCCTGATGTGTTTATTGGAATCGATGCTCCTGACTTCAATATTACGTTAGAAGGCCGGCTTAAACAGCAGGGAATTAGAACGATCCATTACGTTAGCCCGTCAGTATGGGCATGGCGTCAAAAACGTGTGTTTAAAATTGGTCTGGCGACGGATTTGGTATTAGCATTTTTACCATTTGAAAAAGCTTTTTACGATCGGTTTAACGTTCCATGCCAGTTTATTGGGCACACGATGGCAGATGCGATGCCTTTGCAAACGGATAAAGCAGCCGCCAGAAAAATTTTGGATATTCCATTGGCTGCTCACTGTCTGGCGATATTGCCCGGCAGTCGTCATGCTGAAGTAGAGATGCTGAGTGCTGATTTCTTAAAAACCGCACAGCTATTACGGGAGAAATTTCCCGACCTGCAAGTCTTGGTTCCTTTGGTTAATGCCAAACGGCGTGAACAGTTTCAGGGCATTAAAGACGAAATAGCACCGGATTTGCAGATCCATTTATTGGATGGCAAAGCTCGTGAAGCTATGATTGCCAGTGATGCTACATTACTTGCATCCGGTACGGCAGCACTGGAGTGTATGCTGGCTAAATGCCCGATGGTGGTGGGCTATAGAATGAAACCTTTTACATTCTGGCTGGCAAAACGCTTGGTGAAAACACCGTATGTTTCCTTGCCTAACCTGTTGGCAGGCAAAGAATTAGTCAAAGAATTACTACAGGATGAATGCAAACCACAAGCGTTATCAGAGGCATTGTTGCCTCTTTTGCTCGGTGGCGCTGATGTGGAAGCGTTGAAACAAACGTTTTTGCATTTGCACGAAAGCATTCGCTGTAATGCCGATGAACAGGCTGCACAAGCCGTTCTGGAATTAGCGAGAAGATAATGGATTTTGTTTATCCTCAGGCGAATTTGATTGCCGGTGTTGATGAAGTTGGGCGCGGCCCATTAGTAGGGGCTGTAGTCACGGCGGCGGTTATTCTTGATCCAACTAAACCCATAGCGGGTTTAATGGATTCGAAAAAACTCACGGAAAAACGTCGTGAAGCGCTGTATTTGGAAATAAAAGAAAAAGCCTTGTGTTGGAGTCTCGGTCGCGCAGAGCGGGAAGAAATCGATCAGCTCAACATCCTCCACGCCACAATGCTTGCTATGCAAAGAGCAGTAGAGGGTTTGGCACTTATACCTGACTATGTTCTGATTGATGGCAATCGTTGCCCAGCGTTAGCAATGCCAGCACAAGCTGTCATAAAGGGCGATAATCTGGTTGCAGAAATAAGCGCCGCCTCCATTCTTGCCAAAGTAACGCGTGACAGAGAAATGGCAGAATTGGATAAACAGTTTCCTGACTATGGTTTTGCGAAACATAAAGGTTATCCTACAGCCCTACATCTAGAAAAACTGGCTTCTTTAGGTGCTACGGAGCATCATCGTAAAAGTTTTGCGCCAGTTAAAAGGGCGTTAGGTCTTGGATAAAAATCTGGGATAAGTATCTGGACAGACTATGACAGAACCACGTTTTGTGCACTTACGTGTTCACAGTGATTATTCAATGATTGATGGCTTGGCTAAGACTGGCTCATTGGTGAAAAAAATCGCCAAATCGGGAATGCCAGCTTTTGCAATTACGGATTTTACCAATTTGTGTGGATTGGTGAAGTTCTATGGCAATGCCCACGAAGCCGGTATTAAGCCAATTATTGGTGCTGATTTTTATGTTGAAAGTGATTTGTTGGGGGACGAATACGCCCATCTGACAGTCCTTGCTCGTAATAATGAAGGTTACCAGAACCTGACCTTGCTGATCTCAGAGGCTTACCAAAAAGGTTATGGTGCGATGGGCCCGACCATCAAACGGGAATGGCTGGTAAAATACAAAGCTGGGCTGATCTTACTGTCGGGCGGGCGTATGGGCGATGTGGGTAAATTCCTGCTGCGTGGCAACCGTGTGATGGTGGATCAATGCCTCGACTTTTATCAGGAGCATTTCCCTGATAACTATTATCTTGAACTGATCCGTACCGGACGTCAGGATGAAGAAAGCTATCTTCATGCGGCTGTGGCACTGGCAGCAGAAAAAAATCTCCCCGTCGTGGCAACCAATGATGTCTGTTTTCTGGAAAGCGAAGATTTCGATGCCCATGAAATCCGGGTTGCTATTCATGATGGTTATACGCTGGCGGATCCGAAACGCCCTAAGAATTACAGCCCTCAGCAATATCTACGCAGTGAACAGGAGATGTGCGAGCTTTTCTCAGACATTCCTGAAGCACTACAAAATAGCGTAGAAATTGCTAAACGCTGTAACATCACGATCCGTCTTGGTGAATATTTTCTGCCGCAATTTCCGACGGGGAAAATGAGCACCGGAGATTTCCTCATTGAAAAATCCAAGCAAGGATTAGAAGAACGTCTGGAGTTTCTCTATCCCGATCCGGAGAGCAGGGCGCAAAAACGTTTAAAATATGACGAGCGTCTCGATATTGAGCTGAGAGTCATTAACCAGATGGGATTCCCGGGCTACTTCCTGATCGTAATGGAATTTATCCAGTGGTCGAAAGACAATGGTGTTCCCGTCGGCCCGGGGCGCGGATCTGGTGCTGGCTCTCTTGTGGCTTATGCGTTAAAAATCACCGATCTTGATCCGTTGGAGTTCGATCTGCTGTTTGAACGTTTCCTTAACCCTGAACGTGTTTCTATGCCTGACTTTGACGTCGATTTCTGTATGGAAAAGCGCGATCAAGTTATCGATCACGTTGCAGATATGTACGGACGAGATGCGGTATCGCAGATTATCACTTTTGGTACGATGGCGGCGAAAGCTGTTATCCGCGATGTTGGGCGTGTACTTGGCCATCCATATGGGTTTGTTGATCGAATATCAAAACTGGTGCCTCCTGATCCCGGCATGACGCTGGAAAAAGCTTTTGTGGCTGAGCCACAGTTACCTGAAATTTACGAAGCGGATGAAGAGGTTAAAGCGCTGATAGACATGGCGCGCAAACTGGAAGGTGTCACCCGTAACGCAGGTAAGCATGCCGGTGGTGTGGTTATTGCACCAACCAAGATTACTGATTTTGCACCGATTTACTGTGATCCAGAAGGGCAAAACCCGGTTACCCAGTTCGACAAGAACGATGTGGAATATGCAGGGCTGGTTAAGTTTGACTTCCTTGGCCTGAGAACCCTCACCATCATCAACTGGGCACTTGAGATGGTGAATGCACGCCGTACCAAGAAAGAGTTGGAGCCGATTGATATCGCGGCTATTCCGCTGGATGATCAGAAAAGCTTCGATATGCTGCAACGCTCTGAAACCACGGCAGTGTTCCAGCTTGAATCCCGCGGGATGAAGGATTTGATCAAACGCCTGCGTCCCGACTGCTTTGAAGACATGATCGCATTGGTGGCATTATTCCGCCCAGGGCCGTTGCAATCAGGCATGGTAGATAACTTTATCGACCGTAAACATGGACGGGAAGAGCTCTCCTATCCTGATGTTGAATGGCAGCACGAATCCTTAAAACCCGTATTGGAACCGACTTACGGTATCATTCTGTATCAGGAACAGGTGATGCAGATTGCTCAGGTTTTGGCGGGTTATACGCTTGGTGGTGCAGATATGCTCCGCCGTGCAATGGGTAAGAAAAAGCCAGAGGAGATGGCTAAACAGCGGTCAGTATTTGAAGAGGGAGCGATAAAACAGGGCGTTAATGGCGAACTTTCCATGAAAATCTTCGATTTGGTGGAGAAATTCGCAGGTTATGGCTTCAACAAATCTCACTCCGCAGCTTATGCATTGGTTTCTTATCAGACTTTATGGCTGAAAGCTCACTATCCGGCAGAATTTATGGCGGCCGTGATGACGGCTGATATGGATAACACTGAAAAAGTCGTTGGGCTGGTGGATGAGTGCTGGCGCATGGGGCTTAAAGTGTTGCCTCCTGATATTAATAGTGGCTTGTATCATTTCCACGTCAATGATGACGGAGAAATTGTTTACGGCATTGGCGCGATTAAAGGTGTAGGCGAAGGGCCGATTGAGGCGATTATCGAAGCCCGGCAGAAAGGAGGGTACTTTAAGGAACTATTTGACCTGTGCGCACGTGTTGATATCAAAAAAATAAACCGCCGTGTGATGGAAAAACTGATTATGTCCGGTGCTTTTGATCGGCTGGGTCCACATCGTGCGGCGCTGATGTCCTCTCTGGAGGGTGCACTGAAAGCAGCGGATCAACACGCTAAAGCTGAAGCCACTGGTCAAACGGATATGTTTGGCGTGTTGGCGGAAGAGCCGGAACAGGTTGAGCGTTCATATGCCAGTACGCCGAAATGGCCAGATCAGGTAGTCTTGGATGGTGAGCGGGAAACACTGGGTTTGTATTTAACTGGGCACCCGATCACAAGTTATTTGAAAGAGATTGAACGATATACGAATGGGTTGCGTCTAAAAGATGTGAATCCGACACCTCGTGGTCAAGTAACAACTGTGGTAGGTTTGGTGTTAGCATCCAAAATATTGACAACTAAACGGGGAAACCGGATTGGTATCAGCACATTGGATGATCGCTCAGGACGGCTGGAGATCATGCTGTTTTCTGATGCGCTGGAAAAGTATCAGAATTTATTAGAACAGGACAAGATTTTGATTGCTACCGGACAAGTCAGCTTTGATGACTTCAACGGTGGGCTTAAAATGACAGTTCGTGAATTAATGGATATCAGTGAGGCCCGTGAAAAATTTGCACGTGGGCTTGCTATCTCGTTATCAGACAGGCAAATTGATGAACAATTATTGAACCGTCTCCGTGGTGCATTGGAGCCACACCGTTCAGGTACGATACCGGTTCATCTTTATTACCAGCGGGTAGATGCCCGCGCCCGTTTACGATTTGGTGCAACATGGCGGGTAACGCCAACAGACACCCTTTTGACAGATCTGCGAACTCTGCTGGGTAATGAGCAGGTAGAATTAGAATTTGACTAGAATAGGAACGTTATGAGTCTGAATTTTCTGGATTTTGAACAGCCGATTGCCGAGTTGGAAGCGAAAATTGATTCGCTCACCGCAGTTAGCCGTCAAGATGAAAAGCTAGATATCAATCTGGATGAAGAAGTCCAGCGTCTGCGGGAAAAAAGCCTGGAGCTGACTCGCAAGATTTTCGCTGATTTAGGGGCATGGCAAATTTCCCAGCTATCACGCCATCCACTGCGCCCTTATACACTGGATTATATTAAGCATATATTTACTGACTTTGAAGAATTGGCGGGTGATCGCGCTTATGCTGATGATAAGGCAATAGTAGGTGGTTTGGCGCGTATTGATGGTCGTCCGGTCATGGTAATTGGTCACCAGAAAGGGCGCGAAACGAAAGAAAAGATCCGCCGTAATTTTGGTATGCCATCGCCTGAAGGTTATCGCAAGTCATTGAGATTAATGGAAATGGCAGAGCGCTTCAAATTGCCAATCATTACTTTTATTGATACTCCGGGCGCGTATCCCGGGGTGGGTGCAGAAGAGCGCGGTCAGTCAGAAGCCATTGCCCGTAACCTGCGTGAAATGTCTCGTCTTTCCGTACCTATCATCTGTACAGTTATTGGTGAGGGTGGCTCTGGTGGTGCATTGGCACTGAGTGTTGGTGATAAAGTAAACATGCTGCAATACAGTACTTTTTCCACCATTTCTCCTGAAGGCTGTGCATCCATTTTGTGGAAAAGTGCTGAAAAAGCGCCATTAGCGGCTGAAGCGATGGGGAACACAGCACCACGTCTGAAAGAATTGAATCTGATTGATACGGTTATTTCAGAACCACTGGGCGGTGCGCACCGTAACTATGAAATAATAGCTGAAACATTGAAGACTCAATTATTGGCTGATCTTGCTGAGTTGAGCAAACTGGACAGTGAAGAATTAGTTAACCGTCGTTATGAGCGCTTGATGCAATACGGTTACTGCTAAGATCTGCAAGTAAATTCTGGGAGCTATTATTGATAACGGCTTCCATATAATACGGCGTTATTTTTAATATCTCTTTATTTTTAATATCGCTAATAGCAGGTGGAAAGTACTGAGGAGTGATAACTCCCTAGTTTTTCCACCTGTTTTGCTGTTTATAAGGGCGAAATCATCATGATATAAAATGATCTAATATTATTATACCTGATGACATTGGATGGAAATAGGTGCCTCGTGGGCTGGGCTTTAAAATAATAAGTTGAGTTTTTCTATGGCCAAATACAAATATATTATTTATGCATTTTCTTGTGTGTTTATCTGGAGTTTTATTCCTTCTATATCGCGTTTTGGTCAGAAAGAGATGGACCATTTCCAATATTTATTCTGGTCAAATATTTTGTCGGTTTTGGCGGTATTTATTGTCGCTCTCATGATGGGGAGAAATTGGAAGAAACTGTTATTCATTCCTTTTCCCGTTATGCTTAAGGTGTTGATCTTAGGTGCTTTAGATTGTTTCTTCTATTTGCTGCTTTATTATGGTTATTCCATTGAGAATGGTGTTGCTGTGTTGGTAATTCAATATAGCTGGCCGTTAATGATTATTGGATTATCATTTTTTCTTTTCAAAGAAAAATTGTCGATCAGACAGATGATTGGTATTGCAATGGGTTTTGTGGCTGTTGTGATTACTTTTACGAAAGGAAATGTTACAGAGATTGCGGTGGAACATCCTCAGGCTTTGTTGCTGGTATTTAGCGGGGCGTTTTGCTTTGCGTTAATGTCGGTACTATCAAGACAATTCGCTATTGATCCCTATATTAGTACGTTCTGGGTATTCATGTGTTCTACATTAGTATCTGCGGTATTTATGTTTGCTTTCAGCAGCATTAATTTACCTGTCGGTGATTCATTAATACCAACATTGCTTAATGGCATCATACTGAATGGGATTTCTTATATCATTTGGTTCAAGGCGATGAGCAGTCCTGATTCTCATAAAATTGCTTCTATTTTATTTTTATCACCAGTCTTGTCGATGATGTGGATTATCCTGTTTCTTGATGATGCGTTTGTCCCTGCCTATGCGATCGGACTAGCGTTGGTTATCATTTCTGGATTACTTTGCATCAGTGCTAAGAAAAAATCTTCCGAACAAAATAAATTGATGGATGATCTGATTGAGGATTGATCTGGCAAGAATGAAGAAAGGTTTGGTTCCATAATGGCAAGTACTCATGATCTTCTGCTCACGACGTTGGCAGAACAAATTGGTCAGCATAAAAAGATTTTAGTTGGATTTAGCGGTGGATTGGATTCCACCGTATTGTTGCATTTGCTTGTTTGTTTGCGGACTCAATCTCACCAATTGAGTGGTGAGAGAATGGTGCGAATGGCGTTAAGGGCAATCCATATTCATCATGGTTTAAACTCAAAGGCGGATTTATGGGGCGAGCATTGTTGCCAGATTTGTGCTGACTGGCAGGTTGATTTTCGGATTGAAAAAGTCAGACTTAATACTCGCCAGAATGGAATTGAAGCTGCGGCCCGAAATGCCCGTTATCACGCTTTCCAACAGGAGCTACAGAAGGACGAAGTTTTAATAACGGCGCAACATCTTGATGATCAAGCAGAAACGTTTTTATTAGCATTGAAACGAGGAAGTGGACCGGCTGGGTTATCTTCTATGCCTTCCAGAATGCCATTTGCGGGAACGACATTGATTCGCCCTTTACTAAATGTAAGTCGTGCAGAATTGGAAGAGTATGCTCAGTCACAAAGGTTGCAATGGGTAGAGGACGATAGCAATCAAGATGATCGTTATGACCGTAATTTCCTGCGTCTGAATATCATGCCGTTACTCAATCAGCGTTGGCCCCACTTTCCGCAAGCTGTTTCCCGTAGTGCCAGCTTGTGTGGGGAGCAAGAACAATTGCTGGATGAATTACTGAAAGAATCTTTGAATGCATTGATTACATTGGAAGGTTCGATATCTATTCCTCCTTTGGAAAACAGTTCTGAAGCAAAACGAAATGCGTTGTTGCGACGATGGCTCAATCAGTGTGGTGTAAAAATGCCAGCACGCGAGCAGCTCCAACGAATTTGGTCAGAAGTGGCACTTGCCAGACAAGACGCAGAACCTCGCTTTAGATTAGGGCAACATGATATTCGTCGTTATCGGCAACAACTTTGGTTGGTACCTCAATATCAGAATCTGGCCGGTGCTATTTTTGCATGGGATTTACGGCAGGAATTGATGTTACCAGATGGGTTGGGAACACTGTGCCTTTCGCAAGAAAATGATATTAAAGAAAACAGTATTAAAGTGAGAATGCCAAATGGTCATGAGCAAGTAACAATTCGTTTTGGTGTTCAGGGTAATATTAGTATTGTAGGGCGGCAACATTCTCGACACAGTAAAAAATTGTGGCAAGAATTAGGCGTTGCGCCTTGGCTCAGAGAGAGAACACCTTTGCTCTATTACAATGAAAAACTGATTGCAGCACTGGGTGTTTTCATCACTAAAGCAGGCCAGTGTTTGTCTGATGACGAGAGGATTTCAGTTCAATGGAAGAAAGTTACTTTTTAAAAAGCCCTTATTTTATATAAGGACTTTGGGAGGAGGGTTCAATTGTTATTCGCGGTTATGATGAAGAATGCTCAATAACAATCGTTCCAATTTCTGGATTGTTGAAACTGATAATGTAATCCAATCTGAATTCACGGGTTCCTTCATTTGAATCGATGAGAAGATATTCAATTTTTTTTCTTAAAATCAGCTTATTAGCTTTGCCTTCAAATATTTCACCACCTCGTAATTGGAGATGTAAATGCAGCTGGCGTTGGCATGCTAACTCAAGATTATCGTAATCATCACAGTTAATTGGTTGATATTCTTCATTATCTATAGACATATTTGCTCACCACTATGTTAGTGGCGGTTATCGTGCCGCCCGTGATTGACCAGAATCAAACGCAAAACGCTACTTACGACTATAGCACAGTAAGATTTCCGTGATTACTGGGTAAATCTGTAAGAATTTTGTTGAAACAATTTTGTTGAAACAATTTTATTAAAACAAGAAGCAGGTTAAATTTGTATCTTATCATTACGCAACTCAATTAAGTCATACTATTTGATTTTTCTCTCCGTATATTTTGGAATATGGGGAAGTAACGTTAATCTTGTCACGTAAAGCTCATGTTTTATAAGTAGCGGACATTATAAAAAATGAGTTATACGCTTTACCTTTCAAGTTGTTGCTTTGTGACTGCAACTTGAAACTAATTGATTATCTTTTTGAGTTTATTGGGTTAAATGATGAATAAAAAAATATTACTTGCATTGCTGGTTACTGGTGTTTTCACCGTAGCTGGATGTCAGAACATTCCAGTCACACAGAATGACCCCGTACCTCAGGAACAGTCTCAATCAACCGAGAAAGTGTTTAGTGGTATTGTACCTTGTGCAGATTGTTCAGGTATCGAGACTACCTTACAACTTGCTAAAGATGGGACTTATATATTGGGGCAAACCTATTTGGAAGCCAAAAGTGAGGAAAATACTTTCTTTGAAACGGGTCATTGGGTGATAAACGGCAAAAAGATTATCTTGAATAATCAAGACGGTAAAAAATCTTATTACCTGATCAAAGGTGAAAGTTTGGACATGCTGGATATTAACGGTGAGCCAATTCAATCAAGCTTCAATTATGAATTAGATAAAGTAACACCGAAAAAACTGGCTGGGGAATACAATTATTTTGCTGATTCAGCGCTTTTTACAGAATGTGATACCGGAAGACGTTATGACGCTTCTGAAAATATCGATTTAGAACGTGGTTACAGTGCTATAGGAGTAGAAGGCGGAACGCCTGTTTATGTGGAAATAGAAGGCTACTACACGCTTCGCCCTTCAATGGAAGATGGGTTGTTTGATAATGCAGTGATCCAAACAGGTAAAATTCGTTTTGATAAAACCTCTTCCTGCTATACCAAGAAATAACGAATAACAGTGGAATATAAGCCATATATGAAAAAACCTGCGCAATTAATACGCAGGTTTTTTCAGTTTAAGCAGATACTTTCAAGCAAAATCAGGCTTGTTGAATATGACCTTTCAGGTAATCAACAATATTGTCCAATTTCAACATTTGCTTATCACCTGTGCGGCGATATTTGTATTCGATCTCATCATTATCCAAGTTGCGATCGCCGATAACCAGAGTATGTGGTACACCAATCAGTTCCATATCAGCAAACATGACACCAGGGCGCTCTTTACGATCGTCGAAAATGACATCAATACCATTGGCACGTAAGTCTACATATAATTTTTCAGCGACTTCTTTCACTCGGTAAGATTTGTGCATGTTCATTGGCAGAATTGCCACTTGGAATGGGGCAATCGCATCTGGCAAGATGATTCCACGATCATCGTGATTCTGCTCAATGGCCGCTGCAACGATACGGGTCACACCAATACCGTAACATCCCATGCTGACAACTTGATTGTGTCCATCTTCGTTTTGTACAGTTGCTTTCAGGGCATCAGAATACTTAGTGCCTAATTGGAAGATATGACCAACCTCAATGCCACGCTTGATTAACAGTGTTCCTTTGCCATCAGGGCTGGTATCACCTTCAACGACATTACGGATATCAGCGACGTCTGGTAGTGGTAAGTCACGTTCCCAGTTAATACCAAAGTAGTGTTTATCATCAATATTAGCACCTGCCCCGAAATCACTCATGACGGATACGCTGCGGTCAATAATGACAGGCATAGGCAGATTGACCGGACCTAAAGAGCCTGGACCCGCTTTCACGATGGCACGAATTTCTTCTTCGGTAGCGAAACTCAGGGGGCTGGCGACCAAAGGCAATTTTTCTGCTTTGATTTCATTCAGTTCATGGTCACCACGGACCAGCAAAGCAACTAATTGATGTCCACTTTCTTCTGTGGCATGAACGATCAGAGTTTTGACGGTTTTTTCAATTGGCAGATTGAATTGTTCGACCAATTCAGCAATGGTTTTAGCGTCTGGTGTATCGACCAGATGCATTTTTTCAGACGGAGCCGCACGTTCCTGAGATGGCATGACAGCTTCAGCTAATTCAATATTGGCTGCGTAGTTGGATTTTGTAGAGAAGACGATATCATCTTCCCCACTGTCTGCCAGAACCTGGAATTCATGGGAGGCACTACCTCCGATAGAGCCGGTATCTGCCATAACTGCGCGGAAATCCAGTCCTATACGGGTAAAGATTTTGCTGTAGGCATCGTACATTTTGTCGTAAGTTTCTTGCAGAGACTCTTGATTGGTATGGAAAGAGTAAGCATCTTTCATGATGAATTCACGTGAACGCATGACACCAAAGCGTGGACGTACTTCATCACGGAATTTGGTCTGGACCTGGAACAGGTTTAACGGAAGCTGCTTATAAGAAGTTACTTCGTTACGAATCAAGTCAGTGATAACTTCTTCATGGGTTGGTCCCAAAACAAAAGGACGAGCGCCACGATCTTCAAAACGTAGTAACTCTGCACCATATTGTTCCCAACGGCCACTTTCCTGCCACAAATCTGCTGGCTGAACTACCGGCATGGAAACCTCAATCGCTCCTGCATTATTCATCTCTTCACGAACAATGTTTTCAACTTTTCTCAACACGCGAACACCTGTCGGCATCCAGTTGTATAGACCTGAAGCGAGTTTACGGATCATTCCGGCGCGAAGCATCAGTTTATGACTGACTACTTCTGCATCAGCAGGCGTCTCTTTTAAAGTAGAGAGCAGATATTGACTAGTACGCATAGTAAGTTTCCATTGGATAGCAAATTGCTTTTGGGCAGTAAGATATTACCACCCAACCCAGAAAATAAAGACAAACCGCTAGTCTACCAGCGAGCTTGCGATGTCAAAAGGAGTTTTAGCGGCGTTCGATAGAAACCACTTCTGTTATGGCATCAAAAACTAGCCAGCGAACGTTGAAATCTAAGATGTGGGCTGCATATATTCGGTTTTCCTGCGCTTTTTTACGGTAGGCGGGACGGGGATCCTGAGCCAATATTTGGCTGATAAATCGTCTCAAATGAGGGTAATTGGCTTGGTGGGATAGAAGCTGGCATTCTGCTTCTGGTGAGAAATTGACGGCCATGTCTGTATTTGGCGCTGCTTGGGCAAAACCCGCTTTGGCATCTGGGCGTGATTCAGCGAAAGGCAAGTAAGGTTTGATATCGATAACAGGTGTACCATCCACTAAATCCAAACTACCAAGCTCTAGGATGACACGATTGTTCTCGCATTGAATGCCTTTCAATTTTACCAGTGACATGCCAATTGGGTTGGGACGGAAAGTTGAGCGGGTGGCAAACACGCCCATTTTTGCATTTCCTCCCAAACGGGGAGGCCGCACTAATGGATTCCAGCCACCATCCATGGTTTGGTGAAACACAAAAATAATCCATAGATGACTGAACTGCTCCAGCCCGCGTACTGCATCAACCTGATTGTAGGGAGCAAGTAACTCCAGCTGCCCTGTACCATCTTCGACCAAACCCGGTTGACGGGGAATGGCAAATTTCTCTTTATAAGGAGAATGGATGGTTCCTATTTGCGTAAAATGAAAATCTGCCATGAGTGTTTTTTATAATAAAGCTTCAGTCATAATTATTTATTGGTTGTCAGTAATGCTGACCCTTCACAAATTGCAGTTTGATAGCAACCTTGGCCAGATAAAATTGCACATTGATGAAGTAAAACTGCGTTTGCATTTAGATAAGAGGCTTTCGCTAACATTTTTTGCCGTGCGGTTGCAATACTGGCAGGAGAGTCTTGCAACGTACTGCGGCAGGATTCACCGGCTACAATACCTAATTCTTTAAAGGGTAAACCTAAAAGCTCATCCGGTTTGGTATATAGGCGGACGTAAGAAGGAACTTTATTTTTCTTGACTGACTGGTGTTTCAACTTCGAATCAGGCATATCAGATTTATCGGACTGAGTTGGCAGTGAAGTACACCCAGCGATAAAGAATGCCATGAAACAGATAGCTAACATACGCATTGAGTTGAATCCTCATATTGATAGCGTCAGTGAGTGGGGATTGAGTGAAGTCAGTGCGAGAAGCAACCATAAAAGCATTTTCTTTCACTCAATAAAAATGGGTGGATATAAAAATATCCACCCAATGATTTTAATCTTGATTGACTGAATAGCAAAGATTACCAGCCTTTTATTGCTCCACCCTTGAAGACTTTATTAGCTTCTTTTTCTACTTCTGGAGATTGATATGCTTTCACGAATTTCTGCACATTTTCCGCACTTTTATTATTTTCACGACTGACAATAATATTGACGTAAGGTGAATTTTTATCTTCAATAAAGAGCCCATCTTGCTCTGGTGTTAACCCAATCTGCCCTGCATAGGTATTATTGATAATCGCAAAAGCAATCTTTTGGTCGTCCAATGAACGTGGCAGTTGTGGCGCTTCCAGTTGTACGATATCTAAATGTTTAGGATTGCCGGTAATGTCCAAAATAGTTGGCAGCAGACCAACACCCTCTTTCAGAGTGATAAGACCTTGTTTTTGTAATAACAGCAGAGCGCGGCCCTGATTAGTCGGATCGTTGGGGATGGCAATTTGAGAACCATCTTGCAATTCATTCAGTGACTTAATTTTTTTTGAGTAGGCCGCCATTGGGAAAATGAAAGAGTTACCAACAATTGCCAATTTGTAGTTACGTTCTTTCACTTGCTGATCTAAAAAAGGCTTATGCTGGAAGACATTCACATCAATATCTCCCTTGCTCAATGATTCATTTGGCAGAACATAGTCATTGAATGTAGTCAGCTCAACATCAAGGCCATATTTATCTTTAGCCACTTGTTTGGCAACTTCAGCAACTTGAAGTTCAGGCCCTGCAATAACTCCAACCCTGATATGGTTTGGGTCACGTTGTTCCTGCCCGCAACCGGCAAGAATTAATGTACCTAATAATGCACCGATTGCCGCAATGGATTTCAATTTTACTGACATATTTTCACCTCTATTGAATACTGATTTATAACTTGTCTTATCAAGTTACCGTGTACTGCTATAATGAGGCTCTTAGGTATAAGCCCTGTAATGAGGGCCTTACCGAAACCTTGTTGAAATAATCTTATTTACGATTAACCGCTTTCACTAAATGATCACCGCCTAACTGAATCAAGAATACTAAAACAACCAATAATGCTAATACGATATTCATCACTGTCGCGTTATAGCCGATATATCCATACTGATAGCCAATCTGCCCCAGACCGCCGGCGCCAACAGCCCCGCCCATTGCAGAATAACCAACTAATGTGATTAAGGTTATGGTTGCGGCATTAATCAGGCCTGATAATGCTTCCGGCAATAGGATCTTTTTAACGATCTGAAATGGTGTTGCTCCCATTGCACGTGCTGCTTCAATTAGGCCAGTCGGAATTTCTAATAATGCATTTTCCACCATGCGGGCAATAAACGGCGCAGCCCCTACGGTCAGCGGAACAATCGCTGCCTGCAATCCGATTGATGTTCCTACAATCAGACGGGTAAATGGAATCATCCACACCAATAGAATAATGAAAGGTATTGAACGCGTAATATTTACCAATGCAGAAAGTATGCGATAAAGAGCACCATTTTCAATAATCTGCCCAGGACGGGTAGCATATAAAAGCACGCCCGCTGGCAATCCAATAACAAAACCAAAGAAACCGGAAACGAAAGTCATTACGAGAGTTTCCCAGACTCCTTTAGCTAATAATAAAATCATTCCTTCAGACATAACCGAGAACCTCTACTTTCACATGATGCTTTTCTAAAAATTCAATTGTTGATTTGATACTATCGCTTTCCCCGTCTAATTCAGCCAGCATAACCCCGAATTTAACACCACCGGCGTAGTCGATTTGGGAACTTAATATGCCGATATCAATATTAAAGTGGCGAACAGCCATCGAAATTAAAGGTGCATCAACTGATTTACCTGTGAATTCCAGTTTCAATAATGGACTGCGATCAGGCGCGGATTCCGGTTGTAACATCTTTAAGTAATCTTCAGGAATATCCAAATGCAACGTAGATTTGATAAATTCTTGGGCAATCGGCGTCTTGGGATGTGAGAATATTGCGCTAACAATATCTTGCTCAATTAATTGACCACCACTGATAACGGCGACTTGATCACAGATACGTTTAACGACGTCCATTTCATGGGTAATTAGAAGAATAGTTAATCCCAGTCGACGATTAATGTCCTTTAATAATTCTAGTATAGAACGAGTTGTCGCTGGATCCAGAGCGCTGGTGGCTTCGTCACACAGAAGCACTTTGGGAGAGTTTGCCAGAGCTCGTGCAATAGCAACACGCTGCTTTTGACCACCAGATAAATTGGCAGGATAAGCATCATGTTTGTCTGTGAGACCGACTAAATCGAGTAATTCGTTAACTTTGGTCTTTATATCGGCTTTTGACGTGTTATTAAGTTCCAAAGGTAACGCAACATTGTCAAACACTGTTCTGGATGACAGCAAATTAAAGTGCTGAAAAATCATGCCAATATGACGACGCGCATGAGTGAGTTCACGTTCTGAGAGAGATGTGAGATCTTGCCCAGCCACTAATACCTGACCAGAAGTCGGGCGCTCAAGCATATTTACACAGCGGATTAGGGTGCTTTTGCCTGCACCGGAAGAGCCAATGACGCCATATATTTGTCCCTGTGGGACATGAAGGTTGATATCTGAAAGCGCTTTTATAGAACGCGTTCCTTGTTGAAATATCTTATTTATCTGAGTCAGTCTTATCATTTTTTTCTTATTAGATGTAGAGATGAACGACTTGAGAACATTTCAACAAGCCATGAATTAAAGTGGATGTTAAGGCGTCTAGACGTCTAAGTCAACTACGAATAAATTAAATGCTGCATTCTCATTCAGTAATAAATCATGCGATACTGCCCACTTGGTACATTCTTGGAGCTATCAGGTGACTCAAGGTATTCCTGCTGTATTTTTAGATCGTGACGGCACGATTAACATCGATCATGGTTATGTACATGAGATAGATAATTTTCAATTTATTGATGGCGCGATTGAAGCCATGCTTGAACTGAAAAAAATGGGCTATGCTCTGGTTTTGGTTACAAATCAGTCAGGCATTGCGCGTAAGATTTTCACGGAAGATCAGTTTATGCAGTTAACTGAATGGATGGATTGGTCATTGGCAGATAGAGGTGTTGATCTTGATGGCATCTATTATTGCCCCCATCATCCAGAAGCAGAGGATGAAGAACATAAGAAGAGCTGTAACTGTCGTAAACCACAACCAGGTATGTTGCTGGATGCACAGCAAGAATTACATATCGATATGTCTTCTTCTTATATGGTAGGAGACAAAATAGAAGATATGTTGGCCGCCAATGCAGCAAAAGTTGGTACTAAGGTTCTTGTTCGCACAGGAAAGCCTGTAACAGAAGAAGTAGAACAAGCTGCAGATTTAGTCGTTAATAGCTTGTCAGACCTACCAAATGTGATAAAAAATAGGCAAAAATAACCTTTTGGGCTAAATTGTGAGCGCTTAAATAAAAAATCACAAAAAAGACTTGCCTAAATCAGAAGGCTCCCTATAATGCGCATCCGTTGTCACGACAAACACACAAACCTGTCGGGATGACAAAGTGAAAGGCCTTGAAAAATAAGGCTTGACACGGAAGGCGAAACGCGTAAGATACGCAGCCTTGCAACCCGGAAGCACTTCCCGGTTGCCCCCGCTCTTTAACAATTGAATCAGACAATCTGTGTGGGCACTCGCAAGACACTATCCACGCCGAAAGGCGAAAAAGATACCAAG
>NZ_JAQRFI010000044.1 GCF_028598805.1 Xenorhabdus yunnanensis | reverse complement strand
TTTTACATTGGTCAGACTGGCGACGACGGCATCAATACCGGGCGCAACAATGTCACTACCGCCGCCGGGGAGATCATCGGCTTACAGAGCAATTACGGCTGTAGTACTAAGACGCGGATCGCCCATAAATACGGGCGGTGCAAGTACGTTAACATCAAGTGCCCACATATCTAATGGCACTTCATCCATTTTCAAATGAGTTATTTGTGCTTTGAATTCGATAGGCTCCATACTGGACAAAAGTTCGGCATTGAATCGCATTCTTTCAACCATGTCGATTTTTTCTGGTATTGCGCTGACACTCACTTGTTTAGTAGTGTGCTTGAGGCGAGTGATATCGCTGTGATCATCCAGTTGAACCGCATAAAAAAGGCGAATTTCACCCATTTTCAGGCGGGGTCGTGCTTTGAATGGGATATCTGCCATATTAGACGAGAGTTTGGCATTGAATCGTACTCTTTCAACCGTGCCGCTTTTTTCTGGTATTGCGCTGATGCATACCTGTTCTGTTGTATGTTTAAGGCGAACGGTGTCGTTGCGTTCTTCCAGCTGGACTTCGTAAAGAAGAAATTCTGGCATGACACAATACGTTATTTTTTCTATCAGAGTGATCTTTTCAGTGGGAATAGGCAAAAAAGCCTTTTTAGCCCATGATGGAAACGAGTAACGCTTTATCCCCTCCCCTTTCAGCGACACAAGACACCCATAATGACCTTCAGTCGATATCCATATTTTGTTATCAACGATGTTAAACCGTGGATCACTTTGAGAGCCAAAAGGGATAGGAATGATTGGTGGCGTTTGGTGCAAATCTAATGCCCATGCATCAAGGGGCATTTCATCAAAGTGACAAATGGTCTGTTTCAGTGGGCGAAT
Source organism: Xenorhabdus yunnanensis (assembly GCF_028598805.1). Classification (GTDB taxonomy): domain Bacteria; phylum Pseudomonadota; class Gammaproteobacteria; order Enterobacterales; family Enterobacteriaceae; genus Xenorhabdus; species Xenorhabdus yunnanensis. The sequence goes on along the minus strand of NZ_JAQRFI010000044.1, from coordinate 37,532 downwards.
AATGGCACTTATGACTTGATTAGGCAGTTTTAATTGTCTGATGGAACCCGACAATTTGCTGGCTGCTTCTTGAATTTTAAATTTTGCATCTACTAATACGCTGATTTGCTTGAGTATAAGTAATTCAGCTTCTTCAGTTATTGTGAAGTAAAAGTAAAAATGGAATCCATTAAAGACGATTTCTAATGGGATAAGAGGGGCAATGACCTGATCGAATTGTTCTGTAAGTTTTCTGAACAGCTTGGCCTGTTCCTTGTAACCATATTGTTCATACAGTGTGTTTAACGACAATTGGATTACACCGCGTGAGGTAAGGAAGAATTTGCCATATTTTGATTGCGCGGCGTCTACCAGATCTTGTGGGAGGAAAAGTGCTCCGTATGGAAAGCGTGTCTGATCTATTGGTGCCCACAATGGCACCCATTTGGCCGGAAGATTTTTAAATTCACGCCAAAAAGTTGAGGAAATTGGCCGTTCAGTGCCCTTAAAATGGATTTCATCAAGACGTTGAGAGAGTAAAACGGGTTTACTTTTCTCATTTTCCGTCCGAATGATGAAAAACTTGCCCAATTCTGCTATGCGTTTATCCAGATCTTCATGGTGCATTGTAAAAATCGATTTCCGACTGGAAATACGCTCCAACAATGGCTCAACCGTTTTTTCTAAAACAATTTGTAAACTGTCAGTAAACTCACACCATAGTTTTGATTTTTGCTTTTCTGGTGTAAGCCTGTTCTTTAACCAATCCTTAATCATGTCTAGCCTTAATAAGAAATTTCGAACACTGAATTTTTAGTATCGAGATAGATAAAGTCATTCAACTGTTTTGCGTCAGTCATGCCAATGACCTCAATTTGGAATTCAGCCAGTACACCAAGCGATTCAGCACTAGCCCAAAGGTTATTGACACGTATCTGTTCGAAATCGCCTGAACTGTTCGAATCGAAACTGGTAGCATCACGCCCGAACTGAGTATTTAGCCGATCACGGATTTTATTTTCTGCATCTGAGATAATGACGCTTTTGATGGCGATCCCTGTTAGCTTTATCGTGAATGGTAATTCGTTAGATTTGACATAAACGAATTTTTTGTTCAACGCATTGGGTATGGATTCTAAAGCCTCTAAGATTTCGTTTTTCAACGATTCTTGAGTTGATTTGGGCTTATGGCCACAAATGAAAATAGAGTTAATATTATTCAGATCTTTAATGCCGGTAGCTTTTTCTTGTTGTTGTTCTCCCCAGACGTTAAGCCATGATGTGCCAACAATCTTTGATTTCAAATAAAATTTGTAGTCCCCACCCCAAACAACTTGGTCATCATATGCAACGTAGTATTGAGCGCGGTTTCTAATCTCTTCCGTTGTTTCGCTACCTGCACCACCTGTAATGGGTGTTGTTGTTATAATTTCTAAACTATTTGTGTATGTAGAGAACGAGTTTGACGGTGCTAACTTTTGCCCTTCTACCAGGGTGATATCGCCAGAACTGCACCAGGCATGAATGTCGATGATGCTGCCTTCTGGTGGAATTTTCCCGATAGAGCCGTCGCCAAAGCGAATGCCCAGTTGTTCTGTCGGCTTATAAAATAAGACGTAGTTTTTACTTATCCCAGTAGCCAGACGAAATTGCGGGTTTTCTTCCCATAATTCTTTTACGCCATCAATAGTGACATAGACGTCTATCTTCACACATTCCTCTGTCAGGTCTTTAGGAAGAATGATTGACATGAATCCTTCTTCTAATTGTACTATTTTCGTGACGTTAACAACCTCCATCTGTTTTATGCTGATATCTTTAATTGTCTCACCTGCTGGTATATCTAACACGTCCATGATCATGTATGGATACTGGTGATCCGATAAATACGTGGAAAATGCCGGTAATTGAATTCGTGTGGACGTTTTGTTTCGCACGGAAGCTAACCCATTACTTGGGGTGATTAACCGGCCGACATATCCCCTGTCTTCAGCTGCGGCCAAAATGGATGAACGCTTGGTAGCTGTAGAGATAAATCCCTCTGCTAAAGCCCGTTCAGCAAAAGTTTGGGCGTAATAAATTACCTGAGTGCCGAAAATCGCCATCATTTTGACAAACTGACTGTTAGTAAAACGTGCCCACCAGCTATTTTTCTGGAGCGTTTCATTAAATTTATCCAGTAAATCTTGAATAGTCATTAATCCCCCTTCTGAAGTCCAATGGTGACTGTACCGGTTTGTATTTTGAATGTGATTAGATACATATCTATTGCATCATTGGCTGGTGCGCAGCGTATCCCTGATAGGTTAATTTCTGGAACATCAGCCCGTAATTTGGAGATCAAACGATTCTCAATGAAGACGGCCACGAGCTGGTTTGTTGGTTCATGTTTGAATTCCACTAAGGGATTGCCCCACTCAGGTAAACATAAATACTCCCAAGCGGAGTGCGCAACCACTCTTCTAATCTTGCTGGTAATGATTCGTTTTCCCCTAACTTGAGGGTTAAGCCACCAGAATCTATACGTAGTAAGCAGTCAATCTCATTCATCCCTGGTTGTTCCTGTCTCTAAGCATTTCTGTTAGTGCGTCGCCTGCGGCACCAAGAGGAATATCATTTCTAGGTGCTGGCTGCGCGGAATTCGTTGTAGTATTTGGATCTTTTCCTTTGCCATTAACTTCTTTCTGGACGCCGATCAGCTTGTCTATAGACGCGGATATTTTTTGCAGTTGGATCAGCATTGCGCTATCTATAGTGCTGGATGATTTATCGCGTGTAACAGGCGTTTTCACACCACTACCTGCTAAATCCGTAACAGTTGGTAGGCGGCTGGGCATGGTCATGGTGACAGGCTGACGTATCGTATTTGCAACGGTATCTACTATGCCGCTGACATGACTGTCAATTTTTTGGGTCATAAAGCCAGTGAGGGGGGAAAATGCCCTGGCTTGATCGTTATCTAATCCAAATTTCCCCAACATATCGTCAAGCATTCCACTGCTAGAAAAACCTTGTGTCATGCTTTTAGCTGTATCGGCCATACTAGGTAACACAATGTCAGCCAGAGTTTGTGAAAAACCACCTGCGGATTGCTGATCGATATATTGAGGTTGATAGTTCGCTGGTAAAATTTTATTTACATCACTTGCAGGAATAACCGGCATACCGTTTTCGTTTGTAGAATCTGCTATTTTCTTATCATTACGTACATTAGTAGATTTTATTGCAGATACTGATATGTTTTCTCTGTAACCTTGCGTTTGTACTAGCGGGTTGTGAACCCGATTTTTGATACGTCTAGCTCTATTCGCTTGGGCGATCTGGTCTGCGGAAAGCATGGCCGTTTGTAATCCGGCAGGAAGACTCGCTTCGCTTACATTGGCTGGAAGCGTTAGGCTTGAATCTGGTCTATTCAGGCGAATACCTGCAACATTGTTGCTCTCTAAAGCGCTGGTGAACTTTTCATCCACAGTATTACGCGCATTTTGGATGCTTTCCCAAAATCCTGTTTTTTTATCATCTGATTCTTTAACTTCTTTTGCGTCTTGAATTTCTTTATGTTTTGTTTTTGATTCTGGAACGGTATACATTAATGATGCTGCTGGTATGGTAGATGTGATGCTTTGTTTAGCTTTAACTGTTGTTCCAGCGATTATTGGGGAGCTAAATTGATCATCTGAAGAAATAGCCTTTATCCCTTGATCAGCATGTGATTTGTTCACATGAGCCAATGTTTCTGGACTAAATCGACCTACCCATGAATTGATTGATTCGTCACGATTTCCGATTGCATTTTTAATAAACTCATCGGTTACTTGGGGGTTTCCTCCTTCAATGGTTGAAATAGCCCTGATCATTTTTGTCATGACTTCAGGGTTTGACAGGTCTAATTGCTGATCAGCGTTAACACCTAACGCTTTTGATAAATTGGCTATATATGCTTCGGTGTTATTTTCACTTTTTGGTGCATATTTAGTAATGATGGATTCAACGGTATTTAATTTCTGGTAGCCGACTGCTTTTGATGTTCCGTTAGCATATGACGTAATTTGATTAGCAAGTGCCCTCATACCCTCTTCTGGCGTATCGAACTTAGCAAAAGTACGATCACCTTTTGCGTTTGCGTCTTCAAGACGCGCCCCCTTCTGTCCTACATAGACTAAGTTACCAAAATTATTATTGCGAAAATTACGGTTACTGGCGTTTTTACCACCAATATTAAGGTTGTCACCAAAATTATTTTGAGTCGGCGCGGTTGGGAAAACGCCATCGGTAGGAACAACTTTACCATCTTCTCCCATCTTAGTGCCGAGATTAGCTAAGCTGTTTATGGCTTGAGTTGTTTTATTTGTACCTTCAGTTACTGCTTTAATCAACTCAACATTTTCTGACTCACTTTGTTTGATCTGTTGTTCATCTTTATTTTGGCTGTCTGAAGAGAAGAGATTAAGCGCACTGGTCACTTTGTTATCTAATGCCTTAGCAATGTCACCGGTATCAAATGTCAATGCCTCAGCTGTATTGTCCATCCCTAGCCATTTAGCTCCATCCGCCAATAATCCGGCAGTGCCGGAAACTAACCCCCCCATATCAGCAATATTCGCAAGAGCATATTCTGTTTTTTGGCGGGTTGTAGCATCTTGGCCTTCTTTTAGGCCAAACGTTTCTTGTTGTGCATCTGTATCTGTAAAACCGTCATAGGCATCAAAACCGGCGCTTAAAACTGTTCCAACAATAGGAACAGCTTTTAGCGCGGTTTTACCTGCGAGTTTGCCTACTGCTTTGGTGGCACTTTTTTCTGTTCCTGCTTTCGCTGCTTTGGTGGCACTTTTTTCTGTTCCTGCTTTCGCTGCTTTTGTCGTACTACTCTCCGCACCTTTTGTTACGGTTTTTTGCGTCGCATTTTCACTGATTTTCTCTTCAGTACCTTCGAGAATCGTTTTACCCGCCATTATTGCACCAGCTGAACCAACGGTTGCGGCTGTGGTTTTTACAGCACCTTTTCCTATGTTTTTTAAACCTTTTTTATTTTTTGTTTTTTTATTTTCTTTTCGCTGCGTCGGTCAATATCAATACCATTGCCATTAGTGCCACTGGATCTGGATAATAGTGATTTTATTTTACCCAGGGACAACGCAGACAAAATCGCAGCACCCAGCTTGCCGCCTATTTTTTTCCCGATAGCCTTTATAGCAATTGCGCTGAAGAGTGTCCCTAGAATGCTGTCGCCACTCTTCCCTTTACTCTTATCAACGAGATCTTCAAGTAGACTGATAACTTTCTCATCATTAACTTGATTTAGTTTGGTCTGTTCTTGGATAGCTTTCGTTTGTTCGTTTTGGCCTTGTTCCGCGAATTCTTTTGCTGATTTTGTCTGTTTTTCGTTACCTAATGTTGGGACCGGAATAGATGGACTTGTGACGGACGCTTGTTTTATTGCGGGTTTAGTTTCCTTGCGCTGACCTTTAACCCAATCATGCAGTGAAATAACGTTATTTACTGCATTAGATGTTACGTTCGCGGCCTCTTTCCCTGCCTTCCAGAAAGAGCCACCAGCAGAACCAACGACATCTAATGCGCTACCATCCCCTGTTTCAGTCAGCCTTTTGTTTGACGGACCAATAATTCCACCGAGTTTACGCAGAAACCCTTTCTGCATTTTTTCATTATCTTTTCTTTCTTGTTGGTGGGTTTTATCTGCTTTGAGTAATTCACTTTTGTCTTTTGACGCGAAACGGCCTGACGCTGTTCGGGGTTGTTCGGTTTTTGTACCTTTATTGTCGCGTGTAGGGGTTGTAGAGATAGTATCAATCTCTGTTTTGATATTTTTTGCTGCTACAGATGCGAGTTCTTTTTGATTTCCATTTAGTGCTTTTTTGTTTGCCAAATATGATTTAAATGAGACTGAATTTGGAATTCTGTCTGTGCCATTCTTTTTTTTTTGTTATTTGCTCGTCATTTGAATGATGAATATCATTCGTTTGCCTGTCATTTGTATTGTGAGTGTCGTTTATTTGCTTGATGTTTGCTTTGCGTTTTGGTTTTCCTACTGTTTGGTGTTCATTTGAATGATGAATATCATTCATTTGCTGGTCATTTGTATTGTGAATGTCGTTTATTTGACGTGAGTTTTCTTGAGGTATTTTTTTTGCCTCAATGAGTTTTAAACCAAGAGTATTGTGCTGAGTTTTTTTTGAAATTTGCGGTATACGTGATGGCCGGTTGATAATTAACCCATCGTCATCAGCATTAATCTTGTTATTTTTACTGAGTAAATTGCGTATATCCGCGAGAGCGGATAATTCTGCGTTACTGGCTTTTTCAATCGCATTGATAATGCGTTCTTGCTCTTGTAGCTTTAATGCTGTGTTGACCATTTATTATTTCACCATCCACCATCACGTATTCTTCTTAAACTTTTCTTCTAGCGACTCATTCATTTTGAATGCTCGCCATTCAGGTAGCCTGTCTATATCACCTGCGGGTTGATTACCGTAGAGAGCAAGATTAGTTGTTAATACCAGCCATCCATTGAGATCTAAAGTCTGGAAAGAAGTTGTGATTCCGAAATGGGGTGTACAGCCGCGTGTATTGACTGGCTGTACCCTCCTTAACTGAATTAGGGCAGAGATGTTTTGGTAATAGTAGATTGGCTGCGCCTTTTTCAATATGCATAGCGAGTCCATGAGCTAGTCGGCGGTTCATTAGCTCAATACTGGCAACTAAAGGTGAAAATTCTGTATCAACTGCCATCTGCTTTATGAGTTCGTAACGAATTTGGGCAGCCTTCATGAAATTTTCAGGTTGTTCACTTAAATGAGCTTGGTGTGCTAACTCCATAATCCTGATATTAATTATTTCCTCTTTATGAGAAGGATCACTGGATGGTGGTAGGTTGTTACAAGCGGCTTCGAGGTGTTCCATTGCACGACCATCTAATGGTTTCAGTATCCAATTATGAGGATGACCGTTTACCGGGATAGATACAGTTTCAAACACTTCAATAGTGAGTACGCCAGCAGTCATGTCCAGTTCTCTAGCGTCGTAGTCGTAGTAGTGCTCTTCATTGCAATGAGAGCACGTATAAGAGACGGTTAATGTAGTATCTATTCTGGAGTTGCAGAATATCCACCATAATGCGGTGCGACGATCTTGCGCTGTCCAAAGCTCAGCATCGTATTTATTTTCTCCACACTGAATTTCATTCAAATATCGTGTTGTCAGGGATTCTTCTTGCTCAGGATCGGCACCACTGTATGACATGGAATCGGCCACTGTAGGCATTCGGAACCGAACTTCTGTATTTGGATTAGAGGGCAAGGGGAAATCAGGAATTTGCATACATAACCCATTTAAAATTTAATAATATTATTAGAGCTAACAGCATCATGTGTTGCTTTGCTTAGTGTTCCACCAATGATTGATGAATTGGTTGTTTTAATAGATGAAGTTTTAATAAATGTCAGTGGGTAGGAGAGGAATTCTGTCACCTGATCACGGGATCGTGTTGTCTCTCCACGAGAGGTAGGGAACACGTCAAACTCGCTATCTAATTCAATCCCGCCGCTTTGCATTACACGATATATACGGATTCCCATAGCATATTGAGAAGGGATATTAACAGTCCCATCGCCATTTGTTACGCGATCTGCTCTTTCGTCAAACCAACGCGCAATTGCGCCATCTTCGGAATCACGAACAGTAATAGTTATTGTGCCAGCTTCTCTATGTGTTGGTTTGTTAAAAACCACAGCACCTATCTGTTTAGATTCTGTTTCGATCGTTATTGAGTCATAAGTGATATCTTTAGCAAACATATCTAAACCATTAAGCCCATCTGCTTCTATGGCCCATTGCCAACCTTGTGCATAACGAATACGAAGGGCAGAGTAGACAAGTGATTTCGCATTACGAATTTCAGTACTTTGTCTTCCGGCACTGCCATAATTGCCGGATAGCATCGAGGTTGAACGCTCCAAAACTTTGCTAATGAAATTGTTGCTTGCGGCTTTACCAAAGCTGGATAAATTGTTGTAGCCAAGTTCTTTACCCACACCGCTGAAGATCCCCATCGTTGTTGTATCCTTACGGCATTAAGCTAGCGCCGGTGATAATGGCTCTGTTAGAAGACATTTTTTCTTCAAGATCAATTTTACGCTGATATAGCGTTGGTTCATCTGGAAGGTGGCTAACATCAAGTTTGCCAGATACAGATACACGCCGCTTACGTTCAGTGTTTTGAATATCGATCAGGCATTCAAGATAGTTTTCTAGTACGCCACAGATACTAGGCGGAATAACCCAATTATCTAAATCACAATCCCGTATATTTGTGAGATAAACGAGCGTAAAGGGGTAGAGTTCGTCTCCCATCAAATCGAGCGTTAGAGCGTCGTTATACGGTTCAGTAAAAACGAGTGAACCACGTTTATCAATTATGTGGATCAACTCAAGATAGTCATCAGGATAGGGCAGGGAAGTCCCCGCCTCTTTCTCTACATGAATCCGTTTAATAAGCCCTGCGCGGTCTTGATATTCTGTAAGCGCCTTAACAAGCATCCCTTTTAGCGTGTCTTCTTCAACGACAAGGAGCGGCCTGAATCGCGTTTTAACAGAATCTAAGAGTTGCATAGGTGTCATGATTATTCCTGCCAGTTATACACAGCACGCATAGACGGGCGAACGATAGCAGTAACATCTTCAGCTGCCATATCAACTGCGTCGCAGTACAGTTTAACCATTTCATATGTACGAATTGGTTTGCCCCATTCTCCATTTTTAGATTCACTGGCTAAGTAAATATCAATGTCCAAATATACCTTTTCCAAAACCCATTCTTTTGCAGCGGTTAAAACATCCCCTTCAATCGTTTCCGCACACTGAAACTGAAATTCCCCCTGATTTCTAAACACACCGTGCTGATTTATTTTCACGCCAGAAGGTGCATAATCCTCGACATCTTCACGAGTAAATTCACCAAGCTGAGTGGTACGAATAAGAATGGATAGATGTTCGTATCCTCTGATAACCATCCAATAATCAGCGCCAACGAGTCGCTCACCCGCCGCTTTTGATTGGTTAAAACGTTTCCTCAGAAACGCTTTATTAGCTCTGCTATTACTGAAACCAGCCATTGATTAACTCCATCAAATAAACATGTAAGGGATTTCTGATCTATTTTGTACTTGCATACCTGAGATCGAGAGCGTCACTGTGTTATGTGTGTAATACCCCTCAGCAGTTTTAGGTGCATCCAATTCGAAACTCACTTCTTGAATAACAACATCAGTGAGTTTTAATCGCCTACCTATATCGAGAACAACCGGCTCAGGTCGTCTTCCTCCTGGCATTGCAACGCCAAGCTCAGGCGACGCCATTTGTAGTAACGTCATGATCGCGGATTGAACTTCAACTTTAGCGTCTTGTTTCGCCATAAAGTGTAACGGTAGCGTTATTTGCGGTGGTTTTTGTCCTTGCCAAACCATTAACGAATTAATACGAGTTATGGATGTGTTATCTGTCATGGCCTGCACACCATTAGATATAGTTGATGTACCGGCCATCGAACCAATAGAATCATTCTCGAAAGGTGATTCCCAAAGGGCCTGCAAAGTCGCCATAGCACCATCACCGATATAGCCTACAACCATCGATTCTTCGTTAGTGATAAACGCTTTTAGAAATGGACTGATACCGTCCGGCATAACCGCACCACAAATCATGTAATTCCCCTTGCACCACCAGCTAAATGACTGGTGGTGCCATTGTTACAAACCGCGTTTTTTACGTACGAGGTTGGATTTTTTACGGGCTTTCTTGGCCGACGCTGTTTGGGCTTTCATTCGTGCTTTTTTCAACGCATTTTTTTGCGCCGCGCTTAAACGACGTGGGCGAGGCTGCTTACGGATCAGTTTAACTACACCATTGCGTACAACTTTGATGCTTGCTTCCATCATTGCCCCATCAATATCACCAGTGACAGAAAATTCGGCAATAATGTCGTCTTCATCGTCTGGTGAAACGTCAATTGCAGAAAGGACTGCATCCGCTGCGTCATCATCAGCATTGTCGATCATTGCCGTTACGTCGCTTTGATCTGCTCCCATTGAAACTGCCGCATCCGCCATAAGTCCTAACCACATGTTGTAGTCGTCGATTTGTTCATCGGTTGGCTCTTCATCGCTATCTTGTACAAGATCAGACAGTCCAAGGGCGAATTCATCAAATGAATCAAATGTGCCTTCACCATTCTGGATCCAATCAATAACAGATGCGGCCGCGATGCCACGATAATCCTGTCCCGCCTTTTTATATACCGCTTCTAGCAGCATATCTTCTGATTTATTTTTATCTTCAGTTGGTGGCATTTGTTTATCAGATTTAGTCTGATTGGACTCCATCATAGCTGCCTGACCAACTGGTGTTGCGAATGCACTCAAACGGGAAGTAAGTAGCGTTCCGCGTGTGAAAATACCTTTATTCATTTTTTCGTTACCTACTTGATTACGGGATTAACACAGGCTCAGCTACGATTCGGCGTGATACACCTGTTGGACAAGCTGCGTATTTGACATGCCACATATCAAATTCATCCTGTACTACTGTTACAACGTATGGAGCGGTGCCATCTGCGGTATTACGTGGTGCTACGAGCGCTTCAGATGCAACAAACCGATCTAGTAACTTAGGGATTTCTCTTTCTAAGCCGCGCCGAGTAACGCCATCTGGTTCATGTTTCAACGCGTTTCCAATGTCATAAACAAGGCGAGCAATGGCATTGAAAATGCTATTCACATGCTGGAATCGGAAATAGTTTTTCTTGGCGTAAGTGGTGAGTGCATCATCGATCATGACAGAACCATCTGAGGCAAAACCAACGGTATTGATCCCATTAGTCGCGTAGAGTTCGTGATCAATTTCAGCAGCGGCAGGTAACGGCTTGATGTTTTGTCGGATAAGTACTCCGCGTGATTGTCCAGCTGGTGATAGATGATAGCCACCAACATCTGAAACCATCGCAACCCCTTTGGCTTTAGCTGTAAACGCATCGCCAGATAAACCATAAACAACTCGTGCGCCGGAGAAAGCATCGCGGCAACTGTAGGGAAAATGGTAACGGCAAACATGTGCGTAACTACCAAATCCCTGCTCTTGGGCCGCTTCAATCGCTTTAGACGGCATAGAAGCCGGTGGTAAATCGCAAAACATGTCTACACGGACATCATTAGCTAATTTTGCTAATTCAGACAGTGCCGTACCGTCATAACAACCCAATGACAAAATGGCAGTGTAATTCACCATTGAAGCACCAAGCGCTTTGATCGCTTTCGAATATGCTTGACTGGTAATATTGCCCATATCACCGTCATAACCGCCAACAAACGGCTTATCTTCAAACCCGCCGTAATTACCTGGCAGGTTTGATATAATTCCCCCTACAACTGCGCGTAGACGATGCGTATTGTTTTCCAGTGCAATAGGCAGGTAAGCAGGTTGTCCCATGTCATCGGTAGCTTCAGGCTTAAACGATACCTGAATGGTATCTAGTGTGATCTTTTTACCTAAATCATCAACTTCTTTTAGGATGAGTGTATACATCCCTTGCCTGTCTTTATCCTCAATTAGAGATAATCTGCGATTGGTGGATGCGTCTCCATCGTTAACATAGATTTCGAAGAAAGAATTTTCACCTGCTTTCATTTCATGATCTGAGGAAACATCGCTGGCGTAAAGACTAGGCGGATCAAATTTGTCAAAACCTTTAATCACGCTGAGTACAGGAATTCTCATGCCTCTTGCTTCGACGCGGACCACATAGCCATTACCACCATTTAGAGCCTGATATACGTGGCGATACGGTTCAAAATATTGACCAGAATGAGGGTGGATTGGATCACCTAACACTTTTTGCAATGTATCTGGTGTGACGAGCTGTACTGTGTTCGGTTTACCGCGTTTGGCAACAACCACACCTGCAAAAACGGATGATCCGCCAGTCGCGTTTGTAAATGTTGCATCCGCATTTGGCGGCATAATTGCAACACCGGTGGCTTGACCGATGGCTAAAGGAATTTTATTCATTTTTTATCCTTTATGGTGCCATTTCTGGCACCATAATTAATGATATTCAATTAATTATTTTTTGTTTCGTTCTTTTTTTCGTCATCTTTTTTAGAGGTCGAACTCGTTTGTTCTTCACTAAGCCCCCCAGCGTCATGAGAATTTTCACCCGCAATGAGTTTTCCGGTGAGCATGTCGATAGCACCGATCTTGGTATTAGTCAGTGTGAGTTTTGTGAAATATTTTTCGCCATTTCTAGGGTGAATCTCATTTACAGATGAACCCCACAATGTAGTGCGATTGATCAGCGAAGTGGTGGTTGGATGAATAAATGGAATTGCAGGGATAGCATCACCGGCAACTAAACCGGCATCTCCGATATTGTCACCACGCCCGTAGAAAAAAATGTCGTTTGGAGCGAATTCACAACCTTCGCTAGACAGTTGCTCACAGACGGCATCCGGCACTTCAAAAATACGATACACGCCAAACAGCGTACCGATGAATTGAATGCGTGGAGATTGGACATAACCGTCAGCAGGTTTAAAGTACGTTTCCGGCATTGATTTAATGAAATTAGCAGCACCACCACCAGCAAACCCACCGCGAATACCCGTTTTTTTAGTACGGTTAGTCATTTTGGTTGATTCGTTTGTGATTGCCGATTTCAGCAGCGCAACGTATGAACCCCATTGTTGTGTGGTTGGCAACGCTATATCGAATTCACTACCATAGATAGTATGGAACACGATCTTACGAAGACGCATCATGTCAATTTCATGAGACAGCCAATTACGCACGGCTGAGAATTGCATTGATGCCAAATCCAGACCGAATTCACGTTTAGCATCCATTAAAGATTGGATAGTGTGTTCGGCTGCGAGCACATATTGGGACGGAACCACAGTCCATTTACGCATTCCGTGGTTAATCAACGGGATCAGGTCGGCTTTTTTCTCAATATCAATTTCGAGAGCAACAGCGAGTTCAGTACCTTTTGCTGGCACATCCTTGCCATTAAATTCAACAATGATTTCGCCTTTGGAGTAATCAATGGTTCCGGTGACCGAATGAGTAATTCCTGAATGATCTTGGCTATCAAAGTAAACCTTGCCCGATCTGTTATCATGGTCAGAACGTTTGCGGTTAATCATCAAAACCGTACGGCCAGCGCGGATAGGCATCGCCTGACCTTCTTGAGTTTCAGCCAACTTAAATTTGAATGTTTTTTTAGTGCCGTCAGGTTGCTGTGACTCAGGAAAAATATATGTGCGACTCATTTGTGAGTAAACACCGGCCGACTGCATATTCAGTTCATCACCGATGTTATAGGAGCCAAATTTAGTGCCAGCTACGTTGAAAACTTCATATACGATTGATTCGTCACGTTCGCATGGTACGAAAGTACAAACATCACCTGTGGCGGCACCTAACGCTGTAGGTAAAATGAGTGCAGCAAAAAGAGCCTGACGCATCACACCATCACTGGTAGACATATCAGCTTTAACACTTTCGAACATGGCAGCACCAACACCCTCATGTTTTTCTGCCGCTGCTTCTAAAATCAAACGCTCACACGCATGATGGCAGTTGGCGAGAATTTCAGATGATGGGTAATGACCGTTGCGATCACTGTATTCAGCTAAACTATCAGCCCAAGCGCTGGCAACTTGTCCGACATATTCAGGGTTTATACCATCAAACATAGGGACAGTTTTAGCCGCCTCCAAAATACTATCGTAACGTTCTTGTGGATCTTCTATGAACAAACCGTCCTTGAATTGTGCATGAGCTGCAAACGAAAGGACTTGCGCAGCGCGTTCGTTCACGTCGTTCTGACGTTCTTTGAATTCTTTAATATTATTACTCACCGTAATGTCCCTTTTCAGAGTGCGAAGATACGGGAGTCAGCTTTTCGACTTGTTTAGAATGGATTAACTACAATATCCATTCATAACCCTAACCATGTGGTTTTGGTGTTTTTTTTAAAAAAATCAATTAGAATTTATCTGAAACAGTCCAATTTAATTAGTAGCAAAAAGGAAACTATGAGCTATCGCGCTTACCTGACATATGAAAACGGTCGTCAGAGTCATCGGTGCTTTACACGTAATAGAAAGGCGATTCATCAACACATTGAGTCATTGCTTGCAGATGCAGATTTGCGCGAAACGGCAAAAGAAATTGTTTTGGAGTACCAAAAAAAACCATTGTTCATTTTCAATATGCGTGATGTGAACAATGAAACGATAATAAAGATCCCTTGGCCTAAGATCGGTAAGAAACGAACACTGAAAAACCCTAAAATTGCGTCTTTATCCATGCCATCCCTGATGTATGAATTTTTACAGGAACTTGGGGAAGGAAGCGCTAGCAAGGCCATTCAGGATATGTGTTTAGAAAAAATGGGCGATAAAGTATCTATAGATGAGATGTTTTACAAATAGCACGCCATAGTTTTGTCTCCATAAGAGAGGTCGCCCATTTGAGGCGGCTTTTGTTAAATAGCTCACTAGATACAAAGAAAATTGAGTTATTTTTGACCCCTAATTCATCGCACAGAAAGCTGACGCATAATACAACAAGCAGTTTCTAATCTCATTTCTTATTCTTAGTCATACAACAAAAATGGGTACTGAGTACCCGATTTTTGTTGACATCGGGTACTCAGTACCCCTATTATATTCGCATGGATAGCAATCAGGGGTTCAGATGGATTATTTGGAGTTTATCGAAACCACCGCATTCAGTAAGAGGAGAACCGAACTCATGGAAGATGAAGAGTTTCAGGAACTCCAAAGTTATTTACTGAAACACCATGATACTGGCGACACGATTAGTCAAACAGGCGGATGTAAAAAAATTCGCTGGAGTCGCAAGGGAATGGGGAAACGTGGTGGAGTGCGAATTATCTATTATGCTAGAACGTTAAGTGGGCGGCTATATCTGTTGTTCGTTTATCCTAAAAACGTACAGGCAGACTTAACACAAGAGCAGAAAAATCAGCTTAAAAACGCTATTCAACACATGAAATAAACAATAAACACCGCCTTCGGGCGGTTAACCTCTCCATAACGAGGGTAAATTTATGGAAAAAGAATTATTTGCAGAGCTTCTTAGTGGTGTTAATGAAATGGTTGAGATTGAAAATGGTAAAATTCAACCTAAACTTGAACATGTCCACCGCCACGCCATTCCTAACGTAAAGTCTATCCGTGAGAGTATTGGTATGGGACGACAAGAATTTGCAGACATGATAGGTGCCAGTTTTTGGTCACTGAAAAGTTGGGAACAAAAACGCCGTATCCCGTCAGGAATGGCGCTAAAAATGTTATGTTTGATAGAGAAAAATCCGAGTATTGTAGATACATTAAAATCTTTGTAGACATTTGAGGCTAGCTGTGAAGTTTGCCTGTAGCGCGTAACTACATGATTAATGGCTGCGTTTGAAATGCTTGATGGCTGTTTTAGCCGTGGTGTTGAGGGAGAACAAGTCGATTGATCAGCATTATAGGCAAACGAGTGACTGGAATTGTAACGATATTCTAGCCGCAGTACGTAAAACAGGGATCAGTTTGTCGGAATTAGCACAGCAATCCGACCTGAAACCGGGAACGCTGAAAAAAGGGGGATATATGAGTTGCACTACAATTATAGCAGTATGGCCAGGTAAAAAAGCTGAGTGCGTGGAGGAACTACATAATGCGAGTGGAAGTGGGCCCGTTATTTGGAACGATATGGCAACGCATTATTTAGGCTGTAACGAATACCTCTACTATGATCGTATTGATGATGTATGGTTGTTATACAAACGCGACGATATACCGGTACATCATAGAGCTGTTCTATTAATGACATATGACGGAGCTATCGTCAAAAAAGAAAACTATGCAGAATCTGCCAAGTTTATCAGGGCTTATTTATCTGACTTCCCGCCTAAAAATGGTCATGAACATCATTGGAAACGTATTGCTGAAATATTTGAAAGTGATCCCGACTTTCCTGCAATTGGATTTTGGATTACTTCTGTGACAAAGAATCCTTTCAGTGGTGAATGGAACGAAGAAACCGGAGAATATGAAGCAGTGGATTGGTCGGAGTATTGGAGTGTGTTTGATAAACTAAATAAAAAACATTATTAATTTATTTACTGATAGTCAGGGGGGCGTTGGTTAGTATTGATGAGGATTTTAATGTGATTGAAATCATACAGGCTGATTATTCATGTTGCTGGCGGGCTAAATTTGATCCATACTAAATTTATCTTTATGGTGAAAAGCCGGATTATGTATTAAATAGTTAGTTTTTGTGATATGCTTTTGGCTTTTTCAAGGTGAAACATGGCGAAAGTTGATGTCTATTCTCGGCTAAAGCGGGTAGTCGCCCCTGTTTTTGGTGACCGCAGCAGAAGCACATTAGACAAAACTTTTCGCACTTTTAACCCCTTTTAACATCCGGTTTTACTGTACAGATGATTATTCCGCTTATGCTTCCCTTCCTGAAGAAAAACATCTTACTGGGAAGACGTTCACCCAACGTTTAGAAAGAAACAATTTAACTCATCGTATCCGGTTAAAGAGGCTGAATAGAAAAACGATAGAGTATTCTAAATCGGAGGAAATACACGACAAAGTCATCGGTACTTTCATTGAGCGTGAACACTATTTTTAATGAGAAATCTAACTATTTAATACATGACCCTCCTTTAATTCTACATCTTGCGATTAATTGTTGAATCTGTTAATCCAATCCATCTGATAGATACAAAAAATTACAGTTACTAGCAAACTTTTCGGTTGCTTACTTAATACCCACTTAGTAACGTAATCTGCTAAATGTTGAGGTGTGTAATAACCACCCCTAAGTTTTTGGCTGGTTTGCTCTGATTTAGACTTCATTATTATTTATCTTGGCTGACTATGCGTATATATGTGGTTGTAAATGTAATTAGACGCAATCTCGTCCATGTACGTTCAGTTATATCTTTGCATTAATCTCATTTACCCTTTTATTTTTATCATTGCACTCTGCCAACGACTGCCTAACTTTTTCCTTATAGATCACGTTATCTCCCCATAGCATGGTGTTGTCATTTGGAAGATCACACATAACCGCTTTTATTGCTGGTGGACGCTTCGTTTCCACCAGCTTTTTAACCACCATAGAGTTTGTTAAATTCTGCGGTACGTTGGCGTTGCAACCTGATAATGTCATCAGGCATACGCTGATTAGCGCACTGAGAATTAGCCAGCCTTTTTTTGAATTGTTCAATAGCATCATAACTTTCCTCTCGTTGCTTCTTAAATTTATTCTCTAAATTTTTCTGTGTTTCTTCCAGCTCATTTAAGCGGCTGTCTCGCGCTGCTATATCACCGTTCAATAGGCGTATGTTTTCATCCTGAGTACTAATAGTCACTTTTAGGTTTTTATTCTCATTGGTTAAAGCAGATTTAGCCTTATTTAGCTCTGTAACGTCATTCGTGAGGCTTTTGTATTCGCCATGCACAAGATACCCGCCAAAACAGAAAACTGTCAGCACGACGCCAACGCCGACGAATTTGAGTGATTTTCCGATAGGAAATGAAGTCATTCCGCCAAGTAACATGACGTCTCCTACGATAATGCAGATATGACAGATTTTGGCGTTATAGCTTTTAATGCATCAGCCATAACCGAGCTTTCAAGTAATCCTGAAATGAGAGAAATGTCCACTGCATTACTAAATGATTTTTTTGCATTATTAGCAGAATCATTGGCTTGAATAGCCAAGCGGTTAACGGCCTCAGTTGCATTTTCAAGCTCGATCAACGAATGATCTAATGCTTCAGCGGCTTTGTTAAGCCTTGCGATTTGTTTGGCAGTAAGTTGTGAGGAAATACCACCAGCACCAGTAGCCAAGGTCGAATTGATATCATCCATTGCTGCTTTTATCTCGTCTATTTTTATATCCGTAACAAGCCGATTTTGTGCGGTAGTTATTCCTGTGTCAGAAATAGCCTCAATTAAGTAAAACGGCGTGCTATTGGGTAAAATGTTTCCCTTCAAATAACATGTCCAACCGATACGCATTTGGATCAATTGAGACGGATTTTGATAGCCATCTATAGCGTGATAGAAAGCACTCGCCGCATTTGCAGAAATTGTTAACTTTCCGATTGCATCAGTGATTTTGCTCAATGAGTGAGTTATTGAGGTAGGATAGGTAATCTCTTCCTTTACGAGTTCACGAAAATATGATGATTTTTCGGTTGCTTTATCAGCCGTCAATTTGGATGTAGTCAATGCTGCTGGTGGATGTAATCCTTCAGCGACCAATGCCTTAAATGCGGCTATTTGTTTTTCGTTATCTAGCATATTAACTTACCTTAAAAGAAGCGTCTCCAGACGCTATAACAGCACCACATGAAACTGGATCGTCAACACAACAAATCGCTTTCCCGTTCACCTGAAACCACGGTCTTGTGCTAATAGCCGTTCCGTTATGCGAACTATTGCCATCAGAATGATCGGGAAACACATTCCCCTCAACGAGCACAGGGATACCGTTAATTTTTACCAATGACTCACCTTCAGATGCTGGACGGGGAGAGAATCCACCATGTCCAGAACAAATTGAGTCTTTTGTACCAACTATTGACATTTTTAACTCTTTATAAAACAGCAATGAGATCGCTTATTGGACCACGAGTTTTGCCTTTACAGCTCATCGTTCTTCGGGAATTAAGCGTATATATTTTGAATTTCATGGATTCATACATTTCACGGATTTTAAGCGATGAACTATTGGTAATTACGACGTGAGCACCGCGTTGATGTGCAAGAACTAGCTCGTTTGCTAGCGAGCATTGATCTTGGAATGTGAAACCACCGCCCACATAATTAGTGAACCCGTTAGTGTCAGGTAATGGTTCATAGGGAGGATCGCAAAATATCACGTCTCCGGCATCTGCTCGGCGGATTGTGTCACTATAGTGAGCGTGAGTGAATTCACACCGTGAGGCAATGGAAGCAAACTGTTTGAGTTCCTCTTTTGGGAAATAAGGAGGGCGCTTATAATTGCCAAAACTGACGTTATATTTGCCATGCCGGTTATATCGAATCAAACCATTAAAACAGTGGCGATTTAAATATAGAAATGCGGCTGCCCGTTCCAATGGTGTATAGTGCATGGCATTAAATTTTCTCCGAACATCCAGAAAGACTTCTTTGTTATTTTCTTGCTTAAAAAAGCAATTAGCTTTATCTATCAGTGCGTCATTGCTGGTGGCTGCTACCTGATAGAGATTAATCAGATCATTGTTAATATCTGCCAGTATGTAACGCTCAAATCCACCAGCATTCAGGAACACTGAACCACCACCCACAAATGGCTCGATCAGTCGTTCCCGGCAAGGCAGGTGATGAAAAATTTGCTCTAGTACAGAATATTTACCACCGGCCCATTTAAGAAAAGGTCGGTTGTACTCATTTACAACTGACTTACTCTTCATTGCCTGGTCCTGTATTCAATAAACCACCCATAGCATTAAAAATGGTGTTATAGGCTGCGCGGAACTCATCCACCATTAAGATAAAATCGGCATATTCACGGGCTAATAATCCATTTCCGCTCTTTTCATTACTGTCAATATCATCATTTTGATTTAAAAACGCTTCACCAAACTGAAATCTCTTGAATTTGCACGAGTTGGTGAGTTCTAAATCAAGCCCATATTGAGTTTTAACATGCACGCCAAGTGTACAAACTTGACGCCCTTGATCCAACAAAATTGACACCGCTTCATCGTTGGTAAGGATAATGTCTTCTTTGTTAAAATGGACTTTTCCATCTTCATAAACTAGATCGGCCTTTCGGATTTTTTCACTCAGACGTAATTTTGCCGGAATAGTACTCGCGTCCTTTAGCCAGTCAGTCAGTCATGATCTGTTCAAATGGTTTTTTTGTTGCAATAGGCACAACGGGCAGTGAACCAAGGGTACGGCGCAAAAGTGCCAAGGTATTCTCTGCTGTGCGAGGGGAGGTTGTGTCAATTGAGATTAAACCGTTATCTATATCGATCCATATTTGAATTTCGCTTCGCTTCGGAAATGCTCGTGGTAGCAGTTCTTGGAATACATCATCTTTAATTTGAGATATCTCAGTGCGACGGAGCTTGCGGCATGTTACTGACTCTAATTTATCGCGTTTTGCATTAACGTGTGTCTTGATAATCGCTGCGGGAATGTCTTTATGCTCTTTCACGGCCACAAGAAGGATATTTTTACCGTGAACAAACATGACCGGTCGGTCATCATCCATCAGCCAGCCAATACGGGAAGCATCGTGTGAGCTGCAAGGGAAAAAAGCGAACTTAGGAATTAGAACCCGTAATTCATCCTCGGTGAGATTTTGAACCTCTCGTGATAGCTGGTAGATGAGAGCGTTTTTGAAAACTTTGAACATAAATTCGGCACTTTTTATGGAACATGACCGTTGAGTGTACCAAAAAATAAATTATTGATTAGAATTTTATATTTTAAATAAATTGCCCCATTGCAAGCAATAAGAGGTCATGTATTAAATAGTTAGTTGTGGTAGACTTCCCGATTTTTAGTGATCAAGGTAAAGCATGGCTAAAGTTGACGTCTATTGTCACAAATCAGAACAGGTCAAAGGGCATGGAAAAGGAAATGGAGGACATCAGCGTTAAAGAAGGGAACTACTCAGCATTCGATCTCAATATAGCAACAGCATTACTAGCGGGTTCTCAGCTTGAAAGTATGACTGCCATTGTTACCACCCCATGACTAACGAGCTATTTGTACGTTTCATCATGCGAACATACCCCATGACTATTGATCCTATCGTTACTATAAACGGCACCCTAATTGGACAGTGGCGCGTTACATCAAATGGGGCATCAACCGGTATCAATGTAACCACGGCATTCAAACAGAAGCTACCTGAATCCTGTGTTACTCAATCTGACAGTATCAAAGAAGCCATCGTACATAACGGATTAATGCAAGCAGGAATTGGCCGCATTGCATATATGTATTTTCAAAACGATCTGGTTACATATGATTTGGTTTTCATCTCTCCACAAACAGCAGGAGTTGTCAAAAAAGATCCGTCTCTTTGGTCTTACTGTGTTCGTGTGGAAGAACTTGATAAATATGCAGTAATTGGCGCACCAGAAGAAGAGAAATCGTTAGCCGCTGAGCAAGCTATGTTAAAGCTGGTGGCTCAAGTTGCTGAATATAAGCGTGATAGGGAAAAATGTTAGCATAATAGGATAACAGCAAGTTTCTTATCATCGCAGTGCGTTGTAGGCAATAAGAATCAAAGCTGTTATCCTTAGTTCTTATTCAATAAGACACACTGTTTTAGTTGGATTTGTGCTTAGAAGGTCGGTGTGTAAGCATCGGCCTTTCTTATTATGGCTTTAGCCAGTTTAAGAAGCATAAGCTTCTTCAATATCCTTATAGGATCGCCTCAGAAAACGGAATTTGGCCAAGCTACTATCATTTCCGTATTTTACCCTTATATCGGCTTGGCCAGATCTCCGACGTGTGTACACCAATGTGTTGCGCAATATGTCGTTCGCCTTTTGGATAGCGACGATGGAGAGCGTTTTGTAACGTCGATGAACTCAATCCAACCTGACGCGATAATTCCGATAAACTGATCCCTGTTTTACGTATTGCGGCTGAAATATCAGCGGGATGCCAATCATTCTTCTTCATCATCTTCTGCTCTGTTTTATTAGTGACTTCACTAAGTGTAGTTAATAAAACGATTTTCGAAGCAAATATAAGGGGCGAAAGGACGCTAAGAACTCATTAGGAGGACTCGCGGGCGTGAAAATTCAACTAAACGTAAACAAGATTCATTTTTTGCACACGGGCGGTTCCGGCCACGTGCATGACGCCATTATAATTTGTTTTTTTTGACCAGAGAGTGTATGACATGGATACAACGGAACAAATAAACGGGATCTATTTTTATGACGGGACCCCGAATCTGACGGCGGCCCAGCTTTTTTTTTGGATCATGATTGATGAAACACTGACGCAGTTTGGCATCACGGATATCGCGGCATTCTTTGCGATTTATGCGGGTCTCAACCGGGTTCCGGTGTCGGGAAAACCCGTCGGGTCAACACCGGGCACGTCCTACGCGTCAAAGTATTCCCGGCGATTATTCCGGGGAAAAATGATGAGCGGCCACCTGCCCACCTGGATTAATTATCCCCCCAACACCAAACGGATTATGACAAAGAAACTCGGTACGTTTGTCGGCCGGACAATCCCCTTAGTGGGCTGGGTCATCCTCGCCGCTGATGTAGCCGCCATCGTGTACCGATCGGTGAAGAAATACAACCTCATAGCCCGCAAAAAGGATCGTTTATGGTAGACCGGACAAACATCGAACACGAGGTGCTGGCCTGGTATGAGGTCAAATATCATGGCCCTGTTTATCCTTTCCCGTGTTTCAAAACCCCTAAACTCACCCTGGAAACCAGCCTGTCAACCGGGAAATATCCGTGGTCATGGGAAGATGCCGAAGACATTCTCGCCGAATACTTTGAAAAATTTGAGGTGGAACAACGTCATTTCACCTTTCTCAAATACTGGCCGAATGAAGAAGTGTTAATTCCCCTGAATTTTTTACGGAGAAAAGAGAACCGAATTAAATACATCGAACCCGCGCCACTGACTATGGCGATGCTGGTTAACTCGGCAAAAGCCGGTTATTGGCTCTATGACTAATAACGGGCTGGCCGGAAAAGGGGATTTGGGTGAGTAGACCTATCCGGTCACCCAGATAGGCCCCTCCTCAGAACCGGACGTGACAGTCTCCCGTCATCCGGCTCTTGTCGTTGACCGTTCGCGCCGCGTACAAATTTCCCAGTGTGCAAAATAACATCTTAGCCACTCAATTTAACCAGTTAACCGTTATTTTGGTTCCGTTACTCCCCAAACCCCCAAAACGTGATAACAGACTCTTGTATTGGTCTTCTTTTGAAGAAGCACAGCAGGCAGCAAACCAGATGATGTTATGGAGGAAAAGACAAATTAATGTATCTCAGGTAAGTTTTTCAAATAAACGTATTATGGAGCGATTAGTGCCGTTTGAAGATAAATATATCCCCTGTTTACAACGGGTCTGTTCATAATAGGCTATTTTTGCCCATCCCCCGATAGGGTTCAAAGTTACTTTTCAAGCCCTTCCACTGTTTATGACTTTAATCTGTAAATAATGTCGTCAGGTCAACCGACTTGACGAATTCACCAACGCTAAATGTTGTCGCTATGTCATTAAACTCAAATCGACCGTAGAAATTAATGTGTTGCCACGCCACTGGCGATATTTTACCCAGCTGTCCCATCTCAAATAAACCGTCAGGATCACCTCTCTCAAGCAAACTGGACAAGAGTTCTGCGTTGAAATAAATAACTGCATTGGCTATGAGTCGGGTACATTCGTGGATAATATGTTGTTCATTTTCACTTTTTACATTCATTTTGCCCCCGTTGACATGCGCTATCGCTTTTTTCAATCGGTGGTAAGCTTCACCACGGTTTAATGCTTTGGCAACGTATTCGCAGGGATTTATTATCAATATAGTCGAGCATATAGATGCTTCTTATAATATTATCCAGCTCCCACAACGCTTTTTTTGTTTTATTTTGTCGGGCATAAGAGCTTAATTTCCTAACAATGGATGATTGCGTCGTTTCCTTCTGACCAAGAGAAGCCATTATATGTTGAATATTTGGTCACTCTTCGATAATCCGTTCTTCATTCACTTTACGAATAGGCTTAATAAGGAACTCTTCACTGTATTTCCCTGGCGGCTCAAACCCAATGATACCCTCTGTTTTTGTTGGAAAATTTTTATAACGTGGGGCAAACTGATAGCCAAACGCGTATAAAATCCAAAAGTTAACCTGATTAGTGCCGTGGGTATCTACAGAGTGGCGATCGGGATCTATCTCTGTCGTATTATTGTAAAGGAGGTCGAACACAAAATAACTCTCGTGCTCGTGGGTGCCTATTACTTTTGCATTGATTGGCACATGATTACCGACCAGAGTTAACGCTGAAATTCCTTTTTTAAGACCGAAGTATTTTGATGCATATCTTGCGTTGGCTGTATTTCTTTGGCTCTCAAACCGTTGCCCATCACTGCTGGAGTGGATCACATCCGACTCAATATCGTAGTGTCGGAAAATAGATAATTTGGCGGTCGCATTAGCGACAATATCATTGGACTCCTTTAACGTTTCCAGTCGGAAGAAGTTTTGATATGTCATTTGTAGCACCTGATGACTTATGTCAGAAATCTCGCCCATCCTGCCCAGGCTCATATTGGTGCCAAGGGCAATAATACAGGCAATAAGTGACTTTTTATCCTGGTTGCCTTTAGTATATCTGCCTAAAACATGATTGAAACCCGCTAAAAATCCTGTCTTTTTGTCCACATAGCTTAATAAATTAGCGATGCTGATCGTTGACACAAGATGATAAAAACGATGATTATCTTCGTCTTCTTCCTTTTTATAAGGCAGAGTCCAGTTAACGGTACGACCTTTACGGTAATTGTTAAATTTAACGTCCTTATTTTTTCGGCTGATTATCCTTTGATTTACATGTTGTAGTTTTTCTTCAAGCTCATCTTTAAGTTCTTGCAAAGTTTGGGATATTGGTCTCTGTAATACGGGCAGATCTAGGTCATTCAGGACACTTTGTTTGTCGGCTTTCCACCTGTTCATGGGAATTAAGTCGTCTGTAAAACTTCGATATTTAGTGGTGTTCTGGTTAAAAATGTCCCCTGATTCAAAGGCTGTTTTAAGCATTCTGTATACGGCAAATTCATATCGATCAGGAATGAGTTGAGGTGATTTTGCCCGGCTGTAAAGGTATTCAGAATCTCTGAAAGATGCACATAGTTGGTTGGCTATTGATAGCTACCCTGATTACGATAACTAATTACCCATTAGAAGTGGTCGTTTAAACGTTGGCGGTTATTGCAGCTACCTGCCACTACTCCATATATTATGTATTTGATAGATAGGTGCCATACAACATTATTACTGTGAGAAGTTAAATGCAGGCGCTTTCGCTGTGAATCCTTCATCGCTCTCAAATGCTATTTCTCCCTTAGACCTCACTGTTGTTTTTCCACCCACATTAAGAAAGAAATCCCCTGTAGCATTGTGGAATACATCACCCGCTTCATTCATCCCTATACACGATCCGCTTGCCATGTTAGTAATAGATATGCCGCCACCAGCGGTATGAATGACAAGTAAGTTATTACGTTTATACACAAAATCTTCAGGCGGTGATAAAGCAGGTAAGGGAGGGGCACCTTCGATTGCTGGTGGCTCATATGTACCACTCTGACCGGATGCTTCCGGTGCGACGTTCGGTATTCCATTAGGAGCATCTTGCGCTGCTCCGGTAATCATTGGGTAACGACTATCACCCCCATAAGGGAATTCTACCCACACAAGATCCCCTTTCAATGTTGGGGTAAATGCGCCACCTATTGACAATCGATATTCAGCCCACGGCAAAGTATCATCTGGAACACCACCCCATAGCGATAGCAGTCTCACTTTTGCTCTCATTAGCCCTGCTGGATGCTTCGTATCAACAATGACTGCACGATGACTACCATAAATGACATTACTCACTTGGAATCCCCAAAATCATTCTTGTACTGTATGCAATGCGCTCTTCAAATTGAGTAACACGCTCCACAATCATTTTCTTTGGTACAGATTCGTCAATGCGGTTATCAGGATCATAGCGATGAATAATAACCTGTATGACTGTTCCAGCCTGAATAGCGGGATTTCCTGAACATTCTACATCCAATTTTGGAATAAGAACGCGGCCCATGTTTTGTAGTATTCCTAATTCTGAATCAGATACCACTCGTACTGGCAGTGAAGCATCACCGGATGAACGATATCCATCAGTCATGGAGTAACCAACATAGCGATGCTGTTTTGATGCCGTAACCGCAAAATCTGAATTAATGTTTCTCATTTTTGTGATGAGATACTGATAATTAGCGTTAGGATTGTTGTATTCGTATGTGAAGGCTGGCTTTGTTTTGATAAGATCAATCATAGATTTTACGTTAATATTTCCTCTGGCAATCCATGCCAGTGCGCCGTAATCTTTCGCAATCTGCCGAATCAGTGTGGCTGGTTTTTGCCCCATATTTAAATGGTATGTTCCAATACGGTTAAATGGATCAACAATCTGGTTTAGCCCTTGCGCTAACGTACTAATTATTTTCCTTGGTTCAGCGTCCACAAAAAAACGTGGTGCTCCCGTAGGAATAAGGAGAGTACGCATTGCCATTGAAATAGCTGTGATAGTCACGGTATCCATATTGAGTGGGGCAGACACAGTGTAGAAAGTTTCTTTAAATAAAGCCTTTTCGCCTTCTGGATCACCAAGAGTGGCCACAATTATCGCTCCCTCTTTTACCCCCATATTATCCAGTACGTAGCCAGTCATATCACGCACGTTTAATAGCAAAATTGGGGCTTCTAATTTGGCGATTTCTATATATGCCACTGAGGTGACGGATTCCCTTGGTAATATCGCGCCATTAATCTCAATAGACTGTAAGAAATATTGATTCATCACTACCTACCTTTACGCATAGTCCTTGATGCTGTTACCACGGTTTTCTCAATCTGTGGGACAACTGCGTGTGCCATAATAATATCTGCTTGCACTCCTATACTGGCCTTTGCGCCAAAAATACGATCTTCCATTACAGGCAATGACACATCAGAAAAAGAAATTTCCCTGGCATTGTTGAAAGCACATTCAATGTTCACATCTGCATTGGAGATCTTTACTAATGCCGGGAAGCCGGTTGAAATCATACTAGCAAAATGAACCGCAATAGCATTACACAGTAGAGATAACGGCTCTTTCTCTGCGGATAATACGAAAATATCATAAACGAGATTGACGGGATGTGCGTCTAATACAGCGATAATCGTCTCGTCTTCAAAAATTTCGCCATATCTATCCCGTTTAATCTGCCTATCATTTGGCATAACATCGTAGTCAATCGTTCTGGAAAGATTAATAACAGGCAGTGCATCAAGATTTGCATATTTGTTGTCTGATTGGCTTTTTCTACCGGCTTTTGCTTGCCGCATTGTTCTAATGAAATCTTTTATGTCTTCGAAACGGCCAAGCAGCAATTGATCGCTAGGTGGGCGATTGATGAACTCGACGAATCCTTGGTTGTGCTTGTCCCTGTGATTAATTTTGAGTCCATTTAGACTTGATGCAATGTGATTGCCAACAGCAATATCAATACCGCGAAATCCGCTGACTTCTCTTTCTCCTAGTGGATTCAGCTTCAGCGACTTAATTCGCATTAAAACATCGTTGTCTTCATCTTTGCTCATTGTCTGTACCTAATGCTGACTGGTTAAAATTTCTAGCGGGTATGCAGTAATAGAGCGAACCTACCGAAGCAGTACCATATGTGAAGATCCTTAACACATACCAGAATCGCCGGGCTAAACGTTTATCGGATAATTCTTCGTTCCATTCGAATATTGAACCGATGGGCACACTTGTAGTTGCTGCTCTGATAACCAAAAAATCCTCAGAACCACCATCTTGATCACCGTCAGAATCAACGGCATTAAATGATTCCCGTTCATCAGGGCAATCTAAGACAATAACCCGTTGAGGATCAGTGTATGAAAGTTCTTGTTGATTATTATTGAACTCAGTAAAAATCGGTATCTCAAGCCCATCATCATTAATTTTTGTTGGCACATCATCCACTGGTCGATATAACAACGCATCATAACTATTCGAGTCCTCTTCAACCATTTTTATCCAGTCTTGGCGAACGAGATCATTTAGGGGAGAATGACCTTTGAATCTGGGTTTCAGATCCAAATCTTGCGCCCTGGCGAATAGGTGTTGTGGCAGAACGGCTCGTTCTGGTGTTTCCTGATTTTCTTTTAGAATCTCGGTTGTTGGTGAGGATTGCACATCATCTAAATCCACCAGCTCTGCATTTTGTACTGGTATGTTAATTGTTGGCTGTATCTGAGATGACTCCATTCCAGTTATTTCACTGTCTGGAATATTATGTAGCCATTCGTCGTAGCGGCTCATCGGTTCCCCTTAGTTTGTTTTTTTATATACTCGCTGAAGGCATCTTCAGCTTGTTCCTTATTCTGTCCTGACATAATTAGCGCATCGATGAATGACTGTTTTTTCATATTGAAAGCATCTTTTAATTGCTGTTTTAGTAGTTGTTCCTGTGCTTTCATTTGATTGAGCTGTTCTTGTTTCTTTTGCAGTTTCAAACGTTGTGAATCGGTCAATTTTTTTGCTCTTTTTAACTGTGAACGTAAAGAGTCAAGTTTCTTCGGGTCTTGGTCCAATTTCTTTTCAAGCGCGTCCATGCGTTTCTGATAGCGCTGGTACTCCTTTTTTATCGCGCTATGATTGGTTTTGTTTTTCCGGTTTTTGTTGAGTTGCTTTAGCTGATCTTTACCAAAAAACTCAGTTGCCCGTTTCTTATCATCCCCAAAGCTGGTGGTCTGGGCATTTTTCTGCAACAGTCGGCCAACCTGTATTTGCCATGATCCAGCCTGCATTCTGGTCATCGTGTGAATTACGTGTTTACACGCAACACCTTTTAAGTTCGGGTTTCTAATTTTGGGATAGATGTATTCTTTAGGGGGGCTAATAGCGAAATTACCCGCTGTGGCGATATAGCGATACCAATATTTATGACGTCCACAATCACAATCGAATGACACACGCCCAGCACAAAGTTGGCGTACAACACGAGAAGTATTTTTTTCTTTTTCAGAAAGATCTTCCATCGCTATATCCCATTCCTCAAAGCGGATCTTAACGCGGTGGTGTTTATCTTCAGACCGTTCGGACGCAGTTACGCTAATAATTGCAACATTGTGTTCCATACCGATAAATGAGGCCGTTTTGATACCTGATCCATCATCAACAGCATTGTTTGCGCGCTTTACGTCAATATTGGCACAATTTGCTATCAATTGGATGTATGTAATTCCGGCGATTTTAGTATTGAATCCAGACCTAATTTTCTGGCGATTCTTTTCAAATCCCTTTAGATCTTCTTTTGTGAAGAGCGTGCCATCACGTTTCCTTCCCAGGGCTATAATGTCATCAAAAATTTTATTTTTTAAAAGAGAAGGGGTGAGAAGCCTACTCGTCTTGCGTCGGCGTTTGGCATGTTGGTCTTTGGCTATTTGGTTGAACAACCGGTTAAATTCTTTTGGCATTAAACCTGCAGTATCATATCGTCCTGTTTCTGCACGAGGAAAATCAGCCATTATGTACCTCTGGCGTATCAGCATAGTGTCTGACTCTATCGCGTATCCATGCGGCAGAAGGTAAAGACAGGTTATCTCCGATCGGTAATGGTTCTAATTCACTCTCATGACCAACCACGAGCTTTACTACCCAACGTAATACTGAGTTTTTATAAACCCGATACGCCACCAGATCGGCTCTAAATTCCTCATCTGGTTTAATGGTGTGTGAGATATTGCTGGCATGTCCATATAACTGAGATTGGGTGATAATCTCTCTATGTAGATATGAGCGAATAATAGGATCGGTAATGCAGCGATCATCAAGTCGTGAATATTCACTCATAGAATCACCGTATTTTTATCAATGCGTGTGCCGGTCAATGTAGATTTAGCCGCTTTCCTTTCTGTTTTCTCGTCATACGTACTAATAATGTTCAAAAACGAAGAGAAGAGGGAAGAGGGTTGCTCACTTACCGCAGATGATTGCATTGCTCTAATATACGTATCAGAGGCCACATTGTTGAACATGGTGCTATAAACAACGAGTAACATCAGTATATGTTCTGGTGTTAAAGATTCCCAATCAACACGATAGATAGGCTCTCCCGCTGGATTGAATTCAACATCGATGAGTGATTGAGAAATCTCATATAGATTTTTTCCCCTGGGGGGATAAATGATACTACCTTGTCGTTTCAATTCATTGTAACGCTCAACTGCAACAACAATTACCGGTCGCCCATCATAATGCTTATCACTGAGCCTAACGCTAACGGCCCCGATATGTTGAGCAATTTCGCCGCTGATTTCATCCACCAGCACTTTAAAACCCGCTTTAACCATTTTGGGGAGATCTTTTAATAGCTCGTCCAGCATAGTTTTTCGTTTTGGCGGAAGCATTTTTCTGTCTTCCAAAATCAAATCACCATCTTTAAAAACGGCACGCACCATAACAGGTTTTTTCATTGTGCTGATCACTGCAATTCTCTGAATCATATCTCTCCCAAAAGTAAAAAGACCGCACTAGGCGGCCTCTTAGCTTTCAGGTATCTGGTTTCGCGCTGATATCAAAGTTATGCAATTGTCGAAAAAGCTAACCTCACCTTCCAGAACCGCCTTTAAGCGGGAGCAATCGTAGCTCAACGATATAATATGTAGCAACAAAAACCATAAAAATTATTTAAAAAATAAAAACATTATTTAATTCTTTAATGCAATTTACATTATTAACAATAAATTCATTGGTTACGCATTCAATTTGTTGATCAGTCTCAAACATAGTATTCACACTCAATGAACGTTCCGATGATTTTGCCATGCGTTTAGGCATTCATCCAGAAACAATATTAGAGTTCGATGCTGTTTATGTGATAACTGAGGCCAGATTTGCTCGAAGCGTTCTTTTAATTCTGTATCTTCCACAGATTCGAGTGAAGAAACTTTATTCTTTTTTTCTTCATTAGGAAAGCAATCCATAAAAAACCAACCAACTGGAGTGTTTAATTCAAAAGAAATTGCAGCAATATGAGCCACATTAATTCTATTAGTCCCTCTTTCATATCTGGATAATTGTTGTTGAGATGTACCAATCCGTTTGGCTAAATCAGTTGCTGTCACCCTCAGTTCTTTTCGCCGTGCGAGGATACGTTGACCAACCCGTATATTAGCATTCTCAATTTGATAACCATTTGTATCTGATAATGATTTAATCATAAATTTCTCCGTAAAATAAAAGCTATATTTGGGATTTTTCTATTAATTTACTCTTATAAAGAGAAAACATAAATAGACTATAAAGCAAATATTTACTCTTTATATTTTTGAGGTGATAAAAACATAACAGTTGAATTATGAAAATATCCCATGAATAAATAGTTGGTCATGTGTCAAATTTATTGTTGTTTGTTATTCCTCATATTTAATTGATATGATTTTATTAGTTGTGATACCTATAACAAATTAGCCAATTTTAAATAAACTAAGACCAATCAATCAGGAATCTTCCCCATGATCAAGCAAGTCCCTGTAGTTATCTGCCGTACACACCCCAACGCAATTATCCCTGTATATCGCACTGAAGGTGCAGCAGGATTCGATCTGGCAGCGGTAGAGTATAATTTATACACTGCTATTGATAATGGGGTATCTCATCTAGCCTACATTATTCGAACGGGGATAAAAGTTGCGATACCTTCGGGGTATTGTATGAAAATTTACGCAACTACAGATATGGGATGTGAATACCATGCTCGCCCTGCCGAGTGTGTCAGTATTATCGATTCTGATTACCGCGATGAGATCATCATTAAGCTGGTGGTGGAATCTGGTGCTAAGCCATTTAAAATCATAGATGGTATGTTCATAGCTCAAGGCGTAATTGAAGAAGTTACAAAGGCATCGTTTGATGAAATCTCAGAGGATAAATTCACTGAACTGAAAACAGCAAACGCTGAAACAAGTTCAGCAGAGAAAAGTAAAACTGAAAAATCCAAAGTTGAGAAATAAGAGCCATTATGACCGATTATATCATTGCTGATAACTTTATCCTTACTCGTAGTAAAGAAGGGAACTACTCAGCATTCGATCTCAACATAGCAACAGCATTACTAGCGGGTTCTCAGCTCGAAAGTATGACCGATGAAGGTCATGCCATGATGAGAGTTTCCAATGGCTTCAATTGGATTATAGCGAAAACCGACGATTTGGAGCATATAGAGGAATTCGAGAAGCAGCATGACTGTCATTGTTACCACCCCATGACTAACGAGCTATTTATACGTTTCATCATGCGAAATTACCCAATGACTATTGATCCTATTGTTACTATAAATGGAACCCTGGTTGGACAGTGGCGCGCTACATCAAATGGGACATCAACCGGTATCAATGTAACCACGGCATTCAAACAGAAGCTACCTGAATCCTGTGTTACCCAATCTGACAGTATCAAAGAAGCCATCGTACATAACGGATTAATGCAAGCAGGGATTGGCCGCATTGCATATATGTATTTTCAAAACGATCTGGTTACATATGATTTGGTTTTTATTTCTCCACAAACAGCAGGAGTTGTCAAAAAAGATCCGTCTCTTTGGTCTTACTGTGTTCGTGTGGAAGAGCTTGATAAATACGCAGTAATTGGCGCACCAGAAGAAGAGAAATCGTTAGCCGCTGAGCAAGCCATGTTAAAGCTGGTGGCTCAAGTTGCTGAATATAAGCGTAATAGGGAAAAAACATTAGCATAATAAGATGACAGCAAGTTTTTTATCATCGCAGTGCGTTGTAGGCAATAAGAATCAAAGCTGTTACCTTAGTTTTTATTCAACAAAACACCCTGTTTCAGTTGGATTTGTGCTTAGAAGGTCGGTGTGTAAGCACCAGCCTTTCTTATTGAAGTCAAACTTCTTCAGTATCCTTATAGGATCGCCTCAGAAAACGGAATTTAGTTTTAGCATTCGGCCAAACGCCTATAAACCCTCTTAGATAAAAAAACGACCGTCACAAGTAACGGTCAAAGCCTTGTATTAATCTCAATTTTATAATTTAATTTTATCTAAATAAGTTTGCTTTGTTAATGCAATTACGTCTAGTAATGAAGGATCTAAGTACCCTAATTTTTCAAAAAATTTTATTGCATGATCCCGCATCGCAATTAAAAATTCATTTTTATCGATAGAAGTTTTAACCTCTGTACAGAAAGGACAACGAACACTTACACTCACTCTTTTATGCCCTTTTAACGGAATGAATTTCACATTTATTGGTTGATCAGGGAAAGTACTTTCAAATTCTTTATTTTCATAGACTAATGATAACCCCTCCGAGAAATAACCCCAAAGTTGATCTATGTAATCCCACATGGATTTATCAATAAGAGGTTTCCCATTAATAGTTAATTCCAATGCACCTTCTAAATAAAAAGGATCTTTTATATTACCTTCATATTGAAAAAAATCAATAAACTCATCTCCAATTTTAATATACGAATTGATACTTATATTTATGTTTGTCATTTTTACTTTGATCCTAGTCTAAGTCTAACTTCGGATAAAACTGGCCTATTCTTCCGCGTTTGAATCCTACAGTATACCAATGCCCTTTGTATTTGCCGTTAATTTTGAAGAAAAAAATCCCTTTTTTTATTAAAACAGCCCTGTTTTTCTGCATTATACTCTCAATGGCGTTAACAATCTCGTTTACTGTCATTTCACTAGAAAAAAAACTTTGTGTCTTTTTAATTGAGCCATTCCAGAAACAAGGGTGATGCCGTTCAAGGATATGTTTCATTCCTTTTCTATCTAATTTAAACGTTTGATTTCCAAAATGATAAACTTTCCCTTGAAATGATCTGAGTTGATTAACAACACGGTGTTTACACGCTTTCTTATCGGGAACGTCCATTGAATTTGCATGAGACAGCGAACCGAATGCGACACAAAAGATCGTCAGAATGATTACGAATAATTTTTTCATCATTGTTTCCTATTTTACAATAAAAATTAGTCATGTCGCTTTGACATGAGGTATTTGGCATTGCACGGTAATTTCGAATATACGAATGCGCAGATGTGAAATTGGAAACTACAGCATTAAGTTAAATAGAGGAAATAGTTTTTTTAGATTAATTTTCAAATAACTGTCTGAATTTAATTTATAATAAATTAATGATTCACTGGATTATAAATACAAGCATTCTGATTTATAATAATTTTAATTTGATTTAATAAATTAATCAGGTCATTGATAGGAAATAAAATGCCTATAATGAAATGTTACACGAAACCTAAATAACATTCCAAAATAGTGCTACACCTTGTACAATGTAAGCCATTTATATTCAAATGATTGAAGGCACTATATGTAGCAGTATTATGAAATCCTATTTAAATTGATGTGATTATTTGCGGTAATTGGAGCAACTGAAATTAAGATGCCATATCATTCCTTTCGGTATCGGCTCGCCGCGATAACCCAGCCAAAGAAATTCCTGTTTTACGTACCGCAACCAGAATATCGGCGGGATGCCAATCAAGTTTCATATTTTCGCCCTTATTTTTGCGTTGTTCGTCAATTCACCCACTAAATATAGCCCGTAAAATGATGATGATTACTGCTCGATTAGGGTAAACACCAATAAAACGTATCATGATATGTTGATTTATGTTTTTAAAAGTTGACATAGTACATACGAGAATTAATATCGATGTTACAAGAGAGTTGATCGTATGATGGGATGAACTACAAAATCTTTAGCGCTGAAAAAAATGCGTTCTGGCGGCAAGACCAGTACGGTTATACCGATGAACCTAATGCGGGATTTTGGAATCTCTCCGAAATCGACAAAATGACATTGGATGATGAGCAACTTCTGGTGCCTTATGAACCATCAGAATCAGAATCAGAATTGAGGCCATCCGCGTTTTCCATGAAAGTGAGTCAACTTCTTGCTCATCTGCAAAACGACAAAGAACGTGATTAGGCTCATTACTTAATCTCTTTTGGCCGAATCCCCCGCCGCTTGTGACGGTGTTCTTCATTTCTCTGTGCTTTTTTCCTAATGAAAAGAGGTGAATTTAAATGCAACATCCAGAAACAAAACAGCAAGCATGCTGGAGCTGTCATTCTACTGATCTTGACCACATAGATACGATTGATGAAGAAGAAGAAATTGGCCCCCCTGATTCCGGTTGTTTTCGTGCAATGCTCACAATGGTTTTCAAATGTAATTCCTGTGGTAAATTATCCTATATTGTCGAATACGAGGACGAATCATAAATTTGGGGGGAGAATGTGTTTTGATACTGAATTGTTAGCGGTTATCACCGCTATTCGATTATTATCCCTATTCGTTGGAATACCTAATAATAAGCGGTGATCTTACCTTTAACATCGAAATATTTAATACTGCTATAAAGTTTTCTCTCATTTATTTCATGCCTTTTAAGGCAAGGCCGCATTACGCGGCCCGATATGAATTAATTAATCTCAATCCAAAATTAATTGTGTTGATCTACAACCATAAAGCGCGGCTAATTTTTCCAATGTTGCTTGTCGGGGACGTTCTGATTTTTCAAACTGAGAGATCGCGGCTTGTGTTATTCCCAGTTTTTCAGCTACTTCTGTCTGTGATATACCTCGATACATACGCCATGCAGCATGAAGGGTAATTCCTTCATCAACCATAATGCTAATTACTTCATGGGGAATAGTTTCATCATCATTAGAGCCTTTGATGTAAGGAATGCTGACGTAATCTTCATCACAATCCACCGCTGCAAGCAAGCGTTCATACTCCTCAATAGGAAGCACTACAGCCTGCTTGTTGCCGTTCTCATCTGTAATAAACTGGATACCAGCCATATTATCTCCAATAGTGTGTTGACCATTACATTTATAGAGGAAAAAGCTGGCGGGTATTCCCCGCCATGCCAGTCAATATGTATTTGTTTGTCTTCGCTTAACTTCCTGTACTTCTAAAATTTTCGGTTCTTTACCAGAAAGCTCAAAAAGGATTCTGTAGTCACCTATTCTCAACCTATATCTGGCTTCTGTTCCCGTTAATTTTTTGATATCCAAATCCACAAGAGGGAAACCACTAAGCAAACTAACTTTGTTTTTTATCACTTTCTGGTATCTCGTGTCGATCCTGATCAACTGCTTAGTTGCTGCTTTAGACCAAACCACTTTGACCATCAATTTCCCCTATTTTTAAAGAGCATCTCCGTTTTCAGGATGTTTTAATTATAAGGCTTGAGACTTATATCTGTCAACAAATACTTATATTAATATAAGTATTTGTATAATAATATGGTGATGACGCGTAAATTCGAATTTGAGCTAATATAACTTGGAGAGAGCATAAAAATCTGCTGAACAGTGGGGATCAATCCCCATCTTTATCACAAATCTCTTTTGCCAACTGCGTGCCATAGGGAGTCAGATCGACAGCGAGGCGGGCTGTTTTAGGGTTGCGATATTGATTCAATATACCTCTCTCAACAAGGGTATGGCAGGAGGTACGGTAATTACTGGCAGCTATGGTGTGTTGAGTATTTTTTGCAACCATTTTGAATAGCGCCGTCGTGGGCACAGGCAAATGATTTATGCCTTCTCGCACGTTGAGCCAATAGAGTATTTTAAGTGTTTTTCTCTGAATGTCAGATATACGGCGGGAAGTCATTATAAATCCTTATTCATATCAGGCATGAATAAGGATAATATCAAAAATGATATCAGAACGGATAGCTTTAATTTTTTTCAGGGGGTTGCAGGGGAGAATGAGGTGATTCACTCCACTTTTCAGCCACGGAACACAATATTTCCTGATTCGAGTTGCGAAGATTTTCACAACCTTTTGCTATATATTCAAAGCAATGATGCACATGCGCCATGTGAGAAGCTATGTTTTTTGCAGATTCATTTGCTAGGTGACGAGCAACCAGTTGAAACATATAATGAATATGCTCAGTCACCTCAAGTTTATCATTTTCATCAGGGACATATTTTCCTGATTTCATCGCACCTAAATCCATCCAGCCTGCGGTCATCCAGTAAACACATATAACTGATACATCCTCCCGACAATTTTTATATGAATCAACAATACCTGTGACTTTTTCAACTAGCGTGTTGTAGGAGTCCGTTTGCCACGGCAATGCACTCAAAGTGTCTGTGATTGCCTCTTCATAATCATAAGCATCAAGTAGTTTATTATCGTTCATATATTCCTCTTCATGTAAAAGGCAAAAGTTATAAAAAACCCCCTGTTTCAGGGGGGTAAATTCATGTAATCGTAGGCATATAGTTATTATAGTTGCTATTTGTTATTATTGTTTACGTTACTAACTGGTGCTGTCATAAATAATTTTTTTAAATTTAGAAAGATAGTCTCTTCATTAATAATTTATATCGCTCATATATTCATCTTCATATAAAAGACAAACTCATAAAACTCCCTCTGAGAGCAGAGGGGAATATCGGTGGGATATAATTATTATTTTTATTGTTATAATCGCTAATAGTGATTATTTTTATTATGGCTTTAGCCAGTTTAAGTAGCGTCAGCTTCTTAAACATAAAACCCCCCGCTATGCGGGTGGAGGCCAAGGGTTATACCAAGAAAAACACCTTTCCGTTAC
>NZ_JAQRFI010000043.1 GCF_028598805.1 Xenorhabdus yunnanensis | reverse complement strand
CGCCCTTGATGGCGAGGCCATTGCGTTAAAAAGTCTCACTGTCACCCCCTCCATGATGTTTCAGGATCAAGACCAGAGCGGCCAGTCTTCCAGTACCGCCGTGGCCGAACAGGGCATCAAACCGAAAGAATTGCGCATCACGGGCATTATTCCCTTTACCGAACAGAAAACCCTGTCGCGCCTGTTTGCACTGGCAGAAGCCAAAGACAATGGCAACCTGAAACGCTACCGGGTGGCCAACCTCACCGCACAGGCCATTAATTTTCGCATCGGCACCTTTACGGGCACGATGGATGCCAGCAAGGTGGACGGTAAACAGGCATGGCAGGTGACCTTTACCTTAAGGGAACATCTGTCCGTGGCGGAAAAACGCGATGCCCGTGCAACCGGTTCCATTCAGGCTAAAAAACAGACCGGACAGGGCGGCACGAAAGCCGGGGAAGACCCGGAAAAATTAAGCTGGTTCGAACGCGAGGTCTTAAAACCGATTAACGATGGCATCGGAGGCGCAAACGAATGAAGCCTATCCAGAGACTCTACTTATCCGGCGATGAGGTGCATGTGGTGGATGCCAATCTCATGCTGGAACTGTCATCCTGTGGCCGGGGCTTTATCACGGCGGAAACCACCACCGATTACACCGGGAAACTGGTGCGCCTTGATGTGGGCTATACGGATTTGGTGCTGCGCTGGTTTACGGGCTATGTGGAACGTGCACAGCCTGCTCAGAACGGGTATCAGCGCCTGTTCGTGCGTGAACTGGTCGGCGTGTTTGATAAAGCGTGGCCGTGCTCGTTTCAGCATCCGACATTACGCCAGATGGTGGCGTGGTTGCAGGAACACAGCGGCCTGACGTTCACCTTACCGGATGC
The DNA here is from genome assembly GCF_028598805.1 of Xenorhabdus yunnanensis. Taxonomy (GTDB): domain Bacteria; phylum Pseudomonadota; class Gammaproteobacteria; order Enterobacterales; family Enterobacteriaceae; genus Xenorhabdus; species Xenorhabdus yunnanensis. The sequence continues at coordinate 37,945 of NZ_JAQRFI010000043.1, read as the reverse complement.
CCCTTATACCGATAAACCCATTCCGCACTATACCCATAACGGCACGGGCTACCAGTTGCTGGGCAGTCTGGGGCCGCTTTTTGCCATTGAGGACTATATCTGGCACCAGTTGCCGGATGGTTCGGTGTATCTGGGCAGTTGGGCACATTCGATGTTTAAGGATAAACCCGCTGAAATCCCGAATGAATTCAGCCAGAGCCAGTCGGCAGGCAATGCCATGACCCTGCCGATGATCCAATCCCTGCGCCCCGGCTTTGTGGTCAATCAGCAGCGGCTGACCAAGGTCAACCTGTTGAATGAAAACATGGGCATCACATGGCAGCCGAAAGGCCAGACAGAGAACAAAACCCCCGCCCAGCGCCAGATTGATGCGGCTTACCCTGAATTATCCGCCGGGCTGCATCTGCCCAAACTGGCGCGGATTGAAGCCCACACCGAAAACACCGTCAGTGGCGATATGTCTGACCCGTTCCGCCCGCGTTATGCCGTCGATGTGCAGTTGCTGGATGATAACGGCAAAGATGCCGCCGCCCCGGTTTATCGTGCCGTGCCGCTGCCTTTGCCGATGGCAGGTGGTGAATCGGGCATGTTCCAGTATCCGCCCATCGGCACGGTGGTTGAGATTGCTTTCGAGGGCGGACGACCGGATAAACCCTTTATCCGCCAGACCCTGAGTCAGGGCAACACCCTGCCGGATATCCAACCCGGTGAACAGTTGCAGCAGCAGCGGGCGGAAGTCTCGCAGCGGGTGACACAGGCAGGGAACTGGATACGCCAGACCGACCAGACCATTAACGAATCGTCCATGCACCGTGAAATCAAAGCTGACACGGAAACCCGCACGGTGGTCGCCCGTGATACCACCATTCAGGCCACGGATAAAACGATGGTGTTAGGCACATCCACCTTATTGGCGGGCGCTGTCCAGCAAATCGCAGAGGGTGACTACAGCGTGGCAACCTCATCGAATTTCGTCGCCAGTGTGGGGAAAAATGCCAACATCGACGTGGGGCAAACACTGATAGAGAAAATCGGCCTGCTGAAACAGAGCATTGCGGGCGTCAAACAGGAAATCGTTGCGCCTGTGGTCTGGGTGGGTAGCCCGCAAATTAACGTGATGACGTTGATGTTGGATACACTGGATGTGGTCAGGGAACTGGCGGAACTGACCGCCGCCCATACCCATCACAATACCGGCACACCGCAGAACGCCAGCGCCATTAGAGGCACCGCCCATAAATCGGATGGACTGAAACAGAAGTATTCGCCCGTGATTGGGTAAGTATTACTTATCTTACGAATGAGTGAGATTGCTATTTTGAGGGGTAAGAAGTAAGATTTGAGTTCTACGTTAGAAATGTACGGATTAATTTTCAACGTGCAATTACCGCGTTGAAAACGATGATGGCGGTGTCAGTAGACTTTCATCCGTTGGCTCCCAGATACCCCCCTTATCAACCTAAAGACAGCACAATCAACCTCACCAATTGATTGCCTGTTTATCAAATAACCCTGCTTCGGTAGGGTTTATTTTTGTTCCCTCATTAAACGCCACCAAACGCACCCAACACCGTTTATCTTTCGATTCACTACTCATAATGGTTCATTTGGATCTGCATTCCTGTGTCAATCTCACGCAGCACAATCCCCACGAAATAAACGTAAGCCCCACGTAAAACGGACTACACCGCACCCGCCTGCCCGTTTTGGATCAAAAAATTTTTTCAGTTTTAAAATACTACAAAGGGAGTCACCAGAGCGCACTAGTGCTGGCGCTGTGGGGGAAATTATAAACTGAAAGGATTGAAAAGATTTTCAGTCAATTTCAGTTTTTGGATCAAAAGCGGATCGCGGGAGAAATGTCAATGCAATGATATTAAAGTAAAAATTCTATTTTACGTGAAAGAATGGATCAAAAGACAAAGCCGCAACATATTAAATAATTCAGGTTTTGTGCGGCTTTGAGGGAAAAGGGAAACTGAAATTTATAGCCTTCCTTGCTCAACTCTTACATCTAGAATCGCTTTACTACTTAAGTCCATTGTACAGTCATAAATCATAGGAACTTTCGCATTAAATCCATTAGTGAATTTAACTTTATCCCCGATGAAGGTCATTTGGTTGTTTTTTGCATCGAGTCGAGAGTGCGAGAACATTGGTGTCAAAATTCCGTCCGTCCATTCATAATCATATTTAGCTAACTTCTGTATTGGAGTTTTGCACTGCATTGCAGCTTTTGGCCAATTTTGATCAAATAGGCACTGAGTATCAGTTGATGTACAAGTTTTTGTAGCTGACACTGTTTCAGTGTTATTGGTTTCATCTATTCTTGAAAAGTAGATTGCTGCAAGTGCGACGAGAATTATTAGAATCAAACAACCACCCAACTTTTCTTTGGCCCCCACTCCGGGATCTTTAACCCCGCAGTGTGGACATGTTTTCGCTGATGTAGAAACTTCTTTCCCACACTCTTTACATTTTTTTAGTGCCATAGATTAATCATCCTTAAATATTAAAAAAGCGTGGTAAGGATAGCGGATTCAGGTTTAAAGAAAAGTAGTATGGACATTGATTTATTTTGAGTGGGTGTAAAGTGGACATGAGTAAAAGAGGAAGGAAAACTATTAAACAATAGGTTGAGCATCAAGAGTCATAAAATCTTGTGCGACACTTTTGCGGCACTGTCTAACAGAAACAAAAAAGCCCCTCGAAGTACGAAGGGCTTTTTTTATATTGTCGATGTGGTCATGGTGTGGACACTTTTATCTATAAATCCTTTTATTACAATGTTTTGTGTTTTAAAAACAAACACCATCCCTGTCTTTCAGCCCCCGTGAGGGGCTTTTTTTTTCGATTGTAGTTTGCTTGCATAAACTGATCTTTTTTTATCTAATCCGATGAATGATTTCTACTGATTGCTTTTCTCATGAAAAAATTTATTTTTGTTGCTCCTGAATTTCATTCCATTCCCCCAAATTATGCAGCTGCAGTAGAGTGGTGGATCTATAACGTTGCCAAAATCAGTCAAGCTAATAATTTAATTATCTGTAAAGGAGAAAGAACAGAGAAAACTGTAGAAAAAATCAGTGAATATTCCACCATCCATAGAATATACACTAGCGCAATTTATAAACGTTTTTTCAGGAAATGGTCCCGCTTAGATCCTTACCCTTATGTCAAAAGGGTGATAGACACAGTTTCCTGTAGCCAAAACCAGCCCCATGACAAACCTATTTTGATTATTCAAAACTCCGTTTCACTTTATAACGAGATTAAGCAGTATTATCCTGAAGAACAGATGGTACTTCACCTGCATAATAAGCATAACGTCACTACTTTGGGTACTGAGGTAAAACTTATTACTCCAAGTCATTTTCTGGCTGATTTTTTTCGTAATGAAGCGAAGTTAGAGAACATTAAAGTTGTGCCAAATGGTATTGATAAGATGCTTTATATGCAACAAAGTTGCTGGAAAAGGGAGCGCTTTGGTCTCAAAAATACGGCAAAAATCATTTTGTATGCTGGGCGATTAGATAAGAGGAAAGGAGTGCTTGAGTTAATGGAAGCTGTATCCTTATTGCATAAAAAGGATACACAAATCACACTTCTTTTGATCGGAGAACACACAAAAAATACAAAAGGTGAGCGTGAGATTTACCGTAAAAAAGTCGTTGATAAAGCGTTGGAGATGACAGAGTGTTGTGTTTTGGCAGGAAATATTCCGCCTGCAAATATGCATCAGGTTTATTCACTTGCTGATTTAACGGTTGTTCCTTCATTGTGGGAGGAGCCATTTTGTATGGTTGCATTAGAGTCAATGGCGAGAGGTACACCTGTTTTGGCTAGTCCAAGAGGGGGAATCAAAGAGTTTGTGGTTCCCAACAATACAGGTTTCTTACTGCAAGAGCCATTATCTCCAGAGAGTATCGCTCAGGATATTTTAGATACGCTGTCAGATAGTCGATTACACGATGTTACTGAAAAGGGTAAAGAAATGGCTCTTACAAACTACGATTGGCATACGGTAAGTGAGTCTCTAACTACTGTGTTGTCTGAGTGGTTTTAACGGTATTTATTTTACAGGCTATTCATTTTTGGAATAGCCTGTAATCATTAGCGTTTAAATCTCTATATTGTTTTATTCAATCTTTGTTGACACAGCGCGATTAGCAAACCAAGATAAATTCCTAAGATATTCAAATGAACACTTTCAAAATTTCCCCTAACAATAAAATAGCCAAAGAAAGAGATAAGTAAGATTAATGCAGCTTGTTTATTGCAGTTGATGCTTGCATTCCACTCTTGAGCCGATTGTTTCAGATAAGAGAGGATTAAAAATAAAAAGGCGCTTAAACCCAAGATTCCGGCAGAAAACCAAATTGTCAGGAAAATATTATGAGGGCCAAGGGAAGTTCTAAATGTCCAATCAGGGTAATTCTTAACGTTATCGTTATAAATTTGGTCATAGATTTTGTTGCCGGTACCATAGCCTTTGATTGGGTTTTCCAGAATTAAAGTGAGTGCTGAGCCTTGCGTTCCATTGCTATATCGGTAACTACTGTCGGTTTGTTCTAACTTGTAAGTCAAAGCAGAGCCTTTGATCAGGTAATCAGATTTGATGGCAAAGATGGCGGCGCAGACAAAAACAATACTGGCAATTAACGTTTTCCAGTTTTTGTTCATAATGATCATCATGAAAAACATAACAAAAATTGCAAGCCAAGCTCCTCTGGAAAGGGTGCCCAACAATACAAAAAGCACGGATAAAATGAGCAAAATTGTCAGTGTTAAACGAACATAATTTTGAGTTTTTTGAAAATGCCAAAGGGCCACTAATGCTGGAAAGAAGAAAACAATACCATCTGACACGCTGCGATGATTATAGTTGGTGAATGGCATAATATCGTTCTGATAATCTAGATAAAATAGGTACATTTCTTTCAGCGTGATGAATAACAATCCAAGTAAAAATGAACCAATAATCATTTTCTGAATTTTAAGCACATTCGTATGACTTAATGCTAACGTAATGAGAATACTGGAGAGAACAACATCTCTAAAAAAAGGCGTTTTGATTTCACTAAAACTGAGCTTGGGATCAGGTGAAATAGCAATCGAATAGAGGTAAGCCAAAGTTAATATTCCCAAAGTCAGTACGATGTTGTTTTTCAACGCACAGAGGCATCCTTTGGGATTCTTAATAAGAAAGTAGAGTGCGGTTAATGCTATCAATGCAAAAAATAGATTTTTATAGCGCGTGATGCCTGTGACATAGACAAGCGCGATGTAACCACCGACGAAAAAAGTACTCCAAGATAAATAATTTTTAACGGTTTCTTTAAACATGGCTTTACCGGAATAAAAGTGGATTTCTGATCGGTATTTTGTACCATTTTCATAATACAGGCACGAATAAAAATACGATGTTATAACTTGGCACAAATTCTGGAGGATTTTTAAGTTTACTCCATGAGATTCCAAGGACAATTTCTCAACTAATGAAAGAATTGCTTATCAATTAATTCTCCCTCCAATCTGTTGTTATCCTGACCAATATTGATTATCTTATGTTCTATTCTCCCGTTATTTAAAAATCTTATCACTCTCACTTCACATAAAAGGGATAAGGATGCCCAACATGGATAATTTTTATGAAATCAGCCTGTTGGCAGAAATCGTGGGTGCCACGCTATCAGGTTTATGTCGTCTTCTAACTGGTGTGCAGTCGCGATGGATTGGCTGCGAGCCATCAATTGTGAGCCGCATTTATTATGCTAATCATTCCAGTCATCTCGATGGGTTAGTGATTTGGTCTGGGCTTCCCCCTGCGTTGCGATATCAAGTTCATCCTGTTGCTGCCTGTGATTATTGGGACAAAACAAAACTACGCCGCTATCTCGTCCATAAGGTATTTCGCGCGGTATTAATTGAACGTAATGGAGAAACCTCGCAGAAAAAGAGGGTACTCGCGCCATTGGAAGCAGTTTTAGCTCAAAAAGAGTCTTTGATTATCTTTCCGGAGGGAACTCGGGGAGATGGTGAACAAATCAATCCGTTCAAGGGTGGTTTGTATCATTTGGTTCGTAAATACCCTGATGCTGAGGTAGTGCCAGTTTATTTGAAGAATTTGAACCGTGCTCTGCCGAAAGGAAAAAAACTCTTGGTGCCAATTCTTTGTTCGGTCACGTTTGGCAAGCCATTGGAACAATTAGGTGAGGACGAAGGCAAGAATGAGTTCCTATTACGTGCCCAGTCTGCATTAGAGGAGTTAGTGCTATGACAGGTATCGATTATGATCTGATGCTGTTGTTGGGCGAGATTTTCGGGATATTGATTATCGCCAGTGTGATTGGGGGCATTTTGGCTTTTCGCTATTCGGGAGAAAAGAGCAATGCCACTATCGACAACCTGAATGCGCGGATTCGTAGTTGGTGGGTGATGTGTATCATCTGTGTTCTGGCTATTGCAGTTGGGTCTTTGGGAGCAATTATTTTGTTTGCGGTGATGTCATTTTTTGCCTTGCGTGAATTTATCACTCTAACACCTACTCGCCGCAGTGATCATGAGGCACTATCCTGGTGTTTCTTTGTTTTTATGCCTGTGCAGTACGTTTTGGTTGGTATGCAATGGTATGGCCTATTCTCGGTGTTCATTCCTGTTTATGTTTTCCTGTTCCTGCCCGCCCGGACGGCTTTGGCTGGGGATACAACCCATTTTCTAGAGCGAATAGCCAAAATTCAGTGGGGGATGATGGTAACAGTGTTTGCCATCAGCCATGCGCCAGCATTGTTGATGCTGCAGATCCCAGAGTACAAACATCAAAATATCAAATTATTGCTGTTCTTGATGATCGTGGTGCAAATGTCTGATGTTTTGCAGTACGTATTTGGCAAGTTATTTGGTAAACGTCCGATTGTACCGAAGCTCAGTCCCAATAAAACGATCGAGGGATTTGTTGGCGGAATTTTGGCTTCTGTGCTGTTGGGAATGTCAATGTTCTGGGTAACACCTTTCTCCCCGTGGGTAGCAGGACTGATGTCGTTGGCAATTACCCTGATGGGGTTCATTGGTGGATTATGTATGTCAGCGATTAAACGAGACAGCGGAATAAAGGATTTTGGTGGAATTATTGAAGGCCATGGCGGAATGCTAGATAGAATTGACTCGCTTTGCTTCGCTGCCCCTATATTTTTCCATTTGACGCGCTATTTTTATACTTGAGGCTGACTAAATAACCGAAAGGTGGCGTCAATGAGTATAAATTATGGGCGATGGGTCAGTTCTGCTGCGTTGGCGGCAACGGTACTGGCCAGCGTGCTGTTGATCGTAAAAATTTTTGCATGGTGGTTAACGGGTTCGGTGAGCTTACTGGCTGCGCTGGTGGATTCATTGGTTGATCTGGCTGCTTCTTTGACGAATTTTTTTGTGGTGCACTATTCACTTCAGCCTGCTGATGAAGAGCATACATTTGGGCATGGTAAAGCTGAATCGCTGGCTGCTTTGGCTCAAAGTATGTTTATTTCCGGTTCGGCGATTTTCCTGTTCTTAATGGGTTTTCAGCATCTGTATTCCCCCAAGCCGCTGGAGCATGCAGAGATAGGCGTTTGGGTAATCACCATTGCCCTGATTTCTACGTTATGTTTGGTCACGTTCCAAAAATGGGTGATCAATAAAACCCAAAGTCAGGCGATTCGTGCGGATATGCTGCATTATAAGTCTGACCTCTTAATGAATGGGGCAATTCTGGTGGCATTGCTTTTGAGTCTGTATGGTTTTAAACGCGCAGATGCGTTATTTGCCTTAGGAATTGGAATCTATATTCTCTATAGTGCGTTACGGATGGGTTATGATGCCGTACAATCTTTGCTTGATCGTGCCTTGCCGGATGAAGAGCGGCAGGAGATTATTGAGATTATCCGAAATTACCCTGGTGTAGCAGGTGGGCATGATCTGCGAACCCGACAATCAGGGCCGACTCGTTTTATTCAGTTCCATCTGGAGATAGATGACCATTTACCATTAGTGCAGGCGCATGCTTTGGCAGAAGGGATTGAAAATAAATTGCGGGATAGGTTTCCGGGTGCCGATATTATTATTCACCAAGATCCTTGCTCTGTTGTGCCTGAGGAGCATAAAAATCGTTGGGATTGACGAGAAATTTATTCATAATCAAAAGATCGTCAAAAAATAGACATAATCTTAATGCAGGCTGGGTGTTTTTCCGTATCATAGATAATGTTGAATCAATTCAGCTGGTGGATTCACAATCGGGTTTCGCAAAATCACCGTTAATTTTTCCCCTTTAGGGGAAACAGTCAGCAGATTGGCAAATTCTATACCTACAAATTCTATACCTACAAATGCTATGCCTACAAATGCTATGCCTACAAATATTATATCGACAAGTCAGAGGTCATCATGATCAACAAGATTAAAAGAATCGGAGTCTTAACGAGTGGCGGTGATGCGCCTGGCATGAACGCCGCTATTCGTGGTGTTGTTCGTGCCGCTTTAACCGAAGGGTTGGAAGTCTATGGCATTTATGATGGCTATCTGGGGTTGTATGAAAACCGCATGAAGAAGCTTGATCGCTTTAGTGTTTCCGACATGATTAACCGCGGTGGTACGTTTTTGGGATCAGCGCGTTTTCCTGAGTTCAGGGATGATAAAGTCCGGCAAACTGCCATTGAAAACATGCACAAAAATGAGATTGATGCACTGGTGGTGATTGGAGGGGACGGTTCTTATTTGGGCGCGAAGAAGCTGACGGAAGCGGGCTTCCCTTGTATTGGCTTGCCCGGAACGATTGACAACGACGTCGCGGGTACAGATTACACCATTGGTTATTTCACGGCGCTGGAAACGGTGGTTGAAGCGATTGACCGTTTGCGCGATACATCAACTTCCCATAAACGAATTTCGATTGTTGAAGTGATGGGGCGTTATTGTGGTGATTTGACCTTATCCGCGGCAATAGCAGGTGGATGTGAATTTATTGTTTTGCCTGAGAATGAAATCTCATTCGATCGTGAAGAGTTGTTGAGTGAGATTAAGGCAGGAATTCAAAAAGGTAAGCGTCACGCGATTGTTGCCATTACTGAGCATGTTTGTGATGTTGCTGAGTTAGCGAAATATATTGAGGCGGAAACACACCACGAAACTCGTGCAACGGTATTGGGACATATTCAGCGTGGTGGTGCGCCTGTCGCTTATGACCGCATTCTCGCATCCCGTATGGGGTCGTATTCTGTTCAGCTACTATTGGAAGGACATGGCGGTCGTTGTGTGGGCATCCAGAACGAGAAACTTGTTCATCACGATATCATCGATGCGGTACAAAATATGCAGCGTGTCTTTAAGAAAGAGTGGCTGGAGACCGCGAAAAAGCTCTACTAATCCATTCTTAATTCTGCAAAATCTTACCTCAGAGATAGCCACGTTGTGTGGCTGTCTCGTCACTCATATTCTTCTTGTGCATAAGCCAAAATTTAAAATTATTTCTGTGCCATAACGCTTTCTGTCAGTTTCTATAGCGGAAATCATCATGGCATCATGGCTTAGGGGAATAGTTACCGTGGATATGAATGTAAGGGGTATGAATACAGGCCCGCGATGGGCAATCACAAAAAAGTATATTGTGTCGGCGTTATCTTTGATGGCCTTAGCGATGACACTGATGGCTAACAGTGCTTGGGCAAAAGCAAAAGATAGCCAAATATTGAATGTATCTTATGATCCGACTCGTGAATTTTACCAGCAGTATGATCAGGCATTCAGAGAATACTGGCATAACAAAACCGGGGATAATGTCAGGGTTCGCCAATCACATGGAGGTTCAGGCAAACAGGCAACTTCCGTTATTAACGGCCTTCAGGCAGATGTTGTGACTTTGGCACTGGCTTATGATGTGAATGCCATCGCAGAGAGTGGACGCATTGATAAGCATTGGGTTAAGCGTCTGCCGGGTAATTCAGCGCCTTATACATCAACCATTGTCTTTTTGGTGAGAAAAGGAAACCCTAAACAGATAAAAGATTGGTCGGATTTGATTCGTCCGAATATTGCGGTTGTTACGCCAAATCCGAAAACTTCCGGTGGGGCACGTTGGAATTATCTGGCTGCCTGGGGATATGGATTGACACATAACAATCAGGATCAGGCTAAAGCCAAAGAGTTCGTGAGGGCACTCTATAAAAATGTTGAAGTGCTGGATGCCGGCGCGCGCGGTGCAACGAATACGTTTGTGGAGCGCGGAATTGGCGATGTATTGATTGCGTGGGAAAACGAAGCCTTGTTGGCGATTAATGTTTTGGGCAAGGATAAGTTTGAAATTGTGACTCCGAGCATTTCTATTTTGGCGGAGCCGACGGTTTCTGTTGTCGACAAGGTAGTTGATAAACGAGGAACGCGCGAGCTGGCAACGGAATATTTGAAATATCTTTATTCTCCGGTTGGGCAGGAGATTGCGGCCAAAAACTATTATCGTCCTCGCGATAAAGCAATAGCAGAAAAATACCGCGCTGCTTTTCCTGAACTGAAGCTTTTTACGATTGATGAGGTCTTTGGTGGTTGGGATAACGCTCAGAAACAACATTTTGCCACGGGCAAAATTTTTGACGAAATTATCCGGCGTTAATCATTGAGCCGATTTTGAGTGAGAAAAAACCGCCACAAGTGATGCTTTGTGGCGGTTGAGTCATTTTTCTGTTCTTTATTAAAAGATCACACTTTTTTCGCTTCTGCCGCGGCTTTCACGATGACTGCAAAAGCATCGGCTTTCAGTGAAGCACCACCGACCAGCGCACCGTCGATATCCGGTTGGGTGAACAGCTCCGCTGCATTACTGGCATTAACTGAGCCGCCATATTGAATAATGATTTGTTCAGCAATAGCTGCATCTTGTTTTGCGATATGGTCACGGATAAATTTATGAACGGCTTGAGCTTGTGCAGGTGTTGCGGATTTGCCTGTACCGATTGCCCAGACAGGTTCATAAGCAATAACTGTATCTTTGAATGCTTCTGCGCCCAGTGTGTTCAGGACGGCATCGATTTGTCGTGCACAGACGATTTCAGTTTGACCGGCTTCATTTTCTTGCTCGGTTTCGCCAATGCACAGAACTGGAATCAGGCCTTGCTCTTTCAGAATAGCAAATTTCTTCGCGATTAATTCATCGCTTTCTTTATGGTAAGTACGACGTTCAGAGTGACCGATAATAATATATTTTGCACCGACGTCTTTCAGCATTTCTGCGGAAGTTTCGCCAGTGAATGCACCAGAAAGGTTTACGCTAACATTTTGTGCGCCCAGAGCGATACGGCTACCAGCCAGAGCATTTTTTGCCAGAGAAACATAAACTGTTGGTGGTGCGATAGCGACGCCACAGCCGTCAACGTTACTCAATTCTTTACGCAGGCCTGCAATCAGGTCGTTAACCATGTGGGTACTGCCATTTAATTTCCAGTTACCCATAACTAATGGATGTCGCATATTTTTCCCTCCAACCAGAAAATAATCAAATTGCGAATTGAATGAATATTCTTTCTTTGAATGACATTATGGTGATGTCATTCCCTGTAAGCGGAATCCCGACAGTATAAAGATCATCAACGCGAATAGCTCTGCGCTGTGTCACTAATTTTCATTTGCTGAGGTGTCAGATAACGATAGCTTAATCGGTTCAATTGCGAAGGTCATTATATTTTCGCTGCTGTTTACGATGATGTAGCGTGCTGCTCCCATTTTTTGACTCAAAGTCGAGTGCGTTTCTGTTGCGTCCAAAAGCCTTTCCAATTGAATTTGAGCTTGTTCAGGGGAAAGAGTAGGCTCAAATTGCCTGATCAGGGCAGTCATATATTGTTTTGCCAGTATGCGGTTTTGCTTATCTTCTTGTTCACTTTGTGATGGCAGCAGGGTAATTTGCAGGCTTTTAATCTTTTCGCTACCTCGTTCCAGTACCGCTGAAGAGTATATGTTGTCATTGATTTTACTGGCAGCACGGATGAAAGGCTGGGAAATATTCTTGCTGGCGATCACTTTATATTCGCACAGGGGAGTATCCGGATTTTTTTTGTTGTATTTTTCCCGAAAGATAGGGATGGTTTCTTCGAAAGTAGGAGAATCCGGCAGAAGATACATTAATGATGAGTTTATTTCTGGTGTGACAGAAAGCTCATCGGCAGAGGCTGATAATGGTAAACCGATGCCAAAAACGATTAATATTGTCATCAGAAGTTTATTCATGCCTGTTTTCATTTTGCTACTCACTGAGTTAAATCCTGGAAAAACAGCATCCACAATTGGAAAAGAGTACATGACATTACAACAATGGGGATTCTCATTCAAAGGCCGAATTGGTCGGCGAGAGTTTTGGAGCGGTATAGGTATCTGTTTCGCCTTGATCTTTATACTCCTGACACTGCATGGAATGAATGTCCTCCCCATGAATTATGCGGCGTTTGGTGTTGCTTTGCTATTGTATCCAACGGCAGCAATTTTTTCGAAACGTCTGCATGACAGAAATAAAAGTGGTGGCTGGGTATTACTATTGGCACTGGCTTGGATACTGTTGTCCCTTGATTGGAGCACAATGGCACCAATATGGCAGTGGGGAATTGGTCGTTTTGTTCCGACACTGATTTTTGTCATGATGATATTGGATTGTGGTGTATTCCAAGGCTCGGAAGGCGCCAATCGCTTTGGGGAGATGGCAGAAATGGTTGATTATATTTCTGCCAAGTCAGCCAAGTAGCCTGCTCAAAAACGCAAATAAGTTTGCAGATACGTTTATTGTGGGAGTCGTGGCTATCCATGGGCTGATTACCAGTATTGCTCGCTGGTGATATGACCCGGTTTACGGCGCAGATGTTTTGCCATGTTACGTTGTTCTTTCAATAGTTGCTGGGTATCCCTGACCATTTGGGGATTCCCGCACAGCATAACATGGCTGTTTTCTGCCTGAATCGGTAAGCCTACAGCCGATTCCAACTTGCCATTCTCAATTAATGCCGGAATTCTGCCCATAAGTGAATTCGGCCATTTCTCTCGACTCACGATGGTCTGTATTCTCAGTTTACCTTGATATGTTTTCTCCAACTCTTGCATCATGGGTAAATAACTTAAATCTTTTCCCCATCTGGCAGCATGAACTAAAACAATATTTTCGAATCGTTCCAGATTAGTGCCTTGTTGGAGGATGGAAAGGTAAGGCCCAATGGCTGTGCCAGTAGAAAGCATCCAGAGTGTTTGGCTGTCAGGGATCTCATCAAGAACAAAAAAACCAGCCGCCTGCTCTGTTACCAACAATTCATCCCCCGTTTTTAGCGCAGCTAAACGGGGGCTGAGTTTTCCTTCCGGAACGGTCACTAAATAAAATTCCAGATTATTGTCTTCGGGAGAGTTGACGTAAGAGTAAGCCCGTTGGATACGCTCCCCCTCAATTTCCAGTGCAAGTTTTGCAAATTGTCCGGCGGTGAATGTTTCTATTGGCGCATGAATTTTTATGCTGAAAAGTGAATCAGTCCAATTGGTTATGTCGGTAACTTTTCCTGTAACCCAGTTTGCCATTACGATTAACCTCTCTACACAATATGGTACGCATTAATATGGTACGAATTAGTATGGTGTGCATTAATTCGGTGCAAATGAATACTGCATGAATTGGTGATTTTTTGTAACGATTCTACGTGATTACCTGAAATAACATTATCGATTACGTGTTACAGTTAGATTAACTGGATTCTTGCCAATATTACGGATTGATATGTACATTTTTATTGACGTTTATGGGAAATTTCTCTGTAATTTTTTATTAATGTAAAATTGTATACTGCAAAGAAAGAATATAGATTTGCCAAGTGAATCATATCCAATGAAGTTAGTATGTCAGGTTCTTTATTAAGCGCTTGAGGGTGTCACTATGACTGATGATTGATTAGGTAACTATTAAATGGCTTATACAATACTTATTCAAACATTGAATAAATATTGCTCTTTAACGAACGATTATTTTCCATGAACAGCTGTTTCAATAAATGATTGTATATAAGTGCGATGAGAAAAATAGAACACTTTAATTTATTGTTGATGTTGATTGCCTTGGCCGCTGTAGGGCAGATGACTCAGACAATCTATGTGCCAGTTATTGCCGATATGGCTAATGATATTAGTAAACCTGCGGGAGAAGTTCAGCGGGTAATGGCGGCATATTTGTTTTCTTATGGGCTTTCACAGCTTTTTTATGGACCGCTATCTGACAAGGTGGGGCGTCGTCCTGTGATTCTGGCGGGAATGTCCATTTATCTGGTGGCGACGATATGTGCTCTGTTTGCGCCAAACTTACTGGTGCTGGTGCTTGCGAGTGCATTACAGGGATTGGGCACTGGGGTTGCAGGTGTGATGGTGCGTACTATGCCACGAGATTTATATACTGGCACAACGTTGCGCTATGCCAATAGCCTGCTGAATATGGCAGTGTTAATCAGCCCACTGGCTGCTCCCATGATCGGTGGGATAGTTGCCCACTATTTTGGTTGGCGCTCCTGTTACTTGTTCCTATTGGTGATGGGGGTTATAGTCACTTTCTTCCTGATTCGGCATTTACCGGAGACCCGTCCCGCAGAGACTGCACGTAGCACGATGCTGGTCTCTTTCCACCAATTATTCTCTCATGGTGCTTTTGTCTCTTACTTGATCATGTTGGTGGGTGGTCTGGCTGGGGTGGCTGTTTTTGAAGCCAGCAGCGGTGTGTTAATGGGGGCTGTTTTGGGGCTGGATAGCCTAACGGTCAGTATCTTGTTTATTCTGCCAATCCCCGCGGCATTTTTTGGGGCGTGGTATGCCGGGCGTGAAGGTAAAGCATTTTATCGGCTCATGTGGCACTCTGTTATCTGTTGCTTGCTGGCGGGAGTTTTGATGTGGTTACCCGGCTGGTTTGGTATCATGAATATCTGGACTTTGTTGATACCAGCCGCATTATTCTTTTTTGGCGCAGGTATGTTGTTTCCATTGGCAACAACCGGAGCGATGGAGCCATTCCCTTATCTGGCAGGAGCCGCAGGTGCTTTGGTAGGGGGCTTTCAGAATGTAGGCTCAGGAGTAGTCACATGGCTGTCGGCGATGTTACCGCAAAATAGCCAATTCAGCGTTGGGATGCTGATGTTTTCTATGTCGCTGCTGATTCTATTTTGTTGGTTGCCCATTTCCCAGAGAGTCCAGCGTCAGGAGCATACAGTTTTGTAAAAGCGAAAATTGTGCTGTCGAAATAAACGCTGGTTTTTAAAGGCTCCGGCAAAGTGTATCAACAATGTCAGAGCCTTTATTTCTCGCAGTTAGGCGCGATCTTCCCATTCTTGGGCACGGGCAACGGCTTTTTTCCAGCCATTGTATTTGTGGTTGCGCTCAGTTGTTTCGATACCCGGGCGGAATTCTTTTTCGATTACTGCTTTACTTTTCACTTCATCCAAATCTTGCCAGAAGCCGACAGCCAAGCCAGCAAGGAAGGCTGCACCTAAAGCAGTGCTCTCACGAACTTCAGGGCGTTCCACACGGGTGCCGAGAATATCGGATTGGAATTGCATCAGGAAGTTGTTGGCGACAGCTCCGCCATCTACGCGCAGGGCTTGCAGACGAGTACCTGCATCAGCTTGCATAGCATCCAGTACATCGCGGGTTTGGTAAGCGATGGATTCCAGAGTAGCACGAATAATGTGATTGCTATTTGCACCACGGGTCAGTCCAAAAATAGCACCACGAGCGTAAGGATCCCAATACGGTGCACCAAGGCCAGTAAACGCAGGAACAACATAAACGCCATTGCTGTCTTTGACTTTGGTCGCGAAGTATTCTGAATCGGTAGCATCCGCTATGAGTTTCAGTTCGTCACGTAGCCATTGAATGGATGCTCCTCCAACAAATACTGCACCTTCTAATGCATAATTGACTTCACCGCGTGGACCACAGGCAATAGTTGTCAACAGACCATGGTTAGAACGAACTGCATCTTTGCCCGTATTCATTAGCAGAAAGCAGCCAGTGCCGTAAGTATTTTTTGCCATTCCGGGGTGTACGCACAGTTGACCGTACAGTGCGGCTTGCTGGTCGCCTGCGATACCCGCGATAGGAATGCGAGTGCCACCTTTACCCCCGATATTAGTTTGGCCATAGATCTCTGAGGATGCGGCGACTTTAGGCAGCATCACGCGAGGTATTCCCAACTCATCCAGGATTTTTTGGTCCCAGTCCAGATTATGGATATTGAACAGCATGGTACGGGAGGCATTGGTGTAATCGGTTACATGTACACGTCCCTGAGTCATTTTCCAGACCAGCCAAGTATCGACTGTACCGAATAAAAGTTCACCATTTTCAGCGCGTAGGCGAACACCTCCAACGTTGTCCAAAATCCATTTTATTTTTGTACCGGAGAAGTAAGGGTCCACAACCAAACCTGTATTGTGGCGGATGTACTCTTCCAGACCATCTTTTTGTTTCAGTTTGGTGCAGATATCTGCTGTCCGGCGGCATTGCCATACAATAGCGTTATAAACCGGTTTGCCGGTTTCTTTTTCCCAGACAATAGTTGTTTCCCGTTGGTTTGTAATACCAATGCTGGCAATTTGATCGGAACGGATATCAGCTTTTGCTAGTACTTCGACTAAGGTAGAGCTTTGGCTTGCCCAGATTTCCATTGGATCATGTTCAACCCAGCTAGGTTTGGGATAGATTTGCGGAAATTCACGTTGTGAGATGCAAACAATATTAGCATCGTGATCGAGTATAACTGCTCGTGAACTGGTTGTGCCCTGATCCAGAGCGACGATATATTTTTTTTCAGTAATATTTTCTGTTGTCATAACTATAACCTGGTTTTATTTATTCAGTCATTTTTATTGTTTTATTGGTTTGCCATATTTCAAATGGTGAAAGTTCAGTATGGCAAATTTAAACCTCGCGCGGTAAATGGCGAGTAATTAGTTTGCGGTAGCCAAAAGCACCTAGAATTGCGCCAACGATAGGAGCTACCAACGGAACAAGGCAATAAGGAATATCTCGGCCTCCGGTTAGGGCAATATCTCCCCAGCCAGTCAAGTAAGCCACTAATTTGGGGCCGAAGTCACGGGCCGGGTTTAGGGCAAATCCAGTCAAGGCGCCAAATGAGCCACCGATAACCGCAATGAGAATACCGATTAACAGAGGCGCTAAAGGTCCCCGAGGGATGCCATTACCATCATCTGTCAGGGACAGAATCAGACACAACAGAACGGCCGCTATGATAACTTCAACAATAAATGCATGTAATACGGAGATCTGCGTAGCCGGATAAGTAGAGAAAACACCTGCGGTAAAGAGACTTTCCTGCGAGCCGCGAACGATATTGTGAACTTGCTCATAATCCAGGAAAAGGTTGTAATACATCATGTAGACAATGAGTGCCGCGACAAAGCCACCTAACATTTGGGCAATAATGTAAGGCAGTACTTTTTTTCTATCAAAGTTGGCAAATAGGCATAAAGCAAGGGTAACTGCTGGGTTAAGATGCGCACCTGAAATGCCGGCAGTGAGATAAACTGCCAAAGCGACACCAAAACCCCAGATAATGCTGATTTCCCATAAGCCCAGTTGTGCTCCTGCAAGTCGGGCAGCAGCAACGCAGCCTAAGCCAAAAAAAACGAGCAACGCAGTACCTAGAAACTCGGAAATGCATTGACCTGATAATGTTGGAGTTGTGGTCTGACTCATTTCTATATCCTATAAAAAGTACAGAGGAAAGAGATTAATTATTAGTCCCTTCTTATGTATTAAGAGAAAGGTTCCTGTGAATTTATCGTTAATGCGCGTAAACGAGAAATAGCGAAATTGAAATATGCGTGTTGCGTCAACAAAATGAGCGAATTCGCATTTTTTTTGTGTTTTATTTGGCTTGGAAATGTGATCTAGTAGACATTTGAGTTTGGTCGCTATATTTCTCGTTATACCGCACATTGAAAGGATGAAACTAGACAGGCGTTAATAGGCTAAATACAATCAAGACATTGCTTACAAGAGGGCCCCAGAATGTCATTTGAAGTTTTTGAAAAACTAGAATCTAAAGTTCAGCAGGCGATTGATACCATCACTTTGCTGCAAATGGAAATTGAAGAATTAAAAGAAAGGAATGTAGTCTTATCTCAGGATGTTCAGAATGTGACAGACAGTCGCGATTCTCTGGTACATGAAAATGAGCAGCTCAAGCAGGAACAATCAGCATGGCAAGAGCGCTTACGCACCCTGCTAGGTAAGATGGAAGATGTGCAATAAGGTATCCAATGGCTTAGCTGGAAAAGGGCGATAATTACGCCCTTTTTTATATACCCTTTAGCTTGATCAAATTGGACTAGTTAATATTGGGTATATCAGTATCGGCTATATCAACGTGGCGATGGATGAAAGTCTGTCTCCGTTTTTATCTGAGATTAGATTTCATCATCGTCACTGTCTTCATCAAGCTCTTCGTCAATTTCCAGCGGAACGTCTGATAAAACGATGCCGGTATTGTCTGCGTAGAGATAGTCACCAGAGAAGAACGTCACGCCACCGAAATTCACTCTGATATCACTTTCTCCCGTTCCTTCACTATTGGAGCCAGCAGGGATGGCCGCCATTGCTTGAATACCAATATCAAGCTCAGCGAGATAATCGACCTGACGCACAGCGCCATAGACGACAATGCCTTCCCACTCATTATTGACGGCAAGTTGAGCAAGTTCTGCATCAACTAGTGCCTTGCGTACCGATCCACCACCATCAACGAGCAAAATGCGACCATGTCCATTTTCTTCAAGCAAATCATAAAGAAGGCCATTGTCTTCAAAACATTTCACGGTGATGATCTGACCACCAAATGAAGTACGCCCACCAAAGTTGGAGAAAAGTGGCTCTACCACGTTTATATCTTCTTGATAGATATCACAAAGTTCGGAAGTATCATATTTCATGGGATTTACGTCTGGTTATGCAAGGAACGGACAGTATATCCTTTTAAAGCCAACGTTGGCAAAATCATCAATCTTAAAAATTATGTGCAAAATTGATGCCTACTCGCTTAATTAAGTACCAATCCAATAGAAAACAGAATATTGGTCAATAATGCAGTTTTTACCATTTGTACCAACTTGGGACGCATACCTTCAGGTGTTGGATCACGCAGCACTTGCATCATATGTTTCAATAGCAGGGGAAAAGCGAGCAGGAACAACCAACTAAACCAATTATGCAGGTATAGGAGCGTGAAAGTGATAAGGCAGAGCATGGCGGTAATCAGAAGGGCTGCATGGTAATAGCGGGCCTTTTTTCCTCCCAACCGGACAGCCAAAGTATTTTTGCCGTTTTGGCGGTCATTTTCTATATCACGTAGGTTATTGATGTTCAGGACTGCTACAGAGAGTAAGCCACAGGCTGTTGCGGGCAAAAAGGTACTAATGGAAAAAGTACTGGCTTGCAGATAATAAGTACCAAGAACACTCACCCAGCCGAAAAAAATCAGGACGGAAATATCCCCCAGCCCTATATAGCCGTAAGGACGGATACCCACCGTATAAGTGATAGCCGCGACAATCGCCAGTAACCCCAGGAGCAAGAAACCGATAATGTCGCTTGGACTGTTACAGGCTACAGTGATGAGGGAAATCCCTGATAAACAAGAGAGCAGCACAGTGATTTTCAATGCGTTTTTCATCTGCTTTGCAGTAATCAGGCCTTTTTGCATGCCACGCATTGGGCCAATGCGTTTTTCTGTATCGCTGCCTTTGGCGACATCACCATAATCGTTGGCGAGATTGGAAAGAATTTGCAGCATGGCTGCGGTTAATAAAGCCAATAATGCGACAGGCCATTTGAAATGCCCCATCCATGACGCAAGGGCTGAACCTGTTACGGCAGCAGCAACGGCCAGCGGGAGCGTTTTGGGACGTAAGCTTTCCAGCCATGCCTGTGTCTGGCTAATAGACGTTGTTGAGCTCATATTGTCACTGTTTGTCATTATGGTTGATGTAATAAATTTTATACCATTGAAAATAAAAAAATGGGAGGCTAAAAGCCTCCCTGTTTCGCGATTTTTTTATTATTTCGCGTCTTATTCACGTTAAATTGCTCACGTGAATAAGTCCGGCAAATTGATTCTAATCAAGCTAATATGACTGGTTACAAAATAAACCGACTCAAATCTTCATCTGCAACCAGTTCGTCTAAGTGTTCTTTGACGTAATCGGCATTGATTTCAACGGATTGCCCTTGGCGTTCGCTGGCGTCAAAAGAGATGTCTTCCATCATGCGCTCAAGCACGGTGTGCAGACGGCGGGCACCAATGTTTTCAGTCGTTTCATTCACTTGCCATGCCGCTTCCGCAATTTTACGTATACCATCAGCCGTGAATGCGATATCCATGCCTTCAGTTGCCATCAGGGCCTTGTATTGTTCAGTCAATGAGGCATTAGGCTCGGTCAGAATACGTTCAAAGTCTTCAGTAGTCAGGGCTTGCAATTCAACGCGGATTGGCAGACGACCCTGAAGTTCTGGGATCAGGTCAGAAGGGCTGGAAACCTGAAACGCACCAGAGGCAATGAACAGGATGTGATCAGTTTTGACCATGCCGTGTTTAGTGGAAACTGTGCAACCTTCTACAAGTGGCAGTAGATCGCGCTGAACACCTTCACGGGAAACATCTGGGCCGGAAGTTTGACCGCGTTTACAAATTTTATCGATCTCATCAATGAAAACGATGCCGTGTTGTTCAACTGCATCAATGGCCTGCTGTTTCAGTTCTTCTGGATTGACCAGTTTTGCGGCTTCTTCTTCGACCAGCAGCTTGAATGCGTCTTTGATTTTCATCTTGCGATTTTTTTGACGCTGGCCTGCCAGGTTTTGGAACATTGACTGCAATTGATTAGTCATCTCTTCCATGCCCGGAGGTGCCATGATTTCAACGCCAACTGGAGCGGCTGAAACTTCGATTTCAATTTCTTTCTCGTCTAACTGACCTTCACGCAATTTCTTGCGGAATGCCTGACGGGTTGAAGATGGCTCTGATTGGGTTTCTGCCTGTCCCCAGTTATTTTTTGCCGGTGGCAGCAGGACATCCAGAATACGCTCTTCTGCTAACTCTTCTGCCCGATAGCGGTTTTGCTCAATGGATTGTAGGCGCACCATTTTTATAGCGGAGTCAGTCAGATCACGAATGATGGAATCGACTTCTTTACCGACATAACCGACTTCGGTGAATTTAGTGGCTTCAACTTTGATAAAGGGAGCATTGGCCAGTTTTGCCAGACGACGGGCAATCTCGGTTTTACCGACACCGGTCGGACCTATCATCAAAATATTTTTTGGGGTGACTTCATAGCGCAGTGATTCATCTAACTGCATGCGGCGCCAGCGGTTACGCAGGGCAATTGCAACAGCACGTTTTGCTTTGTCCTGGCCGATGATGTGATTGTTAAGCTCGCTGACAATTTCGCGAGGAGTCATTTCAGACATACTATCTATCCTTACGCTTTCGAAGGCAGTTCTTCGAAGTTGTGATTATGGTTGGTGTAGATGCAGATATCGCCAGCGATGGTCAGAGCGCGTTCCGCGATTTCTCTGGCGCCGAGTTCAGTTGTTTCTAACATAGCGCGGGCAGCCGCCTGTGCGTATGATCCACCGGAACCAATGGCGATAAGGTCATTTTCTGGCTGAATCACATCACCGTTACCTGTAATAATCAGAGAAGCATTTTCATCTGCGACTGCAAGTAGGGCTTCCAGCTTACGCAGCATGCGATCTGTTCGCCAGTCTTTGGCAAGTTCAACGGCTGCTTTGGTCAGATGTCCTTGATGCATTTCGAGTTTCCGTTCAAACAGCTCGAACAATGTGAAAGCATCAGCAGTACCGCCGGCAAAACCCGCGATGACTTTGTCATTGTAAAGGCGACGTACTTTGCGGACATTGCCTTTCATAACGGTATGACCCATTGTTGCTTGTCCATCACCACCGATGACGACTTTGCCATTACGGCGAACACTTACGATTGTAGTCACGAGTTAGCCCCTGGTTACAAAATAGAAGATGGTACACACGGAGCATTAATTGGTTATCCCACAATTGCTTACGCACTGCTGATAAAAGCACCATGTGCATGTTATTAGAGATTAAGATGGGGGAGTTTTCCGCTTTTTCAACCCCTGGTAGGGCGGAGAATACAGCCGGGTACACCAGCTCCTGCAACGCGTTCGCGCATTTTTTCAGCGCTGGCCTTATTTTTATAAGGGCCAAGTACAACACGGTTCCAATTGTCGTTCGTGGTAATCTGGCTTTCAATACCTGCGAATGCAAGGTTGGCACGGACGGATTCTGCCTGTTCCATCGCTCGGAAAGAGCCACATTGTAGCATCAATTTTGAGCTATTTGTTTCAGACTTTGGTTTGCCAGCTTCACTGGTGTTTTGGGAAGGAGCTGCTGGCTGTTGTTCTGACGAGTGTTGTTCTGGCGAGAGTTGTCCGGCTTGTTGTTGGGCATGTTGCTGCTGCGCATATTCATATTGTTGTGCAGGAGGATTGATTAAGACGCGTGAACGTGGAACGGGTTCACTGTTATAAGGCACCTCTTTCAATGAAATCGGTGGCTGGCGCATGTCCGCCTGCATTTGTTCGAGTAATTGCTTTTGCTCTGGCGTTAATTGAGGGGCATGGTTTAGCGGTTTATTCAATGTTGCATTGGGTTCCTGTACTGAAGGTTCATTAGCAGGACGATTTTCCAATTCTTTGATGTAACTCCAGCGTTCTTCTGGTTTTGGTGGCAGGTCATGCCCCTTGGGTTGATGGTGAGGCTCTGGGACATTTTGTACATTTTCTTCCTTCTTATTGTGTACGATGAAATAAAGCCCACCAGCAAATATGACCATCAGAGCCACGGCAACGGCTAATGTAGTTTTGGGTAATCCTTGAGCCTGATTTTTTTTCTTACCAGTACTTTTCCGACGGGGATTGTTACGCCCGCGACTTACATAATCTCGTTGTGCCACTGTTTAATTCGCTGAGTTATTTAAAAATTAAGTAGTAGATAACTAATGTTACTTAAGCTGACGTTATTTGCCTAGCTTTTAGGCGAACAAGTACTCTCTCGAATGAGCAATTCTGCCTCCAACAATCTTGAATCTTTGGAAACTAAACGGCCTTGAAGTTGTTCCAGCAACAATAGAATGGAATTATGTCCAATTTCATAACGAGGCTGTTTCACTGTGGTTAAGGCTGGTTCGCAGTATTGGGCTAGGTTTAAATTATCGAAACCAACGACAGAAAGATCTTCTGGTAATTTTAATCCCATTTTTTTAGCTTGCCACATTGCTCCCATGGCCATGACGTCGCTGTGGCAGAAAATAGCGCTTGGAGGCTCTGGCAGAGTAAGCAGGTTTTCCGCTAATGCGGAACCGCACTCATGGGTGAAATCACCACGGGCAATATATTCTTCGCGAATTTCTGTCCCTGTGCGCCGCAGTGCCTGAATGTAGCCTTGCAAGCGATAGTGGCACAGTGGCATGGTTTCCGGCCCTGTAATACAAGCGATGCGTTTGTGTCCCAGTTTTTGCAAATGATGGGTGGCATTAAAGGCCGCTGTCAGGTTGTCAATATGGACAGTAGGCAGTTCCAGCTCCGGCGCGAATTCATTGGCCATGACCATTGGCGGCAGGTTTTTCTGTTCTTCTTTGGAAACATCGAAAGGGATGTTGGAGCCCAGTAGCACCATACCATCAATGCGTTTGGTGATCAGAAGATTGATAAACGCATGTTCTTGTTGCTGCTGATGCTTACAATCGCCAATCAGAACTAAGTAACCATGATCTGCCGCCGTTTCTTCAATGCCCCGAATGACTTCAGTGAAGAAAGGATCACTGATATTAGGAACAATAACCAAGATTGTTCTGGACTCATTGCGTCGTAAGTTTTTGGCCAGATTGTGGGGATAGTAACCAACTTCCAATACCGCATTCTCAACTTTCTGACGTGTACGGGCAGAAACTTTGTCAGGATTCATTAGTGTTCTTGATACAGTTGCGGTAGAAACACCAGCCACTTTGGCAACATCTTTCATGGTTGCCAATGCGCAATTCTTTTTTTCCATAGTTCACTCCTCACTTTCCACAGGCAGCGAAACGATTGCTCTCCGGCTGCTAAAAAAACGCCAGTCATTCCTGAAAAGGGAGCACTGGCGATTGCTTTCTACAGTCTTATTAATAACTACAATATTATTAATAACTACACTCATATTAATAATTTCATTTTAAACTGATTAACAGATCAATCCGTTACTTTGTTTACACAAAAAGTGTGATATGAATCATTTCTTAGAGATGCTTCGCAAATTAAAGAAATAATTGTCTCTATTTTTCTCAAGATGTTTGTCTAATTTTGCCGCTTTGCGACGACACGCAATTTTCTATTTCTGTTACTGGCTAACGATTTTCTGTTATCAACCTTCGGTGGGATCAACATCAATGCTCCATTTTACTTTGCGTGCCTGCGGTAGTGCTGTGATTTGGGGATAGATCCCAGCCATCATTTTTTGTAGGAAAATGCGAGAAGGATGCTGAATCATCAATTGCCAGCGATAACGACCACCTCGTTTGGCCTGTAATGCGGGGACTGGTCCCATGATCCATAAATGATCATCGTGCTGTGGATGATGTTCAAATAGTTGGCGCATTTGTTGTAAAAATGCGGGAGCTTGCTGATTGTCGTGGTCTTCTGAGCGGAGCAGGATATGGCTGGCAAAAGGCGGCAGGTGAACTTGCTGACGCTCTTCCATCGCTTGCCGGGCAAAGGCATCGTAGCCTTTTTCTAATAATACTTGCAAAAGTGGGTGCTCAGGATGGTGAGTCTGGAGGACAACTTCTCCTCGTTTTCCTGCGCGTCCCGCCCGCCCGGAGACTTGGGTATATAGCTGGGCAAAACGCTCTGCTGCCCGAAAATCAGCAGAAAACAGCGCACCATCGACATCCAGTAAGGCAACCAGTGTAACATCGGGGAAATGGTGGCCTTTCGCCAACATTTGAGTGCCAATCAAAATACGCGCTCCACCTTGATGTACTTCGGCCAGTTGTTGTTCTAGTGCTCCTTTGCGGCTGGTGGTATCACGGTCGATGCGGGTGACCGGAATATTGGGGAACAGCTTTGTAATGCCATCCTCAAGCTGCTCAGTACCCAAACCAACGGGAATCAAGTTAGTGGAGCCACATTGCGGGCATTGGCGTGGGATTGGGCGCTGACTGTCGCAGTGATGGCAACGCAGGTGGCGATGATTTTGATGCAGGGTGTAATAGTGATCACAGCGTTGGCATTCAGCTATCCAGCCGCATTCATGACAGAGCAGGGCAGGGGAATAACCACGACGGTTCAGAAACAGGATAACTTGATTGTCAGCCTTGAGGTGTTCACCAATACGATTAATGAGCGGTTGTGATAATCCAACAGTCAATGGCAAGCCTTTAAGGTCCAATAAATGCTGAGTTGCCGGTTGGGCATCGCCTGCTCGTTGGGTTAAGGTGAGTTGGCGATATTTTTCCTGTTGTACATTATATAGCGTCTCCAGTGCGGGAGTAGCGGTGCCCATAATGATCGGAGTTCCCTCTTTTTTAGCACGGAACACCGCTAGATCGCGGGCATGATAACGCCAGCCTTCTTGCTGTTTGTAAGAACTGTCATGTTCTTCATCGATAATGATAACGCCCAGATGAGCAAAAGGTGTAAACAAGGCCGATCGCGTGCCGATGACAATGGCATTTTCCCCTTTTTTCGCTCTCAGCCAAACCGTCAGCCGTTCGCTGTCATTCAAGGCTGAATGCAGAACATCAATCGGCGCGTTGAAACGTTCCCGGAAACGACGGATAGTCTGTGGAGTCAGGCCAATTTCTGGTACTAAAATCAGTGCTTGTTTGCCTTGCGCAAGAATATTCTCCAGTACACTGAGATAGACTTCAGTTTTGCCCGATCCCGTGATGCCTGCCAGTAGCCACGGAGAAAAAGTTTGATCTTCTGCACGGATGGCTCCTACCGCAGTCGCCTGCTCTGTATTGAGTTTTAACCTTTCGCCGATGGTTTTAAAATACGCATGCCAGTTTTCAGTTTCCGGCTGGATGGGATGCAGAGCAATCAGTGATTTCTTTTTCAGTGATTGCAGTGCACTTTCGCTTAATTCCAGTTCAGAAACTTGGTGGCGGTAAATGGGATGCTGGCGCAAAGCGGCCAAAGCCTTCTGCTGTTTGGCGGAGCGCTTGAGTTGTGCAAGAGGAAGTTCATGACCGGCTTCGGTGACTTGCCATTGCCAGAGCGGAGAAAATTCTGCCGGTTTTCCCTGTCGCAACAAGATCGGCAAGGCATGGAACAAAACTTCTCCCAGCGGATAGTGATAATAGCTGGCTGCCCACTGGAGCAATTGCCAGAGATCATTGGGAAAAAGGGAATGGGTATCAAGAATGCTGGAAATAGACTTAAGTTGCTCAGGAGGGAATTCACTGCTGTCTGCGATACCAGTGATGATCCCTATCGCATTTCGTCTACCAAAAGGTACGAGCACTCGAACACCGATAGCTGGCAAAGGTAATTCTGTAGGCAGTAGATAATCAAATGAGCGGGTAAGAGGGACAGGCAACGCAACCTGAACAACTGTCATAAGGCGATTTCCGGATAATTAATGACCAGATGAAAAAGGTACAAAAAAATATAGTGATAAGGGTATCATAGCAAATCAGCGGATTTCATTGCGCAATAAACCGATATTCTGTATGATCCGCCGCCTTTGGTATAGAAATTACCGAAACTTATTTTTATCAACACGATTATCAACACGACGTGTGGTGTCTGGCGGTTACGAGGCTGGATAGCGACACGGCCTGAACAGAGGTTTCCCATGAAAGAAGGTATCCATCCTAAATACGAAGAAGTTACTGCATCTTGCTCTTGCGGTAATGTAATCAAAATCAACTCTACTGTAGGTCACAACCTGAACCTGGACGTTTGTGGTGCATGTCACCCATTCTACACCGGTAAGCAGCGTGATGTTGCAACTGGTGGTCGTGTTGATCGCTTTAACAAACGTTTCAGCGTACCAGGTGCTAAGAAGTAATGACTTTTTCCTGCCTGTAATCAATACAGGCAGGAAAGTTGAAACAAAGATAGTAAACAAAAACGCCCGATGTTTTGCATCGGGCGTTTTTGTTTTGTTATCAATATTCCCATGTCTCAGGGTCAATACCGAGCTCACGCATCATGATTTTCGCTGCTTCTGGGATTTCATCATGGCGCTCTTTGCGCAAATCGTCATCATTAGGCAGAGGCTGTCCAGTGAACGCATGGAGAAAAGCTTCACACAGCAATTCGCTGTTTGTTGCATGACGCAGATTATTCACCTGACGGCGGGTACGTTCATCAGTCAGGATTTTCAATACCTTCAGCGGAATTGAAACTGTAATTTTTTTGACCTGTTCACTTTTTTTGCCATGTTCAGCATAAGGGCTGACATACTCACCATTCCACTCAGCCATGAGATACCTTAAATAGTTTTTGAATCAAGTAATTGAGATCAGAAGTTGGAGGGGATTTCTAATCTGTTTTCATATCGGTAATGCAGTAGTCTAGCATAATTCACTTATCGACTATATCGCTCCAACCGCACTAATTTATAAAATATAACCAGAAGACATATAAAGTGTAATGACACTTATTGAATTGTGATATTAAAGCTTAAAACATTATGGATGTCTAGATGTATTGACGTCTATCTTTCCAATCGTTATCCTTGCGTGACGCCAATAATAACGATGATGGGGAAAGGTTATGGGATGTAAGCAAGCGACAGTTGCGGTTCACAGTGGCTCAAATATTGATGAACAATATGGTTGTGTAGTTCCGCCTATCTATCTTTCCAGTACCTACAATTTTACAGGGTTCAATGAACCCAGGACCCATGATTACTCCCGCCGTGGCAATCCTGGTCGTGATATTGTCCAACAGGTTTTGGCAGAACTGGAAGGAGGGGCTGGTGCAGTCATGACCAGCAGTGGCATGTCTGCTATTCATCTGCTTTGTACCGTATTTCTGAAACCAGGGGATTTATTAGTGGCTCCCCATGATTGTTATGGCGGTAGTTACCGTCTTTTTGACAGTTTGAGCAAACGTGGTGCATATAATGTGATTTTTGTTGATCAGTCAGATGAGCAGGCATTGAAACTGGCATTGGCCAAAAAGCCCAAACTGGTATTGATTGAAACACCGAGTAATCCCCTGTTGCGGATCGTTGATATTCAATACATTTGTAGATTGGCTCATGAAGTTGGGGCACTGGCTATCGTCGATAACACTTTCTTAAGTCCTGTACTGCAAAAGCCATTGGATTTAGGGGCTGATTTAGTGGTTCATTCCTGCACGAAATATTTGAATGGACACTCTGATCTGATTGCGGGAGCAATTATCGCTAAGGAATCAGCTATTGCGGAAGACTTGGCTTGGTGGGCGAACAATATTGGAGTAACGGCTGCGGCTTTTGACAGCTACCTGCTACTGCGTGGTATTCGTACATTATCTGCTCGTGTGCTGCTCCAACAAAATAATGCTGTTGCCATTGCGGATTACCTACAACAGCAGCCCAAAGTGAAAAAGCTCTTTTACCCTGCATTGAAGAGCCATCCCGGGCATGAAATTGCCATTAAGCAACAGCAAGGTTTTGGGGCAATGCTGAGTTTTGAACTAGATGGTGATGAACAGACCATGCGTCGTTTTTTATCTGCGTTAAAATTATTTACCTTGGCTGAATCTCTCGGTGGTGTGGAATCGTTGATTTCTCATACCGCAACAATGACACACGCGGGAATGTCAGCAGAAGCAAGGACTCAGGCAGGGATTACGGATTCGCTTCTTCGTGTCTCTGTAGGAATTGAAGATAGTCAGGATTTAATTGCTGATCTGGACAATGCTTTTCAGGCAGCGGCAACGAGGTAATCATTAATCATGAGTACACTGGCAACAGCGGGGGCGGAATCGGACCGTCAGTTACATAAATTTGGTGGCAGTAGCTTGGCCGATGTGAAATGTTATCAGCGGGTTGCTGAAATTATGGCTAACTACAGCCAGCCGGGCGATCTGATGGTGGTATCGGCAGCAGGGAGTACAACCAACCAGCTGATCGATTGGCTTAAATTGAGTCAGAGTGACCGGATATCCGCGCATCAAATACAGCAATCCCTGCGGCGATACCAGCAAGAGTTGATCCGTGGTTTGTTGCCCAAAGCCGTTGCAGAAGAACTGAGTGCGATATTTATCGCTGATCTGGAAAGGTTGAGTGCATTGTTGGACAAACCCATCACAGACATTACATATGCAGAAGTGGTTGGTCATGGGGAGATTTGGTCTGCCCGTTTGATGGCTGCGGTGCTTGAAAATCAGGGGATCTCCAGCGCATGGCTGGATGCGCGCAAATTCCTCAGGGCAGAGCGTGTTGCCCAGCCGCAAGTTGATGTCAGCTTATCCCAGCCTTTGCTTGACCAATTATTGAACCAAAATTCCAACAAGCGTTTAGTGGTTACCGGTTTCATTTCCAGTAACCAGAATGGTGAAACGGTATTGTTGGGGCGCAATGGCAGCGACTATTCTGCTACCCAAGTTGGAGCTTTGGCGGGAGCCAAAAAAGTCACGATCTGGAGTGATGTGGCGGGGGTTTACAGTGCTGATCCGCGTAAAGTCAAAGATGCCTGTCTGCTGCCGTTACTGCGTTTGGATGAAGCCAGTGAATTGGCGCGTTTGGCAGCACCTGTTCTTCATACCCGCACATTGCAGCCTGTTTCCATCAGCGATATTGATCTGCAATTGCGTTGCAGTTACCAGCCTGAACAAGGCTCCACCCGTATTGAGCGTGTGTTGGCTACGGGAACCGGGGCAAAAATCGTTACCAGCCATGATGATGTTTGCCTGATTGAATTACATATTTCTTCAGCCCATGATTTCAAGCAAATCAACAAAGACATTGATTCTTTGTTGAAGCGCACTCAAGTTCGGCCATTGGCAACAGGACTGCATGCAGATTGCAACCTGATTCAGCTTTGCTATACCTCTGAGATTGTGAATAGTGCCCTTGATGTTTTGCAGGATGCTTCCTTACCCGGCAAACTTTCTTTGCGTGAAGGTTTGGCGCTGGTGGCTTTGGTTGGTGCGGGCGTATGCAAGAATCCGCTACATAGCCATCGTTTTTATCAACAATTAAAAGATCAGCCTGTTGAATTTATTTGGCATGCGGAAGATGGCATCAGTCTTGTTGCTGTAGTGCGTTCGAATCAGACGTCGCATTTGATTCAGGGATTACATCAAAGCCTGTTCCGGGCAGAAAAACGTATCGGTTTGGTGCTGTTTGGCAAAGGAAATATTGGTTCCCGTTGGCTGGAGCTGTTTGCTCGTGAACAGAAGAATATTTCTGCTCGCAGCGATTTTGAATTTATTCTGGCGGGGATCGTCGATAGTCGCCGGAGTTTGCTGAATTATCAGGGTATTGATGCCAGTCGGGCGTTGGCATTCTTTGATGATGAAGCGACTGAACATGAAGAAGATGCTCTGTTTTTATGGATGCGGGCACATCCTTATGACGATTTGGTCGTACTGGACGTTACAGCAAGTGGAGAATTGGCCGCAGAGTACATCTATTTTGCCAGTTATGGCTTCCACGTTATCAGCGCCAACAAAATTGCCGGCTCTTCCGACAGCAACACATATCGCACGATCCGCGATGCCTTTGCAAAAACAGGTCGCCATTGGTTATACAACGCCACGGTTGGTGCGGGATTGCCGATTAATTATTCTGTCAGAGATCTGCGTGAAAGCGGTGATACTATCTTGTCCATTAGTGGAGTTTTTTCCGGAACATTATCTTGGCTATTTTTGCAGTTCGATGGCTCCGCACCTTTCAGCGAGTTAGTAGAACAAGCATGGCAACAGGGGTTGACGGAACCTGATCCTCGCATTGATCTTTCTGGTCAGGATGTGATGCGCAAGCTGGTTATTCTGGCTCGAGAAGCCGGTTATGAAATAGAGCCTAATCATGTGCGTGTTGAGTCTTTGGTACCGGAAGAAGCGCGGTTCGGCTCCATTGAAGAATTCTTTGAAAACAGTGCTGCCATTAATGCGCAGATGCTGCAACGGTTGGAAGCGGCTCAGGAAATGGGCATGGTACTGCGGTATATTGCACGTTTTGATGCCAGTGGTAAGGCGAAAGTTGGTGTGGAAGCAGTGCGTAGTGATCACCCATTGGCCTCACTGCTGCCGGCAGATAACGTTTTTGCGATAGAGAGCCGCTGGTATCGCGACAATCCTCTGGTGATTCGTGGGCCGGGAGCCGGACGAGATGTCACGGCGGGGGCAATCCAATCAGATTTAAATCGTTTGTCACAACTCCTATAGCCCAACATTTCTATAGACGGAGATTTTTTACTATCGATCAGGTTTTCAAACAGATTTTGGCAGGGATATGAGGGCTTATCCCTGCCAATAACAGAAAGAGTGTTATTTACTCAATTAACGCCACCAATTCATATCATCATCCCGTCAATCAAAAGTGCCTTCGTCGTTTCTTTATTGAAAAAAACAAAATTGAAAAAAACAAAATTTATTGAGTACAAGCAAGGCAAACAATCGGATTAGCTTATAAAAAAGAAATCCAGATTAAATTTCATAAAATTCGCCCAAATTGTTTGTTTTCTGATATGAATAGGAATGTCAGAGATAAATAAAAGAACATTCTCGGCAGCAAAACATCAAACATCTAGACAGAAATAGGGTAAATGCCAATTGAGCCAGTCCTCTGGTGAAATGGATGACATACAGCAACACAAGGCCAGAAACAATATGAATCAACAATATTCCGCAATGCGAAGTAATGTCAGTATGCTCGGTAAGTTGCTGGGCGATACAATTAAAGAGGCTTTGGGAGAAGATATTCTTGATAAAGTTGAGACAATCAGGAAGTTATCCAAATCATCCCGCGCAGGCAACGAAATTCACCGTCAGCAGCTTTTATCGACACTGGAAAATTTATCCAATGATGAATTACTGCCTGTCGCCCGTGCGTTTAACCAGTTTTTAAATCTGACTAACGTTGCTGAACAATATCATAGCATTTCGCCACACGGTGAAGCGGCCAGCAATCCAGTAGCGTTGGCAGCGTTGTTCAATCGACTCAAAGAGAAACAATTCAGCAATGATGAGTTAGTCAATGCGGTCAATGAACTGGCGATTGAATTGGTTTTGACTGCCCATCCGACAGAAATTGCCCGCCGCACCCTGATTCATAAATTGGTTGAAGTTAATGGTTGTCTGGCACAGCTTGATCATGACGATTTGGCAGATTATGAGCGCAATAACATTATGCGCCGGTTGCGTCAGTTGGTTGTCCAATCATGGCATACTGATGAGATACGTAAAATTCGCCCAACCCCAATTGATGAAGCAAAATGGGGTTTTGCCGTTGTCGAAAATAGTTTGTGGGAAGGTGTGCCGGCATTCCTGCGTGAATTTAATGAACAACTGGAAGAGTCCATTGGTTATAGTCTGCCGGTGGAAGCTGTGCCAATACGCTTTACCTCTTGGATGGGGGGAGATCGTGATGGTAATCCTAACGTTACCGCCGAAATTACCCGTTATGTCTTGCTGCTTAGTCGTTGGAAGGCTGCAGATCTGTTTCTAAAAGATATTCAGATTTTAGTTTCTGAACTTTCCATGTCGGAGTGTACGCCTGAACTTCGCCAAATGGCGGGTGGGGAGCAGGTTTTAGAACCTTACCGTGAGATTGCTAAACAACTGCGGACGCAATTAGGTAACACGCTGGCTTATCTGGAAAAACGTCTTAAAGGTGAACAAGCCCTGCCACCAGCGGATTTACTGTTGCATAACGAACAGTTATGGCAACCGTTGTATGCCTGCTATAGATCCCTGAAAGACTGTGGCATGGAAATTATTGCAAATGGGCAATTGCTGGATACTTTGCGCCGCATTCGTTGTTTTGGTTTATCTTTGGTGCGTATTGATATCCGTCAGGAAAGCACCCGACATACCGATGCGATTGCTGAACTGACGCAATATCTGGAAATGGGAGATTATGCGAGCTGGCCTGAAGCTGAAAAACAGGCATTCCTGCTGCGTGAATTGAAGTCAAAACGTCCCCTGATCCCACGTGATTGGCAGCCAAGCGCAGAAACGCAAGAGGTTTTCGATACCTGTAAAGTTATTGCTGAATCACCACAAGATGCGATTGCTGCTTATGTTATTTCCATGGCAAAAGTTCCTTCTGATGTTTTGGCAGTGAAATTGTTGCTGAAAGAAGCGGGATGCCCACTGTCATTGCAGGTCGCCCCGTTGTTCGAAACCCTTGATGACCTTAACAATGCCGAAAGTGTGATTCGGCAACTGTTGGGGATTGAGTGGTATCGCGATCTGATTAAGGATAAACAGATGGTGATGATTGGTTACTCTGATTCAGCCAAAGATGCAGGGGTGATGGCGGCATCGTGGGCGCAATATCGGGCACAGGATGCGTTAATCAAAGTATGTGAACAAGAAGGCGTGACACTGACTCTGTTCCACGGACGCGGTGGCTCGATTGGTCGCGGTGGTGCGCCTGCACATTCGGCTTTGCTCTCCCAACCGCCGGGTAGCCTGAAAGGAGGGTTGCGCGTAACGGAACAGGGAGAAATGATCCGCTTTAAGTTTGGTTTACCGCAGGTGACGATCAGTAGTTTGGCCTTGTATGCCAGTGCGATTCTGGAAGCAAACTTATTGCCACCACCGGAACCAAAACCAGAATGGCATCAGATTATGGATACGCTCTCGGATGTTTCTTGTGATATGTATCGTGATTATGTGCGTGATCGACCGGAATTTGTGCCTTATTTTCGGGCTGCAACTCCTGAGCAAGAATTGGCAAGACTGCCTTTGGGATCGCGGCCAGCTAAGCGACGCCCAACGGGGGGTGTCGAAAGTTTGCGAGCGATCCCATGGATATTCGCATGGACGCAAAACCGTCTGATGCTTCCGGCATGGCTGGGCGCTGGCGCGGCGCTGCAACGGGTGATCGATGCGGGCAACTTGTCGGTCTTAACGGATATGTGCCGCGACTGGCCATTCTTTAATACGCGTATTGCCATGTTGGAGATGGTGTTTGCCAAAGCAGATTTATGGCTGGCGGAATACTACGATCAGCGTTTGGTGGAGCCGAAACTATGGTCACTCGGAGTGCAATTGCGTAACCAACTTGCAGAGGATATTAAAACGGTACTGGCCATTGCACAGGATGAGCAATTGATGGCGGATTTGCCGTGGATCGCTGAATCTATCGCATTGCGTAACGTGTATACCGATCCATTGAACGTGCTACAGGCTGAATTATTACAGCGCTCCCGTCAGCAGGACAATCCCGATCCACATCTTGAACAGGCGTTGATGGTGACGATTGCCGGCGTTGCGGCAGGAATGCGCAATACAGGATAGTTTTTAGTTTTTTAAATCTTGTTAAATCATCAAAGCCGAATGGGAAACTGTTCGGTTTTTTTGCATTTTAATCTGCTCAAGAAATATTTATCTACAGTAACGCCGAACTATTATCTAGTCCGGCTTCTAAGGTTGTAAAAATTGTAATGAATCAATTGCAATGGATAAATCAGGAAGGACGGACTCCTAAAGTATGGCAGATGGCATAACTCAGCTCTGCTCGATTCAGGGTATAAAAATGAAAATCTTTCACGCCTTCGCGACTGAGGATTTTTACCATGTCCATTGCAATAGACGCGCCGACTAAGCTTCGGCTTTCCGGATCATCATCCAGCCCTTCAAACATTCTGGTCATCCAGCTTGGAATACGAACGTTAGTTATCGTGGAAAATCGTTGTAACTGGCGGAAGTTTGAGACAGGTAAAATTCCGGGCACGATTTCCACATCAATCCCTGTTGAGACACAGCGATCGCGAAAACGTAGATAACTCTCCACATCAAAAAAGAATTGGGTAATAGCGCGATTGGCTCCGGCATCAATTTTGCGTTTCAGGTTAATCAGATCTGCTTGAGCGCTTTTTGCTTCAGGATGTACTTCTGGGTACGCAGCCACGGAAATATCAAAATCCGCCTCTTCTTTTAATAGCTCAACTAAATCAGCACCATACATTTCTGGCTTACTACAACAATTAGTCGGTAAATCGCCACGCAATGCCACGATATGACGAATGCCGTTTTGCCAATAATCATGGGCAATGTTGCGTAGCTCTTTACGGCTGGCATCAATGCAAGTCAGGTGTGGAGCTGCATCAAGGCCAGTTTTTTCTTTAATGCCTTTGATGATGCTATGGGTGCGATTACGTTCGCCAGAGTTAGCACCATAGGTGACGGAAACAAATTTAGGTTTCAGCTTGCTTAAACGATCAATAGATTTCCACAGGGTTTGTTCCATCTCAGCTGTGCTGGGTGGAAAGAATTCAAAGGAAACACGAAATTGTCCTTCAAGTTCAGCTAAATTCTGATTCAGCGCTTCTCGCTGATTAGCGTGAAAAAAACTCATACCCTGTGCCCTCATGAACAAACGGAATTTTTATCCGCTTAATTTTAGATGTTTAAGTGTCTATACGTTTAGATGTCCAAATAGAATGGGTGAAGCGGGATTTTTAGTCAATCAAGAAATGGCTTATTCCCAATGAGGAATATTCAAAGTGATCAGGAAAGAAATTCATGTTGAGGAAACATGGTTTGAATTTGAAATTGGTTGAGTGAAAAACTGTCAAAAATTTGGATTGGATACTATTTATAAGGAAGGAAACATTATAAAGAAAGAAACAACCCTCGTTATTTTCAACGAGGGTTGTTAGCGGTCTGAGCCGGAAATATTTCCGGCTTTTGCTTTATTTTCTTAATCTGACGCTTTCAATCGTGTGATTGATTCCTTTTGTCATAATCAAGCTAGCTCGTTCTCTCGTTGGTAAAATGTTTTGCTGTAAGTTTAATCCGTTAATTTCCCGCCAAATATTCGACGCTATTTTTATTGCTTCTTCTGTCGTTAGCTTAGAATAGTTGTGGAAATAAGAATCAGGATCGGAAAAAGCACCTTGCCGGAACTTAAGAAAACGACCGACATACCATTGTTCGAGTAGTTTTTCTGATGCATCAACATAAATAGAAAAATCAACAAAATCAGAAACAAATACGTGATGTGGCTCATGTGGATAATCCATGCCACTTTGTAATACGTTTAAACCTTCAAGGATGAGGATATCCGGCTTTTCGATAATAAGTTGTTCATTAGGAACAATGTCATAGCTTAGGTGAGAATATATTGGTGCAGTGACTTCTTCTGCGCCTGATTTTATGTCGGCGACGAATTTAACTAAGCTGCGCATGTCATAGGATTCAGGGAATCCCTTTTTTTTCATTAAACCACGCTCATTTAATACATTGTTAGAGTGCAAAAAACCGTCTGTTGTTACTAACTTAACACGACGATGTTCTGGCCAACGGCTTAATAATGCCTGTAATAAGCGTGCAGTTGTACTTTTTCCGACAGCAACACTGCCTGCTATGCCTATAACATAAGGTATTTTTTGTCCATCTGTTCCCAGGAACTGCTCAAGAACAGCTTGCCGCCGTAAATTGGAGCTAATATAAAAATTGAGTAGGCGTGACAATGGAAGATAGATTTCAATCACTTCATCTATCGAGATTTCTTCATTAATCCCTTTTAAAGCAGCAACTTCTTCTTCTGTTAGTGTTAAAGGCACCGAGTCACGCAATGTTGCCCAATGTTCACGATCAAATTGTAAGTATGGAGTCGTCAAAAAAGATTCTTTCTTATTCATAAGCCAACATCTGCCTGTCTATGCAGGTTGGACAGGTTGTTGAGAACACCCGTATCCGACAAAAAATAAATCTCATCATATCGGTTGCGTTATCGTAGGCGTAGACTTTTTTATGATTTTAGTAATTTTTTTGATGAGAAATCCAAAAATTTTAAAAATGTACTATCCCTGTGGTTGTTTGGATCGTCCTCTTTAAAAAGAGGGGGTTAGGATTATGCAAATACTTTTCAAAAAATCATTGGTAAATGTCTATGTTGGTTCTTTACTGCATAGAAGTTTTTGTTGGATATTTAAGCTGAAAGTATTGAAAAAAACACCAATATCATTAAAAATGACTATTTTATGAGCTAAAGAACAAAAAAAGCAATTTTTTTGTTGCATCATGGGTCAACTCTACCTAGAATGCGCAGCACTTGATGCCGGCATAGCTCAGTTGGTAGAGCAACTGACTTGTAATCAGTAGGTCCCGAGTTCGACTCTTGGTGCCGGCACCATTAAAAATTTGGAAAGGTGGGGTTCCCGAGCGGCCAAAGGGAGCAGACTGTAAATCTGCCGTCACAGACTTCGAAGGTTCGAATCCTTCCCCCACCACCATTAACCAGTTTTAATCTTGAGTGTTCTGCTCGAGTTATACTCCAGAAGACACTTGAGCTGAAATATACAGCTGATTAAAGTTAGGTAGCCGAGTTCGCGCGGGCATCGTATAATGGCTATTACCTCAGCCTTCCAAGCTGATGATGCGGGTTCGATTCCCGCTGCCCGCTCCAAGATGTGCTGATATAGCTCAGTTGGTAGAGCACACCCTTGGTAAGGGTGAGGTCGGCAGTTCGAATCTGCCTATCAGCACCACTTCCCCTGTTCTTGCCTCCTGATTTTCTTCCTGTAAATATCTCACAAGCAAATTGCTTGGTTGATGTGGTGAAACCACCGATTCCGTGTTTTAGAGGGACAACCTAATGTCTAAAGAAAAGTTTGAACGTTCAAAACCGCACGTTAACGTTGGTACTATCGGCCACGTTGACCACGGTAAAACTACCCTGACTGCTGCAATCACCACCGTTTTGGCGA
>NZ_JAQRFI010000042.1 GCF_028598805.1 Xenorhabdus yunnanensis | reverse complement strand
CAGTTGCCAGACCGCAAGGTGTTTTAACAAATCAAAAGGGGTTTTTATAGCGGATTTATAGCTGAAAGCTCTACAGAACCCCCTGCCTAGCAGGGGGTTTTCTATATACAAGAAAAAGCTACGCTGGAGCGCAGCTTTGCATTCAGGATGTAAGCAGAATTAACGCCAATTGATACAGAACGCCTTGGATTTATTTATTTGTTTCAATATCTCACCCAGTTTTCGTGAGTCATTATTGCTATATGCAACGGTGTATGTATCGTTGGTGTCGTCTCCACTTAAAAGTGAGGAAGCACCAAGATTATAGATTGTGTTATCAACGGTTACATAAACACTTTTCGTAAGTAATCCTGCCACATTCTCATGGCTCTCTTTCGAAGATACTATAAAATGCAACCAATCATACGTACTCCAATAGAATGCCAGAATACCTGCAATTTCTGTCTTATTTGAGATTATATTTAGCGTACCAAAAGGAGATTCACTTCCACTGATCCATCCTCCCTTATCACTTATATATCCCCAATCCTGACCGTGATTAAACTTGCTGGTTCCTGATATAAGATCAAAGGACAGCATGCAGTTAAATTTCCAATCACAAGCCATCATATCTTCTTGAGTTGGCTGCCAAATTGAAAATTCTCCACTCTCATTAATCTTTTCAATTTGGGGCGAAAAATTCGCCGACTTGGGAGCAAGGCGAATATACTCGTTAGAAGCCTCCCAATCACTACGATACAACTGATTACCTAAATACACTTGAATTATTGCCCAAGGAAAAGAACCAACTGGTGCCACTACAGCATCAAGCTTAATCTTGTATTGGTCTGGATCAAATGGACACTTGAGATCAGGTTGCTGATTTTCTGGCTTATTAACTTCAGACATAAATCCCTCACTTATTATTTGTTAAAGTTCAAGGCAATTTCATCCTACGGCTAAATCACCAAAAAATTTTACTTAAGTAAGATTATTGCTTCAATCAAATACCCTCGTATAGCAAGACATATAATTTGATATATGATGAGTGATTCACTGAATTGTAAGCTCAAAGTTTGCTGCTATGTACATATTTATTGTGAAACAAGACAAATACATATGAATAATATTGAATACAATGAGGCAAGAAGAAAAAATTTAACTTTAATTTCATATGAATGTATAACATGTGATGTATACACATGTTAATGTAAGAATATATAGCAGCATTAACGATAAATTATTTAAATCAAAACGACTAAACGGAGAATGAGTGATGAGTCCATTAAAAGCCGGTGACAAGGCACCTCAATTCAGCCTTCCTGACCAAGATGGCGAAACCATTAATTTGTCTGATTTCAAGGGGCAGCAGGTTTTAGTTTATTTTTATCCCAAAGCAATGACTCCAGGCTGCACCGTTCAAGCATGTAACTTACGTGATACGATGGATGAACTGAAAAGCGTTAATGTTAAAGTGCTAGGCATCAGCACAGATGCACCTGAAAAGTTATCCCGCTTTGTAGAAAAAGAGAGGCTGAATTTCACACTGCTTTCTGATGTTAACCATCAAGTTGCCGAGCAATTTGGTGTTTGGGGAGAAAAACAGTTCATGGGGAAAACCTATGACGGCATTCACCGCATCAGTTTCTTGATTAACCCACAAGGTGATGTTGAACACGTTTTTGATAAATTTAAAACTAGTAATCATCATCAAATTGTACTGGATTATGTGAAACAACATTAATCTTGTGTCTAATATCCTTCGTCTTTCAAGTTGCCGCTCCATCCATCAGGCGGCAACTTATTTACTTTTTCACTCGCTATTTTTCATTGATCAATTCTCACGACTCAATTCTGCAATATTAGCAGTTACTTTTATCATTCTTTTTCTTCAAATTTTTCTTCCGGCAAAACGTGAATGACAGCTTTGATTAAAGTAGCCAATGGAATAGCAAAGAAAACGCCCCAGAATCCCCATAATCCGCCAAAAACAATCACAGAAAGGATGATGACAAGAGGATGAAGATTAACTGCTTCCGAGAACAAAATTGGCACAAGAAGGTTTCCATCCAAGCCCTGCACTACCAAATATGCGATGAACAGAGTCCAGAAATCGGCCCCAATTCCCCATTGAAACAAAGCCACAACAATAACTGGAATAGTGACAAGTACGGTGCCGATATAAGGAACAAGCACAGATAAACCGACCAAAACCGCAAGCAACAAAGAATAATGCAAATCAAAGAAAGCAAATACAGCATACGTGCAGATGGTCAATATAACCATTTCTGTTACTTTGCCACGGATATAATTGGTGATCTGCTGGTTCATCTCACGCCACACTTTTCCAGCCAAACTACGGTTACGTGGCAATATACGTTGTAATGCCACCACCATCTGTTTTTTGTCTTTTAATAGAAAGAACACCATCAAGGGAACAAGGATCAGATAAATAGCCAGCGTCAATAATCCAATCAAAGAAGCAACCGAAAACTTAAAAACGGACTCACCCGCCAAAGAGAGTTTGCTACGCAGATTATCAGCAATCATATCAATAATACCGGCATCAACCAGCGCAGGATAACGAGAAGGTAAAGTATGCGCATACTCATTAAATCGATTAATCATATTGGGGAGATCAGAAATTAAATTTAAACCTTGCTGCCAGACAGTCGGGGCAACAATCAATATAATTAACGCACTGATTCCCATAAAAATTGTTAATACAATAGAAACAGAGAGTGTACGACTACAGCCCAATCTTCCTAATTGTACAGTGGGCCATTCCAACAAATAAGCCAGTACAATAGCTGCAAGGACAGGTGCCAAAATCCCATTAAAAAAGTAGATGATCCCAAAACCAGCCAATAAAATGACTGATAATGCAACAACTTGTGGATCAGTGAAACGGCGACGATACCATTGCATGATCATATCCAACATAAATAAAACTCCTTAGAGATAACTCCTAATGATTATTTTTCACTAAAATTTATTATCATTAACGATTTTAAGGTACCCTTTTACCATCAACGTATTCATGAAATTGATAGCCAAAACGGAGCACACTGTTTTATGAGAATCGCTTTATGAAAAAAACGTCGAAAAAATCTCTGATAACCATCTTTATCAGCCTGTTGTTATTGGGTAATACACCTGTATTATCTGCCCCGGCTGAAGATTCACTACCTGATATTGGCACTACAGCGGGGGCAACCCTCAGCATCAATCAGGAAATGGCCATGGGTGATTTTTATATACGCTTAATACGAGCCCAAGCACCTCTGATTTATGACCCGCTACTGACTCAATACATTGACAACCTAGGTCAGAAATTAGTCAGCCATGCCGATTCAGTAAAAACTCCCTTCCATTTCTATCTAATCAATAACCCTAATATTAATGCCTATGCGTTTTTCGGTGGTAACGTTGTTCTGCACTCGGCTCTATTGCGCTATAGTCGCAATGAAAGCGAGCTGGCATCTGTCGTAGCTCATGAAATTTCCCATGTTACACAACGGCATTTAGCACGATTGATAGAAGAACAAAAACGTGCCAGCCCCCTGGCATGGGCTGGCACACTGGGTTCTATCCTACTGATAATGGCCAACCCACAGGCAGGCATGGCCGCACTCAGTAGTACACTAGCCGGTTTCCAACAGGGCATGATCAGTTTTACTCAATCGAATGAGCAAGAAGCTGATCGTATTGGAATGCGAACGCTCAGTCGAGCAGGATTTGACCCGCGCGGTATGCCTAACTTTATGCAGATACTGGCAGATCAATCCCGCTATAGCTCTACGCTACCGGAAATGCTATACACACATCCATTACCTGACAGCCGTTTGGCTGATGCTCGCAATAGGGCAAATCAATATTCAGCTAAAGCCATCCCTGAATCGCAAGATTTTCTGTTCGCCCGTGTTCGTATTTTAACAATGTATTCGACCAATCAACGTCCTTATATTGACGAATTATTAAAAAAATATAGTCAAGGAACCGCCAAAGAACAGTTTGCTGCTGCCTATGGACATGCTATTTTGCTTTCTCAGGATAAAAAGTATACTGAGGCCAGAACAATGCTTTCTCCATTGCTGGATAAACAACCGGATAACATTTGGTTTATTGATACAATGACTAATATTGATATTGGGCAAAAACAGTATAGCAGTGCTATCAATCGATTGCAGGATGCCCTCAAAAAGCAGAAAAATAATCCAATATTGCAAGTCAAACTCGCCAATGCCTACTTTATGGACAAAAAATATTCTCAGGCATCACAACTTCTGTTTCGTTATACCTTCAATCATCCAGACGATCTCAATGGATGGGAACTGTTAAGAAATACGGCCGGAAAACAAGGAAAACGCGATGAGGCACTCGCCGCCCAAGCGGAAATCATGGCATTAAAAGGTCAATTTGACTTAGCTATAACGCAACTTAGCGAGGCCAGTGCATTGGCAAAATTGGGTAGTTATGCTCAAAAGCGGTATGATGCCCGCATTGATCAATTGCGCCAATTGCAACAAAGTTATAGCCAATACAAAAAATGAAGGATTTTTACATGCAACAAGTTACTTTCTACCATAATCCCCGCTGCTCAAAGAGCCGTGAAACACTTAAATTGGTTGAAGAACTCGGCATTGCGCCTGAAATCATTCACTATCTCGATACGCCACCTACAGTAGAACAACTTGCCGTGTTATTGAAGCAGCTCGGTTTCAACGATGCCCGTCAATTGATGCGTACCAAAGAAGAGCTATATAAAGAGTTAAACCTTGGTGATACCGCATTATCCCAAGAAGCATTGCTTCAGGCGATGACGGAAAACCCCAAATTGATAGAGCGCCCGATTGTTGTTGTTGGTGATAAGGCGCGTTTGGGGCGTCCCCCTGAGCAAGTTAAAGAAATTCTGTTCTAAATATTTTTCAGGGAAATAAATAAAAAAGTGATAGGGATATATTCTCTATCACTTTTTTATCCTGATCTCATTTCCTTTCTGCTTTCTTAATTCAAAGCTCAAGGATATCTTTCACAAACGGAATAGTCAGTTTGCGTTGTGCTACAATAGAAGCACGATCAAGTTCATCCAAAGTTTTAAACAACGTTTGCATTTCCCTATCGAGCCGTTTCAGCACAAAGCGCCCGACATCTTCTGGTAATTCAAAACCCCGTAATTTTGCCCGTAGTTGCAATGCCTGAATTTTCTCATCATCAGACAAA
Organism: Xenorhabdus yunnanensis; assembly: GCF_028598805.1. Lineage (GTDB taxonomy): Bacteria > Pseudomonadota > Gammaproteobacteria > Enterobacterales > Enterobacteriaceae > Xenorhabdus > Xenorhabdus yunnanensis. The sequence goes on along the minus strand of NZ_JAQRFI010000042.1, from coordinate 35,783 downwards.
GGCTGTAATTTGTAAATTTGCCCCCAATCCAAACGGGATGCCAAATCCGGTAGCGTCAGGTTTATTTGCCGCGGGGGACGATCACCTGTGATCAAAAGACAAGTCCGGCCAATTTCTACAATTCGGTTGTAAAGGTTAAAAATAGCCATCTCCCATGCCTGATCACCAGCAATACACTCAATATTGTCGATGCACACTAATGATAAATGTTCCATACCATCAAGGACTTCGGGAACAAAATAGGCACGCTTATCCAGTGGTACATACCCTACAGCTTCTTCCTGCTGAGACAATTCGGTACAAGCTGCGTGAAGCAAATGGCTCTTGCCCCCGCCATCGCGGGACCAAAAATAGATATAACTGCCGTGTGAATGGCTAATGGCCAATTTTATTGCAGCTAATAAGGAAGTATTCTCACCTGCAAAGAAACTGGCAAAGGTTTCATCATCGGGCAAATATAATGGCAATGAAAGCTGCGACGGTGTATTCAGAAGCACCTCAAACAGAATGGATAACGAACAGTGCTAAGTCTACCACAAAAGGTCTCTATAAATGAAACGAATGCTTTGTTTAAAGCAGGAGGTTATTATTGAGGCTCATCACCCCATAAGATGAGGGATAATTTACAACCAATCGGATAGTAAAAATTTACTTTTTTTGACTGGTATTATAATGAACATTCAGGTTAGTATCAAAACATGTTTTCCATAACTCTACACCTGTAACAAAACAAAGTCTATTTTGTCCGCAAGCTAGATATAGACCAGTTCACTCCAGAGAAAAAGTTCTTATATCTGACAACCCTATACTACCAATAGTCAATATTACCAATAGCAAAAATACGATACATTACCAGAGATTTTAACTTATCCATCTTAAGTTACTTTCATTGGAGGTTAATATGTTAATGGAAACAATATTACGCGATGTGATAAAAAAAACTCAAAGCGTTTTTATAGGTGGCTCCTCCAACAAATTTTTTTTTGAAACTAAAAAAATTGATAAAGTTGGTGAATATGAGTCTCCTATAGTACATAAACTAATAAATACCATTGAACAAAAAGAAGAGAAAATTAGTAAATTACGTATAGAAGAAAAGCAGATTTATAGTCAAAATGGCTCAGAAAGCATTCCCCAATGCTATAAATATTTTACTAAGAATAAATTCAAAACCAATCTCGTTGGAAATTGTGATGAACTTTCTACTTATGCTTTTCATTACTTGATCAAGAATTATTCCCTCAAAATTTTTAATCATTACAAAAAACCAGATCCCGATCCTAAAAAAATAATATACATAACTATGTATGAGACCCAGGAACCTTATGATCATATTTTTATAAATATATGCCATATGGAAGATAAAATTAGTTCAGAACAGATGAAAGAAGCACTATTATCCATTCAATCAGAATCATGGATATGTGATCCCTGGGCAGATATTATTTGTAAAGGAAAAAATTATCACTATAAATGGCAAAGTAAAATGATCGAGTGGTTTAGTAGCAATTGTTTCGTAACAGATAAAAATATTAGAGAAAAAATAGCAAACACGGAAAGATACAATAATTTATTTTCTCCTTTAAGACCAGTGATATACAATGCAATCAGACAAGATTCAAAATTTAATGTATTAGAATTGGCTTTCTTTGATCAAGATGGAAGCATTACTACATTGACAAGAGATGATAAAATAGCCCCTTATAACATTAGCGAAATTAATAGACCAGTTATCAAACCACAGGGGTTATATAATTTAAATAGAAACAGTTCTTTCAATTCTCCTTCTTCTAAGAACTTATCTGATATTACAGCCGATAAATTAAGAGAAAAAGCACGTATATATAGAGGATTAGCTAAGATAGCCTTGAAAAAAGATGTTAAATTATCTGATTAATTTGAAAATAGAAAGGGCTTTAAAATAAAGCCCTTTCTTATCAATTTGACTAATGTAATTTATTCTATTGCTTCACGCCTTTTGTTATCTTCAATCGACTCCAAAGATGAGTTAATATATTGCTCTTCTGGACGAATAATACTGATCAACTTGAAAAGCAGACTCAAACCAATGCCTACAACCGTGGCAAGTGCCATACCCTTCAATTCTGCTGCACCAATCTGAATTTTCGCTCCACTAACACCAATAATTAAAATAACAGAAGTCAGAATCAAATTCTGCGCCTTGCTGTAATCAACTTTCGAATCAATCAATACTCGGATACCTGATGCACCAATCACTCCGTATAGCAGCAGAGAAACGCCACCCATAACAGGAACAGGGATCATTTGAATTGCCGCAGCCAATTTACCGACACAGGAAAGCAATATTGCAATCACCGCAGCACCGCCAATCACCCACGTGCTATACACACGGGTAAGCGCCATAACACCAATATTTTCACCATAAGTCGTGTTGGGTGTTGAACCAAAGAAACCCGAAATCATCGTTGAAAAACCATTCGCAAACATCGAGCGATGCAGACCCGGATTTTTCAATAAATCTTTCTGCACAATATTTGCCGTTACCACCAAATGCCCAACATGCTCCGCAATGACTACCAGCGCCGCAGGTAAAATCGTCATGATGGCAAACCATTCAAAACGTGGAGTATAGAATGTCGGTAATGCAAACCACGGAGCTTCACGTACTGGAGTTAAATCTACAACACCCATGAAGAATGACAATGCATAACCCACCAAAACACCAATCAGAATCGGGATAATCGCCATAAAACCACGGAACATCACTGAACCGAAGATCGTTACGCCCAGCGTTACCATGGATATGGTCAGGTTGGTTGTATTGACCTCAGTGCCTGCTGCTGGACGCAAACCCGCCATATCAGCAGCAACACCTGCCAGCTCCAGCCCGATCACTGCAACAATAGCTCCCATCGCGGCAGGCGGAAACATCGCATTGATCCATCCTCTTCCCGCAACTTTTACAATCAGGGCAACCAGACAAAACAACAAACCACAGATAATAAATCCACCCAATGCCAACTCATATCCCAAAGGCAGCAACAACAATACAGGCGAGATAAAAGCAAAACTGGAACCTAAGTAGGCCGGGATCTTTCCTTTACAAATCACCAAATACAGCAATGTTCCAATGCCGTTGAACAACAAAATCGTCGCGGGATTAACTTTAAACAAAATGGGAACCAAAACGGTTGCACCAAACATGGCAAATAGATGTTGTAAACTTAAAGGGATAGTCTGTGCCAAAGGCGGTTTTTCGTCTACCCCAATAGTCCGACGGGTCATTATTGATATCCTTTTATATCATCTGGCTAGAAACCAAAAAAAGCCGACTTTTCAGCCGGCTATAAGTGTTATTTAGTACCAAATATTTTATCACCTGCATCCCCTAAGCCGGGGACGATATATCCATGTTCATTGAGATATTCATCAATTGAGGCGGTATACAATTCAACATCAGGGTGAGCTTTTTCTAGTGCAGCAACCCCTTCCGGCGCAGCAACCAAAACCAGTACCTTAATTACAGAGCATCCCGCTTTTTTCAGCAAATCAATGGTGGCAATCATCGAGCCACCAGTCGCCAACATCGGATCAACAACCAATGCCATGCGCTCATTAATGTCAGAAACTAATTTCTGAAAATAGGGTACAGGCTCAAGTGTTTCTTCATCACGATATACACCAACGACACTGATTCGCGCACTAGGGATATTTTCCAGTACGCCATCCATCATGCCCAAGCCCGCACGCAGGATAGGTACTACTGTAATTTTTTTTCCTTTAATTTGGTCTATTTCTACCGGACCACACCAGCCATCAATGGTCACTTTTTCAACATCCAAATCAGCAGTTGCTTCATATGTCAGAAGACTACCCACCTCTGAGGCCAGTTCACGAAAGCGTTTGGTGCTTATATCATGATCTCGCATCAGGCCAAGCTTATGTCTAACTAGTGGGTGTTTAACCTCAACGATCTTCATGGGTTTCTCCTAATATAGCCAGCAGATAAAAAATCGCGGGATTATACCTCCTTTTCAACATCAAGCCACTACCAATCTATTGATTTTTATCAATCACGAGTAGTTTTCTTCTATTCTGCTCCGGCAGGAAACCTATACAAAGCTATCGCAAACGTTTGCTTAGGCTGTTAGAATTGTCGCCGTTCTGTTTTATTCATAAAAATGCAACCGCCTGGGAGCTACGCAGTGACCAACAAAACCTCTCTTAGCTATAAAGATGCTGGTGTCGATATTGATGCCGGCAATGCCTTAGTCAATCGTATCAAAGGTGTCGTAAAACAGACCCGTCGCCCCGAAGTGATGGGAGGATTAGGTGGTTTCGGTGCATTATGTGCCCTGCCACAGAAATATCGTGAACCGATATTGGTTTCCGGTACAGATGGCGTTGGTACCAAGCTGCGTCTGGCCATGGACTTGAAGCGCCATGATACTATCGGAATTGATTTGGTTGCCATGTGTGTCAATGATCTGGTTGTTCAGGGAGCTGAGCCTCTTTTCTTCCTTGATTACTATGCCACCGGCAAACTGGATGTCGACACAGCCGCCAGTGTCATTACAGGGATAGCAGAAGGCTGCAAACAAGCAGGCTGTGCATTGGTCGGTGGTGAAACAGCAGAAATGCCCGGTATGTATCACGGTGAAGATTATGATGTCGCTGGTTTTTGCGTCGGTGTTGTCGAAAAATCAGAAATTATTGATGGCAGTCAGGTACAGGCTGGCGATGCTTTGATTGCACTCGCATCCAGCGGACCACACTCCAACGGCTACTCCCTGATCCGTAAAATCCTTGAGGTGAGTCAGGCAGATCCAGAAACGACTCAGCTCGAAGGGAAACCACTCGCAGACCATTTACTTGCCCCAACCCAAATTTACGTTAAATCAGTCCTTGAGCTGATCGAAAAAGTTGAGATTCATGCAATTTCACACCTGACTGGTGGTGGCTTCTGGGAAAATATTCCCCGCGTTCTGCCAGAAAATATGCAGGCCAGAATCAATGCCGACAGTTGGCAATGGCCAGCAATTTTTACCTGGTTACAGCAAGCAGGTAACGTCAGTGAGCACGAAATGTACCGCACATTTAACTGCGGGGTTGGTATGATAATCGCCCTTCCACAATCTCAGGCAAAACAAGCAATTTCATATCTGCAAGCATCAGGTGAAAATGCCTGGCAAATCGGTACAATTGCCGAACTCCATGCTGATGATCAACCTATTGTTATTACAATATAAAGTTACAATATAAAGTTACAACATAAAATTATTAAATAAATATTCTGCCCAATTGATTTCAGGTTACAGCCAATCAAGCTGTAGCCTGAAAAAGATATATCTTATGGCTTTTAAGTTGCAATGAAGGCAAGCTATTCAGTGAAAAAACTATTCGTTAAAAAAACTATTCAGTGAAAAAAAACCATTCAGCGAAAACAAATCATGAAAAAAATTGTCGTTTTAGTATCCGGTAATGGTAGTAATCTTCAATCTATTATAGACGCCTGCCAACAAAACCGAATTAATGGACGTATTGCTGCGGTTTTCAGTAATAATGCTGATGCCTATGGTCTGCAACGTGCTGAACAGACAGATATCCCTGCCCATTTTATCAATCCGAAGGTCTATGCGGATCGTACCAGTTATGATATCGCCTTATTCAAAGCCATTGATCAATATGATCCAGATCTAGTGGTTTTAGCAGGTTATATGAGAATTTTATCGCCCGGATTTGTACAGCACTATTATGGACGCCTGCTCAATATCCATCCTTCTCTTTTGCCCAAATATCCCGGACTGCATACCCATCGGAAAGCCATTGAAAACGGCGATAAAGAACATGGTACCTCTATCCATTTCGTTACTGAAGAATTAGATGGTGGCCCCATTATTTTACAAGCTAAGGTGCCGATTTTTGCAGGAGATAAAGAAGAGGATGTTATCGGACGTGTGCAAACCCAAGAACATAGTATTTATCCTTTGGTCATCGGCTGGTTTTTAGATCAGCGTTTGGCAATAGAAGGCAATACAGCAATAATGGATGGCAAGGTTCTGCCACCACAAGGTTACGCGTCGGAATAATCTAGGCTAGCAGATTTCAACTTACAACTTTCTGTTAACTGATTTTATTAGAGTATTTTTTAAGTACTATGTTTTATAAGTGCTAAGTTTTATAAGTGCTATGCTTCAGTGATACTTTACTGTAAGTTACTATTTTGGGTTGATTTATTTCTATGCACGATATGATTGGTTGTTTATCAATCTAAAAATAAATCTAGCAATAATTATTTATTCGAACATTATTTAATATCAAATATATTTATACCCAATAGATTTCAATTTGATGCGCGTGGTGAGAGAACAAACTTCTGGGAGCATAGCGAGTTATATGGCTTGGATAAGTGGGTGCAGCCAACAAAGCGGCGACTTGAAATCTGAAAGGTGTAAGCATGGTTTCAGTTCATACAACCCATTAAAAAAACACTGAGGTATCCAATGTCCAATGGTGCAGAAAACCCATCTGTAAACTTGCGTCCCCTTGAGCGGGAAGATCTTCCTTTTGTTCACCAACTTGATAATAATGCCAGTGTCATGCGTTATTGGTTTGAAGAGCCTTATGAAGCCTTTGTTGAATTATGCGACCTCTATGACAAGCATATTCATGATCAAAATGAGCGCCGCTTTATCATCGAAAGCCTGAACTCCAAAGTTGGGCTGGTGGAATTAGTCGAGATTGATTATATCCACCGTCGTGCTGAATTCCAGATTATCATCGCCCCAGCCTATCAAGGACAAGGCTACGCAACAGTGGCCGCCAAACTGGCGATGGAATACGCTTTTGCTGTTTTAAATCTTTACAAGCTGTATTTGATTGTTGATAAAGAGAACATAAAAGCAATTCATATATACAATAAATTGGGCTTCCATATTGAAGGCGAATTAATCGATGAATTTTTTGTAAACGGCTCTTATCATACAGCCATTAGGATGTGTACTTTCCAACACCACTATTTCGCTAATAAAGCCCGTGAAGCTCAGACCAGCACGCCGGCTCATTAAACGCTAACCATCAAGCCAGATGGAAAACCAAATGGAGCAGTAAGGAGTAGTAATGTCCCACGATCGCCTTTATACCGAAAAAGAACTCAGCTGGCTCTCTTTCAACGAGCGTGTACTTCAGGAAGCAGCTGACAAAAGTAACCCGCTGATTGAAAGAATGAGGTTTTTAGGGATCTACTCCAATAATTTGGATGAGTTTTATAAGGTTCGTTTTGCCGATGTGAAGCGACGCATTCTTATCAGTGAAGAACGGGGTTCAGCCACTGGTGCCCGCCAATTATTAAGAAAGATTCAGGCTAAGGTTGTCAAAATCGATCAAGAATTCGATACCCTTTATAACGATCTGCTGCTGGAAATGGCACGTAATCAAATTTTCTTGATCAATGAACGTCAGATATCTCCAAATCAACAAATCTGGCTGCGGCAATATTTTCGCCAGCATTTACGGCCACACATAACACCAATTGTCATCAATTCAGAAACCAATTTGGTTGAGTTTTTAAAGGATGATTATACCTATTTAGCCATTGAAATTATCCGTGGGCAAGAAACGCAATATGCTTTGTTGGAAATTCCATCCGATAAAGTCCCGCGTTTCGTCAACCTCCCCCCAGAAATGCCAAGAAAACGCAAGTCAATGATATTGCTTGATAATATTCTACGTTACACTCTGGATGAAATTTTCAAGGGATTCTTCGATTATGATACTTTGAACGTCTACTCGATGAAAATGACCCGCGATTCCGAGTATGACCTTGCAACAGAGATGGAATCCAGTCTGCTGGAACTGATGTCTTCCACATTGAAGCAAAGACTGACTGCGGAGCCTGTACGGTTTGTCTATCAGCGTGATATGCCTGATGAAATGGTAGAACTACTGCGTAGCAAGCTGGGGTTATCGAATGATGACTCTGTGATTGCAGGTGGTCGCTATCATAACTTTAAAGATTTCATCAAATTTCCCAATGAAGGAAACCGTAACCTTCTGAACAAACCTATACCGCGACTGCGTCATACTTGGTTTGACCATTTCCGCAACGGATTCGACGCTATCCGTGAAAGGGATGTCCTGCTTTATTACCCTTACCACACGTTCGAACATGTGCTGGAATTACTGCGTCAGGCATCTTTCGATCCCAGCGTGCTTTCGATCAAGATTAATATCTACCGCGTCGCAAAAGACTCACGCATTATTGATTCCATGATTCATGCAGCACATAATGGCAAGAAAGTGACTGTCGTGGTGGAATTACAAGCACGTTTTGACGAAGAGGCTAATATCCATTGGGCAAAACGCCTCACTGAAGCGGGAGTACATGTTATTTTCTCCGCTCTGGGCCTGAAAATTCACGCAAAACTCTTCATTATTTCGCGGCTGGAAGGCGAAGAAATTATTCGTTACGCCCATATAGGTACGGGAAATTTCAACGAAAAAACGGCACGCCTCTATACCGATTATTCTCTGCTGACTGCCAACCCCGAAGTCACTAATGAAGTTCGTCGGGTATTTAACTTTATTGAAAACCCTTATCGGCCTGTCACATTTAATAATTTAATGGTATCGCCCCAAAATTCACGCGCCATGCTCAATCGACTGATTACTCAGGAAATCGAGAATGCACAGGCCGGTGAATTGGCGGGGATCACTCTGAAAGTCAACAACCTTGTAGATAAGGAGTTGGTGGATCGCCTATATGATGCCTCTGAAGCTGGTGTCAAAATCCGCATTCTTGTACGTGGCATGTGTTCTTTGGTTCCCAATCAATCCGGCTTTAGTGAAAACATTCAAGTCACCAGTATTGTGGATCGTTTCCTGGAACACGATCGCGTTTATGTTTTCACCAATAAAGGCGATGAAAAAGTTCTCCTTTCTTCGGCCGACTGGATGACCCGCAACATTGACCATCGCATTGAAGTGGCTGTTTGCCTGCTCGATCCTCTTCTGAAACAACAGGTTATGCATATCCTTGAATTGCAGTTCAGTGATACCGTCAAAGCACGATATATTGATAAGGAATTGAGCAATCACTATGTTCCACGAGGAAATAAGCGTAAAATCCGCGCGCAGCTTGCTGTTTATGATTATTTGAAAAACCTCGAACAACCGGAACCAAGAGCCTGATTTATGCCGTTAAAACACGATACCCCAATGCCCAAACCCCAAGAAATTGCCACTATTGATTTGGGTTCCAATAGCTTCCACATGGTAATCGCCCGTATTGTTAACGGCGCACTACAGGTTATTGGACGTTTAAAAAAGCGGGTTTATCTTGCCGATGGTTTAAACAGTAAAAATGAATTAAGCGAAGAAGCCATAAATCGTGGCCTGAATTGTCTTTCTCTGTTTGCAGAACGATTGCAGGGTTTTTCCGCCAATAATGTCTGTTTAGTGGGAACACATAGCCTACGTGAAGCCGCCAACGTACAAGAATTTTTAAAACGGGCAAAAGAAGTCATCCCCTATCCAATTGAAATTATCTCTGGTCATGAAGAAGCCCGTCTGATTTTTATGGGCGTTGAGCATACGCAACCAGAAAAAGGCCGGAAGCTGGTAATTGATATTGGCGGAGGTTCCACTGAATTGGTTATCGGTGAAGACTTCGAACCTCTATTGATTGAAAGCCGCCGTATGGGCTGTGTCAGTTTTGCCCGTCAATTCTTCCCGGACGGTGTGATTAATGAACATAACTTTCGCCGGGCACGGCTCCAGGCGGCACAAAAACTGGAGAATCTCGTCTGGCAATTTCGGACAAAAGGCTGGGATTTTGCCTTGGGCGCATCGGGAACTATCAAGGCAGTACACGAACTATTGGTGGAATTGGATGAGAAAGATGGCCTGATTACGCCAGAACGTTTAAACATACTGGTAGAACGAGTCCTGAAATACAGAGATTTCACTGCACTGGAATTGCCGGGATTATCCGATGACCGGAAACAAACTTTTGTTTCCGGGCTAGCAATATTGTGCGGCATTTTCGATGCTTTAAATATTCAGGAATTACGCCTGTCTCATGGTGCATTGCGGGAAGGTGTACTTTACGAAATGGAGAACCGTTTCCGTCATCAGGATATTCGCCAACGAACCGCCAAAAGCCTTGCTGAACACTATAATATCGATCGGGAACAGGCAGACCGAGTTTGGTGTACCGCCAAAAATCTGTATAACCAATGGGCAGCACAAAACCCTAAACGAGTACATCCACAACTGGAGTCAATTCTGCTTTGGGCAGCCATGCTGCATGAGGTTGGTTTAAGCATCAATCTGAGTGGCTTGCAACGGCATTCTGCTTATATCCTGCAAAATACCGATCTGCCGGGATTCAACCAAGAACAACAATCGTTGTTGGCAACACTGGTTCGTTATCACCGCAAAGCGGTTAAAGTGCATGAGCATCCCCGTTTCTATTTGTACAAGAAAAAACAGTACCTTCCCATGCTCAAGATATTGCGATTGGCAACCTTGTTGAACAACCAACGCCAATCTACCACAACACCGGATACATTAAGGCTAGAAACCGATCATGGTCATTGGATACTCTATCTGCCCAAAAACTATTTAGCACAAAATGCCCTCGTGATGCTCGATCTGGAGAAAGAGCAAAGCTACTGGCGTGATGTGACTAACTGGAAATTACACATTGAAGAGGAATCGACTTAACGATATCGCGTTATGAAAAAGAACAGGAAAACGGTTCAAATTATAAAATTAATACTGTTTATCAGCTTCTTAATATTATTTGGGCGCTTTATCTATTCATTTATGGCAGCATTGGAACATTCTCTGCAAACACAACAGCAATCGGTGAAATATCTCCATAACCCAAAAACAGAATATAATAACCAATAACACTCAAATTTATGGCGATATTATTACGATCGTCTGGTTTTTTGCCCTATTTTCTGCCTTAAAGGTGCTCCATGTCACAACCAACCTTTACACCTGATAATACAACTGTTGCCAGCCAATATTCCCAAAAGCTGACACATGTTCGTCAACGCCTGCTTTCACTATTCATCCACGATAAGCTATTTGTCGATACATTATTAGGTCAAACTGATGAATATTCAGCTATCAGTGACGAACAATTATTGGAGAAAATAGAGGAAGTCAGTACGCTGCTGACCAGCCTGCATGCTGCCGATATTGCCGATATTCTGGAGGCTTTGCCTTACGATGAGCGTCTCGCTTTATGGCGTTTGATCGACAGTAATCATCGTGGTGAGGTTTTGGTGGAAGCCTCCATCCCCGTTTGGGATAACCTGATCAAAGATATGTCTGACGTTGAGCTGTTACGCACCATTGGTAAGCTGCACGTAGATGAACAGGCCTATATCGTAGAACGTCTTCCCCGTGATACCACTCGCCGCCTGCTGACCTATCTGGAACCGAGCCAACGCAATCGCATCCGAGAAGTATTGCAGTACCATAAAGATAGTATTGGTCAGATGATGGATTTCGAGTTCGTGACAGTGCGAGGCAATGTTACACTCAGCACTGTTCAGCGTTTTTTACGCTCCAGAGGCTCAATTCCCGAAACGACAGATAAGATCTTTGTGATTGATCGCAAGAATCGCCTTCAAGGAGAGCTGCTCCTCACAACCTTACTGCTCAATGCACCGGACAGATTGGTATCCGAAGTTATGAATATGGATACCGTTACTTTCTCACCAGAGCAAAAAGGTGAAGATGCCGCCAGTGCATTTGAACGTTACGACTTGATTTCCGCCGCCGTAGTGGACAATAACGGGCGCTTAATGGGACGCCTAACTGTTGAAGATATCGTTGATACCTTAAGTGAAGAGACTGACACCAATATTCGCCGAATGGGGGGCTTAAGCCGCGAAGAAGATGTTTTTGCTCCTGTTGGTCAGGCGGTAAAAACTCGTTGGACATGGCTCGCCATAAACTTATGTACCGCTTTTGTTGCTTCACGCGTCATTGGCTTATTTGAACATACCATTTCCCAGCTCGTTGCCCTTGCAACCTTAATGCCCATCGTGGCAGGCATCGGCGGCAATACCGGTAACCAGACCATCACCATGATCGTCCGTGCGCTGGCACTTCATCAAATCCAAACCGGCAGCTTCTCTTACCTGTTATTGAGAGAGCTGGGTGTTGCTGTTATCAATGGCATTATCTGGGGTGGAATCATGGGTGTCATTACTTATCTGCTCTATGGTGACCTCGCGATGGGGGGCGTTATGACGATGGCAATGGTATTGAACTTATTGATGGCCGCACTGATGGGAGTATTAATACCCTTTATTATGATGAAATTGGGCAGAGATCCGGCAATTGGCTCCAGCGTGATGATTACTGCAATTACAGATACAGGCGGATTCTTTATCTTTTTAGGATTAGCGACGCTATTTTTGGTTTAGTTTTGATTCTTAAAAAACGCCGATGCTTGAATCGGCGTTTTTTGTAATCACATAAATCCAGCCATTTGGGTATGAAAAATCGTGATGAAAGTCACTATATAATAAGAAAGAAATCTTAAATTCATTCAATCACATATTTTTTCATAAAATGTCAACATACATTAACCGGATTAAATATCATAACTATCTATTATTTCTATTTTTTTAATATCGTTTTTGTATTTCTTCTTAAGTTTCTTCTGCAATTCTTTTGCTTTCGTACAATATTGGTCAATACCATCTTCTATTTCTTTCTTTTGTTCATCAGGCAAATCACTATCCCATTCACCGGAAAAATGCTGGCAATCTTCCACATTATCTATGTACTCTTTTAAATCTTTTGGAATATTATTCCCTGATGCCTGTGAGCTTCCCAAAAAAGAAAAACATAGCACATATCATTGTTAAATTTTTTATGTTTTTCATCTTATCTATCATCATCAAATCAATTATAAGGGTATGTCTCTTATCTTTAATCCTTATAAGAAAAAATACTCATCACGGAATGATTTATACCCAATGGATTTCAAGATAGAAAAAAACTACTCTGGCGGTACACATGGTATGTCTTAACTTTATGTTAAAAATCCCAAGCAATGCCGTGAATATGGTGCGTTCTATATCAACAGATTTCCTCTCATAACATAATTCTCTGAACTCCATTGGATTACTCATCACAAATCCCATGAAAAATCACTACCCAAAACATTATCTTTTTGACATAACCTCCATATTTTCTTCATTATTGACTAATTCCCATTGGTTACACTAATAATATATTCTTGCATCTATTTTGGCATAAGATGCTGCATGACTGATTACTGCCACTACATTAAGAGAATGTCGAGCAAATGAATAACAAAAGCCGTTCCTATTTTTTCCGTCTCGCTACGGCGCTAGCCGTGATCGTCGCGGCAGTTTTCTTTACGTGGAAACACTTCAACACACCTTCATCATCAGATAACTCTCAGGATTCAGAATCAGAACAGAATTTAAACAATCCAACCTATCCTCCCGTGCAGGTAGCAACGGCTGAAATCAAATCTGTACCTCATTACTTAAGCGGATTAGGAACGGTTATGGCGGCAAATACAGTAACTGTCACCAGCCAAGTGGAAGGTCAGTTAATGGCTTTACATTTTAATGAAGGTCAATATGTCAAAAAAGACGACTTACTGGCGGAAATCGATCCTCGTCCCCTGAAAGTCAAATTGGCAAGAGCGCAGGGGCAATACGCCAAAGATCAGGCAACGTTGACCAATGCTAAACAGGATTTGCTCCGCTTTCAGCAATTAGCGAAAAGTAAACTTATCTCCCAGCAGGATCTGGATAAGCAAATCTCTTTGGTTCGTCAGAGTGAAGCCAGCGTGAAAGCCACTCAATCCGATATTGATGAAGCCAAATTGCAATTGGCATACAGCCGTATTACGGCACCTATTTCTGGTCGCGTTGGATTAAAACGTATTGATGTCGGCAATTATGTGTCTGGTGCGGGAGCAACTCCCATTGTGGCCATTACACAAGTCGATCCTATTAATGTGCTGTTTTCCCTACCTGAAAACGATATCAGCACCGTGTTAAAGGCTCAGAAAGATCACGAAAAGGTCGCTGTCATCGCGTGGGATCGCAATAATCAGCAACAATTGGCGCAAGGAAAACTATTCAGTATCGATAACCAAATTGATGTAGCTACTGGCACAATCAAGATGAAAGCTCAGTTTAATAATCAAGATAATGCGCTGTTCCCTAATCAATTTGTCAATATCCAGATGAAGGTCAATACACTGAATAATGTCGTTGTTATTCCAACGGCTGGATTACAAATGGGAAATAGCGGTAATTTCGTCTGGAAAATAAGTAAAAACAATAAAGACAATAAAGTCAGCAAACACAAGGTCATCGCAGGGCTGCAAAATAATCAGTTGGTGGTCATCAATAGTGGCTTGTCAGCAGGTGAGCGCGTCGTCACGGATGGCATTGACAGCCTGACCGAAGGTGCCAAAGTCGAGATTGTCAAACCCTTGGCAATTGAATCACTTGACGCAGATAAAAATAAGAAGAATTCAGAACAATCAAACGGTAAGGTGGAGAATTCCTAATGCAATCTGATTCTTCAATGACAGGCGGAGGGCCATCTCGCCTGTTTATCCTGCGCCCTGTTGCCACGACATTATTTATGGTTGCGATCTTGCTGGCCGGGATAATTGGTTATCGGATGTTGCCGGTTTCTGCATTGCCGCAAGTAGATTATCCAACAATTCAAGTGGTAACACTGTATCCCGGTGCCAATCCGGATGTGATGACATCTGCCGTTACCGCTCCGCTGGAAAAACAGTTTGGTCAGATGTCCGGCTTAAAACAGATGTCATCCAGAAGTTCTGGTGGAGCTTCTGTTATCACACTGGTATTCCAGCTCTCATTGCCCTTGGATGTAGCAGAGCAGGATGTGCAGGCGGCGATCAATTCAGCCAGTAATCTATTGCCGGAAGATCTGCCTTATCCGCCAATTTACAGCAAAGTCAATCCGGCTGATCCTCCCATATTGACGCTGGCTGTAACGTCTGATGCCCTGCCGATGACTCAGGTGCAAGATATGGTGGAAACCCGCGTAGCCCAGCGTATTTCTCAAGTCAGTGGGGTCGGTTTGGTCACTTTGGCAGGCGGGCAACGCCCTGCTGTACGTGTGAAATTGAACGCACAAGCCGTAGCTTCACAAGGATTAGATAGCGATGTTATCCGTTCTGCCATCATGAAAGCTAACGTGAATTCGGCAAAAGGCAGTTTTGACGGGCCAACCCGCTCCATTACTATATCCACCAACGATCAAATGAAATCTATCGATGATTACCGCAATTTAATCGTAGCCTACAAAAATGATGCTCCGGTTCGTCTGCGTGATGTCGCCACTATTGAACAGGGTGTGGAAAATAGCAAATTAGGCGCATGGGCAAATGAGAAGCCGGCCATCGTTATTAATGTTCAGCGCCAACCCGGGGCGAACGTTATTGAGACTACGGATAATATTCGTACCATGCTGCCAGAATTGATCAGCAGCCTGCCCAACTCCGTCAATGTAGAGCTGCTGACAGACCGCACTATTTCGATCCGCAATTCAGTCAAGGATGTTCAATTTGAACTATTGCTGGCTATCGCACTGGTCGTCATGGTGATTTACCTATTTTTACGCAATGTCACTGCAACCTTGATCCCAAGTATTGCAGTACCGCTTTCGCTGGTAGGTACATTCGCCGTTATGCATTTTTGCGGCTTTTCCGTTAATAACCTGACTTTAATGGCGCTAACCGTTGCAACCGGCTTCGTAGTGGATGATGCCATTGTCGTTATAGAAAATATTTCTCGTTACATTGAACGAGGAGAAAAGCCTCTGGCGGCTGCGCTGAAAGGGGCGGGAGAAATCGGCTTTACTATCATCTCCCTGACTTTTTCATTAATTGCCGTCTTGATCCCTCTTTTGTTTATGGGAGATATCGTCGGTCGGCTATTCAGGGAATTCGCCATTACCCTTGCCGTTGCCATTTTAATTTCTGCTGTTGTGTCATTGACGCTAACGCCGATGATGTGCGCAAGAATGCTGAAACCCGAAGCCAATACTAAACACAATCGCTTCGAACAGGCATGCGAACGTTTCTTCGAGCGCATGATTGCAGTCTATGCTGTCTTCCTGAAACGAGTGTTAAATCACCCTTGGATTACACTGGGTGTTGCATTCGGCACGTTGGCTCTGACTGCCCTGCTCTATATCATGATCCCCAAAGGATTCTTTCCCCTGCAAGACAACGGGTTGATTCAGGGCACACTGGAAGCACCACAATCCATTTCGTTCAATGCAATGGCGGATAAACAGCGGCAAGTCACGACCCTGTTATTAAAAGATCCGGCTGTGGATAATGTCACGACATTTATCGGTGTTGATGGTAACAATCCAACCTTGAATAATGCTCGTCTTCAAATCACGTTGAAACCACTCAGCCAACGTGACGATCACATTAACGAAGTCATCCCTCGTCTACAGGCACGCATTGCCAAAGTTCCTGACGTCACACTGTACCTGCAACCAACACAGGATTTGACAATTGATACCCAATTATCGCGCACGCAATATCAGTTTACATTGCAGGCCACTTCACTTGATGAACTCGCTGTCTGGGTTCCTAAATTGCAAAATGCCCTGAAACAACGACCAGAGTTGGTGGATATCGGTAACAATTGGCAAAATCAAGGGCTAGTGGCTTATCTCAAAGTGAATAGAGATATGGCCAGCCGGTTTGGGATCTCTATGGCTGCGGTGGATAATGCTTTGTATAACGCCTTTGGCCAACGCCTGATTTCGACCATTTACACTCAATCAAATCAGTATCGCGTCATCCTTGAGCAGGATACGAAGAATGCTCAGGGGCTGGAAGCGCTGAATAATCTTTATCTGACCGGTAATGATGGAAAAATGGTACCTCTCAATACCATTGCAACCGTCGAACAGCGGTTGGGGAATTTGTCTATCGATCATCTACAACAATTTCCTTCCGCCACTTTTTCATTCAATGTTGCGAAAGATTCTTCCCTTGAACAAGCGGTCAATGCCGTCAATGAGGCAGAACGGGCGATCCAAATGCCAAAAGACATCATTACGCAATTTCAGGGAGCAACGCTGGCGTTCCAAGATGCACTCAGTAATACCCTTTGGCTGATTCTGGCAGCTGTCGTCGCTATGTATATCGTACTCGGTATACTGTACGAAAGTTTTATTCATCCCGTTACAATCTTGTCAACCTTACCTACCGCAGGTGTTGGCGCATTGCTGGCTTTGATGATCGGTGGCTATGAGTTAGATATTATCGCCGTCATTGGGATCATTCTCTTGATCGGCATTGTGAAGAAAAATGCCATCATGATGATCGATTTTGCTCTGGCAGCAGAGCGGGAAAAAGGAATGACTCCTTATGAGGCCATTTACCAAGCCTGTTTGTTGCGTTTCAGGCCAATCCTGATGACAACAATGGCAGCACTGCTGGGAGCATTGCCACTGATGTTGAGTACCGGTATCGGTGCGGAGCTGCGCCGTCCTTTAGGCGCAAGCATGGTCGGGGGCCTGATTATGAGCCAGATTCTAACCTTGTTCACAACTCCCGTTATTTATCTGCTGTTTGATCAGCTGGCATGCTATTACCGAAAAAACAGCAAAGATAAGCAAATAAGGCTTGATAAATCTTCAGTTAATCATCAGGAGCCGCTGTGAAATTCTTCGCCCTATTTATTCAGCGGCCAGTTGCTACAACATTGCTGAGTTTAGCCATCACTCTCTGTGGTGCATTCAGTTTTTTCTTGCTGCCTGTATCACCGCTACCACAAGTTGATTTTCCCATGATAACGGTTCGCGCTTCCATGCCCGGCGCATCACCAGAAACCATGGCATCCTCCGTGACGACGCCTCTGGAACGTGCATTGGGCCGTATTTCAGGGGTAAAAGAGATGTCTTCCGCCAGCTCACTGGGAGCCTCTTATATTTATCTGGAATTCGATCTCAACCGAGATATCAATGGTGCAGCACGGGATGTTCAAGCGGCCATCAATGCCGCACAAAGCTTATTGCCTTCCGGTATGCCAAGCAAACCGAGATATTATAAAGCCAATTTGTCAGATGCTCCGATTATAATTTTGACCCTCACCTCTGACAATTATAGTGAAGGCCAACTGTATGACCTTGCTTCTACCAGATTAGCCCAAAGGATTTCCCAGATAGAAGGCGTCAGCAAAGTCAGTGTTGGCGGTAGTTCATTACCGGCAATACGCGTTGAACTAAACCCAAATTCACTTTTTAATCAAGGTGTTTCTCTCAACGATGTCAGTAATGCCATCAATAATGCTAATGTCCAATTTCCAACGGGGCATATTGATTCCGATAAACAGATTTGGCAGCTACGTACCAATGACGAACTGAAAACACCTGACAGTTACCGCTCGATTATTGTGCATTATAATAATGGAGCACCTGTCAGGTTGCAGGATGTCGCAAATGTTAAGAACTCTGTCGAGGATATTCGCGCAGCAGGCATGTCCGGAAATAAGTCTGCTATTGTTCTTATTATCCGTCGTGAAGCGGGTGCAAATATTATCTCAACCGTTCAACGTATTCGTGAGCAACTTCCCACTCTGCAAGCATCTTTACCCGCCAACATTCAGCTAAACATTGCTCAGGATCGCTCACCGACTATTCACACTTCTCTGCAAGAAGTAAAAAGTGCACTAGCGATTGCCGTCGCCTCGGTGATTCTGGTCGTGTTCCTGTTTTTACGTTCTGGCCGAGCGACATTGATTCCGGCAATTGCCGTTCCGGTATCACTGATTGGCACCTTTACCGCCATGTATTTATGTGGTTTCAGTTTGAACAACCTCTCGTTGATGGCATTAACCATTGCCACTGGATTTGTTGTCGATGATGCCATTGTGGTACTGGAGAATATTTCCCGCCACCTGAATGCCGGGTTAAAACCCATGCAAGCCGCTCTCAAAGGGGTCAGAGAAGTTGGATTCACGGTATTGGCCATGAGCCTGTCACTCGTTGCGGTATTTATTCCCCTTGTATTGATCGATGAGTTACTCGGCAGATTATTCCGGGATTTTGCTGTCACACTTACAACCGCCATCGGGATTTCTCTGTTCATTTCACTGACCTTGACCCCGATGATGTGTGCTTATTTGCTCAAATCCACACCAGCAAACACACAGAAGCAGACACGGGGATTCGGGAAGGTATTGCTGAGAATTCAGCAAGGCTATGGCCGTTCATTGAAATGGATACTCAATCATACTCGTTGGGTATTGCTGACATTGCTTGGCATTATTGCCCTGAATATCTGGCTCTATATCAGTATCCCAAAAACGTTTTTCCCTAAACAAGATACTGGGAAAATGCTGGGTTTTGTGGTTGCTGACCAAAGTATTTCATTTCAGGCCATGCGTGAAAAAGTGAAGCGCTTTATGCAGGTCGTCAATGACGATCCAACCGTGGATAATGTCGTGGGTTCTACTGGTGGTGACAGCATCAATGTGGGTTCTATGTTTATTTCTCTGAAGCCATTGAAAGAACGTACCGAAAGTATCCAGCAAGTTATTACCCGCTTAAGAAGCAAACTGACCAATGAAGCAGGAGCACGCTTATATTTAGTTCCTGTTCAAGATCTGAGAAGCGGAGGACGGGGAGCCAAATCGACTTATCAGTTTAATTTACTGTCTGATGATTTTGGCGAACTGCGTAAATGGAGTCCTATCGTCAAGAAAGCGCTGGAAAAAATGCCTCAATTGGTGGATGTCAATGCCGATGACGATGAAGAGGCTAAAGGTGCTGAAATAGCGATTACCTATGATCGTGATGTTATGGCCCGTTTAGGTATTAATGTTACTGAGGCAAATAATTTGCTCAACAACGCTTTTGGGCAGAGGCAAGTCTCCACAATTTACGAACCGTTGAATCAATACAGAGTAGTCATGGAAGTTGCTCCGCAATATAACCAAGATCCCAGTGCGCTGGAGAAAATGTTTGTCATTAATAGCAAAGGAGAACGTATTCCCCTCTCCTACTTTGCACAGTGGCACCCTTCTAATGCACCATTGGACGTTTATCATCAGGGGCTTTCAGCTTCTTCTACCATTGCGTTTGATGTAGCACCCGGCTATACGTTGTCCGATGCCATCAGTGCAATAGAAAGAACAATAACAGAACTGGGCGTTCCTTCAGCAGTGCGTAGCTCTTTCGCTGGTACAGCACAGGATTTTCAAGAGAGTGAGCGCTCTCAATTACTGGTGATCCTTGCTGCCATCGTCACTGTTTATCTGGTGCTCGGAGTGCTCTATGAAAGTTATATCCATCCCCTGACAATCCTTTCTACCCTGCCTTCTGCGGGAATAGGTGCTTTGTTGGCTCTGGAACTGTTCAATACTCCATTTAGCCTAATCGCTATGATTGGAATTATGCTGTTGGTCGGTATTGTCAAGAAAAACGCCATTATCATGGTGGATTTTGCCCTTGAAGCGCAACGAAGTGGCAAACTCAGTGCCCAGGAAGCGATTTTTCAGGCCAGTTTATTGCGATTCCGTCCGATCATGATGACGACGTTCTCTGCTCTGGCTGGCGCTTTACCTTTGGTACTGAGCAACGGGGATGGGGCTGAATTACGCTTCCCGCTGGGGATCACGATTGTTGGTGGTCTGGTGATGAGCCAACTTCTCACTCTGTATACCACTCCGGTTGTGTATCTGTTTTTTGACCGATTGCGTGAAAAATGGCGTCATCGTCAGGCAACACTCAGTATCTCCCCATCTCGGGTAACTGAGTCAAAATGAAATACATGATAAAAACGGGGATCAGAACTAAACTTTTTCTGGCAATTTTTGCTACTTGTATGCTGGTATTGGTCACAATGCACTGGGGAGTTCATGTCAGTTTTCAGCATAGTTTTATTGGCTATATCAAACAAAATAGCCGAATGCAGGCTAATAGGCTGGCAGAAGCATTAACAGAACAGTACCAGAAACAAGGTAATTGGCATTTTCTGACTCAAAATGATCGAGCGATATTTCAAATTATCCGCACGGTTGAACAGGATAACGATCCCCGTCAGAAAACCAAATCTCATGGTTTGCGCCCTCAATTTTGGATTGTAGATGCTCAAATGAATCGTTTAGTAGGGCACTCTAGTGATATTCCAGCGGGGAGTTATCGCAAATCAGTCACCTATCAAAATAAGACTGTCGGTTGGGTCATTGTCAGCCCATCTGACAAAATTACCCGTCAGGCCGACATTAGTTTCGCTCACCAGCAGCAATTCACCAGTTGGGTTATTGCGGGTTTTTCAACTTTATTGGCACTGATCGCCACTTTTATTTTCTCCCGTGGTCTTTTAAGACCTGTTAAGCGGCTAGTGGAAGGTACACATAAACTCGCAGCAGGTGATTTTACTGTTCGTGTTATTCCATCCAGTAAAGATGAAATAGGCAAATTAGCATCAGATTTTAACCAGCTTGCCTGCACGCTAGAAAAAAATGAACAAATGCGCCGTGATTATATGGCCGATATCTCCCATGAACTACGCACCCCACTTTCTGTTTTGCGCGGTGAGCTGGAAGCCTTGCAAGATGGTTTGCGGAAACCAACACAAGAAACTATCCATTCTTTGCTCACAGAAGTGACTACTCTGACAAAGCTGGTAGACGATTTGCATTTATTATCCCTCTCTAATCGAGGCTCACTGGCCTATAGAAAAGAACCTATTAATGTCAGTGAATTACTGCAAATATCCGTGGCGAATTATCATAGCCGCTTTGCAGATAAACAAATCTCTTTGGAATTGAATTTAAAAGAAAATGTGACATTATTTGCAGATCCAAATCGACTGACACAATTATTTCACAATTTGTTGGAAAATAGCCTGCGTTATACCAATAAGCACGGAAAAGTGATTATTCGTGGACATTCAGATCAGCAAAAATGGATATTCGATTTACAGGATAGTGCTCCCGGACTGACTGTTGAGCAATGTCAGCGGGTTTTTGAGCGTTTTTATCGATGTGAATCTTCCCGCAACCGCGCAAGCGGAGGTTCAGGGCTTGGGCTGGCAATTTGCTATAATATCGTTGAAGCCCATGATGGAATAATTCGTGCTGAAATATCACCTTTAGGTGGTATTAAAATTCACGTAGTATTACCGCTGATTAAATCATCTGAACTTGAAGCATATAAACTTGAAACATAATGAGTACACATCTAACCCAAAATACTGTTCTAATCGTTGAAGATGAACCAAAGTTGGGGCAATTACTGGTTGATTATCTACAATCTGCGGATTACCAAACCCAATGGCTCACACGTGGTGATGAAGTCATTGCTTATGTTCAAAAATACCAACCCCATATTATCTTGCTTGATCTTATGCTGCCCGGCCTTGATGGGTTATCGATCTGTCGGGAAATCCGCAAATTTTCAGATATCCCGATTGTAATGATGACAGCCAAAACAGAGGAGATTGACCGGTTACTCGGTCTGGAAATTGGAGCTGACGATTATATCTGCAAACCGTATAGCCCACGGGAAATAGTTGCCAGAGTAAAAGTAATTTTGCGTCGTTGCTACCGTCCAAAAGATATCATTAGCGAGCAAAACTCACTGACCATTGATGAAAACCACTTTCAGGCTCGTTACCTTGAACAAGTGCTTGAACTCACTCCGGTTGAATTCCGCTTGCTCAAAATTATGTCCACTCAACCAGGACGTGTTTTTTCTCGTGATCAGTTATTGGATAATCTTTATAACGATCATCGCATTGTGAACGACCGTACTATTGATAGCCACATTAAAAATTTACGCAGGAAACTGGAGCAATTGGATGAGGATAAATCATTTATCCGTTCCATTTATGGATTGGGTTATCGATGGGAAGCAGAAATCTGTCGGTTGATGTAACAATATCCACCGCAACTGGTTTTATTGAGTACTATTTGCAATGTGGGCACAGTAACCAACATTAATAATAATGTCGGTTACTGTTGAGGCTATATATTTATGTTGAGACTATATGCTTAAGCTCTTTTATGGTCAATCAAGCCTGAAATGACAGCTAATAACAATGCCATCAAGGCTAATAAACCACCTGCCAGATTGAGGGTTGTGTAGCCATAATTAGATGCGATAATCACACCACCCAGCCATGCACCGACTGCATTGCCCAAATTAAAAAATCCAATATTAACCGAAGAAACAAGATTAGGTGCACCAGCTTCCTGAGCTTTATCCATCACCAGACGCTGGATTGGCGATACTGTGGCAAAACCACATGCTGCCATTAGAAATATACTCAAACAGGCAATAAATTGATTGTCGCCATAAAGCCAGAAAACAAACAAAATAAAGGATTGTAGTCCTAGAGTCCAATATAACAATGGCCTCATTGCCTTATCGGCAAGTTTCCCACCAACAATATTGCCAAAGAAAAACCCCAGCCCCAAAACCAGCAGAATCCATGTTATTGCACTCTCAGAGAACCCAGCAATATTGATCATCAATGGAGCAATATAGGTAATAGTTGTAAAAAATGCAGCAGGACCCAACACGGTAATCCCCATTGCCAAAAGGACATGGATATTAGTGAAAGCTAACAATTCCTTTTTGATACTGGCGGGCGCTTTTTGGTCAAATTTAGGTAATAACTTTAAAATCCCAAACAATGCAATAATGCCAATGACAGTAATTATTGCAAAAGTGACGCGCCAGGAAATTGCTTTCCCTATCCATGTTCCAAGTGGAATACCAACCAAGTTGGCAAGTGTCATTCCGCTAAACATAAATGCGATAGCAGTAGTTCTTTTATTTTCCGGCACCAGCTCAGCAGCAATAATTGCACCGATTCCCATAAAAGCACCGTGGGTCAAAGAAGCCACAATTCGACCGATAATTGCCAGATAAAATGTCGGGGAAAAAGTAGTCAGCGCATTTCCGATAATAAATAATATCATTAACACGGAAAGCATCTTTTTCCTTTCTATACGTCCCCCCAATATTATTAGAACAGGTGCTCCAACAAATACACCAAGTGCATAACTGGTTACCATATACCCCGCAGTTGGTATTGAAATACTAAATTCGATTGCGATTTCAGGAAGTAAACCAGCGACAATAAATTCGGTTGTAGCGATCCCAAATGTTGCTATGGCTAGAGCCCAAATAGCTGCCGGCATGCGGAACTCCTAATGAGAAGCTGAATTAATCAGGTTATTATTGTTACGGTGTGTAATTATCTCTGAATAAGAGATACTGTAATATATTCGTGCAGCATCCAATTTGGAAGTAGTTATAAATTAATCGACAAATACAAAATAGTCATCGTGCTCTATAAAATAGAGGGATGGGAGATAAATTTTTTTGTCAAATCTATTCACTCTGTGCAAGTCAACTCTTCCGATAAAGCCTGCCATGAGGTGAGAATAAATAAATCGGGCCGACAGAAAACATTCGTGATCTGACCAAACACGATTAACAGATACAATTATTAACTCGCGACGCATCTTGAAATCCATTGGGTATATACAGGACGTAGCATCATTATATTTCCATAATATATTTGTGCTAATGATGGTATAGGCGCTAAAATCCCCCTCCTTTAAACCTTACCCTTAGTAATGATAATGAAGTCTGGGTAAGGACTGACTTGAACTCAGACCGAGAACGTTAAAAATATGTTTACTCCAGAATTACTTTCTCCTGCCGGCTCTTTGAAAAACATGCGTTACGCATTCGCTTATGGCGCAGATGCCATTTATGCCGGACAACCCCGTTATAGCCTGCGTGTTCGAAATAATGAATTTAACCATGAAACATTGGCTCAGGGCATTAAGGAAGCTCACGACTTGGGTAAGCGTTTTTATGTCGTCGTTAATATCGCACCACATAACGCAAAGCTGAAAACTTTTATCCGTGATTTAAAACCTGTCGTGGAAATGGGACCTGATGCGTTGATTATGTCTGATCCGGGCTTGATTATGATGGTACGTGAAGCATTTCCTGAAATAGATATTCATCTTTCAGTTCAAGCCAATGCTGTAAACTGGGCCACTGTAAAATTCTGGAAACAGATGGGACTGACGCGAGTCATTCTCTCCCGTGAACTCTCACTGGAAGAAATCGCTGAAATCCGCCAGCAAGTACCTGATATGGAACTTGAGATTTTTGTGCATGGTGCACTCTGTATGGCTTATTCCGGTCGCTGCCTGTTATCGGGTTATATCAATAAACGCGATCCCAATCAGGGCACATGCACTAATGCCTGCCGCTGGGAGTACAATGTGCAGGAAGGCAAAGAAGACACTGTCGGAAATATTGTCCATTTGCACGATCCTATCCCTGTCAAAAATATTGAGCCAACACTGGGTCAAGGCGCGCCAACAGATAAAGTATTCATGATAGAAGAAGCCAAACGTCCTGGCGAATATATGTCAGCGTTTGAAGATGAACATGGTACTTATATTATGAACTCCAAGGACTTACGTGCCATTGAGCATGTGGAAAGATTAACAAAGATGGGTGTTCACTCACTGAAAATAGAAGGCCGTACCAAATCTTTCTATTATTGTGCCCGCACCGCTCAGGTATATCGTCGTGCTATAGATGATGCCGTTGCCGGAAAGCCTTTCGACCCAACGTTAATGACCACACTGGAAGGTTTGGCACATCGTGGCTATACAGAAGGTTTTCTGCGCCGCCATACTCATGATGCCTACCAAACCTATGAATACGGCTATTCAGTGTCAGACACTCAACAATTTGTTGGAGAGCTTACTGGTAATCGAGTCAATGGCTTGGCTGAAGTCGCCGTGAAGAATAAATTTCTTGTTGGGGATAATCTGGAACTCATGACGCCATCAGGCAATATTAACTTCACGTTAGAAACCATGGCAAATAAAAAAGGCCAAACTGTAGAAGTTGCACCGGGTGATGGACATATCGTTTATCTTCCTATTCCTGAAGAAATCGAGCTGGATTATGCTTTGCTTGTCCGGAAATTAAAAGGCGGCAATACCAGAACATCTTACCTACAAGAATTACAAGTGAAATAATTAGAAATAAGATTTTAAAGAAATTGATCTATTTTTTTAGAAACAGATCACATCAATGCTATTTTATTTCTCGTATTATCATCCCTGAAAAATAAAGAACTAAAAAAGTTTTACTGTAAGACTAGGAACCACCTCCTTGGCTAGCTCAATCTCCCTTGGGCTGGCCTTTTCTTTTACATTAAAGAATAAATAACTCAATAAATTCAATACATTAAAAAACCACCTTCATTAGACATAAATTGATTTAATGATTACTAATTTATATTGGATATTTATTGAACTCCTATTAGTAACGCTAATTATGATAACCAAGAAAACAGTATTCCAATAAATATTGTTAGAATTTATTCAGTTTAATGAAGGAAATTTTACAAAAAAATAATCGAAATCATTCAATCCATGAATAACTACAATATTTACCCATCACCAATCCAAATAAATCAAGCCAGATACATATTATCTTTCTTTATTGTTATGCAAAATGATTAAATTTTAGCAACATTTGTATTGACTGAAGCGATCCACTGCTGCTTCCCCCTCTACTTCCCTTGTGATCAGCTCGAATATAAACAACAATCAGTAGCGCCTTTTGCAAACTGGAGTTAATTATGACTGATATTGCTAAGTTGTTAGGAAAAGACGCAGAAAGTTTATTGCAACATCAATGCAATACTATTCCACGTGAAAATCTCTATCTCCCAGGTACAGATTTTGTCGATAGAGTAATGCTTGAAAATAACCGCCCCAATACTGTCCTTCGTTCCATGCAAACCTTACTGAATCATGGCCGTCTGGCAGGCACTGGTTATCTCTCAATTTTGCCGGTAGATCAGGGAGTTGAACATTCTGCCAGCGCTTCTTTTGCTGCCAATCCTCTCTATTTTGATCCCAAAAATATCGTTGAACTGGCAATTGAAGCTGGCTGTAACTGTGTTGCTTCAACTTATGGTGTTCTGGCGTCTGTTTCTCGTCGTTATGCCCATAAGATTCCATTTCTGGTCAAGCTCAACCACAATGAGGCGTTGACCTACCCGGCTCAATATGATCAAACTTTGTATGCCAGTGTCGAGCAAGCATTTAACATGGGTGCAGTTGCAGTAGGTGCGACAATCTATTACGGCTCTCCCGAATCACGCCGCCAAATAGAAGAAATTTCAGCCGCTTTTGAACGCGCTCACGAACTAGGCATGGTCACCGTATTATGGGCTTATCTGCGCAACTCAGCTTTCAAGAAAAATGGGGTTGATTACCACACCAGCGCCGATTTAACCGGTCAAGCAAACCATCTGGCAGCAACAATCGGTGCTGATATCGTTAAACAAAAAATGGCTGAAACGAATGGTGGCTATACTGCGATTGGATTCGGGCACACAGATAAACGCGTCTACAGCGATTTAACCACTGAACATCCGATTGATCTCGTTCGCTATCAACTTGCTAACTGTTATATGGGACGCGCTGGATTAATCAATTCAGGTGGTGCTTCCGGAAATAATGATTTAAGTGATTCAGTCCGCACGGCTGTCATCAATAAACGTGCCGGAGGAATGGGATTGATTCTTGGGCGCAAAGCGTTCAAGAAATCGATGAAAGAAGGCGTTGAGTTGATCCACTCCGTACAGGATGTCTATCTCGATAAGAAAATTACTATCGCCTAATCAAAATTTCTGGGCACACCAGCGTCAAGATGGGGATCTCTGTGTCCCCATTACTCAAGCATGATATTATCCAAGGCAAAGTATTTTCAGAGAAAATAAAATTCTCAATTCACCACCATTGATGAAAATGATGTACTGGCCCAATACCATGACCAACTTCTAAACTATCCGCCTGTATTAGTGCATTTTGTAAATATGTTTTCGCAACCGGTAGTGTACTTTGCCAATCTGAATAACGTGGGCGCAATGCAGCAAGTGCAGCAGACAAAGTACAACCAGTTCCATGAGTATGCCGCGTATTTACTCTCGGAGCGGTAAAACGCCACTCCCTTTCCGGGGTAAAAAGCCAATCAGGGCTTTCCGCATTATTCAAATGCCCACCTTTCAATAAAACTGCCTGACATCCCATTGCACGTAATGCGCGCCCCTGCTGTAACATTTCATTTTCAGTATTGGCAATATCACATTTTAATATGGCTGCTGCTTCCGGCAAGTTGGGAGTGATCAAAGAAACGCTCGGCAATAATTGTTCTACCATCGCTGTAATAGCCTCCGGTGATAACAAGGGATCACCGCTTTTCGCCACCATAACAGTATCCAATACAATGTAGGGAATAGGATAACGATGCAATGATTCTGCTACTACCGCGATATTGGCAGCATTCGACAACATACCAATTTTAGCACTATCAATTCTGACATCTGAAAGCACTGATTCTAACTGAGCAGCAACAAAGAGAGGATCAAGGTTATAAACCGATTGTACGCCCATTGTATTTTGCGCAACCAACGCAGTGATAACTGTCGTACCATAAGCACCAAGTGCGGAAAAGGTTTTTAAATCGGCTTGAATGCCGGCTCCACCGCTAGGATCTGTTCCCGCGATCGTCAGTGAATTAATTCTCATAATGGTGATTCCTACCACCAGCTAAAGAAAAGTGGGTATCGGAACTAGAGATACCATGACTTCCCTACGCTGGCATTATCCAGATCAGGTAATACGGGTACTTCTCAGTTCAATAAAGAACGCCCCGAGTCAAAATAAAAATCACTCTATTAGTATCCCAATAGAGTGATATTTGCAATAACTTATCATCAGATAATAAAACTAGACTGACGATAAATATATTTAGCCAGTAATAAAATACTAACCAAATTAAATTTATTACTATAAAGTTGATACGTTTGCAGCAGCAGGACCTTTAGGACCATCCTGAATTTCAAACTCAACTTGTTGGCCTTCAGACAATGTTTTAAACCCATCTTTCATAATTGCAGAAAAATGTACAAATACATCTTTGCTACCATCAGCTGGAGTAATAAAACCAAAACCTTTAGACTCGTTGAACCACTTCACAGTACCAGTGATTTTTGCCATTTCAAAAATTTCCTTTGAATCACTTTATTAGCCTGTTGGCATAAAAATAAACAAACTCGTATTAGTTTCTGTTATTAATTAACAGAACAGCACTTCGTTTACCCACGTGTTTTATCACATACTCTTTATATAATCGCAAGCCATTTTTTTCAGGTGCTGGAGCCAACGCACATATTTAAAATTCTTAATATCCGTTCCAATTTGAAATTGCTTAATAATTTTTAAGTCACCTAACCATATGAATAAACGTAAAAAGAAAATTTCAACCCAAAGAAATCACTTTAATAAACTTAATACATAATGCTGTTTTTCACATCTGTTATGTTGTAGACCAGAGAGTTATAGTTATGCAAAATCCATTTTAGATAACTATAAAAATCATGATTAATTTCAATCATTCTTTTTGAACATACAATATAATTTTTTTACATGTAACCAACTTACTTTTTGTCTATCATTTATTAAATATTATTCAATTATAATATTTATAAGACGTTTTTAGATATTTCTCCATATGTTTACTTCTATACGATAAACTGATCCCATTAAGTACATCGTATTGAAGTAGTTGGAATTTAAAATGAAGTTATATTGTCAGAAAAAGATCACAAATACTCTTCTTCTGATTTATGGGAAAAATGCGGCTTCAGAATAGGTGGGGAATTGACATTCAGTGTTTTTTCAGCCGGGGATTGTACACCCAGCTGAAAAAACACTGAATGGATTAACAACCAGTCTACTTATTTCTTAGTTTTCTTAGATTGAGCGATCAAGTATCCACCCCATAAGACCACAATCCAAAACGGCATTAAAATAACCGAAATACGAATTGGTGGCATCATTAGAATAATGATGAGAATGAACGCCAGGAATGCCAAACACAGATAGTTCCCAAATGGATACCACAGTGCCTGAAACTTCGTTTTGATACCTTCTTTATTCTTGGCTGCACGGAATTTCAGGTGAGCAAAACAAATCATAATCCAGTTAATGACTAGTGTAGTTACCACTAATGCCATTAACAGTTCAAATGCTTTACCAGGCATTACATAGTTAACCAATACTCCAATCGATGTTGCCAGCGCGGATAAACCAATAGACAAGACCGGCACACTACGTTTGTTAACTTTTGTGAGTATACGAGGGGCATTACCTTGTTTAGCCAAACCATACAACATCCGACTATTACAATATACACCACTGTTATAAACAGATAAGGCCGCCGTTAGTACCACCACATTCAGAACATTCGCTACCCAGAAGCTATCCAAGTTATGAAAGATCAAAACAAATGGGCTACCACCTTCTACCACATTCGCCCATGGATACAGCGACAGCAAAATAGCCAATGAACCGATATAAAACAGTAAGATTCGATAAACAACTTGGTTAGTTGCTTTTGGGATATTTTTTTCAGGATTTTCTGCTTCTGCTGCTGTAATGCCCACGGTTTCCAGACCACCAAATGAAAACATGATCACGGCCATCGCCATAATCAAGCCAGAAATTCCATTTGGCATAAAACCGCCCTGCTGCCATAAATTGGTGATGCTTGCCTGTGGGCCACCATTACCGCTGATCAGTAAATAGCTCCCAAAGATAATCATCCCGATGATCGCACTGACTTTAATGAGAGAGAACCAAAATTCAGTTTCGCCATATAACCGAACATTAATTAGGTTGATAAGATTGATCAGTACAAAGAATATTGCAGCAGAAACCCATGTTGGAACTTCCGGCCACCAATATTGGATATATATACCAACAGCCGTTAACTCAGCCATTCCAACCAAAATAAACATTGCCCAGTAATTCCAACCTGATAGGAAACCGGCAAAATTTCCCCAATATTTATAAGCAAAGTGGCTAAATGATCCCGCTACAGGCTCCTCAACAACCATCTCACCTAATTGGCGCATAATCAAAAATGCAATAAACCCACCAATTGCATACCCAAGGAGCACCGAAGGCCCCGCCATTTTGATGGTTTGAGCAATACCCAAAAATAACCCGGTTCCTACTGCGCCACCAAGGGCAATAAGCTGAATATGCCTGTTCTTTAAACCACGCTTAAGCGTTGATTGTTGTTCTTGTTGTTCCGCCATCTAGTCCTCTTTTTACGATGTTTAGAACCCGTCTCATTAAAAGCTATTTAATTTATTGTTTTAAATCGTTAAATCTGAATTGAACCAGATATTTTCCTATCTTTCCCAACTTATACAAGATTTGTCGAATCCAAATTTCCTCAACGTGATTCCCTCAATATATTGTAGTGATTGAGTTATATACTAATTTAACGCAATATTGAGTGTGTTAATTCGTATCAGGTGGATATTAAAACATCATTTACAAAGAATGAATACCGTAAATGTATGTTAATCAATATTGAGCACAGAGTTAAAAGAACTTATTTAGTGTTTAATTAGACCACCTTATGATTATTCCATTGTTGTTAACTTTAAAATAAAATATTATGGTGAGTTATCATATGATAGAGTGATGATAGCGTGTTAAAATTTTCATCTGGTCGTTGTACCCCCTATAATAATCGATTTTGTCATCTTGAAAAGAAGTTGTGTATACTCCCTCAACCTTCAACCAGTTTAAAATTGTAATGGCACAAGATAACCACTTAGCACTTGTATGCGCACTGAGTAAATGGATTGAAAACCATCTTGGCCGTGTCATTCATCTTGAAGAGCTTGCTGCTTACTCTGGCTATTCACTTTGGCACATGCAGAAAATATTCAAGGAAGTTACCGGCATATCTCTTGGGAAGTACATTCGCCAACGACGCTTGGCTGGCACTGTTTTTCTGCTGAAAAATAGTTCCTTGCCTATTTTTGATATTGCTTTGGATTTCGGCTTTGGCTCTCAATCCCATTTCACTTATATGTTCCGTAAAGAATATGGCATTACGCCTCACGATTTTCGCCAAAGTACAGATATTGAACTTGAAGTTAAAGTTCCATTACATCTCACTTACAACTGCGAACCATGAAGCTCGGTATCATCAGCGGCCATTCACCAAGGCCGCTATGCCTAAATCATTATTGGTACTTCTCGATTAACGCCAAAGCGATTGCTTCCGTTTCTGCATCGGGGATACCGCTAATGTCTGACGGACGAAAATGCATCTGAAAGGCTTGAATAGTTCTATAAGAAGTGTTATCCAAGAGTCCCGTTTGAGGGATACTATAGCCATAAAGAGCCAGCGCTTTCTGAATTGCCATCACTGACACAGGAAAATTAGGTGCCCTACCAGCCAAATATTTATTCACTGTTGCGTCATCAGGCCAAGCACCAATTCCTTGTTCATAAAGCTCACGCCACGGAAAAACAGGCCCGGGATCTTTTTTTCTCAATGGTGCTATGTCGCTATGACCCACAACATTAACAGCTTTAATTTTATACCTATGAATAATATCTTTTAGCAATCGGATAACGGTATCAATTTGTGACGGATGATATAAACACCATTCTTTTTTAATAAACTCTTGCTTAAACCCACAATTAACAATTTCAATACCAATAGAATAACGATTTAAGTTTTGGTATCTATTCCATTCACTCTTTCCCGCGTGCCATGCTCTTTCCTTTTCTGAAACCAATTGAAAAATAATCGGTTCTTTATTCTCATACTGCGGCTGCGAGGGAATAAGGTAATGAATACTAACACGACCTCCCGTTAATGCCCGTAAAGATTTTTTATCATCCAACGCAGTATAATGGAGGACAATAAATCTAATTGAGTCAATACCTTGCTTAGTCGAATAAGGATAGGAGTGGTCAACAATATACCCATTTCTATCTTCTCGTTCAGGGGAATAAGAACAACCAATCAACAATGTGATAAACATACTTATCATTAATCGTTTTATCATGTTGGGTCAGCTATTTTGCAGGAAAAGATAACATTATAATGATTATATACTAGATGAAACTAAAATAGATGTGATACTTTTTGCTTATCAGCATGCTTTTAAGAACAAATAAAAGCCAGCCATTCGCAGAACGTTCGAATGGCTGGCTAATAAAGTTTTACCTGATGCGAGTAATACCCCGTTACTGATATCCCCTATAGAGGCATTTCAGTATCAGCGATTACCCTTCTCGCTGTTATGCGATATATCATTATCCCAAATACCTTTTTCAACTTGCTGTTGAATCTCTGGGTACGAATTGATATTAAATGTTGGCAACTGACCTAATTTTCTCTGTCGGTTATAATCCTTCGCCAACTTTATTGCAACGCCTGACAACATAAGTATGGCAATCAAGTTAACAATAGCCATACATGCCATTGATAGATTAGCCATACTCCAAACCAGAGGGACTTCTGCCAATGCACCAAACATTACCATACCCAATGCAGCCAACCGCAAAATAAATAATCCAGCAGTGTGGTTGCGCTCCAAAAATATCATGTTGCTTTCAGCATAAGCATAGTTGGCAATAATCGATGTGAAAGCAAAGAAGAAAATGGCAATCGCAATGAATGTCGTTCCCCAATGCCCAACAGCTGTTGATAATGCCCTCTGAGTCAATTCAATTCCGCTGATAGCAGTGACATTATCATCGAGAATTCCGGAAGAAAGGATAATAACTGCCGTTGCACTACAGATAACGATCGTATCCATAAATACACCCAACATCTGCACATAACCCTGAGAGGCTGGATGTGGTGGATATGGGGAAGCTGATGCCGCAGCATTCGGCGCAGATCCCATCCCTGCTTCATTCGAAAATAACCCACGCTGAACACCCTGAGTCATTGCCTGAGAGATGCCGTAGCCTAATGTTCCTGCTATTGCTTCCTGAAGGCCAAAGGCGCTCTTGATAATTAATGCAAATACCGCTGGGATGCGTTCAATATTGTGACCAACAACCCAAAATGCCAGTATTAAATAAGCGCCAGCCATGAACGGTACAACCAATTCCGCTACTCGGGCAATGGAACGCAGCCCACCGAAAATAATTGTGCCACTAATAATGACTAAGACAATACCGACATAAAATGGTTTGACATGAAAGGCAAAGGCAGCCGCTTCCGCAATTGAATTTGCTTGGACAGCATTAAATACAAGACCAAACGCGATAATAAGGAAGAATGAAAACAATACTCCCATCCATCGCTTCTTCAACCCTTTTTCCATGTAGTAAGCCGGGCCACCGCGATAATTTCCCTGATCGTCTTTCGTCTTGTACAACTGGGCAAGCGTGCTTTCCACAAAGGAAGTTGCCATACCAATAAATGCCACTACCCACATCCAGAAAATAGCCCCTGGCCCACCTGCAGTAATTGCAATGGCAACTCCTGCTAAGTTACCGGTTCCCACACGAGCAGCAAGGCTGGTACATAAAGCCTGAAAAGATGAAATACCAGAATTATCTGATTTATTACTATCTTTCAGAACTGAAAACATATGACCAAAATGACGAAGCTGTATAAAACCAGAACGCAGTGTGAAGTAAAGACCAACCGCAAGAAGCAGGTATATTAGTGCGTAGTCCCAAAGGATGTTGTTAATGAAGTTAATGAAGTTAATCAGATCCGTCAAGATATTTTCCTCTTACTAATTAGCAAACATTAGCTGACCATAGTGCCGTATCCGGTGAAATTTTATTGTGCTTAATTTCCTTTATACTTAACAAGTAACAAAATTCTGTATACAAAAACACAGAGATACTAGCCAGTAAAAACGGAAAGAATGTAACACAATATCAATTTCAATGTGTAACTTTTAATGAAATTTTTACATTTACTTTAGAAAAATTAAATAGTTATCTATTCGCCATAAACGCTTTATTCCCTATTTTGAGCTGATTAAGTGCATTTCACGAACAAGAGTTGCGGGTTAATTTTCTTCTTATATATAAGCAATAGACATAAATTAATTAACGCCCCACCCAAAACACAAAACATATCATCAACAAAAATAAAACCTTTTAAAAACAATGCCAATACAATAACCAAATGAAAAGAATGTGTTAACTGGAAGTTATTGATGCACCCAAACAAAATGCACAGAGTAAATTTAGATAATCACGCTCTGCTATATCACTAATGTAGTAATCACCGAATTCATTAAAAAAGTGGGTGAATTACAAAATTTAATCTTGAAATTTCTAATATTTACGAAAACATATAGTAATATCTTTCTCCAAATGAGATTATTAAATTTTAATACTGTGATAGTTGGAAAAAGCCACCATCGCGTATTAAAATTTTCAGTTGTTATTTTTACAATAGGAAACAACAATAACGGGTTAGCAAGATGTTAATAATCCACTATCTGGCCATCAGATAATCTGCAAGTGAGGTTATAATTGATGTTAGAGCGAAAAAGAAAGAATCCTGCGGACAACATACTGCCCAAGAGAGTTTATAGAGGAAAATCAAAGTATGAATATCATCCTGCAACAGGTGGTTCAATCTCTATCTGCTGTTTAAACTCACCAGTATCCGTTGTTTGGAAAGAGTACAATAAGCTTGTGGAAAAAATAGCAAAAAACAGTACATAGAGCTTACTATATGCTTAAGTTAATCAGAACCACCCGCATAGCGGGTGGTTTGCTCTAGCCCTATAAGGGCATGTTACCGACTGCGCCTAAATGACGCTGCTTTCTCTTCGTTCAAGCTAAGTGTCTTTGCTT